>NZ_JBIWFN010000031.1:3522-68868 GCF_044763085.1 Streptomyces sp. NPDC096311
TGGGACGTGACCACCGGCACGGAAATCGCTCGCCTGCCGCACGACAACTGGGTCCGCGGTGTGGCCTTCAGCCCCGACGGAACCCGCATAGCAACGGTCGGTGATGACCACACGGTACGGATATGGGAAGCGGGGGCCGGTGCCCAAGCTTCGACATTCGGTCACGACGGAATCGTCTGGGCGGTGACGTTCAGCCCCGACGGCACCCGGTTGGCCAGCGCGAGCAGCGACAGCACCGCGCGCGTGTGGGACGTGACCACCGGCACGGAAATCGCTCGCCTGCCGCACGACAACTGGGTCCGCGGTGTGGCCTTCAGCCCCGACGGAACCCGCATAGCAACCGCCAGCAGTGACCGTACGGCACGGGTGTGGGACGCGGCAGACGGCACCGAGACGGCACGCCTGACTCACGACGGCGAAGTCAACTCCGTGGCGTTCAGCCCCGACGGCGCGCAGGTGGCCAGCGCGAGCAGCGACAGCACCGCGCGCGTGTGGGACGTGACCACCGGCACGGAAATCGCTCGCCTGCCGCACGACGACTGGGTGCGCGGTGTGGCCTTCAGCCCCGACGGAACCCGCATAGCAACCGCCAGCAGTGACCGTACGGCACGGGTGTGGGACGCGGCAGACGGCACCGAGATGGCACGCCTGACTCACGACGGCGAAGTCAACTCCGTGGCGTTCAGCCCCGACGGCTCATTCGCCGCCACGGCCTGCGAAGATCTGGCAGCACGGAGCTGGCCCGTTTCGCCGGACGAACTCATAGCTCAGGCACTGGAAAGGCTGCCGTCCGAACCGGTTGCCCTTGCCTACTCGCCCCCTTCGGACACCGACGACTCCTAACAGAACAAGGGGCGGGGCCGGCTACCGGTCCGTCCCGGGTGGACCGGGGCACTGCCGGCAGCGAGCGCCACCTGAACTCCCGGCAGGCTGCCGGACGTGATCTTCGTGCCCGCAGGGTGACCCCACACGCGAGAGCTCTCGACGGCGCGCGTGGCCGTCGAGGGCTCAGCCCTCTCGGCGGGACTCGGCCCGACGGGAGTTGTCTAGCGTGCGTTGTACCCGAAGCGCGATCCGGCGGACGGGCAGCCACCGGTTCCGGGCGTGTAGGCGGTGACGGGTCCGACGGTGCCGCCGGTCGCGTTGGTCAGCGGCAGGGCGTAGAGGGCACCCCGGGCGCTGGGACCGTACGGCAGACCGGCGTAGAGCTTGGTACCGGTGAAGTGGATGCTGCGGCCGAGGTACTGGTCGGCACCCGCGGGGCCGGGGACGCCGTCGCCGCTGCCCGCCTCGATCCAGTGGTCGCGGTCGCCGGGGGCGCCGAGCAGGGAGAACGTGTGGATGGCGCCGGCCTTGGCGGCGGTGCCGACTGCCTCGTTGGGGACACCGACGGCGACCTTCAGGGGCGCGGCGGTGCCGACCGCGCGGGGGGGGTGTTGACGGCCGTGAGTCTCTCGCCCATGCGGTCACCGGCCTCGGCGGTGCCCGAGACGGTGTCCGTGCTGGTGCCCTGCCACAGCGTGGGCTGCTGGTCCCAGGTGCCGTCGGCCTTGATGCGCACCACGGAGACCTGGCCGACCTCTGCCCGCTGGGTGGCGCCGCCGGAGAAGGTGTCGAGGTCCTGGTCGAGGCCGAACATCGGGGTCGACATGTTGTCGGCGTCCAGCTTGTTCGGGTTCAACACCGCCACGCCGCCGGCGCCCTTGTCGGTGCCGATGGCCTCGCCCGGCGAGCCGACGGCGAGGTGGTTGGCGTCGCCGGCCAGCGACGAGCCGAAGCGGTCACCCTCCTCCGCGGTGCACGGGACACCGGTCTTCCTGGTGCAGCGCGACATTGGTGTCGCCGTGGATGTAGAAGGCGGAGCCGGCGTTCTTCACCGAGCCCAGTGCCTCACCGGGGGAGCCAGCCGGGATATACGGCTCACCGGCGCGCGTGGTGCCGGCGACGACGGCGTGCCCCAGCGGTCCCCGGTCTCGGGGGTGGAGACCTTCAGCCCGCCGGTGCCGGCGCCCTGCTCGAAGTGGGCGTTCTTCACCGAGCCGGTGCCCAGACCGCCCGGGGCCCCGAAGAAGACGTCGACCATGCCGGCGTCCGTGGCGGTGCCGAGGGTCTCGTTGGGGGTGCCGACGACCAGGGTCGTGTAGCCGTCCTCGTTGTAGTCGACGGTGGCGAGCTGCTCACCGAACCAGTCGCTCTGCTCGGCACCGCCCGGCACCCAGTCGAGGTCCTGGTTGATCTCGGCGGTGCCCTTGCCGCCGCCGTACGAGACCCGTACGACACCGGCGCTCGTGTCGGTGCCCACGGTGGCCGCGGGGTCGTCGATCGCGATGTCCTCGACGCCGTCACCGTTGTAGTCGGTGATCCGGCCGGGTCCATGGCCGAGTTCACCCAGGAGGCCAGGTCGTCCACCCGGGCGATGACTCCGGCAGTGCTGGTCTGCGTCTCGTCAATACCGAAGCACCCGCCCTGCGAGGACTGGGAGCTGAGGCCGGCGAGCTTGCCCGCACTGATCACCGGGCCGCCCGCGTCTCCCATGCACGCGGCCGAGTCCTTGCCGATCACCGTCGCCGAGCCGACGGTGTAGGTGCCGGTGTGCAGCTTCAGCGGCGCCCACTCGGTCTTCGTACGGCCGTATCCGGTGAACGTCAGCTCCGCACCGGTCGCGGGTGCGGCGCTCGGGAGGGCGATGGAAGCCACGTTGGTGACGGGCCGGTTCAGTCGGGCGAGCACCACGTCGCGGTCAGTACGCGGCACGAGCTGGACGACCCGGCGCGCGGCGCCCTGGGCGCCGGATGGGTCGGCGCGGTCGATGACCGCGGTGGTCGCTTTCTTCGGTGCGCCGGCCGGTACGGCGAGGCTCACGGCGGGGTCGTCGGCGAAGCAGCTGGCCAGTACGGGTTGGTCATCTCCGCACCATCCGTTCTCGCCTTGGACGGGTGTGCTGCCGCGAGCGCATTGTCGAGATGGTCCCCGACCAGCGGTTCAGCTACGAACAGGCCGCCGGGTTGTTCACTTCTCATCGGGGGTCTGTGCCGTGCTTCTCCTCGTAGCGTTCGATCGTCTCCAGTACCGAGCGGGGCAGCGGCACCTCCCGGAACTCCCCCACCTTGCGGTGCTTCAGCTTCGCCGGTCGGTGCGTGTTGGAGTGGATCTGCTCGTGCACCCGGTACACGTCATCCGCCACCACATTGTTGACGTTCACGGCCCGGGCCTCGCCGTTACGCAGTCCGCATCCCGCCATCATCACGATCTCCAGAGCAAGGTCGTCACCCGCGACAGCCAGAGCCTGTTTCAGATAGGCCAAGCCCGGAATGACCACCCTGTGGCGAACGTACTCTGGCTCCTGCCATCCCGCAGAATCGCCTTGAGGGTGCGCAGGATGTTGACCTGATTGCCCCGGCCAACGCCGTCGGCCTCCAACTCATCCAGGAAACGCTGCACCACAACGGGAGTCACGGATATCAGCTTCCGTGAACCCAGGCGCGGAACGATATGGACGTTGATGGAGCTTCTGACGTGCTCGCTCGTGGAGTATTCGGTCATCCGCCGCTGGCGGGGCAGCCACTGCTTCGCATATTCCGCGACCGTCTTCTGCCCCATCTCCCGGTGCACCTCCGCGACAGACGGCGCCGTGCGCTTCTTCTCCGAATAGATCTGCGTCAGGCGCTTGATCGCATCGCCCTGTGCCGAACCCGCCTTCCTCAAGCTGCTTCCCCTGACCGTTGCGGAAACGGATCGTGTACGGGTGCGGGCACCGGGTCGGCCGGGCACAACCGCAGTCCTTGAAGAACGAACCCATACCGCGAGCGAGCTGACGAGCCACGAAGCGAACCTTCCGAGCGGGAGCCAGGCATCCGCGTCCAGGCCCCGCCGCGGCGGTCACCAGGTCAGCACGCCAGACACCCCCGCACCCGATGCTGACCATTTGCTGACCCGAGCGGGGCCATCACACCTCTGACCTGCACAAACGCCCAGATGCTAGATCTTGGACTTGAACATGGTACGCAGCATTGAGCGCTCCCAGAATTCTGCTCCCTGCCTGCTCTTGCAGGTCAAGGGCGGTTCCCTACTCTACAACGGCCGGTTTTCCGGCCGGATTACGGGCTGTTGCTCCCGCATCGGCACTGACTGATTGCCGAGCCTTCTGACGCCGCGCCAGACGGACGGGGCCAGCGTACGGAACCGTGCTCCCGATCGCACCGAGAACCTCGTCACTGTGGCGACCGCACGGATTCGGCGGTGCACGGCGCGAGACAGAGGTCAACTGCTTCGGCACCTGGGCCGTCTCCCATCACGTGACACCGGCCTGGCGGCGGATATCGACTCGCCGAAGACGCTTTCGGCCGGCGTGGCGCTCTCGGGGGAACTCGAGGCGCTGTACTCCGTGAGCGACGCGTCTACGAAGCGCTCCGCCGCTGCGGCCGTCGATCGCCACGGGAAGGTGGCGGGGGCCGCGCGGGACGGGGATGACGTCCGCTTCCAGGAGTAATGCGAACCCGGGACATGCCAGGCAGTCTGGAGGTGGGGGCGAGTGGTGTGTCCGCAAGCGGCACCGTCGGTAGCAGCGCGTCACCGCTGGCGTCAGGCGAGACGGGAAGAGACCCCATGAACGAACATCCGCTGATCGAAGACCACGGACTCATCGGTGACCTGCAGACGGCCGCGCTGGTCTCCACCGAGGGAACGATCGACTGGTTCTGCAGCCCGCGATTCGACTCGCCGAGTATCTTCGGAGCACTGCTCGACAGTGAGAACGGCGGTCACTGGAAGATTGCTCCCCAAGCGCCGACGTATGCGACGAAGCAGCTCTACTACCCGGACACCTGTGCGCTGCTCACCAGGTTCATGACCAGGCAAGGCGTCGGATCGGTCGTGGATTTCATGCCGCCTGCTTCGCCACGCGATCCGACGAGCAATCACCGACTGGTCCGCATGCTGCGGTGCACACGCGGTGAGATCTCGTTCGACATCGAGATCGCCCCTCGGTTCGACTACGCGCAGCAACCGCACGAGGTCACCTCGTGCATGGGCGGCTGGCATTTTGCCAGCCGCGATACAGATGTGACCGTCCATGTGGTGGACACACCCGGCGACGAGTGCGCGGGCGACCGGAGGGTTCACGCCGGTGACGTATACATGTCCATAAGACTGCGAGCCGGCATGACCAGCGGTCTCGTGCTGGAAACGTTCGCTGACGGTCCGCCACGCGTCGTTCCGCCTGGGGAATGCGAGCGGCTCCTGGAGGACACCATCGCCTTCTGGCACACCTGGCTGGCCCGTTCACGCTATACCGGACGGTGGCGGGAGATGGTCAACCGCTCCGCCATGACGCTCAAACTCATGACCTACGCTCCGTCCGGTGCCATGGTTGCGGCTCCGACCACGAGCCTGCCGGAACAGGTCGGCGGCGAGCGCAACTGGGACTACCGCTACGCGTGGGTACGCGACGCCTCCTTGTCCCTTCACGCGCTGCTCGGGCTGGGATTCACCGAGGAAGCCATGGCGTTCACCGAGTGGCTGGGCGACCGCGTTCAGGAACACGCAGGTTCCGGCGAGCACCCTCTGAAGGTCATGTATCGCGTCGACGGCTCCTCCGACCTGGCGGAGCAGACCCTGGGGCACTGGGCGGGCTACCGGTGCTCCGCTCCGGTGCGGGTCGGCAACGGTGCCGCTGACCAGTTGCAGCTCGACATCTACGGATCAGCGCTGGAGTGCCTCCATTTCGCCGACCGGCAGGGTCTACCGACCACCTGGCGCATCTGGCAGGCACTGATCAACACGGTGGACTGGGTGTGCGAGAACTGGGACCGTCCCGAAGCCGGTATTTGGGAAACGCGGGGCGGTGACAAGGACTTCACCTATGGACGGCTCATGAGCTGGATCGCGCTGGATCGGGCCATCCGCATGGCCGCTCAGAACGGCCGCCCCGCAGAGGTGCAGCGCTGGACCAAGGAACGCGACGCCATCTACTGGCAGATCCTGCAGCGAGGGTGGAGTCCGGAGCGTGCCGCGTTCACGCAGTACTTGGGCAGCAACGTCCTGGACTCCGCGCTTTTGCGGATGCCCGCGGTAGGTTTCATCCCCCCGCAGGATCCGCGGTGGCTCTCGACCTTGGACGCGATCAAGAAAGATCTCGTGTCCGACGGCCTCGTATACCGGTACGACCCCTCTGCCTCTCCCGACGGACTGCTCGGTTCCGAAGGCACCTTCTCGGCCTGTACTTTCTGGTACGTCGAAGCCCTCGCTCGCGCCGGCCGTCTGCGTGAAGGGCGACTCGTCTTCGAGAAGATGCTCACCTACGCCAACCATCTCGGTCTGTACTCCGAGGAGATCGGGCTGACCGGCGAGCAACTCGGCAACTTCCCCCAGGCGTTGACCCACCTTGCCCTCGTCACCGCCGCACTGAGCCTCGATGCCCACCTCGACGCCGCCAGGCCGGGCTTCCCTCCCACCTCTCCGGTTCCGGTTCCATATTTCTACGCGCAACCGATGGCAGCAGGGGCCGGAGGTCCACCTGTCACGCCGACCACCCCATATCCCTCGGACCACGTCATCCGCAGGTGAGCGCACCATCACGCACGGAGGCGCTGTTGCGCGACCGGCGCGTCGCGCGCCACTCGACAGGTGGCTGCTCTCTGCGGATCTCTGCGGGGTTTCAGGCTGCCGCGTGGCGACGGGGGCGGTAGCGGGAGGCGATGGTGGCGGTCAGGGCCTCCACGGCGTCGACGGTTGCGGTGCTCAGGGCGACGGCGCGGCTGGTCGTGGTGCTGCCGGAGCCGTCGGACGTCTCGGGCGGCAGGCCGGAGCGGGCGGTGAAGGAGTCGAGGACCGACCGCAAGGCCCCCGGGGTCACGGTCTCGGCTCCGGCGGCGGCGCGGGCCAGTGCGGTGAGGTGTTCGTGCAGCGGATCGACCAGTTCGGTCAGCTCCGGCACGGTGTCCTGCGGGGTACGCGGGAGGTGTTCGCCCAGCAGGGTGGCACATCCGGCGACCGTGGACACCTGAGTCCTGATCTGCTCCAGCTGCACACTCGACCAGGGGCCGCGGTGCTCGGCCGGCTCGGCGTACGACTGCTCCACCGCGGCCTCCAGGTTCTCCCTGACCTGCCGTGACCGCGCCCGTAGTGCGTCGACGGCCGCCGGGTCGGTCGCCCCTACGTCGGCGTAGCCGGTCAGCAGTTCGGGCAGCAGCCTGTCCTGCACCCGCAGCCACTCCGCGAGCAGGCCCGGCACCCGCCGGGTGGACCAGGTCGGCCAGACCAGGAAGATGAGCACGGCGAGCGCGGCGCCGACCACCGTGTCGGCCGCGCGGGCCCACGCCGTGGGCCCCGGCAGCCCGCCGACGTCGTGGATCAGGAAGACGATCCAGGTGGTCAGCCACAGGTTGAGCATCAGCTGCCCGGTCCGCAGGGTCACGAACGAGGCAGCGGCCAGCACCACCGCCACGACCGCGAGGCCGACGGGCGACCAGGGCGGCAGGGACAGCACCCAGGCGAAGAGGCCGCCCAGAACGGCCCCGGCCGCCCGTCCCCAGCCGCGGACGAGGGTGTGTCCGTACTCGGGGAAGAGAACCAGCATGGTGGTCAGGGCCACCCAGAAGCCGTGCGCGGAGATGCCCAGCCCACCCCACCCGCCGATCGACCGGCCGATGACCTCGGCGACCACGACACCCACCGCGAGCCGCACCGCGTGGCGGAAGATCGGCGATTCGGGACGCAGCTGCGCCCGGATCCGCCGGGCGGTGCGTGCCACGGAGGGGGTGCCCGAGTACAGGCCCGGCACCTCGGCGTGGGGTTCCAGTACATCGCCGAGGAGGTCGTCGGTCGAGCGCCGGGCCAGCTGCTCGGCGTTCCGCACCCGCGCGGCCAGGTCGCGCCGGCCGCGCACGGGCGAGGTGGCCGCCCACGCCTCCAGGGGGGTGCGGACTTCCTCGGGGGTGCGGTGCTCGCGGCCCGAGGCCACCGTACGGGAGATACGGCCCAGCACCTGCGCGGCGGCGGCCAGTGCTTCCTGGTTCCCGGCCGCTGCCGCCGCGGGTAGCGTCAGCCGCACGGTGTGCAGCGCGCGGCGAATGCGCTCGGCCTCTCCCAGCAGTCCGAACATGGCCGCCGCTGACGGCCGGCTGAACTGCGGCAGCACGTCCAGAGCCTGCCGGGCCGCCGTGAACGGAGCGGACCTGCCCAGGGCGGCGGAGTCGGCCGCGACCGAAGTCTCGGCGAGCGACTGGTACAGGGCCGCAAGGGCACGGCGCTGGGCGGCGAACCGCGGACCGTATGGCGGGATCAGTTGCACCACCACGACGAGTCCGGTCCCGACCGCGATCCACCCGGCCATCACCAGGCCGCCATGTACGTCGGGAGCGAGATCGGCCGTGATCATCAGCCCGATGGCCGTGAGACACCCCCGGATGCCGGGCGCGACGCCCAGCGTCCGCCACAGCCCGGTGGCGAACGCCGCGACCGCGAGCAGCAGCAGGAACAGCCACGTGGTGCCCTGCACCAGTGCCCCCAGCACCGCCATTGCGCTGAAGGCCGCGGCCATCCCGAGCGCGTTCACCACAGGGTGTCGCAGCGGGCTCAGCATCGTACCGATGCCGCAGATGAACGCACCGACGCTGGCCATGGACCCGGCGACCGGGTCGTCCAGCAGCAGGCCGAGGACCGTGGCGAGCAGCACGGCCAGTACGGCCCGTGCGATCACCGACGGGGCGGCGAATGCCCGCTGCACGCGCAGCCCGTCCCGGCCGATCGTGATCAGAGACGACCACCAGCGCATGTCCGGGCCTCCTTGGCGGCGCGGCACGGGAGCAGCGCTCCGGCGCGGGGCGGGAGCAGCGCTCTCATCCTCTGCCAGCCTCGGCGTGGCTGCCACCCGCTGCGCCTGGACGGCACCACCAGAAGGCCGTCAGCTCGGTGGTGCCCCCACGCAGGAGGTGGTCGGGCTCACCGAACACGCCTGATGGTGACCGTTTGCCGACCTGGCCGGATGGCTGCTTGGCCCGTCCGCGGTCATGCCGTTACCGGTCTCATCCTTCCGGCCTCCGAAGGCCGGCACCTCGTCGTAGGCGGTGACGGCGTCCAGCCCGTAGTGCTCCCACACCGCCGACCAGAAGGCCGCCGGATCGGTGGAGCTCCACCGCCACGGACTCCAGCATGCGGATCAGCTCTTCGCCCTGATGCCATTCTCCGTATCCCGAGGCCGGGTTGAGGTGACCGACCGCGCCCAGTCGCACGAGTCGGCTGCCCCGGCGACGGTGCTGGGAAAGGGCAGCCGGGTGCGGGGCACGGGGGTCCAGCCGTGCCCCGCCAGTTCGGCGGGGGTGGGGTAGCCCTTCCTCACCTCCGACAGCACGATGCTGAAACAGATCGCCTTCGCACTCGCCGCCGGTGTCCTGCTCGACGCGTTCATCATCCGGATGACCTTCGTCCCGGCCGTCCTGGCGCTGACCCGGCACGCGGCCTGGTGGCCCCCGAATGGCTGGAGCGGCGCCTTCCCGGCCTCGACATCGAGGGCGACCGGCTCGGCCCCGCCCACGCCGTACCAGAATCCGTACCCCTCACCCCGTCGACAGCCCACTGACGACACCTCCCTGCCGGCGGTCCTACGGGATCGCCTCCGCCGCGACGGCGACCTCCGCCACGCCGTCCCGGTCCTTGCCGACTTCCCGGCCCTTCTTGAACTGGGTCCGGTACAGCTCCGCGTACCGGCCCTCCGCCGTGAGCAACTCCTCGTGCGTGCCCCGCTCCACGATGTGTCCGGCCTCCACGACGAGGATCACGTCGGCGGTCCGCACGGTGGACAGCCGGTGCGCGATCACCACGGCCGTGCGCCCTTCCAGCGCCTCGGTGAGCGCCTCCTGGACAGCCGCCTCCGAGGTGTTGTCCAGATGCGCGGTGGCCTCGTCGAGGATGACGACACGCTGACGGGCGAGCAGCAGCCGGGCGATGGTCATGCGCTGGCGCTCTCCGCCGGAGAGACGGTAGCCGCGCTCGCCGACCACGGTGTCGAGGCCGTCGGGCAGGGAGCGTACGAGGTCTTCGAGGCGGGACCTGCGCAGTACGTCCCACAGGTCGTCCTCCGTCGCGGAGGGGCGGGCCAGGAGCAGGTTGGCGCGTACCGAGTCGTGGAAGAGGTGACCGTCCTGGGTGACCATGCCGAGGGTCTCGCGCATCGACTCGGCGCTCAGTTCGCGGACGTCGACGCCGCCGATGCGGACGGTGCCCTCGTCGGTGTCGTACAGGCGCGGCAGCAGTTGGGCGATGGTCGACTTGCCGGCACCGGAGGAGCCGACGAGGGCGACGGTCTGGCCGGGTTCGGCGCGGAAGGACACGCCGTGCAGGACCTCGGCGCCGCCCCGGGTGTCGAGGGCGGCGACCTCCTCGAGGGAGGCGAGGGAGACCTTGTCGGCGGAGGGGTAGGCGAAGCGGACGTCCTGGAACTCCACGGCCGCCGGGCCTTCCGGGACCGTACGGGCGTCCGGTTTCTCCTCGATGAGTGGCTTGAGGTCGAGCACCTCGAAGACGCGCTCGAAGCTCACCAGGGCGCTCATGACCTCGACACGCGCCCCGGCGAGCGAGGTGAGCGGCGCGTACAGGCGGGTCAGCAGCAGCGCCAGTGAGACGACGGCGCCCGGCTCCAGGCTGCCGCGCAGCGCGAACCAGCCGCCGAGCCCGTACACGAGCGCCAGGGCCAGGGCGGAGACCAGCGTGAGGGCCGTGATGAACGCCGACTGCGCCATCGCCGTACGCACCCCGATGTCCCGCACCCGCCGGGCCCGCGCCGCGAACTCGGCGGACTCGTCCTCGGGCCGCCCGAAGAGCTTGATGAGCGTGGCGCCGGGCGCGGAGAACCGCTCGGTCATCCGGGTGCCCATCGACGCGTTCAGGTTCGCCGCCTCTCGTTGCAGGCGTGCCATCCGGCTGCCCGTCCGCCGTGCGGGCACCACGAACACCGGGAGCAGCACCAGCGCGAGCAGCGTGATCTGCCAGGACAGGGTGAGCATGACGGCGAGGGTGAGCAGCAGCGTGACGAGATTGCTGACGACTCCGGACAGCGTGTTGCTGAAGGCGCGCTGGGCGCCGATCACGTCGTTGTTGAGTCGACTGACCAGCGCGCCCGTACGGGTACGTGTGAAGAACGCGACCGGCATGCGCTGCACATGATCGAACACGGCCGTCCGCAGATCGAGGATGAGGCCCTCACCGAGCGTCGCCGACAGCCAGCGGCCGAGGAGCCCGAGCGCCGCCTCGGCGAGCGCGATGAGTGCGATGAGCACGGCAAGGCGGATGACGGTGGCTTCGTCGCCGCCGGACACGATGGCGTCCACGACGCGCCCCGCGAGCACCGGCGTCGCGACGGCCAGCAGCGCGGTCAGCACGCTGAGGACCACGAACTGGCCGATACGGCGGCGATGCGGGCGGGCGAAGGCGGCGATGCGACGCAAGGTCGCGCGGGCGAAGTGACGGCGCTCCTGCTGCGCGTTCATGACGCTGTGCAGCTGGGTCCAGGCTGTGCTCTCCATGCTCATGAGAGTGACCGTAGGACCTCAAGCATCGTTGAGGTCAACGATTCCCGGACGAAGACACAGTGAAGAACGAAGACACGGTGAAGAACACAGTAAGGAATCCATGACGGCACCCACGACGGCGACGACCCCTCCCGCACCTTGCCCGGCACGTCAGCCGCCGGACGCGCGCCCGCAACCCCCCGTTGGCGCGGCGTGGAGAACCTCTCCCGATGTGACAGCGGTTCGACTTCCCCAGAAGCTTCCCCAGGGATTCTCCCAAGGATCCCGACGCTTCCCGCTCAGGTCGGTCCTGTGCGTGATCCCGCTCGCCCTCGTCCTGGTGGTCGCGGTGCGGCATCGCTCCGTCCTCATGGAGGGCTTCGGCCATCTGCGCTCGGCCGAGTGGCCGTGGCTGCTGGCGGCCGCCGTCGCGACCTGCCTGACCTGGGTCGCCGCGGCCTCCGCCCGGCAGGGCGCGGTCATGCAGCGGCTGCCCGCGCGGCGGCTGCTCGCCACCCAGTTCGCCGCGGGCGCGGCCAACCACCTGCTGCCGACCGGTCTCGGCGCCGGCGCGGTCAATCTCCGCTTCATGACCGTGTGCGGCGTCCCGCTCGCCCGCTCCTCCGCCGCGCTCGCGCTCTACATGCTCGCGGAGTCGATCGCCCGGCTGACCCTCCTGGTGGGTCTGCTCATCGCGTTCCCGGGAGCCCTGCACATCGGATCCCTCCTCCCCTCGGGCGCGATCGGCCCCTTGCTTCTCGCCGCGGGAGTGCTCCTGCTGGCCGCGGTGGCGACGCTTCTTCTCGTGCGACGGCTGCGCGGGGCCGTGCTGTCGTTCCTGCGCACCGCGCTCGGCGAGGCCCGCTCCGTGCACACCCGTCCGGCACGCGCGCTCGCCCTGTGGGGCGGATCGCTCGCCTTCCCGCTGCTGCAGGCCGCCGGGCTGACCGCGGTCGGTGAGGCGATGAACCTGGCGGTGCCGCCGCTGCACATGGCGCTCGCGTATCTGGCGGCGACGGCGGCCGTCGCGATGGTGCCCACGCCGGGCGGCATCGGTTCGGTGGAGGCGGCGCTGATCGTCGCGCTGGTGGCGGCGGGCGGCCCGGTGGCCGTGGTGACGGCGGTCGTGCTGGCGTACCGGATCATCACGGTGTGGGTGCCGCTGCTGCCCGGGGCGCTGACGCTGGGGGCACTGGTCCGTCTCAAGGTGATCTGAGCGCCACGGATCTGCGCCACGGGAGGCTCCGGAGTAACCTCCCCGTACGCCGCGCTGGAGAAGGCGTACATGGCCGGGAGAAGGGGACAGCACGATGTCGGTCCGGATCGAACGCCAGGGGCACGTCACCACGGTCGTCCTCTCCCGCCCCGCCGCCCGCAATGCCGTGGACGGGCCGACCGCCGCCGAACTCGCCGACGCCTTCCGGGAGTTCGAGGCGGACGAGACGGCCCGGGTGGCGGTGCTCTGGGGCGAGGGCGGCACGTTCTGCGCCGGCGCGGACCTCAAGGCGATCGGCACCGAGTACGGCAACAGCGTCGCGGAGGACGGTGACGGGCCGATGGGTCCCACCCGGCTGCGGCTGTCCAAGCCGGTCATCGCGGCGGTCGCGGGGCACGCCGTGGCGGGCGGCCTGGAACTGGCGCTCTGGTGCGATCTGCGGGTCGCCGAGCAGGACGCCGTCTTCGGCGTCTTCTGCCGCCGCTGGGGCGTCCCGCTCATCGATGGCGGCACCATAAGGCTCCCCCGGCTCATCGGCGCAAGCCGTGCGATGGACATGATCCTCACCGGCCGCGCGGTCCCGGCCGCCGAGGCGTACGAGATGGGCCTCGCCAACCGGCTCGTCCCGACCGGCCGCGCCCGGGCCGAGGCCGAGGAACTCGCCGCGGCCATCGCCGACTTCCCCCAGTCCTGCCTGCGCAGCGACCGCGCGTCGGTCCTCGACCAGGAAGGCCTGGTCGAGGAGGCGGCCCTGCGCGTCGAACTCCGTTACGGCATGGACGTGTTGGCCGAGGGCATGGAGGGTGCCGCGCGCTTCGCGTCGGGCGCCGGGCGGCACGGCTCGTTCACGTCGAGGTAGTGGGCCGGGGCCTGTGCCGTATCGCGGCTCCTCGACTCGATCGAGTCGGTCTCGACCGGATCGGCCCCGGCCGAGACCCTGGTGACGGACCGACAGGTGTGGTGGGCGGGGATGTCGACAGGCGTGGTCGGCAGGTGTGCCGGAACCGTGTGGGCCCGGTAACGGACGTACCCGCGAGTACGGCAGGATGAGAGGTCGCCCCGGACGACGCACACGCGTCCGGGCGTGATCGTGCATTCCCGGATTCGAGCAGGTGGCAAGTGACGACACAGCACATCCGGCCCGCGGGCCTTCCCCTCCGTCACACGGGAGGCGGCCGGTGAAACACTCCCTCACACTGGACGACCTGATGATGGCCGGGATTCCCGTGGTGGCGGGTCTGCTGGCCGCGTTCCTGCTGCGCATACTGCTGCGCTGGCTCGGCAAGCACGCCTCGCGCACCCGGTGGAGCGGTGACGACTTCATCGTCGACGCGCTGCGCACGCTCGTCCCCTGGGGAGCGATCGCCGCGGGTGTCTCGGCGGCGGGCGCGGTGCTTCCGCTGACGGCTCCGGTCGGACGCAACGTCAACAAGGTCCTGACCGTCGTCCTCATCTTCGTCGCGACCCTGACCGCGGCCCGGGTCATCACCGGTCTCGTCCGGTCGCTGGCCCAGTCCCGCTCGGGTGTCGCGGGTTCGGCCACCATCTTCGTCAACATCACCCGGGTCGTGGTGCTGGCGATGGGCTTCCTCGTCATGCTGCAGACGCTGGGCATCTCCATAGCTCCGCTGCTCACGGCCCTGGGTGTGGGCGGTCTCGCGGTGGCGCTCGCCCTTCAGGACACCCTCGCCAACCTCTTCGCGGGCGTCCACATCCTCGCCTCGAAGACCGTCCAGCCCGGCGACTACATCCGCCTCAGCAGCGGCGAGGAGGGCTACGTCGTCGACATCAACTGGCGCAACACGACGGTCCGTCAGCTCTCCAACAACCTGGTCATCATCCCCAACAACCAGCTCGCGGGCACCAACATGACCAACTTCAACCGCCCCGAGCAGCAGATGACCCTCATCGTCCAGGTCGGCGTCGGCTACGACAGCGACCTGGAGCACGTCGAGCGCGTGACCACCGAGGTCGTCACCGAGACGATGACCGAGATCACCGGCGCCGTCCCGGACCACGAGCCCGCCGTCCGCTTCCACACCTTCGGCGACTCCCGGATCAGCTTCAGCGTCATCCTGGGCGTCGGGGAGTTCAGCGACCAGTACCGGATCAAGCACGAGTTCATCAAGCGCCTGCACAAGCGCTACCGGGACGAGGGCATCCGGATTCCGGCGCCCACGCGCACGGTGGCGCTGCAGCCGGGCGGGGCCGAGCTGCTGGAGGCGGGCATACCGCACCAGCGCGAGGCCACATCGGGAAGGTAGAGCCGGCCGAGGGCAAGCCCCACCCCGGTGACACTCGGTGGCGTACTCGACATGGACAGTCACCCGGGCGTGCTCCGGCGGTGGGCGCGCCGGGGCGACCCGCAACTTTTCGGCCATGTGCGGGTCGCGGTGGCGTCGGCCGGCGCGGCCCGTGGGGGCCTGGGAGGGCGTCGAGGGCGGGTGCCGGCGGCGCGCCACTTCTTGTTCACGGCGATGGCGGGCGGACCCCTGTCGAGTCGGGGTCGCTCACGAGATATCTTGATGTCGAGCAATGTTGCAGACGTGGAGCGGAGCACCCGGTGACTGACTCGACCATCATTTACACGCACACTGACGAGGCCCCGGCCCTGGCGACGTATTCGTTCCTGCCGGTGGTCCAGGCGTACGCCTCGCAGGCGGGTGTCACTGTGGAGACCCGTGACATCTCGCTGGCCGGGCGCATCCTCGCGCTCTTCCCCGAGTTCCTCGAGGAGGGTCAGCGCGTTCCCGACGCCCTCGCCGAGCTCGGTGACCTGGCCAAGACGCCCGAGGCCAACATCATCAAGCTGCCGAACGTCTCGGCCTCGATCCCGCAGCTGAAGGCCGCGGTCGCCGAGCTCCAGGAGCAGGGCTACGCCCTCCCGGCCTACCCGGACGACCCGAAGTCGGACGAGGAGCGCGACATCCGCGCCCGTTACGACAAGGTCAAGGGCTCCGCCGTGAACCCGGTCCTGCGCGAGGGCAACTCCGACCGCCGCGCCCCCGCGTCGGTCAAGAACTACGCCAAGACCCACCCGCACCGCATGGGCGCCTGGACCCCCGAGTCCAAGACCAACGTCGCCACCATGGGTGCCGACGACTTCCGCTCCACCGAGAAGTCCACGGTGATCTCCGAGGCGGGCTCGCTGCGCATCGAGCTGGCGGGCGACGACGGCTCCACCACCGTGCTGCGCGAGTCCGTACCCGTCCTCGCGGGCGAGGTCGTCGACGCGTCCGTCATGCACGTCGCGCCGCTGCGCGAGTTCCTCACGGCGCAGATCGCCCGTGCCAAGGCCGAGGACGTGCTGTTCTCCGTGCACCTCAAGGCCACGATGATGAAGGTCTCCGACCCGATCGTCTTCGGCCACGTCGTGCGCGCCTTCTTCCCCAAGACGTTCGCGAAGTACGGCGAGACGTTCGCCACCGCCGGTCTGACCCCGAACGACGGTCTGGGCGGCATCTTCAAGGGCCTGGAGGCGCTGCCCGGGGGCGCCGAGATCAAGGCGTCCTTCGACGCCGAGCTCGCCGAGGGCCCGGCCCTCGCGATGGTCGACTCGGACAAGGGCATCACCAACCTGCACGTCCCCTCCGACGTGATCGTCGACGCCTCCATGCCGGCGATGATCCGCACCTCCGGCCACATGTGGGGCCCGGACGGCCAGGAGGCCGACACCCTCGCCGTCCTCCCGGACAGCAGCTACTCCGGCGTCTACCAGGTCGTCATCGACGACTGCCGCGCCCACGGCGCCTTCGACCCGTCCACCATGGGCTCGGTGCCGAACGTCGGTCTGATGGCCCAGAAGGCCGAGGAGTACGGCAGCCACGACAAGACCTTCGAGATCCCCACCACCGGCACGGTCCGCCTCGTCGACCAGGCCGGCAACGTGGTCCTGGAGCAGGCCGTCGGCGCGGGCGACATCTTCCGCGCCTGCCAGACCAAGGACGACCCGATCAAGGACTGGGTGAAGCTGGCCGTCACCCGCGCCCGCGCCACCGGCGACCCGGCGGTGTTCTGGCTGGACGAGACCCGCGCCCACGACACCCAGCTGATCGAGAAGGTCAACGCGTACCTGCCGGAGCACGACACCGAGGGCCTGGAGATCAAGATCCTGTCCCCGGTCGAGGCGACGAAGTTCTCCCTGGAGCGCATCCGCAAGGGCCTGAACACCATCTCGGTCACCGGCAACGTCCTGCGTGACTACCTGACCGACCTGTTCCCGATCCTGGAGCTGGGCACCAGCGCCAAGATGCTCTCGGTGGTTCCGCTGATGGCGGGCGGCGGCCTCTTCGAGACGGGTGCCGGCGGCTCCGCCCCGAAGCACGTCCAGCAGCTGGTCAAGGAGAACTACCTGCGCTGGGACAGCCTGGGCGAGTTCTTCGCCCTCGCGGCCAGCTTCGAGCACCTCGCGCAGAGCACGGGCAACGCGCGCGCCCAGGTGCTCGCCGACACCCTCGACCGCGCGACGGCGACCTTCCTCAACGAGGACAAGTCGCCGACCCGTCGCGTCGGCGGCATCGACAACCGCGGCAGCCACTTCTACCTGGGCCTGTACTGGGCGCAGGAATTGGCCAAGCAGACCGACGACGCGGACCTCGCCAAGGCGTTCGCCCCGCTCGCCGAGACGCTGACCGCGCAGGAGCGCACGATCGTCGACGAGCTGCTCGCGGTCCAGGGCAAGCCCGCCGACATCGGCGGCTACTACCAGCCCGACCCGGCCAAGGCCGCGACCGTCATGCGCCCCTCGGCCACCTGGAACGCGACGCTCGCGACCCTCGCCTGACACACCGTCGACGCCCACGCGTCACCACCGCACCGCCCCGGCCGGGTTCTCCGGCCGGGGCGGTCGTGTGTCCGCCGACGCCGCTGCCTCCGACGGCTCACCCTTACGCGCGCAGGCAGGTGACATCGGCGGTCCACCTGGGTGATCAGCGGTGGCGGGCCGGAACACCCGCTTTTAGCTTCGGCCTATGACGAAACGACAAATGGCCTACCTCGCCTGCACCGCGGCCGTCACAGCGTCGGTGCTCGGTGCCGCCCCGTCCGCCGACCACCGTTCGGTGCACTGGGTCCACCCCGGCGAGTCGATCCAGAAGGCCGTGAATTCCGCACACCCGGGCGACACCGTCGTCCTCTCCCCCGGCACCTACCACGAGAGCGTCCGCGTCACGGTGGCCAACCTGACGCTGCGCGGCTCCGGTGCCCGTTCCACCGTCATCGTGCCGGGCAAGGCCTCCGCCGGCAGCTGCGCCAAGGCCGGCAACGGCATCTGTGTCACCGGAACGGACAGCAAGCGCGTCAAGGGCGTCACCGTCAGGTCACTGACCCTCAGAGGCTTCAAGAAGCAGGGGCTGTGGGCGTCGGGCACCGACCGGCTGACGGTCCAGGGAGTGGTCGCCGAGAAGAACGGCCAGTGGGGCATCGCCCAGGAGCGCTCCGTCCGCGGGGTGTTCCGCAACAACCTCGCCCAGAACAACGGCGACGCCGGACTGTTCCTGTCCAACACGGTCAGCACCGAGGAGGGCGCCCGGGACACCCTGGGGACGGTCGTCAGTCACAACCGTCTGGCCGGCAACCGGATCGGCGTCACGGTCCGGCGGCTGCGGAACCTGACCGTCGATCACAACGAGGCCACCGGCAACTGCGCCGCGGTGTTCGTCGTGGGCGACGAGAACAAGCCGCGCGTCGGAGCACTGAGCGTGGTCCGCAACTACGTCCACGCCAACAACAAGTACTGCCCCAAGACCCCCCGTCTGCCCTTCCTGCAAGGCTCCGGCATCGTCCTCACCGGCGCCGAGAAGACACTGGTGGCGGAGAACAGGGTCGAGGACAACGTGGGCACCTCCCCGCTGTCCGGCGGCATCGTGCTCTACAAGAGCTTCGTGGGCGCGATCAACGAGCGCAACGAGATCCGCGACAACGTCGTGCAGCGCAACGGCAAGGCCGACCTCGCCAACCGCGACCGTGTCAAGGGCAAGGGCAACACCTTCCACGGCAACACCTGCGCACACTCCGAGCCCGCCGGACTGTGCTGACCCCTCCCCCTCCCCCACCAGCACGACCCCAGAAGCGAGGCACCACCATGACCACTGTTGATCCGGCTCCCCCGACCACGGTCGATCCGGCTCCCCCGCCGCCGTCCATGCGGCTGCGGGAGCTCGCCTTCGGAGCGGCGTGCGCCGCCGCCGTACGCGCGGCCGCGCGCCTCGGCGTGGCGGACGCCCTGGGCGACACGCCCCTGCGCGTGGAGGACCTGGCGGCGACGGTGAAGGCCCAGCCGAGGACCCTGCGGCGGCTGCTGCGCGCGCTGTCCTGCCAGGGGGTCTTCACCGAACTCCCGGACGGCACCTTCGCGCACACGGAGATGTCCCGGCTGCTGCGCGAGGACGACCCGCACAGCCTCCGCTACATCGCCCTGTGGTGCACCGAGCCGTGGACGTGGAACGTCTGGCCGAAGCTCGACGAGGCGGTGCGCTCCGGCCGGAACGTCTTCGAGGACGTGTACGAGCGGGAGTTCTTCGACTACCTCAACGAAGAGGCCCCGGAGTCGGCGTACGTGTTCAACCGGGCCATGACGACGTCCAGCGAGCAGTCGGCGCGGGACGTGGCGAACCTTCTCGATCTGCGCGGCGTGTCCTCGGTCGCGGACATCGGCGGCGGTCAGGGCCAGGTCCTGGTCAGCCTCCTGGAGAAGCACCCCGGGATGCACGGCACGCTGCTCGACCTGCCGGGAGTGGTGGAGAACGCCGATCCCCGGCTGCGCGGCGGCGGTTCGCTGGCCGAGCGGGTGCGCGTCGTGGCCGGGGACTGCCGTGAGGACATCCCGGTCCAGGCGGACCTGTACATCATCAAGAACATCCTGGAGTGGGACGACGACAGCACCCGCAGGGCGCTGGCCAACATCCACAAGGCGGCGCGGCCCGGTGCCCGCGTCGTCGTCATCGAGAACCTCGTGGACGACACCCCGTCGATGCGGTTCACCACGGCCATGGACCTGCTCCTGCTCCTCAATGTCGGTGGTGCGAAGCACACCCGGCAGAGCATGGTCGACCGGCTGACGGACGCGGGGCTCGTCATCGACGAGTTCCGGCCGGTCAACGCGTATCTGCACGCCTTCGAGTGCACGATCCCCAGCTGATCCGGCCTTCCCCGCGCACCGGGAAAACCCGAGGCCGCCGGCTCCGCGTCCATCGCGGGGTCGGCGGCCTCGGGTTGTGTCCGGGTCTTCGCCTCAGGAGACGGCGTCCCGCTCCCAGCGGTAGAAGCACTGGGCCATGGCGTCCTTGGGGCTGCGCCACGTCTGCGGGTCGTACGCGCTGACGTACGCCGACAGCTGCTCGCTGACGCTCCGGAACTCGGGGTGCCCGACCACCTTCGCGATGGCGGGCGCCGGGTCCTTGTCGGCTTCGATGAGGTGCATGTACACATCACCGAACTGGAAGAGGCTGCGGCGCTTGACGCCGATCAGGTGCGGGAGTTCACCGCGGTCGGAGGCGGCGAACACATCGGCGATCGCCGGGGCCGAGTCGGGCGCCATGCGCGCGACGATGAGGGCGTGGTGCATCGGATGTCCTTCCTGAGCTCCGGCGGTCAGCCGGGCATCGGCGCGTTCTGACGGTCGCGGGCGGCCTTCTCGATCCGGTCCCGGATGAGCTCCATCTGGACGCGGGAGTTGCGGTTGATGTTGTCCGTCATCCAGGCGTCGTCGACCGGGGCCTCGGGCTTCATCGCGAAGTCCTGCACCCAGTGCATGTGGGTGCCCTCGGGGGTCTCCTCGTACTCCCACCGGATGTTCATGTGGTCGAAGGGGCCCGTCTCGACGCGGCGGGCGCGGACCGTCCGCCTGACACGGTCCACGGTCCGCTCCGAGACCCAGCTCCAGACCTTGCCGTTCTCGTCCGGGTGCATGGTCAGGCGGAACTTCGTCGTGTCGCCGTCGCGGGAGAGCACCTCCAGCGACGCGTACTCGCTGAAGAGCTGCGGCCAGTTCTCGATGTCGTTGGTCATGTCCCAGACGAGGTCGAGAGGGGCGTCGATGGTGATGCTGTTCTCGGTGTGTCCTGCCACTTTCAGGCTCCAGACTTGAGGGTGTTGTTGACGAGGTCGAGGAACTCACGGGGGGTCTTGCAGCGCTCGGCGTCGGGCGGCAGCGGCTGGCTGTACCGGTTCTCCAGCTCACCGACGATGCCGAGCAGGCCGAGGGAGTCGAGGCCGAGGGTGCCGAACGGGGAGTCGGACGACTTCTCGAGGTCCTCGGGGTCGACGGAGACTCCGGCCGCCTTCTTCATCAGCGAGGCCAGTTCGATGAGGGTCACTTCCGTGGTGATCATGGATCTGTTCTCCTTCCCGCCCGGTCCTATCGGGCGGAGTCGCCGCCGCGGCGCACTACCAGCGCCGCGTTGGAGCCCATCAGTCCCCTGCTGAGGACCAGGGCCGTGTGCAGCTCGGCGGGGCGAGCGCTCGACATCACCAGGTCGAGGTCGTGGCAGATGTCGAACACGTTGGGGGTGGGGGGTACCTGACCGTTCTCCATGGCGAGCACCGCGGCCGCGGTGTCCAGCACGGGTGCCCCGCAGTAGGCCCGCCCGATGCCCGACTTGGGCGCCGTGACGGGGACCCGGGTGCCGTGCTTGCCGAGGACGTCGGCGATGGCCAGGGCTTCGGCACGGTCCGCCTCCAAAACGCCCAGGGCGTCGGCGAACACGACGTCGATCTCCTCCGGAGCGCAGCCGGCCTCGTCGAGGGCGCCACGGATCGCGTGGGCGAGACCCTCTCTGGACCGCTCCCAGCGGGAGGCTCCGGTGAACGTGGCCCCATGTCCGGCCACGGTGGCCCGGACGGCCGCCCCGCGCTCACGGGCGCGGGTCTCGTCCTCCACGACGAGCATGGCTCCCCCCTCCGCGGGAGCGAAGCCGCACGCTCCCGCGGTGAAGGGCCGATAGGCCTGACCAGGATCCTCGGCGGTGCTGATCTCGGGGTATCCGAGCTGGCACACCATCGAGTACGGGGCGAGGGGTGCCTCCGCGGATCCGACGACCACCGCGCCGGTGCCGCGCCGTACACCCCGGGCGGCGAGCGCGATGGAGTCCAGGCCGCCCGCCTCGTCGCTGGCGACCACTCCACACGGTCCCTTGAAGCCGCCCCGGATGGAGATCTGGCCGGTGCTGGCGGCGTAGAACCAGGCGATGGACTGGTACGGGCCCACGTACCGGGATCCCTGGCCCCACAGCTTCTGGAGCTCCCGCTGTCCGAACTCGCCGCCACCTGATCCGGCGGCGGTGATCACGCCGATGTCGTACGGGTCCGCGGGGTCACCGTGGCCGAGGCCGGCGTCGTCGAGGGCGAGCACGGTCGCTGCCATCGCGAAGTGGCTGAAGCGGTCCGTCTGGACGAGGAACCGCTCCTCGATGAGGGCCGCGGCGTCGAAGGCCCGGACCTCGCCCGCGATACGGAGCGGCAGGTGCTCGCATCCCTCGCGGGTGATCCGGTCCAGGACGACGAGGCCTTCTCTGACGGACTTCCAGTACGCGTCGGCGCGCAGTCCGTTGGGCGCGATCACACCGATGCCGGTGATGGCCGCGCGCCGGGGGTGCTGAGTGCGCTGTGTGCTCATCGGGTCCTCCCACCCGGCCCGGTCAGGAGCACCGCGGACTGGAATCCGCCGAATCCGCTGCCCACGGAGAGCACGTTGTTCAGCTTCCGCGGGCGTGCGGTGCGCGGCACGTAGTCCAGGTCGCACTCGGGGTCGGGAGTTTCGTAGTTCGCCGTGGGCGGCACCACTTGGTGCTTCAGGGCGAGGACGCAGGCGACGACCTCTATCGCGCCGATCGCGCCCAGCGAGTGCCCCACCATGGACTTGATGGAGCTCATGGGCGTCTTGTAGGCGTGCTCGCCCAGGGACCGCTTGACCGCGGCGGTCTCGTGCCGGTCGTTCTGTCGGGTGCCCGAGCCGTGCGCGTTGACGTAGTCGATCAGGGTGGGGTCGAGGCGCGCCTGGTCGAGCGTGGTGTCGATCGCCCGGGCCATCTCCAGCCCCTCGCTGGTCAGACCGGTCATGTGGTAGGCGTTGCCGTAGGTGGCGTAGCCGCTTATCTCGCAGTAGATGTGCGCGCCGCGGGCTCGGGCGTGCTCGTACTCCTCCAGGACCAGTACCGCGCCGCCCTCGCCCATCACGAAGCCGTTGCGGTGGACGTCGAAGGGCCGGGAGGCGTGCTCGGGGTCGTCGTTGTCGGGTGAGGTGGCCTTGATGGCGTCGAAGCAGGCCATCGTGATCGGGGATATCGGAGAGTCCGACGCCCCGGCTATGCAGACGTCCGCCCGGCCCTCCTCGATGGTGTGGAAGGCGTAGCCGACCGCGTCGAGTCCGGAGGTGCAGCCGGTGGAGACGGTCTGCACCGGTCCCTGGGCACCGAACTCCTCGGCGACGACCGAGGCCAGCGTGCTGGGCGAGAACGCCAGCTGCAGCTGCGGGTCGGCCGCGCGGTGGTCCACGTCCCACCGCCGGCCCCGTTCGCTGACCTGGACGTAGTCGTGTTCCAGGCGGGTGGTGCCGCCGACGGCGCTGCCCAGGGAGACCGCGACCCGCCAGGAGTCCTCCTTGCCGGTGTCGAGTCCGGAGTCGCGGACGGCTTCCCTGGCCGCGACCACGGCGAACTGGATGTACCGGTCGGCGTGCTCACTCAGCTCCGGGTCGAGGCCGTGCGCGAGCGGGTCGAAGTCGCATTCGGCGGCTATGCGGGAACGCAGGCCCACCGGGTCGAACAGCGAGATGCCGCGGGTCGCGGTGCGGCCGTTGGACAGGAGGTCCCAGAACGCCGTCGCCCCGGTGCCGCCCGGAGCGACCACACCGATACCGGTGACGGCCACCCGCCGGGTCACTTTATGGCCTCACTTCGCTCGGACGGCTGTCCGTGGTCCGGCGCGGACAGGTCCGCCCCGGCGGTGGCGAACTCGGGGCCGGGCGCGGTGTCGTCGGTCACCTCCGTGTCGACGTGGCCGAGGCTCGGACGCGGAGCGAGCGGGCCCAGGTGGAAGACCATGCGGGCTTCCGTGTCGCCGACGTTGCGGAAGCGGTGCCGCATGTTGATCGGGATCAGCAGACCCTGATCGGGCCGCAGGGCGAAACTGTCGCCGTCCAGGTCCACTTCGAGGGCGCCGTTGACGACGTACACGAACTCCTCGGAGTACGGGTGGTAGTGCTCACCGATGCGCTCGCCGGGCTGGATGAGGGCCAGGCCCATGAAGCCGCTGGTGGACCCCGCAGTGGCGGGCGTGAGCATGGCCCGGATGTCGCCTCCGCGCCTGCGGTTGGGTTCCGTCTCGCTCAGGTCCACGATGCGTGGATGCTTCTTGAACATGCTTGATACCTCCGGGTGGGGCAGTGACGTCCGGGGAGGGAGGGCCGCGGACGGAGCCGCGGCCCTCTGTCAGGAATCCGCCGAGCGGTCGGTGACGGGCATCATGTCGACGTGCGACAGGAGGCGGTTGATGTTGCGTTCCGTCTCCAGGGAGCCCTCGACGCCGATCGCGGCACCGTCGAGGAGACGCTCCAACTCCGCGGCCTTCTTCGCACCCTTGACTCCGAGCGCGGCGACGGGGTCCGCGTCCAGCTCGCCCGTCACGTCGATGAGACGCACCACGATGTCGTCCCGCTGGAAGACCGTGCTCCCGTACACCGGGCTCTTCGGGTCCTCCGCCGCGGCCTCGTCCTGGTGGGCGAGCAACCTGGCCAGCTCCATACCGCAGCCGTGCTTGGCCGGGTAGTAGAGCGCGTGGCGGCGCAGGTCCGCGGGTGCCTTGCCGCCGGACACCACGTGGTGCACGGCAGGGAGCGCGGCCCGGGTGAAGAAGACCCGTGCCGAGTCGGGGTCCCTCAGGTCCCGGTCCTGCTCCAGGTACGGGTTGATGGCCTCCTCGACCGCCCGTACCTCGGGCTGACGGGCGACGTGACGCAGTGCCGCCATGAGGTCGCCCTCCACCTCCACCGCACGCACGACACGGTTGCCGTGCATGAAGAGGGAGGTGCGCCGCAGCCGCGTGGTGTCGTCGACCTGGGCCTGGGGGGACTCGTATCCGGCGAGGATCTCCGCGACCTTCGACTCGGTACCCGGCTTGACCGTGAAAGTGAGGGCATGGCGTGCCACACCTTCGCCCACCCGGGCCTCGACCTGCATACCCGCCTTGGCCGACTTCTGGCCGTGCGGCTGGGCGGGGCTGGTCTCCCGAAGGATGCTGTAGCGCATCGAGCGGGTGTCCCGGACGCAGTTGTGCATCGGCCGGACCGTCTCGACGTGCTCCTCGCTGTTCACCCAGGCGAGGAAGGGCGGGGCGCTCTCCCATTCGCTGGTGATGAGCCACTGCGAGGGGTTCTCGATCGACTGGCAGAGCTGGTCGCTGATGTGTCCGGGAACGGACGCGACCTGATTGCGCATGTGCTCGTACGCGTCGAGGAACTGTTCCTGAGCACCTTCGTACAGGTCGAGCAGCAGGATCACCCGAAGCCTGGAGCCGTCGAAGGCCGATTGCGATATACGTCCCGAAGTAGTCATCCGGCACACCTCTTCTCTTCTTCACGGAAGGTCAGGAACGACCGCCGTGTCCCAAAGGCCGGGGTCGCCATGTGCCGATCGTTGACGCGCCCCCCGAGGCGCGCGAGCCCGCCGGTGCGGACGAGTGAACTGTGTGCCATCCGGGTGCCCGGAGCGCGCGATCCTCTCCGCACAGGGCATGGAAACTGATGGCCGTTCAAAGCGGCTGGCATCCCATCCCTGACTCACCTCGCGGGTGACGCTGGAGGCAATCAATGAACCGATTGAAAGAGGCCGGCGAGGTCGGTCAGCACACGCCGGTCCTCATCGTCGGCGGCTCCCTGGTGGGCCTGTCCACCTCGCTGTTCCTGGGCCGGCTCGGTGTGCCGCACCTGCTGGTCGAACGCCATTCGGGCACCTCGATCCATCCGCGTGGGCGCGGCAACAACGTGCGCACGATGGAGCTGTTCCGGGTGGCCGGGGTGCAGCGACGCATCGAGGAGGCCGCTTCGGTTCTGGCGGAGAACCACGGCATCATGCAGACGCCGACGCTGGTGGGCGACGCCGGTGAGTGGCTGTTCAAGGAGATCGACCCGGGCGGCGGGCTCGCCCGCTTCAGCCCCGGCGCGTGGTGCCTGTGCAGCCAGAACGACCTGGAGCCGGTGCTCCTGAAGAGCGCCCGGGAGCTGGGCGGAGACCTGCGTTTCTCCACCGAGATGCTGTCGTTCGAACAGGACGCGCACGGGATCACCGCGCAGCTCAAGAGCCGGGAGACGGGCGAGCACAGCACCGTCCGCGCGGACTACCTGGTCGCGGCGGACGGCCCGCGCAGCCCGATCCGCGAGCGGCTCGCCATCGGGCAGAGCGGACCGGGCGACCTGTTCCACAACGTGAGCGTCACGTTCACCTCCCGGGGCCTCGCGGACGTCGTCGGCGACCGACGCTTCATCGTCTGCTATCTGACCAACCCGGAGGCCGACGGGGCGCTCCTGCCGGTCGACAACGAGGAGCACTGGGTCTTCCACGCGCCCTGGCACCCCGAACACGGCGAAACCCTGGAGGAGTTCACCGACGAGCGGTGCGCGGACCACATCCGACGCGCCGTGGGCGTGGCCGATCTCGATGTGCGGATCACCGGCAGGGCCGCCTGGCACGCCGCCGAGCGGGTCGCCGAGCGCTACTCGGACGGCAGGGTGTTCCTGGCCGGCGACTCGGCCCACGAGATGTCCCCCACCGGTGCGTTCGGCTCCAACACCGGAATCCAGGACGGGCACAACCTCGCCTGGAAACTGGCCGCGGTGCTGGGCGGTTGGGCGGGCCCCGGACTGCTGAAGTCCTACGACGCCGAGCGCCGCCCGGTCGCGGAGGCGACCAGCGCCCGCGCCTCGTCGCGTTCGGTCGAGCACAGCCACCCCGGGTACATCCCCGCTCCGGGAGCCGCCGGTCCCGGCGGCAAGAAGGGCGGCATCCTCAACGTGGCGCTGGCCTACCGCTATCCGCGCGGCGCGGTCCTCGGTGCCGACCAGTCGGCGCCGATCGTCCCCGACGGCCTGCGCCTGACCGGCGAGCCCGGCAGCCGGGCACCGCACATGTGGCTGAACCGCGCCGGCACCCGGGTCTCCACCCTCGACCTGTACGAGCGGTCCATGGTGTTCCTGACCTCGTCGGACAAGTGGCACAGCGCGGCGAAGGAAGTCGCCCAGAAGCTGTCCGTCCCGCTCGACGCGTACCGGATCGGCAGCGGCGCCGACGCGGAGCTTTCTCCCGCGAGCGACACGGACTGGGCGGAGGTGCACGGCGTCACCGAGGACGGAGCGGTGCTGGTCCGCCCCGACGGATTCGTCGCCTGGCGCTCCGAGGGCCCGTCGGCGAGCCCCGAGACGGCACTGCGGGAGGCCCTCACGGCGATCCTGGACCGGGGCTGACAGTTCCGTTCACACCGAGTTCCCGACGTCCGCGTCGGCGCAACGCGCTGGTACCCGTTCCGGGTGAGCCGAGGGTCTCACTGGGAACGGGTACCCGACCGCCGGTCGTCCTCGCGTGCGCTGTGAGCCTCGTGACCGCCGTCCAGCCATGCCTTCAGACCACGGTGTCCCCGGTACGTCAGGAGATAGTGGTTGGCGCGGAACAGCGGGCGAAAAGGCACCTCGAGCCGGCGGATGAGTGCCTTGCGCGCCACCATGTCCTGCTCGAGGACCGCCCGGCTGCCGGTCCCATGCGGGCGCACGATCCACCCCGACACACCCTCCAGGTCCCCGCCGACCTCCCCTCGCAACACCCTCGACTCCGTGTCCTCGAACGCGCCGGTGATGGTGAGGTCGAGGTCGAACGGCAGCAGCGAGCGCAACAGGAACGCCCCCGACTGCTCATCGACACGGCGCACCCGCCGCACTCCGGGCCACCACAGGGGCCAGTCGTCGACCACCCGCAGCACCGCGAACACCTCGTCCGGAGGACGAGTGAAGTCCCACACGCTTGTGAACCGATAACGATGCAGTTCCATGAACAGCAGTGTGCGGGCGCCCGCGACGGTGCCGTGAGGGCGCGGAGCCCCACGTCACACGGCGTACGGAAGCACACACCCTCCCCCGGCGCCGCTCCCCGGAAGACATATCCAACCGCCGCGGGCTCGCCCCGGCCCGCACAGTCCCTCTCCGCGCGCCCCCGACCCGCGGCGCGGAGACGGCCCGCCACCACCCGCCTGTGCGACTCCTCGGGTTCCATCGTCAACGTCGCGAGCTCGTCCGATCTCGAGTACGGGTGCTCGGCCGCTGTCGCGTCCTGGAGCCAGGACGGCCGTGAGACGGCCTACGTCCTGGCCACCCGCGGCGAGGCGGGCATCGACACCCTGGCACCGGCCGAGGCCGGACCACTGAGGGAAAGCGAGCAGCGTTCGAGTGCCGCGGCCGTCGGGGTCTGCGCAGTGGAGTTCCTCGACCACCGGGACGGCACCATCGAGTAAGGCATCTCCCTGCGCCGCGACATCGCCGCTGCCATCGGCCGTCACCGGCCCGAGTTGCTGATCACACTGAACCACCACACTGAACCACCATGCGACCTGGGGTGCGGGTGTCTGTGAGCAGGAGCCACGGCCCTGGAACGGCGTGCGATGGGTCGCCGTCGCCAACTCCCCGAACCCCACGTACACGCGCCGCTTCCTGATGGACAGCACCGGTGCGCACAGTGCGCGGTTCGGCGGGAAACCGGCCGTCGTCTTCGCATTGTTCAGCCGCTGAGCGTGTCTGACCGTGGCACATTGGCACCGTTCCGCCCGCCGTGGCACACGTTGCTGTCAGATGGTCACACGGTGGTCAGTGGTGCATGAGCAGCATGATGACCGTGCCCAGGGCCATCGATCCGTGCCAGAAGTGGGTGTACGGCGCCCGGATGCTGGTGGAGCTGTCCGCGGTGCCCGAAGCTCTGCACAGCATGGGCATGTCCCGGGTCAATGACCGCAGAGCGCACGCGAGGAGGTACAGCGCCAGCACTCCGGTGACCACGTCGCCGGCCATCGACCCCGTGGAGTGGCCGAGGCGCGTCATCCAGGCCATTGCGGCCATGCCTGCCGCGTACGGCAACCTCCGCGTGACATCGGTCAGTTCGAACTGCCGGTGACGGCTGACGGCGGTCAGCGGGAACCACAGTGCGGCGGCTGCGAAGAAGGTCGTCTGCGCCTCCGGCAGCATGCCGCCCCCGTTCCACGGCATCACCGCCATCGCCAGGGCCATGACGGAGTGCAAAAGGTGGTCGCCTCGGCTGCGCCAACCGGAACCCCGCGCAAGCAGGCCACACCGCAGCGCGTGAACGGCCCCGGCCGTGAACAGCGCTGTCAGCATGCAGCACACGACATCAGTGGCGCTCATGCCGGATCGCGCCCTCCTACGAAGCCCACGGGCTCCGTTCCGAACCGGCCTGTGCGAGCAGGCGGCAGGTCAGTCGGTGGGTCGCGGGGCCCGCAGGTGGGCCCGCTTCTCCAGTTCCTCCTCATCGACCAGTTCGAGGATGAGCTTTGCCCGGCCGAGTGGCGGTGCGGCGGAGTTGGATCTGTGACATGAGAGACCGTATCCGACCCTCGGGAGGACCGCTCGGCGGACGAAGGTTGTCGAGCGGTGTCACAACATCGGGTCCAACGCGGCGGCGCGGGGGGACATGCGTGAGGTGATCGCCGATGCACACGCCCCCTTCTACGGGGCGGAGCTCGGGGCGCGGACGGCTTCGCCACGCTGCCCGAGCAGGCCGATCCCGCTGTCCTGGCAGTGCGGCTCGGGCGCCGATGCGCACGACAGCCGTGACCATCGCCCGAGGTCGGCAGCCACTCTCGCATCGCTCAAGATCCTCCAGAGGAGGCGCGCACCGCTCCGGCGCCTTGTAGCATGGTGCTGCACTTCTGGAGGACATTGATGCGCGCCCGGGATGACGCAGACTCTCTCGACCAGGCAACGAGGGAATTCATGGAGGCGCGTCCCCACCTCTTCGGCATCGCGTACCGCGTGCTCGGGAGTGTCGTGGAAGCCGAGGACATCGTCCAGGACGCGTGGCTGCGCTGGCAGAACACCAACCGTGCCGACATCTCGGAGCCGACCGCGTTTCTGGCCACGGTCACTTCCCGTCTGGCGATCAACCTGGCCCAGTCGGCACCGAAGCGACGTGAGTCGTACGTCGGGCCATGGCTGCCGGAGCCGGTCGACACACGCGTGGATCCGCAGTTGGGTGCGGAACGAGCGGAGGCGCTCGACCTGGCGGTTCTTCACCTCATGGAGAGACTGAACCCTGTGGAACGGGCTGCCTACGTGCTGCGAGAGGCCTTCGACTACCCGTACAAGCGGATCGCGGACATCCTGGAGACGAGCGAAGCCAATACGCGCCAGCTGGTGAGCCGCGCCCGGAAACGTCTGGCGGCGGAACGCAGGGAGCCCGTGAGTCCTGCCGCTCACCGGCGGCTGCTGGAGGTGTTCCTCTCCGCGGCGCAGACCGGCAATCTGTCGGTCCTCGAGGACGTTCTCACCGCGGACGTGGTCAGCTACAGCGACGGCGGAGGGATCCGCGGAGCATCCAGGATTCCGGTCGTCGGACGTTCTCATGTCTCCAAGTACCTCGCCGCCTTCGCCCCACGTTTCTGGCCCCAGAGGGACGTTCGCTGGGTGGAGGCCAACGGCAGGCCGGCCGTTCTTGTCTCAGCCGATGGAAACAGCGTGGCTCTGCTGTCCGTCGATGTGTCGGAGCGAGGCATCGAACGCATCATGTGGGTCCTGAATCCGGCGAAACTGGCACCCTACGTGGCCTCGCTGGACAGCTGAGGCAACTCGGCGATCGCACGACAAGGCAGACTCGCTGTGCCCCACGCGAGCAGGGAACGCCGACCACCGTCACGCTGCCTTCCCAGCGACTACAGGCGGTCACCGGAGCGGGACGGGCGGCTCGTCAGGAGGGAAACCACAGGTCGGCGTCGGCGGCCTCTTCCTTGCGAACGCTGAAGAGGGCGATGTCCTTCTTGTGCGAACTCTGCGGTGGCAGCCGAACGACCAGACGGTGATCGCCATCGACGACCAGGGGTTCGCCCTGCCGCGTGGAGGCCCTGTCGAAGTACTCGGCGTTGATGGTTGTGTACCGCGCCCAGTGCTGCGGGACGTCCTCCTCGTAGAAGATCACCTCGACCGGGCAGACCGGCTCGCAGGCAGGGCAGTCCACGCACTCCGCGGGGTTGATGTACAGCGTCCGGTTGCCCTCGTAGATGCAGTCCACGGGGCATTCGGCGAGGCAGGCCCTGTCCTTGACGTCGACGCAGGGCTCCGCAATGACGTAGGTCATCTTCTCCTCTTTCGTCCGACGGAGCTGATCAGCGCTCGGCCGACTTGCGGCGTACCGTTTTCTGGCTGGAGATATGACCAAGGGACCCACGGTGCTGTGACAGCCGCCGCACGTTCTGATGGGCGACCCCTTCGATGCGACTCGGACGTGCCTGTGGACCGCGTACTGCCGTGACAACCCCGATGGCGCCGAGCGTGTCACAGATACTTCGGCGGCCCGGTCGTAGTCAGTGACAACCTTGGCGATCGGAGTAAACCGTGGCTAACACCGAACAACGTATTTCCACCATGGTGCTGGTGATCGGCACCGGAGGAGCCGGGCTGCGAGCGGCGATCGAGCTGGCCGAGGCCGGCGTCGACGTCCTGGCGGTCGGCAAGCGTCCCAAGGAGGACGCCCATACCGCGCTCGCCGCCGGCGGAATCAACGCGGCCCTGGCCACCATGGATCCCGAGGACAGCTGGCAGCAGCACGCCGCCGACACGCTCAAGGAGAGCTATCTGCTGGCCGATCCCCGCACCGTGGAGATCGTCACCCAGGGCGCCGCTCGGGGCATCGACGACCTGGACCGCTATGGCATGGCCTTCGCCAGGGAAGAGGACGGGCGGATCTCCCAGCGCTTCTTCGGCGCGCACAAGTTCCGGCGGACCGCGTTTGCCGGTGACTACACCGGTCTGGAGATCCAGCGCACGCTGATCCGGCGGACGGAGCAGCTGAACGTTCCGGTGCTCGACGGTGTCTACATCACCCGGCTTCTGGTCCACGACGGCGCTGTCTTCGGCGCCTACGGGTTCGACCTCGCGAGCGGGAAGCGTTATTTGATCCACGCGGACGCGGTCATTCTTGCCGCGGGCGGCCACACGCGTATCTGGCGGCGTACCTCCTCGCGGCGCGACGAGAACACGGGCGATTCCTTCCGCCTGGCGGTGGAGGCCGGGGCCCGTCTGCGCGACGCCGAGCTGGTGCAGTTCCATCCCTCCGGGATCATCGAGCCGGAGAACGCGGCCGGAACGCTGGTCAGCGAGGCCGCCCGGGGTGAGGGCGGGATCCTGCGCAACGCGCTCGGGGAACGGTTCATGAACCGCTACGACCCTGCGCGCATGGAGTTGTCCACCCGCGACCGCGTGGCCCTGGCCTCCTACACGGAGATCAAGGAAGGGCGCGGCACGCCCAAGGGCGGCGTGTGGCTCGACGTCTCCCATCTGCCCCGGCAGACGATCATGACGCGGCTGCCCCGGGTCTACCAGACGCTTCTGGACCTGCAGATGCTGGACATCACCCGCGATCCGATCGAGATCGCGCCCACCGCGCACTACTCGATGGGCGGGGTATGGGTACGCCCCGAGGACCACAGCACCGACGTGCGCGGCCTGTACGCCATCGGTGAGGCGTCCAGCGGCCTGCACGGCGCCAATCGCCTCGGCGGGAACAGTCTCATCGAGCTGCTGGTCTTCGGCCGCATCACGGGCCAGGCAGCCGCCGCCTACTCCCAGTCGCTCACCGGCCAGTCGCGATCGGCGTCCGCCATCGCACAGGCCCGCGCGGAGATCGACGACCTTCTCGCCGCTGACGGGCCGGAGAACGTCCGTGCCCTGCAGCGCGCCATCCGCAACACCATGACCGAGCATGCGGGAGTCGTACGCGACGAAGAGGGCCTGCGCGCCGGACTGGCGGAGCTCGCGGCGATCGAGAAGCGGATGGAGGACATCGGCGTCCACCCGGACATCGCCGGCTTCCAGGACCTCGCGCACACCTTTGATCTCAAATCCGCCGCCCTGGCGGCCCGGGCCACCCTCGAGACGGCTCTGGAACGTCGCGAGACGCGTGGCTGCCACAACCGCAGCGACTACCCCGAACAGGATCCCGCCCTGAAGGTCAATCTCGTGTGGTCCCCGACGACGGGCATCACCCGCGAAACCATTCCTGGCATCCCGGACGAGATTTCCGCGCTGATGGAGGAGGTCTCGACCGACGGAAAGCTCGCCGAATGACCTGCCCGGTCCCACCGGGCCGCTGAGGGCTGACAGGAGGAGTCTTCTCGATTCCTCCGAACCAGCTGTCACGAAGAGAGCCACTGTCCGGTCTCTTCCTATATGGACGAAATTTGTTCGGGTGCCGGTGAGCAGCTCGTCACAAGGTGCGCGCCGCACCAGGAAAACTCCCGAGAGGATCCGTCATGAAGATCGTAGTGATCGGTGGAACCGGGCTCATCGGCTCGCAGCTGGTCGGCAAGCTGAACGAGCACGGGCACGACGCGGTCGCGGCCGCGCCCAACACCGGTGTCAACACCCTGACAGGCGAGGGTCTGGCCGAGGTCCTGGAGGGCGCGACGGTCGTCGTCGACGTGTCCAACTCCCCCTCCTTCGAGGACGAGGCCGTCATGACCTTCTTCCGTACCTCCACGGCCAACCTCCTGAAGGCGGAGGCCGACGCCGGCGTGCAGCACCACGTGGCGCTGTCCGTGGTCGGCACCGAGCGTCTCCAGGACAGCGGCTACTTCCGCGCCAAGCAGGCCCAGGAGGAGCTGATCAAGGCGTCCGGCACCCCCTACTCCATCGTCCACGCCACGCAGTTCTTCGAGTTCGCGAAGGGGATCGCCGACTCGGCCACCGACGGCGACACCGTGCGTCTTTCCCCCGGCAAGATCCAGCCCATCTACTCCGGCGACGTGGCCGCTGCCGTCGGCCGCACCGCCGTCGGCACTCCGGTCAACGGCGTGGTGGAGGTCGCGGGCCCCGAGGCGTTCCAGCTCGACGAGTTCATCCGCACGGGGCTCGACGCCAAGAACGACTCTCGCACGGTGGTCACGGACGCGCAGGCGACGTACTGGGGTGTCGAGCTGAAGGAGTCCACGCTTCTGCCGGGTCCTGATGCGCACATCGCCGAAACCCGTTTCACCGACTGGCTCGCACGGCAGCAGTAAGTCCCGCGGGTGGCCCCTGTCAGCAGACGGGGGCCACCTCTTTTCTCCGGCCACGGGGCACGAGCCCGGCTTCTGCGTTCACGACGGGCAACATTTCACTCGAGCGGAGTTCTTGGATTCCGTTGCAGGGCCGCAGTGTGCCGGAATCAACCCCTGTCCGAGATTCATACATGAAGGAGCCGAATCGCCATGTTGAGTCGCGGGGAATTCGCCGCTCCCGGTATCGCGCCCCATGAAAAGCTGACCGGTCTCTACACCATCGACCCGGTCCACAGCACGATCGGTCTTTCCGTCCGACACGCCATGATCACCAACGTGCGGGCGAGATTCACCGCCTTCGAGGGGCTCCTCAAGCTGGACGGGCGCCGTCCCACCCGGTCCGAGGCTTACCTCAGCGTCCAGACCGGCAGTCTGGAGACGGGGTCTCCGGAGCGGGACGCCCATGTCACCGGCCCGGATTTCCTCGACTCGGCGTCCTTCCCCCTCATGAGCTTCCGCTCCGCCGAAGTCCGCGACGCCGGCGGCGACCGGTTCCGTATGGCCGGACACCTTCGCATCAAGGACCTCGAACTCCCCGTTCTCATCGACCTCGAATTCGCCGGAGCGAGCCGGGGCCCCGACGGACTCGACCGTGTCGGCTTCGAGGGCACGGCCACTTTGCGACGTTCCGACTGGGGACTGGACTGGAACACGGCGCTGGCCGGAGGCGGGGTCCTGATCAGCGACAAGGTGAAGCTGACGCTCGACGTCTCCGCTGTCCGGCTGCAGCGGACAGACGCCGCCTAGCTGTCGTACCCGCCGTCTCGCGCCCTTGGGCCTACGGCCAAGCCTCTGCCCTGCCCTGCCCTGCCCTCAGCAGCGAGATCGGCGCCGTGTCGCCCCACTCGTGGGTACGCCGGTCTGCGGACCGTCCGTGCCGCCTTCTCGATGACGCCGACGGCGTCGTCGGGGCGGGACACGCTCACGGTGTGCGAGGGCGCACCGAAGTGCCTCCCGAGTCCCGGTCGCAAACCTCTGCCTCGAAAGAACTCCCAGTCGCCGCGGAGGGCGGTACGCAGGGTGTGAATGGCCTGCTCGACCGCGGCGGTTGTGGACCGCGCGGGCCGGAGGGGGTTGAGCATCATGAAGTCGTGCAGGGTGGCGTTGACCTCGCCCGCGTCCCGCAGCATGTCGTTCTCGTCGACGACGACGAGCGCGGGCGGCAGCCCCCGCAACTCCTCCAGGCTCGACCGCAGCGGAGAGGCGGTGACCTCCGCCCGCTGGGCGATGAGGTAGGGCCCGTTCGCGAACTCCCGGTAGTTCTCGGTGTCCTGGCCCGCGTCCGTGACGGGGTGGTACAGCGACTGGTGCACGAAGGTCACGTCACCGCGCTGCCTGGCCATGAGGGTCGGCGCCGCGGTCATGTCGCCGCCGACGGAATCACCCGCGACGGCCGGACGGGAGGCGTCAAGCCCTTCCTCCGCACCCTTCGCGGTGATCCAGCGAGCGGTCGCGTACGCCTGCTCGCTGGCGACGGGGTACCGGGCCGTGCACGTAGAGGACGACCGGCGGCGTGCCCGGCTGCCGACGGGTTTGACGATGCGTACCCGCACATCGCCGACCTCGGCGGTCACCGTGATCCACTTCTCGTCCACGTCGGGCTTCTCCACGGGCGCCGCCTGCAGGTCGTCCAGGACCTTCCTCAGGCTCAGTAAACGCGCCGACCACACCCGTACGCGTATCAGCGCCGGTGTCTGCTGGTGATCTCCTGGTACTCACGTGCGGTCGGCTTGGTGATCTGCGTGCCCTCGCCGTAGAAGTTCCGGCTGAGCACGGCACGCAGGCGGCGCGCACAGCGGAATCCGCCGTCCGGGCCTTCTCCGTTGGCCGCGGGATCGGGATCGATCGCCCGGTATTGCTCGTGCTGTGTGAGAACGTGGAGCCGGTCTTGGCCGAGCGGCTCGTGCACCTCGATGAATGCACCGTTCGGCAAGCGCTTGATGATGCCGGTCTCACGGCCGTGCAGCACTTTGTCCCGGTCTTGCCGCTGCAGGCCGAGTGCCCACCGCTTCGTGATGGCATAGGCCGTGGGAGGCACGATGAAAAGGCTGACGCGCACGGCCCATGTCACTGATTCGACCGACACGTGGAAGCGGATGGCGATGATGTCGTTCGCAGCGCCGATCAGAGCCACCAGATAGAAACTGATCCACGAGACACCGAGTGCCGTTCGCACCGGGCGGTTGCGCGGTCGGTCGAGAAGGTGCTGCGCGCGGTCGTCACCGGTCACCCAGGCCTCGACGAACGGGTACACGCCCATGGCGAGGAAGAGACCAACGCCCGCCAACAGCGGGATCAGGTTGTCCAGGGCCAGGGTGTGACCCCAGAAAGCTATTTCCCAGCCGGGCATGACCCGCAGGAGTCCGTCCGCAACGCCCATGTACCAGTCGGGCTGCGATCCGGCCGAAACCTGGTCGGCCCGGTAGGGGCCGTACCGCCAGACGGGGTTGATCTGTGCGACCGCCGCCATGGCGAAGATGACGCCGGCGACCAGGCAGAAGAATCCTGCGGACTTCACGGCACGCACCTTGAACGGCAGACCCACGACGTTCTGGTTGCTCCGCCCCGCACCTGGATACTGCGTGTGCCTGTGGCGGAGGGCCAGGATCAGGTGAGCAGTGAGCAGTCCCACCATGAGGGCGGGTATGAGCAGCACGTGGATCGTGTTGAAGCGCGCCACCAGATCCTCGCCCGGGAACTCGCCTCCGAAAAGGAACATGGAGAGGTAGGTTCCGACGATCGGGATGGAAAGGATCGTTCCGTTCACGACCGCGAGTCCGGTCCCGGACAACAGGTCATCCGGAAGGTCATACCCCGTCAGACCACCGAACATCCCGAGGATCAACAGCAGGAAACCGAAGATCCAGTTGAGTTCGCGAGGCTTACGGAAGGCACCGGTGAAGAACACGCGCATCATATGGACGAGCATGGCGGCGACAAAGACCAGCGCGGCCCAGTGGTGGGCCTGCCGAATCAGGAGGCCGCCACGGACATCGAAGGAGATGCGCATCGTCGAATCGAACGCCTCCGACACCATGTGACCGCGCAGTGGTGAGTAGCTGCCGTTGTACTCCACCGCGTTCATGGACGGGTGGAAGAACAGCGTCAGATATACGCCGGTGACGATGATGATGACGAAGCTGTAGAGGCTGATCTCCCCCAGCATGAAGGACCAGTGGTCCGGAAACGCTCTTCGCGCCTTTGCCCTCGCCAGGCTGTAGAGACCCAGGCGCCCATCAGCCCATTCCGCTATCCGCTCGCCGTTATGCCGTGGTCGCACTTCGTTTTCCTGACTCGAGCCACCCACACCCCCACCACCATTCCTTGAACTGTCCGAAAGAGCCGCTTCGGTCCGCCCCTGTCATGCCGCCGTGACGACCGTGTCCTTCGTCCGACGGACCTTGCGTCGGCTCACGGCCCGGCGTTCGCTCTCCGTCATGCCACCCCAGATGCCGTCCACCTGTCCCGCCTCCACGGCCCAGCTGAGGCACTGCTGCGCGACAGGACAACGGCCACAGACAGCCTTGGCCTCGTCGATCTGTACGAGCGCCGGGCCGCTGTTTCCTACGGGGAAGAACAGATCAGGGTCCGCACGTAGGCAAGCTGCCCGTTCACGCCAATACACGGTGGGCCTCCTTGTTCAGCGGTCATGGGAAAACACACCTCCGAGTACGTGAAGACAGGTACCGGACGCTGTTACATAAGACCGGGCAACCGGCGCGTGTGTGACACGCCGCCGAGTTCAGTGCGTCACTGCCGGCCGTGATCCACAGGGGCTTGCTGAATGTTGGGCAGTGCCGGTGAGACAGAGTGCGTGGTCGATGAGGTCCACCGCCGGTGGTACGGGTTGCCGGGTGCACGATGCCCTGGTTCGCGCGGTGGGCCGGCCCTGCCTGGGCGGGGATGCCGGGCATGTGGTGTCGCCGTTGTGTCCGGACGTCACGGCGTTCTTCGACGGCGGGGTGGCAAGTTGCGGGCGTTGACCAGGCCGGTGCACGGGAACCTCACGCGCCACTCGGCGCGGGCCTGAGGGCGGTCGTGGAGCGGGACCGTGAAGCGAGGAACGCGGCGATCTTCTGTGGGTTGAACACCCACATCACCTTGTAGATGCCTTCCCTGTCCGCCGCTATGGTCATGAACGTGGAAGGCTCGCCATCTCGGTAGATCATCGCGCCCGTACGGCCGTTGGCAGCGACGAACTCGACGCCCACGCTCCCCCAGAACCGCGGATACGCGGTCGCCAGATTAGCGACGCGGGCACGGCCCAGCACGGGAGTACGAGCGGCGCCCCGGACCCCGTTGCCGTCCGACAGGCTGACGGCATCGGGGGTGAGCAGGGCTTCCAGTGACGCCACGTCCCCCGTTCGAGCCGCTGAGACGAAGGCGGTCAGAAGGCGTCGGTGCTCGACCGTGTCCACGCTCTTGCGCTGCTCGTCCGACAGATGCTTGCGGGCACGGCTCACGATCTTCCGTACATTGACGAGGCTGAGCTGAAGCATGTGAGCGATCTCGGCATAGCTGTAGTCGAATGCCTCGCGCAGTACGTATGCGGCACGCTCGGTGGGGCTCAGCCTCTCCAACACCAGCAGCAGAGCCAGTTCCAGGGCTTCGGCGCGCTGCGCGCCCACCTCCGGGTCCGCGCTCGTGTCGACGGGCTCCGGCAGCCACGGTCCGATGTACGTCTCCCGCCGCACGCGCGCCGACTGCGCGACGTTGATGGCCAGTCGGGTCGCGGTGCTCGACAGGAAGGCCACCGGGCTGACCACGACGGAGCGCTCGGTCCTCTGCCAGCGCAGCCACACTTCCTGGACCACGTCCTCAGCCTCGGCCGCGCTGCCGAGTACGCGGTAGGCGATACCGAAGAGTCGTGCCCTGTGCTGCACAAAGACCGAAACAGCCTCGTCAAGGTCACTTGCCGTGGGGGACGGCTCGTCCTGCATGATCCTCGGTCTCCGTTCCTCCGCTTGCGGCTGTCCACTGTCATAGACCGGGGTGGGCCCGTCCCTGTGACAGGACTGGCGGAGAGATACCGGCCGACTGATGTCGGAGGAGCCGGCCTCGGGTGGACACACGGTGTTTTTGCGGTCCCTGACACAACCGTGTGATCGAGCCGCCTGCGATGTCGAAGGTTGAGGATGAGAGGAACGCATGGTCTCCGTAACCCACGCGGCGCAGAACATCGAGATCAGCCCTCTACCGCGTCCCGCGTTCCTGAGCGGTATCCCGCCGGTCGGAGCGCCCGGGTGGCGGTGGCTGGTCGAGTGAGCCGGTCGCATGCCGAGCAAGTTGAGCACACGGTGGGTCAGCCCGACGTCCCCAGGATCACGGCGACGCACACCATGATCAGTGCCGCGGTGATCAGGACCATCGCTATCAGCGTTCCCCGCAGCCACCGGCCGAAGCGGATGTGATGCTGACCTTCCACCCGGCTGATGCGAGCGGCGATGTGATCGGTCACCATGCCGGCGACGTAGCTCTGCTCTTCGAGATACCACCGCTCGATATCCCTCTTCTGCCCATCGGTCAGCCCCACCGTTCGCGCGGTGAAATCCGCCACGCGCCGATGTGCCGCTTCGAGATGCGCCTCCTTGTACAGGAAGTCTTCGATGTCGTTCAGGCCGCGTGCGGCCTCCTTGCTCGCGTCCATGGTGTACCTCCACAGGTCCTCTGTGCCGGCGGCCTCTCCCATGGACGGGACAGCTCGTCCGTCTGTGACATCCGCCGTTGGGGGCCGACGGCATTCGGTGAAGCCGCCGGCCTGTTGTCGATCACGCAGCCGCGTTGTCACTCGCCCGGCTCTCGCCGGAACGCTCCGGATTCGCGCTCGTGACGAACGCGTCCCGGGGGTGCTGCACAGAGGCGAGGGAGACAAGATCCCGCCCGAACACGGCCGCGGTGAGCCAGACCGTGAGAACCCGGATCTTGCGCTCCCAGGAAGGCACGGCCAGGACGTGATAGCCCCGGTGCATCAGCCAGGCGGGAAATCCCTTGATGACAAGGCTCTTGTACTGGAAGACGCCCTGCCCCAGCCCCAGTGTCGCCACCACTCCGAGACTGCTGTGGCGGTAGTTTCGGATCCTTCGCCCGCGCAGGTCGGCCACGATGTTCTTGGCAAGGAGCCTGCCCTGCCGCACGGCATGCTGGGCGTTCGGTACCGTGCGAGCCTCCGGCACGGACGAAGCCAGATCCGGAACGGCCGCGTCGTCACCGGCCGCCCACACATCCGCCACCGGCTCGCTGTCGGTGCCGACTCGAAGGTCGGGCCGGACCACGAGCAGGCCCCTCTCGTCGACCGGGAGATCGGTGTGGTTGTGCACGGTGGGATTCGAGGCGTTGCCGGCAGCCCAGACGATCAGCGCCGAGTCGAACTCCTCTCCGTTGGAGAGCACGACGTGCCCGTCTGCGGCGGAGAGGAGCTGTGTGTTCAGGTGGACGTGCGCGCTACGGCGTTCCAGGGAGCGCACCACCCAAGCACCGGGCTTGTCGCCAACCTCGGGGAGGATGCGGCCGCGAGCCTCGACCAAGTGGAAGGACAGGTCGTCCATGCTCAGCTCCGGATATGACGTGAGCATCGCGGTCGCCAGGGACAGCAGTTCACCGAAGCCTTCGACGCCGGAGAACCCGCCGCCCACGAAGGTGACGGTGAGCAGCCTCCGCCGCTCGGCGCCGGGCGGCAGTGACGCTGCTTGATCGAATGCCGTCATGAGGCGATCACGGATGGCCACCGCCTCCTCCACGTGCTTCAGGCCGATCGCCTGCTGTGCAAGCCCGGGGATGGGGAAGGTGCGGGTCACGGCGCCGGCGGTGACCACGAGGGTGTCGTAACTCAGTTCGTAGTCGGCTCCGTTCACAGGTCGGACGACGACCCTCCGGTCCGCGTCACGGATCTCGATCGCGCTCCCCGCGATCAGCCGGGTGTGGCGCAGATGCCGACGCAAGGACACCGCGGCATGACGCGCCTCGACCGATCCGGCCGTCACCTCCGGCAGAAAGGGCTGATAGGTCATGTAGGGACGGGGATCGACAACCGTCACCCGCGCCTCGCCCGCACGCAGCCTCTTCTCGAGGCCCCATGCCGCGTAGAAGCCCGCGTAGCCGCCACCGATGATCACAATCTCACGCATGATTCCCTCTGCCTGTTGGTCGACATCACATAGACAGGGCGGGGCAGGCTCGTGTGACAGACGGCGGTGGCGAAAAACCGGCGTGGATCCACATCGGGGCGCAACACAGTTCCACGCGAAAAGGGCCCCCGCAGGCTCTCGCCTGCGAAGACCCTTCGCACCGTCGGGACGACAGGATTTGAACCTGCGACCCCTTGACCCCCAGTCAAGTGCGCTACCAAGCTGCGCCACGTCCCGGTGCGATCACCCGCGGTGTTTCGCGTGATCGTGCAGGTAAACACTACCCCACGTGAGGGGGCGGGCCCGCACACGTGGAGGCACGGCGGGTGCGGGGGCTGGTCACGGCGCGGCGCGAGCCGTGTTCGCCGGACCTACATCTTGCCGTCGGCGAGATTCCACTCCCGGTGCAGTGTGCCCAGGGGGATGGCGTGCTGGATGACGGGGGTACCGAAGACGGCCAGCTGGATCTGGAGGGTGCCGCTCAGATCGAGGCCGCCGTAGAGGGCCCAGGAACCACTCGCCGCGACGTCGGACTTGGCTCCGGAGCCGACCGGGGTGGTCGCGGTGACCGTGCCCGCGGCCTCACCGCGCAGGTACGGGGCCAGGTCGGCGGTGACGCCCACGGCGCCGTACAGGCCGACGGTGGCCTGTGCGCCGAGGGCCGCCTTCACGCTTCCGGCGGTCGTGACGGACGTACGGACCGGAGAGCTGTCCATGTGGGACTCGTTGACCGGTGTCCAGCCGGCCGCCGTGCCGAAGGTGCCGCCCGCCTTGAAGTCGCCCTTGAGGTCCTGTTCGACGTCGACGGTGACCCGGCCGTCACCGCTGATCTCGAAATAGCAGGTCAGGTCGAGGTTCACGACGACGGGGACGGGGCCGACCTGGAGGACCGGGTCGGCGTGCAGCTTCGCGAACGGCAGCCGGACCGGCTTGGCGGTGGCGCCGGCGCGCCCCTTGAGCGCCCACTGCGAGGTCCAGTCGCCGGAGACGCCGAGGTAGGCCGCCCCCGGTCCGGAAACGTTGGAACCGTTGGAGGCGGTGGAGGCGCCGCCTCCGTAGGAGAAGTCCACCTCGGGCTTGACCTGGACGAAGCCGGACACGGACGCGTCCGCCGAGGCCGGTGCGCCCTCGGCCGTGGCGACCTTTGTCGCGACATCGACCCGCAGGCTGCCGAGCGGGACCTTCGTCCCCTCGGGACCGGAGTGGATGTCTCCCGTCTTCGCCCAGGAAACCTTCACGTCGGGCAGCAGCCGCTCGACGTCGAAGGAGGCCGGGTCGACCGGGACGGTGCCCTTCGCGTCGTCGTCGCCCAGCAGCGTGTCCAGGGTCGTCGGCGCGGTCTGGACCTCGGTGCCGTCGGCCGTCTCACCGATCACCTTGGTGACCTTGGCGAGGAGTCCGTGCGGGGCGCCGGGCGCGGGGGCACTGGCGATGACGTCGCCGACGGCGGTGCGGCCCGGCGTCGCGGTGCCCGCGGGGGTCGGGGTCCCGGTCGGGGACGACGATGAAGTCCCCTTGGCAACCGTGGATATGACGGCTCGTCGGGTGTGGCTGTCGTACGACTTCACCTTGAGCGAGGTCTTGCGAGCCTTCCCGCCGGCCGTACCGGGGCGCGCGACGGCGGTCGAGGTGGCCGCCGCCGCGGGGGCAGCGGCGACAGCGAGCGGTTGGTCGCTGTTCGCGGTCCCGGTCGCGGTCGCGGATGTGCCGGCGTCCGGGGTCCGTGCGGCGGCGGAGCTCTGGCCGGGGTCCGCGGAGCAGCCGACGGCGAGGAAGAGGGCGGAGGCGGCGAGCGCGGGCACGAGGGCGCGCGAGGGCCGCTTGCGGATGCGCAAGATCAGTCCTGAGGGGGGTGGGGGTGAGGGTGGCATGTGATTACCAGCGAGTAACTAGATGTGAGCATGCCATGAAGACGCGAAGCTCTGCTTCACGTTTCCACCCCCTCCAGGGTGATGTACGCCACGATCACGCGTCGAGAGGCGTCAACAACCCCATCAACTCACTTGAGCACTGGGTTATTTGACGGTGCATCATGCATGGGGGTCGAACGGGATGCCGGCCGGCTTCGCCTTCTCCAGGTGGTAGTTGAAGTTGCCGTCCTTGAGGCCGAAGACGGCACTGCCGAAGTTGTAGGCACTCAGCTTGTCGCGCAGACCGGCGGGGTAGCCGTTCCAGCCGACCAGGTCGGGGAACTGCCAGGCGTGGTAGTGGTTCTCCGGCGGTTCGTCGTTCGAGTTCGCGGGGCGGAAGCAGTGGGTGCTCAGACCGTCCTTGTGATAGACGACCTTGGGGTGACTCCCGTCCCAACGGATCTGGTCACGACCGTAGATGTGGAAGTTGCCGTGGGCGGAGGTGGAGACGTATTTGGCTTCGTCGTTCTGCACCCACACCACGACATGTTCCCAGTCGTTGCGGTGCCCGCCGAGGCCGCTGCCGAGCACGGCCTGGTCCTTCTCGAAGTAGAGGCCGTACATGATGGCGCACCAGCCGTTGTTGCACTTCTCGCGCGAGTAGCCGTTGGTGTTGTCGAGGTCCGAAGCGTCGTGGCACTGGCCGTTGAGGGCACCAGACGGGTTGAGGCCGGGGTTGATCGTCCCGTCGGGGCCGATGGCGGGGGTGGGGTAGCAGCCGTCCGTGTCGTAGTCGAAGGCCGGCTGGAACGTCTGCTCCAGGCCGTCCGCGTTGGCGGGCAGGGCCTGGGGCGGGGCGGCGAGGGCGCTGCCGGGGAAGGCCACGACCAGGGCGACCGCACTGCCGAGGATGAGTGAGACCTTGCGGATGCGCGAGCTTCGCTTCACTGCGTCCTCCTGATCGACCGCGATGTGGGGGTGTGCCGGACACACCCGGTCGAGTTGGCATGCCCAGATCACCATTCCCCCTCCCGTCGACAACGCAAGCGTCAGGGGGTGTCTGAGTGATGAATGATGAAGGGCCAACCAACGGATACGCAGGCGGAGTTGGGCGCCGCCCCCCGGCCGCCAAGACATGGGGCGCGCGAGGAATCGGCGTGGCGAGTGCACCCCTCCGACCGGCCGGCCAGCACCACATCGGCCCCACCCGGCACGTCCTCCTCGATGGCGTCGCGAGGAGACGGCTACGCCCCGGACGTCACTTCGGCGGAGCCGACGAGGGCAGGCGTGTGAGCCACCGGGTGGCGAGTGGGTGGGCGAGCGTCGCGGCCGGGATTGCCGCCAGGACGGTGACACGGTGCACGCAGTCGGGACGCAACCGGCCGACGGGTTCGAAGACCAGGGCCCACACGACCACGAAGGCGGCGGTGGCCGCGAAGAAGCCCCCGGCCGACTCCTTGGTCCACCGCCGCCGACCCGACATGACAGTGGTGGACCCCGTCTCCGGGGGTGGCGCGAACGGGTCGGTCACGCTCCCGTCGTACCGTCACCGATCGGCACGACAGGACCCGCGATCAACGGCACCGCCGAGCGCCGCCGGACGGACGTACGACGGCTGCACGAGCGGACGTCCGCGCGGCGCGGCCACAGGGGACGGCCACAGGGGCGCTGCCCTCATCCGCGGGTCTCGGGCCCCCAGTACTCCGGGCCCACACCGCGCCAGTCGATGAGGGGGGACACCGCCGCGGTCACGGGGTCCACGTCGAGACCCGCGCGTCGCAGGAATTCGGACAGGTCCTCCAGGTTGTAGGCCAACCCGAGGTTCTCGCCGTGCACTCGGACTCGGCGGCCACCGGTGTCACTCGGCGGAGCCACGATGACAGGCAACGGTTCGGACATGGATCCAGCCTCGCCTCTCCGGTCCCGGCCTGCATCCCGGCCCTGGAAGTGTGGGTACGTCATACCCGAATTCAAGCACGTGTTCGATTTCCAGCGCACGGCCACGCGTCACTCGTGTGACGTTCAGGGACAGATGGCCGTACTCGGCGCCGGTTGGCGGCCGCGGCTGCCCTCCCCGCACGGAACAATCAGGACCATCCCCTCGTTCGCGATGCCATCCCGGACCTGGCTGCTGCGACGACTTCTGCCAGAGCATCCGGACAGCGGATCATCCGCAGGGACAGCCGTTCGGCTTGGGCCATCGGTGTGTACCGCGCTCGCGCCCTCGACAGGCATCGCTGTGCAGCCGGTGGTCACACTCCGGCGTCGGGAGCCTTGATGATCTTGCCGTTCTCGTCGATGGTGTGGGTGCTCCAGTAGGTGTCCCACGTGTCGCCGACGTGCTCGGGGACTTTCCCTTCGGGGTAGCGGACGTACCCCTTCGGCGGCTCGTCGCCGTTGGACACGCAGGCGCTGCCGGTGCCGCCCACCGTCATGACCGGGTACTCGCCACCGCCGCAGCTCGCGTCCTCGGCGGAGCATCCGGTCAGCAGCGCGAGGGTCACGCAGGCCAGCGCGAGGCCCAGGGCGGACCGCGCCGGGCCCCTGCTGATCACGGACGACGGTCGGTGAACTCGGCTTGTCATACGCACGATGGCTCCCTCTGGACGGCTTGTGCGACCAGCTTGCGCGAGGCAAGGAAATCGATCGTGAGTACGCGTACTCGGATGCGGTGGGCCGTCGTACCCGGTTCCGCGTAGGCACGGGGGCGGCCGCCCCCACCCAGCCGAACCGGCCTCAGCCCGAGCCGCCCTCAGCCCGGATCGGCGATTCGGTTGAGCCACTCCTGCACGAGGCCGCGTTCCGGCGCCGTCAGGGCGTCGGTCTGCGGGAGTACGGCCCGGAGGGTGACGGCGGCCGCGACGGGCCCGGGTGCGGGCGCGACAGGGGCGTCCATGGCGATCGCCGCGATGACCGCCTCGCGGGCGGTGCGGGCCGGCTCCGGATCCCGGCGGTCCCCAGGGGTGGCGATGAGCGTGAGCGTCGTACCGCAGCCGGCCGCGTGGACGAGGTCCGCGGCGCGGTCCTCGGGGACGCGCGGCCGGCCCGCCTCGGCGATGCGCCGCATGTGCTCGGCGAGGACCTCGAAGGCGGCCAGCGCCACGGGCGAGGGCGTACCGGGGCGGTACCGGCCGTACATCAGGGTGTACAGCGCCGGGTTGGCCAGGCCGAGGCCTACGTGCGGATCCCCGCCGGCGCGAAGGTCCTCGACCGGGTCGTCGGTGGGCTTCCGGGCGGCCCTGCTGGTCAGGTACGCGGTGAAGCCGTCGGCGACGACCGCGTCGAGCAGGCCCTCTTTGTCGCCGAAGAGGCGGTAGACGGTCGGCGGATGCACGCCCGCCGCGGCGCTCACCGCCCGGGTCGAGACAACGATCACGCCGACCGACTGACGTCCGGGTTCCCCTTCGGTCGCCGCGCGGGACGGCGGCGTCGTCCGCCGTGCGGACGGATCCGCGGCGTTCAGGCGCGCGTGCGCCAGCCGTGGTCGACCGGTCCGAGGCCCGCGCCCAGGGCGAATCCCGCGGCGATCGCGCCGGTGACGTACTCCTTCGCCAGCCGCACCGCCTCCGGCACCGCCCGCCCCTGCGCCAGCCCCACCGCGATGGCCGAGGCCAGGGTGCAACCGGTGCCGTGCGTATGACGGTTGTCGTGGCGTGGGGCCCGGAACCAGTGTTGTTCGGTGCCGTCGGTCAGCAGGTCGACGGCCTCGCCGGGCAGGTGGCCGCCCTTCACCAGGACCCAGCGGGGCCCGTACGACAGCAGCTGTTCCGCGGCCCGGCACATGTCGCGCTCGCCGGTGGCCTTGATCCCGGTCAGCTCGGCGGTCTCGTCGAGATTCGGGGTGGCCACCGTCGCGAGCGGCAGCAGGGCGGTCCGTACGGCGTCCAGCGCGTCGTCCGCCAGCAGCCGGTCGCCGTGCTTGGAGACGCTCACGGGGTCCACCACCACGGGTGCGCCGACGTCCGAGAGCAGTTCGGCGACGGTCTCGACGAGCAGGGGCGAGGCGAGCATGCCGGTCTTCACGGCCTGCACACCGATGTCGTACACGACGCTGCGGTACTGCGCGCGCACCGCCTCGGCGGGAAGCTCCCAGGCTCCCTGGACGCCGAGGGAGTTCTGCGCGGTGACGGCGGTGAGCACGCTCATCCCGTGCGCGCCCAGCGCGAGCATGGTCTTCAGGTCGGCCTGGATACCGGCGCCGCCCCCGGAGTCCGATCCGGCGATGGTCAGGACACGGGGCGGGGCGGTCGGCGTGTTCGCGGGCATGGTGGGTGTCACTCCGTACGAAGGGGGTGAGAGGGGGTCGGGGTCAGCGGCGCAGGCGCAGCGGGGCGTAGACCAGCAGGGCCGCGACGAACGCCACCCCGTAGGCGGTGTCGGCGCCGTGCAGGGCATGCGCGACCGGGCCGACGTACAGGCTGGTGCTCATGAAGGGCACCGCGGCGGCGAAGGCGGCGGCGAACGCCACGAGCGCGGGCCACCACGGGCGCGGGCGGGCGCTCTCGACGGCCAGGTCGACGGGGGCGCCGCCGCGGGCCCTGGCCCGGGCGAGCCAGTCGACGACGACGATCGCGACGAACCCGGGAATCCAGTAGCCGACGAACAGCAGGACGTTCTGGAAGCGGGCCGTGGTGTCGGCGGCGTGCATCCACAGCACGAGCGGGAAGCCGAGGACGGCGGCCAGCGCGGCGGCGGCCGGACGCGGTAGCCGTACACCCATGGTCTGCAGGGCGAGCGAGCCGCTGTAGTCGTTCATGGCGTTGCTGCTCAGCGCGGCGAGCGCCACGGCGAGCAGGCCGAACGCGCCGAGGGCGCCGCCGCCGAGCAGGGTGTCGACGCCGCGGGCGGTCTGGTCGGTGAAGACGGCCGCGCCCCACAGTCCGAGCGCCTGGACGGCCACGAAGGACACGGCGATGCCGGCCAGGGTGTACCAGAACATGCGCGGGCGGGACGCCGTACGCGGCAGATAGCGGCTGAAGTCGCTCGCGTACGGGGCCCACGACAGCGCGAGGCTGAGCGCGATCGTGCAGGTCAGGACGAAGGCCCCGGCCCGGTCGGCGCCGTGGGCGGTGGCGGCGGGGGTGGTGTGGGCGCCGCTCAGGAGCTTGACGGTCAGGGCCACGAACGCGGCGGCGAGGGCGAAGGTCATCACGGTCTGGAGCCGGTGGATCACCTCGTAGCCGAGGACGCCGAGCGCCCCCTGCGCCGCCATCATGACGAGCACGCCCAGCCAGAACGGCCAGCCGCACAGCTGGGCCAGCGCGTCCCCTCCGAAGAGGCCGATCAGCGCGTCCCAGGCGATGGACGAGAGCCACTGCAGGGCGCCGGGGACGACCACCGCCCGGCCGAACGCGAGGCGGGCGAGGGGCAGCTGTCCGGCGCCGGTCTGGCTCCCCCAGGTGCCGAGGTACGCGGTCGGTACCGCCCCCAGAAGGGTGCCCAGCACGACGGCGGCGAGCGCGGTGGAGAAGTCCAGGCCGAGCGCGATGCCGACGGTGCCGGTGAACACGCCGGTCATGGTCAGGTTGGGGGCGAACCACACGGTGAACAGGCGGCCGGGGCCGCCGTAGCGGTGGTCCTCCGGGACCGGGGCGATTCCGCGCGCCTCGACGTGCAGATCCCCCGGGGCGGTGGGCATCCGCCCGTCGAACACGCCCTGCGGGCCTCCGACGGCCACCTCACCGCGAGCGTTACGGGCATACGGCAACGACATGAGACATCCCTCCGCCAGTCCTAACTGGTTCAGGTTCGACGGGTGTGATCTCAGCCCTCGTGCGGGGCACCCCGTGTCCGGTTCGGCGGTCAGGATAGCCCGGCGGGCGCGGTCTGCCCCAGGGGGAGGTGCCCGCGCGGGCCGTACGCCCCCGCGGCTACGCGTCGACGCGCGGCTCCTTGCCCTGGTACGCCGCGGTCAGCAGCGCCAGTACACCGTCCACGGTGACCTCGCGCGGGTTCGGGTACGGCTGTCCGGCGGCCTGCTCGGCGGCCACCGCCAGGTCGGTCTCCTTGAGGCCGAGTTCGGCGAGGCTCCGGGGGGCGCCGAGGCTTCCGGCCAGGGCCCACAGGGCGTGGGGGACGTCGTCGGCGCCGCCCAGGGCGCGCGAGAGCGCCGCGACAGCCCGGGGTGCGGCGGGCGCGTTGTAGGCGAGGGCGTACGGGAGGACGACCGTGTGCGTCTCGGCGTGCGGCAGGCCGAAGGTCCCACCGAGGACGTGGCACAGCTTGTGGTGCAGGCCCATGGTGGTGGCGCCGAGACAGGCGCCGCAGAGCCAGGCGCCGTACAGGGCCCGGCCGCGCGCGTCGAGGTCACCGGGGGCGGCGGCCACCAGCGGCAGGGCCTGCGTCATCGCCCGTACGCCCTCCTCGGCCATGAGCGAGACGAGGGGCGAGGCGTCGGGCGCGTAGAGGGCCTCGACGGCGTGGGCGAGCGCGTTGACGCCGCTGGTGACGGTGAGGGGGACGGGGAGCGAGAGGGTGAGTTCGGGGTCGTAGACGACGCTGCGGGGCTGGACGGCGAAGTCGCGTCCGGTGCGCTTGGCGCCGTGCTCGGTGAGTCCCCAGACCGGGGTCATCTCGGAGCCGGAGTAGGTGGAGGGCACGGCGATCAGGGGCAGACCGGTGCGCAGCGCGATCGCCTTGCCCAGGCCGATCGCCGAGCCGCCGCCGACCGCGACACACCCGTCGGCGCCGGCCGCGCGCGCCGCCTCGACGGCCCGGTCGGCGACCTCGACGGGTACGTGCATCCGGGCCTCGGCGTGCAGCCCCGCGCAGGCCTCGCCCAGGGCGTCCGCGACCGCGCGTGCCGTGTCCTCGCCCCTGCTGCCGCAGACCACCAGCACCCTGCGCAGCCCGAGCCTGGCGGCCTCGTCGGGGGTCGCGGAGACGGCGGCGCCGGGCCGGAAGACGATCCGCGCGGGCCGGGTCTCGTAGGAGAAGTCGAGCGGGGTGTTCCTGTCGGCCATGGTGCTCATTCCGGTTCCAGTACGAGGTCGAAGCGGGCGTGGCGGAAGGGGTTCGGGACGCCGAACTCCCGTGCCAGGGACGGGTCGTCGGTCTCTGTGAAGTCCTGGACCAGGCTCTTCTTGACGGCGAACACCGCGTCGGAGTCCAGGTAGTCGCTGCCCGCGACGAAGATGTGCGTGGTGACCGGGGTGTGGCCCTCGGCCGAGGCGATGAAGTGGATGTGGGCCGGGCGGTAGGGGTGCCGGGCCGTGGCGCGCAGCAGTTCGCCGACCGGGCCGTCGGTGGGGATCGGGTACGGGCTCGGTACGCAGGTGCGGAACCAGAAGCGGCCTTCGGCGTCGGCGGTGAACAGTCCCCGCCCGTTGCCGGCCGGCTGCTGTACGTCGTAGTAGCCCTCGGAGTCGGCCTGCCACACGTCGAGCACCGCGCCCGGCAGCGGGGTGCCGCCCTTGCCCAGTACCCGGCCGCTGACCACGCACGGCTCGCCCCTGCCCACCAGGTCGATGTTCGCGCCGAGTGCGCGGATCGGCGATCTGGTCAGGTGGAACGGGCCGAGGACCGTCGACTCGGTGGCACCCGGGCCGCGGTGGCCGCCCAGCGTCTCCAGGAGCATGGACACGCCGAGCACGTCCGACAGCAGGATGAACTCCTGGCGGGTGTCGGTGCACTGTTGCCCGGTCGCGGTGAGGAATCCGATCGCGCGTTCCCATTCCGCCATCGTCGGCTCCGTCTCGCGCACGAAGTCGTGCAGATGACGGGTGAGCGCGCCGAGCAGTTCACCCAGCCGCGGATCGGCCGTGCCCCGCAGGCTGTCGACGACGGCGTCGGTGATGCCGTGCGTGAAGTCGGTCGTGGCCTCCGCTGTGGCATCGGCCGTCGTCGGACGGTTCGGTTCGTCTGTCATGCCGCTCCTCGTGGCGCTATCGGGACTGGTCGCCGGCGGTGCCCGGGTCCACGAAGTGGAAGCCGGGCTCGGGAAACCTGGCGAACGCCCGGTGGGGCACGGACGAGGTGTAGGCACCCGCGAGGGAGAACACCACACGGTCGCCGGCCCGCAGCCCCGGCGCCCGGACGTCGCGGACCAGGACGTCCCTGGAGGTGCTCAACTGGCCGGTGAGCGTGACCCGTTCACGGCGTACCACGGGCCGCGGCCAGGAGTAGGGCCACGCGTCCACTTCGAGTACGGACCAGGGCTGGTCGGGCCACGGCTGGTCGGGCCTCCTGGACGCCGACGTGCGCAGGTTCACCCCGCCACCGCGGACGACGGCGAAGTCCTCGCTCGCGCCGTGCTCGACGTCCAGCACCTCGCTCGCGTACCAGCCGCAGTACGCGGTCAGCGCGCGACCGGGCTCGATACTCAGCGTCAGTTCCGGGTGCGCGGCGACGAGTCGGGCGAGTCCCTCGCCGTACGACTGCCAGTCGAAACGGCGTTCGGGGTGTTCGTAGTCCACCGCCATGCCGCCCCCGACGTTCACCTCGGTGAGGCGCAGGCCGTGCCGCGCGGCGAGTTCCGCCGTCCAGGCGACGACGCTCTCGGCCACCGCGAGGTGTTCGGGGGCGTGCAGGCCGGTGGCCAAGTGGGCGTAGACGCCGCGCAGTTCGAGGTTCGGGTAGCTGCCGTCGGTGAGCAGGCCGACGATCGTGTCCGCCTGTGCCGGGGCGAGGCCGGAGGTCCTGCGGCCACGGCCGCCGTCGGCGAGCAGATGGTCGGCCACCGGGAGGTCGAAGCGCGGCAGGACCGCCACCCGGCCGTCCGGAGCGTGCCGCTGGGCCAGCCCGGCCAGCATGTACAGCTCGTACTCGCTCTCCACGAGGAAGCGGGTCACGCCCCGCTCCAGCGCGTCCAGGAGCTCCGTCGGGGTCTTGTCCTGGCCGCCGAAGGCCAGTGGATGGTCCGGCGCCGCCCGGGAGACGTGGTCCAGTTCGCCGGCGATGGAGACCTTGTAGCCGTCGACGTACGGGGCGAGTGCGGTCAGGATCTCCGGCTCCCGGTTGGCCTGGGTCGCGTAGTACAGCTCGACGCACTCGGGCAGCGCGGCCCGCACCGACGCGGCGTGTGCGCGCAGTGCCGCCAAGTCGTACACATAAGCGGGAAGTTCGGTGGGCGGCAGGGTCAGGATGCGGTCGCGCACCGCGAGTGAGGGTGTGTTCATGGGGCACTCCGGGTCGTGTGGCGCAGGATACCGTCGGCACGCGACGAAGGCGGCGGACGGGGCCCGGAGTGACGGCCCGGCGGACGGAGACGGTCGGGAACATGACACGTGCCACGGCAGCCGCCGAAATCGACGGAGCCGGATCGACGCGCTCCCCGTGCCGGGCCGGATCCACACGCTCTCCCTGCGGGGCCGGATCCACACGCTCTCCGTGCGGGGCCGGTCGGTTCCGGCGGGGCACCACGGGCGTACCGACCGAGCGTCCGGTTCGGCGCGGTGGCCGGGAGCCGGGAGACCGGCGGCGCCGTGCTCCCGCACGCCGACGCCTGCGCTCGCAGGGCCCGCGCCCTGTGGCATCCCACCATCATGCTGATCCGCGACTCCATACCCGAGGCCCCACACGATCTCTACCCGGCGGGAGATCCTTCGGCACCTCGAGCGGTCGGCGGTCTACCGGAACACGACGCGGTGCCCGACCCCGGGTCGGGGTCGGGCACCGCGTGTGGGTCGGTCAGCAGGTGGCGGAGGCCGGGAGGCCGCCGTACTGGTCGCCCTTGAGATAGACGGCGCTCACATAGCCCTCGGCCAGTCGCACCCAGACGTCGTTCACGTAGCCGTTGTCGCGGATGGTCTCGCCATGGGTCCAGCAGGAGGCGCCACGCGGCTGCCCGGCGGTGACGTGCCCGGTGATGCCGGTGGTGGTCGAGGGCCCGGAGCGGACGTTGACGTTCACATACGGCGTGACGGCGTACGGCAGCCCCGCCGCCGCGGCCTGCGCCCCGGCCGCGCCGGTCAGCAGCAGTCCGGTGGCCAGCGCGCCGACGCCCGCCGTGGCGAACGCCTTGGTCCTCATCCTCATGGTCATACGGTCCTTCCCCGTGGTGGAGTCCGGGCGTGTTCCCGGGCCGGACCGTGCGGCCCACCCGGTCACGCCCTGGCCCACCCTGCCGGGTCGACGCCCGGCGGCGGAACTTCTTTCGACGACGCTCGAAACGTCCGGCCATGACGGGCCGGCACGCGCCGGTGGCCCGGAGTCCGAAGCCGTCGCGTCCCTCCGCGCGGCCGCACGGCGCGTCCGAACCTGGCGTACAATGGGGCGGTGATCGACGGTACTTCGCCGACAACAGCCCCACCGCCAACCGAGTTGGTCAAGGACGACGAACTGACCGGCCATGCCGTGGTGGCCAACAGCACCATGAACCGCGCACGCGTCCTGGCAGGCGTCAACAGCTACGCCCGCGAACTCGGCTTCTCCCCCGCCGAGTTCCTCAACGACCACGGACCCGCCCCGTCCTGGCTGGACCTGTGCAGCGGAGAGGGACTCGCCCTCCGCGAGGCGGCGCGGCGACTTCCCCAGGCCGTCATCACGGGCGTGGACCTGGTCGGCCCGCTGCTGCGGACGGCACTGCCCGACGGCCTCGAACTCGTCACCGCGGACCTCGGCCGGTGGTCACCGGACCGCCGCTACGACCTCATCACCTGTGTCCACGGACTGCACTACATCGGCGACCGGCTCGCCCTGCTGGAGCGGGCCGCCTCCTGGCTCACCGGCACCGGTCTGCTGGTCGCCCATCTCGATCCCTCGACGCTGCGGCGCCCGGACGGCAGCGACGCGTCCCGCCCGGTCCTGGCGGCACTGCGGGCCGCCGGCTTCCAGTACTCGGCCCGCCATCACCGTCTCAGCCTGCGGGGCGGCCGCCCCGTCACGCTGCCCTTCGCCTACCTCGGCGCCGACCCGCACGCCGACCCGAACTACACGGGCCAGCCGGCCGTCGCCTCGTACTACCGCTGAGCCCCGGGCCGACTCCCGGAAACGAGGAAGAGGCCGTATCGATATGTCCGATACAGCCTCTGACCCGCGACTTCAAAAGTCGGGACGACAGGATTTGAACCTGCGACCCCTTGACCCCCAGTCAAGTGCGCTACCAAGCTGCGCCACGTCCCGGTGCGTTCACCCGCGGTGTTCCGCGTGATCGTGCGAACAGAACTTTACCCCACGTCGGGGGCTGCTCCGAAGGGGGCGCGGGGCGCGCGACAATCGGGGCATGAACGCAACATCCGGAGATCGGCGGGGCGACGGGCGGGATCGGGACACGACGGGGCGGGCGCGGAACGCCCGGCCGCGGGACGGACTGGGACGGCCGCTGCCGTACGGCGCCGACGGCGTGGAGCGGCAGCCGGAGGGCGTCGTCCGCAGCCCCGAGGAGACGGTCACCGAGGCGCAGGCGCTGTTGGACGCGGGGAAGCCGTTCCACGCGCACGAGGTCTTCGAGGACGCCTGGAAGTCGGGCCCCGAGGGTGAGCGCACGCTCTGGCGCGGGCTGGCGCAGCTCGCGGTGGGGCTCACCCACGCGGCCCGTGGGAACACGACGGGCGGCGCCCGGCTGCTGCGGCGCGGGGCCGGGGCGGTCGAGGAGTGGGCGGCGGGGGCGGCAGTCCGGGCCCGTCCGCATGAGCTGGACCTCACCGAACTCGCCTCCTGGGCACGCGAGCTGGCGACGGTCGTGGAGCGCGAGGGCACCGCGATCAGCGCGGTGGCCTGGGCACCCCGGCTGCGGGGGCGCCGGGAGTGACGGGGTCGGCGGCGCCGATCGGCGTGCGGTGCGCGGCGTCACCCGGGTGCGGTGCGTCCGCTGTCAGTGGCGTGCGGCAGACTCGGGGTGTGCGAAAGATTCATGTCATCGGCATCGGCGCGGGCGACCCCGACCAGCTCACCTTGCAGGCGGTCAAGGCGCTGAGGAGCACGGACGTGTTCTTCATCCTGGACAAGGGCGAGGTGAAGTCGGACCTCGTCCAGCTGCGCCGTGACATCCTCGACGCGCACATACCGGAGGGGTCCTACCGCCTGGTCGAGGCGCGCGACCCGGACCGCGACCGGGCCGCCGGGGGCGCCGCCTACTCCCCCGCCGTCGGGGACTGGCGCAGTGCCCGCGCCGACATCTACCAGCGGCTGATCACGCAGGAGCTGGGCGAGGACGAGAGCGGCGCGTTCCTGGTCTGGGGGGATCCCGCGCTGTACGACAGCACGCTCGGGATCCTGGAGGAGATCCTGGAGCGGGGCGCGGTGGCGTTCACGTACGAGGTCGTGCCCGGCATCAGCAGCGTCTCCGCGCTGGTCGCCCGCCATCGGACCGGACTGAACCGGGTGGCACGTCCCGTCCAGATCACCACCGGGCGGCGGCTCGCGGAGGGCTTCCCCGAGGGTGTCGACGACGTGGTCGTGATGCTCGACGCCCATCAGACCTTCCGGCAGTACGCCGACGAGGACATCGACATCTACTGGGGCGCCTACATCGGTACGCCCGACGAGATCCTGGCCTCCGGTCCGATCGCCGAGACGGCCCCGCGCATCGAGCGCCTGCGGGCCGAGGCACGGGATCGCAAGGGCTGGATCATGGACACGTATCTGCTGCGCAGACATCCGCGCGGCTAGCGGCACCGGTCAGGCGGGTCGCCCCACCGACCGGACCCGGGAAGTGGAGTCCGGCGAGGCGAGCTGACCGGTCCCTCCGTCATCGAGGGCCGAGATCCAGCAGGGCCAGGGCCGACGGCACGTCCGGCGCGGTGGTCACGTCCGCCGGGAGCGGGGGGCGGCGTACGACGACCACGGGGAGGGCGAGGTCGCGTGCGGCGGTCAGTTTGGCGGCTGTCGCCTCTCCTCCACTGTCCTTGGTCACCAGCACGTCGACCCGGTGTGCGCGCAGCAGGGCCAGCTCGTCGTCCGGTGTGAAGGGGCCCCGGGTGAGCAGCACTTCCATGTCCTGGGGCATCGGCGGCTCGGGGGGCTCCACCGTACGGACGAGGAAGTGGAGCTCGGAGAGGTGGGCGAAGGCCGCAAGGCCCAGGCGGCCCGTGGTGAGGAAGACACGGCGGCCCAGAGACGGGAGGAGCGCGGCGGCTTCGGGGAGGGAGCCGACCCAGTGCCAGCGGTCGTCGGGGCCGGGCGTCCAGCCGGGGCGGCGCAGCACCACGGCCGGGATTCCCGTGGCCGCGGCGGCGCGCGCCGCGTTCGCCGTGATGGCGGCGGCGAAGGGGTGGGTGGCGTCGACCACGGCGTCCACCCGGTGCTCGCTCAGCCACCGCGCCAGCCCGTCCGCCCCGCCGAAGCCCCCGACGCGGACGTCCCCGTCGAGTGCCCCCGGCCGGGAGACGCGTCCCGCCAGGGAGGTCGTCACGCGGACACCGGGTCGCGCCGCCAGTTCGGCGGCGAGTCGGCGTGCCTCGGTGGTGCCGCCGAGGACCAGGACGTGGGGGGACATGGCGTCGAGCCTACGAGGTGGTCAGCGCAGCAGGAGCTGCACCCCGCCCACCACCGTCGCCGCGATGACCAGCCGCTCGAAGAGGATCTGGTTGATGCGGTGCACGGCCCATTTCCCGAGGAACGCCCCCGGTACGACGAAGATCGCGAGTGCCGCGTCCAGGAGCAGCGAACGCCAGTCGATGAGCCCCAGGCCCACGCTGAAGGGCACCTTGGAGACGTTCACGATCAGGAAGAAGAAGGCCGAGGTGCCCAGGAAGCCGAGTTTGCGGAAGCCGGCCGACAGGAGGTACATCGACATCACCGGGCCGCCCGCGTTGGCGACCATCGTGGTGAAGCCGCCGAGGACGCCGTACGAACGGGCCTTGACCCGGCCGGCCCGGGTCGAGACCGAGTCGGGTTCCTCGTTCTGGGCGGCGGCCCGGCGGCGCCACATCGTCACGGCCGCCATCAGCAGCAGGATCGCGCCGATGGAGGTCCGTACCATCCCGTCGTCGGCCCACACCAGGAACAGCGTGCCGAACACGACGCCCGCGGCGACCGCCGGGAACAGCCGCCACAGCGTGGGCCAGTGAGCGTGCCGCCGGTAGGTGAGCACGGCGAGCACGTCCCCGACGATGAGGAGGGGCAGGAGCACGCCGGTCGAGGCGCGGGCGGGCAGCACGGCGGCGAAAATCGCCAGGCTGACCGTGTTGGCGCCGCTCACGGCGGTCTTCGAGAAGCCGACGAGCAGGGCCGCGGCGGCGAGCGCGGCGAACTCCCAGATGGATATGTGCCAGAGCGTCATCGTGTTCATGCGGGAACCGATGCTAGGCGCACGCATGTCCCGGCGTAAGGACCGTCTCGCCAGGTGACCCCTGCGGCGGCGGGTGGACCCGTGGGTCGGGGCCTCGGAGAACGCCTCCGCCCGGTCCAACTCCCGTGGCAAACTGCTCGAACATCAACACGAGCGTGAGCAGAGGAGCGCCGCATGACCGCGACCGGGCCTTCCGCCCAGCGGATCGACACCAGCAGGCCGCACCCGGCACGGATGTACGACTGGTTCCTCGGCGGCAAGGACAACTACCCGGTCGACGAGGAGCTCGGGCGGCGGATCATGTCCACGGACCCGAGCGCCCCCCGCTCGGCCCGCAGCAACCGCTGGTTCATGCAGCGCGCCACCCGCTGGCTGGTCCGGGACACCGGCATCCGTCAGTTCCTCGACATCGGCACCGGCATCCCCACGGAGCCGAACCTCCACCAGATCGCCCAGGCCGTCGTCCCGGACGCGCGGGTCGTCTACGTGGACAACGACCCGATCGTCCTCGCCCACGCCGAGGCCCTGCTGTGCGGCACCCCCGAGGGTGTGACGGAGTACATCCAGGCCGACGCGCGGGAACCGGGGAAGATACTCGAACAGGCCGCCCAGGTCCTCGACTTCGACCGGCCCGTCGCGCTGTCGCTGATCGCGCTGATGCACTTCATCGCCGAGGAGGACGGCGCGTACGACCTGGTGGACACCCTGGTCGACGCGCTGGCGCCGGGCAGCTGTCTGGTCCTGTCCGCGCTGACCGGTGACTACGACCCCGTGACGGTCGCGACCGGGATCGCGGCGTACGCGGCGGGCGGCGTGACCCTCGTGGCCCGCTCGCACACCGAGGTCGGCCGCTTCTTCCGGGGACTCGACCTCGTCGACCCCGGGGTGGTGTCGGTGTCGAAGTGGCATCCCGAGCTCGCGCTGGACGAGGACGAGATGGGCGAGGCGCCCGTCCCGCTGTACGGCGCGGTGGGTTTCAAGTCCCCCCGTTCCTGAGGCACTCGGCCCTCGCGCCCAGGTCCCGGCCTGCCGCACGGGCGCGCCCACCCGCCCAACGCCCCGCGCGTGCTCCTTCGCGACCGCACCGGGAAGACCACATCAGCCCTGCGCCCTGGTGAACGGGCAGTTCGAGGAGGAGCACGCATCCCGGTAGACCGCCGATGACCTTGAGCTTGTACCGTGCGGGCGGTGGCGACCGGGGAAGCGGGAGGCGGGCTGTGGGAGCGGATCACCGTGTGGGGGATGTCCTGTTGGTCTCGTGCCCGTACACCGACGCACGGGTCAGCCGTCTCACCCGACGGGAAGTGGTCGTCGAGTGGCCGTGGTGGGAGGTGGACCCGGAGTGCGACTGGATCGAGTGGAACGGCCAGGTGGCCCTGGCCGGCGATCCGGCCTCGTACGACTGGGACTTGGAGCTGTTCCGCACCGAGCCGCCGCCCCGGCACCTCGAGGTCGGCGCGGTGTGCAAGGTCGGCATCCCTCCCACGGTGGTCCATGTGATGAGCGTCGAACGGATGGATCCACCGCTGGAGACAGGACGTCTTCCTCGCCTGGGGACGCAGGTGATGGTGCTGCGCGCGGGGCAGTCGCACGATCCCGACCTGGAGTGGCAGGGCTACGGGATCGCCCCCGACGACGGGATCCCGATCGCCCTCGACCTGCTGCTGCGCCCGTACGCCTGCCTCGTGGCGGGTGACGAGGTCGCGGACGCCGCGGGGCGCGCCTGGCGGTTCGACGCGCCGTGGGACTGGCATCCGTTCGACGGCCAGGAGCCCTCCGAACCCGCCTGGCCGCTCAGTCTTCTGACCCGCGAGGGCCACCCCGACGACGCGGCGGCGACCGTCGTGGCGCGGGCGACGCGCAGCGGTTCGCACGAGCAGGAGCTCGCCCGCTGGGTGGAACTGACCCAGGCCAGACCCACCCGTCTCGTCGTCGTACGGGACTCGGCCCGACAGCCGAACCGCTGACCGTCGAGCGTTCCAACATCCTTTTTGCCCCGAGGGGTTCCGCCGGTTCGCGCGTAAACAGAAACGACGCTGCCGGCGACACCTGAGGATCAAGGAGCAGGGGACGACATGAGATTCCTGGAGCGTGAGCGCGCGGCCCTCGCCAAACTGCTGCCCGGCCTCGACGAGAGTCTGAGGGCCCTACCGCTGATGACGCTGGAGGGGCCGAAGAGCCCCGGCATCGGGTTGTTCCGGGAGGCGGGCGGGCCGGGCCTGCTGGCCCCGACCGCCTTCCAGGGCCGGGGTGCCACCGCGTTGGAGACCCTGCGGGTGCAGCGCGCGCTGGGCAGTCGTTCGCCCTCGCTCGCGGTGGCGACGACGATGCACCACTTCTCGATGGCCACGCTGGTCGGGCTGAGCGACTCCGGCGAGGGGCTGGAGTGGATGCTCGTGCAGGGCGTCGCGTCCGAGAACCGGCTGATGGCGTCCGGCTTCGCCGAGGGACGCAGCGGCACCGGCATCCTGTCGCCCTCCATGTCCGCCACGGTGACGCCCGAAGGGGTGCGGATCACCGGCGTGAAACGGCCGTGCAGCCTCGCCCGTTCCATGGATCTGCTCACCGCCAGCGTGATGGTGCCGTGCGAGGAGGGTGAGGGGGAGGAACTGGCCGTGGCGCTGGTTCCCGCAGAGAGCGAGGGGCTGAGCGTCAGCGGCTTCTGGTCGAGCACCTTCCTGGCGGGCGCGGAGAGCGACCAGGTGACGTTGGACAACGTACTGGTCCCGAAGGAACTCCTGGTGCGCACGGCCTCGCCCGCCGGGGCCCGCCTCGACGAGGTGCAGACCGCCGGCCTGGTCTGGTTCGAGCTGCTGATGACCGGCAGCTACCTCGGCGCCGCGAGCGCCCTCGTCGAGCGCGTGCTGCTCAACGACCGGGTGCCCGACGCCGAACGGGTCCGGTTGCTGGTGGAGATCGAGGGCGCGACGGCGGCGGTCGAGGGCCTCGCCCGCCGGGTGGACGAGGGCGCGCCCGACGAGTCCGCGCTCGCCGACTCGCTCTACGCGCGCTACACCGTGCAGGACGCCCTTGCCCGGATCGTGCCCCGGTCCGTCGAACTGCTCGGCGGGCTCAACTTCATGACCTCGGACGAGGTCGGATACCTCGCCGCCTGCGCCAACGGCCTCGCCCTGCATCCGCCGTCGCGCTCACGGATGACCGGCCCGCTGTCCGCGTACCTCGCCGACGAGCCGCTGACCATCGCCTGACCCCGGCCCCGCCAAGAGCGCCCCGAAGGGGGCGCGAGGAACGGCGCGACCAGCCACGAACACCCCCGCAGTCGCCGTCGAACAACAAGAACCGAGCTCATCGGCGCCCGGCGCGCGCAATACCCCAGCACCCGAACACCCACCCGCCCGGACACCCGCCCGCCCGTCCGGCAGGACCTACGCTCACTCGACCGAGGGGATCACCGCCATGCCTCTGTCCCGGCCCCGGCCCAGCGCTCCGACCAGCCCGCAACCGTCCGCGAAACGCCCCACGATTCTGCTCACCGGCGGCGCCGGGGTACTCGGCAGAGCCCTGATCGAGGAGTTGTCGCCGGATTTCGGAATCGTCTGCCTTCGCCATCGCACGCCGGTGAACGACCACCGGGTCCGTGAGGTCCGCGCCGATCTGCTGGAACCCGGACTCGGTCTGTCCCGGGCGGACTTCACCCAGCTCGTCGCCGAAGTGGACCTGGTGGTGCACTCCGCCGCCGCCACCAACTGGAAGGCGGAGCCGGACCAGATCCGGCGGGCCAACCTCAACGGCACGATCGCGATGCTCGGCCTCGCGGCCCGTGCCGAGGCTCCGTTCTTCCACATGAGCACCGCCTTCGTCGCCAACCCGCTGGCGCCGGAGGAGCAGGAGCGCTTCCCGGGTGCCGCCGCGTACCTCGCCTCCAAGACGGCGGCCGAACAGGTCGTGCGCGACGCCCCGGTGCCGGGCGTGATCATGCGCCCGTCGGTGGTGATGGGTGACTCCGTCACCGGCCGGATCGCCGGGATGCAGGGGCTGACGCGGGCACTGGGCGCCATCGTGAAGGGGCAGGTGCCGGTGCTGCCGGGAGCGCCGGACGCACGGATCGACATGGTGCCCCAGGACATCGTCGCGCGCGCGGTGGGTGACCTGGTGAGGGCCGGTGTCACGGGCGGCGAGTACTGGCTGACGGCCGGCACCGAGGCGCTGCTCCAGCGTGAAGTGGTGGACACCTGCCTGGAGTTCGCCGACCAGTGGGGACCGCGACCGCATCCGCCCCGGCTCATCCCGCTGGAGTCGGTGCACCGGCTGCTGCTGCCGCTGATCGAGGGCCCCACGTTCCCCGAGTCGCTGCGCCGCCGCTTCCAGACGTACGCGGAACTGCTGCTGGTCTTCCAACGGGCCCTCCCCTTCGAATCGTCCCTCGGGTCGGCGCACTGCGGCACGGCCCTTTCGAAGGACGACCTCCGGCGGGCGCTCGTCCGCAACCTGGCCGCCTGGTCCACCGGGCGCGGCGGTATGCGCACCCACCTGCATACGGGGCCCGCGCAGGACACGGCGGCGAGGTCCCAGCCCGCGCAGGCCAACCACGCCCAGGAACTGGCCTCATGACCGCGGCCCCTGCCCCCGCCCCCGTCGAGACGCCGGACACCGGAACCGTCAGACCAGCCACCGGAACCGTGACATCGGCCACCGGATCCATGACACCGGCCGCCGACCCCGCCACGGACCGTGCGCACATCGCCCGGCTCTACCGCGAGCACCTCTCCTCCGGCCGCTCCGTCCTCGGCACGGTGCTCGGCGGCATGCTGGAGACGGCGTCCGACGGCGCGTGGGTGTTCACCGAGGACGGCCGCCGCTACCTCGACTTCGGCGGTTACGGGGTCTTCATCCTCGGCCACCGGCATCCCCACGTGACCGCGGCCGTGCACCGCCAGGTGGACACCCATCCGCTGGCCGGGCGGGTCTTCCTGGAGCCCGTCGCGGCCCTCGCCGCCGAGGCACTGGCCGCACGGACCCCACCGGGCCTCGACCACGTCCACTTCGTGAACTCCGGCGCGGAGGCCACCGAGGCCGGTCTGAAACTGGCCCGGGCACACGGCCACACCGCCCTCGTCTCCACCGTCGGCGGCTACCACGGCAAGACCCTGGGCGCGCTGACCGCCACCGCCAACCCGAAGTACCAGCAGCCCTTCCAGCCGCTGCTGCCGGACAGCACGGCGGTCCCGTACGGGGACACCGCCGCGCTGGAAGCCACGCTCGCCGGGCTCGGCCGCCGGGCTTGCGTGATCGTCGAGCCGGTGCAGGGCGAGGGCGGCGTGCGCATTCCACCGCCGGGCCATCTGGCGGAGGTGAGCCGGCTGTGCCGGACGTACGGGGCCTTCCTGATCGTCGACGAGATCCAGACGGGACTGGGCCGGCTGGGTTCGTGGTGGGGCATGGACGCCGAGCACGGCCCGCCCCCACAGCCCGACGTACTGCTCGTCGGCAAGGGACTCAGCGGCGGTGTCGTGCCCGTCGCGGCGATGGTCGCGACCGCGGCGGCCTACGGGCCGTTCTCCCGCGACCCCTATCTGCACACCTCCACCTTCGCGGCCTCCCCGATCGCCTGCGCCGCCGCGCTCGCCGCGGTCGAGGCCCTGGACCGGGAGGGCGTCGTCCCGCGTGCCAAGGCACTGGGCGAGCGGCTGCTCGCGGGCGTCCGGTCCGCCTGTGCCCCGTACACCGGCGGCCTGGTGCGCGAGGTCCGCGGGCGGGGGCTGCTGATCGGCCTGGAGTTCACCGAGGAGCAGGCCGTGGGTGAACTGATCCTCGAGCTGGTCGGGCGGGGCGTCCTCGTGAACCACTCCCTCAACGCCACCCGGGTGCTGCGGCTGACACCGCCCGCGATCGTCGGCGAGGAGGAGGTACGGCTGTTCCTCACCGCCCTGACCGAGGCGCTGCGCGTCGTCGCGACCCACATCGGCTGACCCGTCCGCTACCGCCGACCCGTCCCTACCGTGGAAAGGCAACCTCTCCCATGCGTCACGTGACCGTACGGCTGACCGCCCACGACGTCGACCCCGAGACCGCCTACCAGCGGATCCGTGATTTCCGCCGGTATCCCGAAGTCACCGAGACCGTCCGCGAGGTCGTGGTCCATCCACCCCATGACGACGGCACGGTGGTGTCGGACTGGACCGTGCGCTTCAGGAACGGTCTGATGCGCTGGTCGGAACGGGACGCGTTCTTCCCGAAGACGCGGACCATCGGTTTCACCCAGCTCACGGGCGACTTCGAGCTGTTCGAGGGCACCTGGCGGTGCGCGTCCGGCGAGGACGGTACGGCGGTGACCTTCGACGCCGTCTTCGACCTGGGGATCCCCACACTGGCGGAGCTCCTCGACCCGGTCGCCGACTCGACGCTGCGCAGCAATATCGAGCGCATTCTGCGCGGGCTGCTCGGCAGGGTCACGCCCGCCCCGGCCCATCTCGCCGACAGCGTCGCCCCCGCGCATGGCTGACCTCGCCCTCGTGCCCCGCCGGCCCCGTCCCGACGGCCCGTCCGCCGCGGGCTGGGACACCCTGCGGGAGGAGCCAGGCCCCGACACGGTTCGCTGTCTCGGCCTGTACGCCAAGCTGACGGCCGGCGTCACGGTCGTCACGGCGCTGGACGGGGCGGGCCTGCCGACCGGGATGACGGTCTCCGCGCTCACGTCCCTGTCGGCGCGCCCGCCGCTGGTCCTCGCGTGTCTGCGCGGCACCTCCCGCACCCTGACCGCCCTGAAGCAACAAGGTGCCTTCGCCGTAAGCCTCTTGACGGATCATCAGCGATCGGTCGCGGAACTCTTCGCCGACGCCTCCGTGCCGCCCGCCAGGCGGTTCGAGGGCGGCCCGGTGCGCCGGGTGCTCGGCCTGCCGGTGCTCGCCGACGCGCTCGCGTGGTCGGTGTGCCTGGTCGAGGACGTACGACCGTACGGGGATCACCACGCCGTCGTCGGCCGGGTGATGGCGGTGGAGGTGAACGGCGGACGGCCGCTGCTCTGGCACGACCGGGCGTTCCACGCGCTGCCCGCGGCGACCACCGACTGAGCCCACCAGACGTCAGGACGGAGGCCCGGCCGGGGTTCGCCCCGGCCGGGCCTCCCTCGTATCCACGACCACTCCGTACACACAACCGAGGCCAAGGAGGCCCCATGTCCCTGCCCCGTATTCCCGGCGTGAACTCCGAGAGCGCCGCGACCGAACTGCTCAGGACGCCCGAGCGGCTGGCCGGCAACACCCGGTCCACCGCACACCGGCTGATCGCCGGACTCGACGGCGACCCCGAGACGGACGACTGGGGCCTGCCCCCGGCACCGGAGCGTCCGCACCCGGTCGTCCTCGTGCACGGCACACTCGGCGACCGCGAGTCCGTCTGGCGGAAGCTGGCGCCGGCCCTCAGAACAGCCGGGCACCGCATCTTCCGCCTCAACTACGGGGAACTGCCCACGCTCCCCCGTCTGTACGGTCTCGGCGACATGCGGAAGTCCTCCCAGGAGCTCGCGGACTTCGTGGACCGGGTGCTGGTGGACACCAAGGCGTCGAAGGTGGACCTCGTGGGCCACTCGCAGGGCGGGATGCTCCCGCACTACTACCTCAAGTACCTCGGCGGGACGGGGAAGGTGCGCCGTGTCGTCGGGATCGCGCCCAGCAACCACGGGGTCGAGGTGGCGGGCCTGACGAAGCTGGTCCGCCAGGTCCCGGGCGTACAGGCGGTCGTGGAGGACAAGGTGCTCTTCCGGATCAGCCCGGCCTTCACCCAGCTGCTGCACGACTCGGAGTTCGTGGGTGAGCTGGTGGCGCCGGGCGACACGGTGGACGGGGTCGACTACACCGTCATCTGGTCGACCCGGGACGAGCTGGTCCAGCCTCCCGAGGCCCAGCAGCTGAAGCCCGCCCGGCCGGAGCACCCGGTCACCAACACCTGCCTCCAACTCCTCGCCCCGCAGAACCGGACGACCCACCTCGCCATGCCGTACGACCCGATCGTGGTGCGGGAGACGCTCAAGGCGCTGGCCGACTGAGTCCCGTACGGCGAGGAAGCTCCCGTAGGACGACGGAGAGGACGAAAGGAGGGGGTGGTGGGGGGCCCGGGGGCCCCCCCCCCCCCCCCCCACGCGGGGGCGGGGCAGAACGCCCGGCAGCGGCCCCTCACACCCGGCCCCCACCAGAACCGGGCGCGTACGGCGAAGCCCCCGACCCCCCCC
>NZ_JBIWFN010000031.1:68878-117241 GCF_044763085.1 Streptomyces sp. NPDC096311
GGGCGGGAGCCGCACCGGGGGGGCGCCTCGTGCGGCCGTGCGGGGTGGCACGCCCCGGTCGGCCCCGGCCGCGCCCGACGGGGGGGGGGGGGGGGGGCCCCGGGGCCCCCCACCACCCCCTCCTTCGCGTGGTCGGCTCAGAACGCCGTGCAGCGGCCCTTCTCACCGGGCCAGAAGCAGACCTGGCCGATGACGTCGAAGCCCGCGACCCCGTCCGGGGTGATCTTGTCGAACCGGGGGGTGGGGATCTGCAGCCCGTTGATCCCGTCGCCGGCGAGCGGGCCGCTCGTCACGGTGCGCTCAGGCACGGGGCTGCCCTGCTTGAGGTCGCCCTTGAAGTAGAGGCTGCCGACCTCACCCGTGTTCCAGGTGCCCACGCCGTTGCCCTCCACGGAGAAGGTCGGCGGGAACACACCGAATCTTCCGGTGCCGTCGACACCGAAGACGATGTCGGTCAGCTCCGGCGCCGCTCCGCTGGGCGAGCGGCAGTCGAGGTAGCCGATGTGCCCGGTCACCTCGGCCTCCTTGACCCGCACACTGAGCGGCGGGCTGAAGTTCACCTCGGCGTCGAGGCGGCACACGAGGTCGGGGACCGGTGCGGCCCGCACCGCGGCCGGTTCGGCCTGGGCCGCGGGGGCGGCCAGGGCCGTGCCCGCCAGGAGGGCGGCGCCCAGCACCGACCTCCTGCCGAGGCGGGACAGCGGGAACATCTTCGATTTCGCCTTGACCGAGAACGTCATTGCGTCCGGTTTCCTTTTCTTCAGGCCGTGGCCGTGGTGCCACGGAGAACTTCGCTCGCGGAGCCGAGATGCTCGGCGAGGTCGCGGTACGACTCCAGGACGCCCGTCTCGACGTACGGGATCTCCCGCTCGACGCAGAACTGCTTGACGAGCGGATAGGCCCGGCGCAGCGCCGCCCTGGGCATGCCGGGGAAGAGGTGATGCTCGATCTGGTAGTTGAGACCGCCGTAGAAGAAGTCGCCGATGTATCCGGTGGGCAGGGTGCGCGAGGTGAGGACCTGACGCTCCAGCCAGCTCCACTCCTTGCCCACGCGGGTGGGCAGGCCCTTGTGGTTGACGGCGAAGGCGAGGCCGAGCAGATAGCCGAGGAGGACCTGGTGGACGGCGAGGAAGAGCAGGACGGACGGCCAGGGCAGGAGCACGAACAGCGCGCCGAAGAACAGCACCGCGTGCAGCACCATCAGGCCGCCCTCCAGGAGGGGCTTGCGCAGCGCGCGGCGGCGCAGGGCGATGACGCCGGCGATCCGCAGCACCAGGGCTTCGAGACCCAGCAGCGGGAAGAACAGATAGCGCTGGTTGGCGGCGAGGAAGCGGGCGAATCCCTTGCGGTCCTGGGCCTGTTCGGGCGCGAAGATGGCCACGCGCCGCAGGATGTCGGGGTCGAGCTCCAGGTGGTTGGGGTGGTTGTGGTGCCGGTTGTGGTGCTGCACCCACCAGCCGAAGCAGACCCCGAGCATCAGATTGCCGTGGACCAGGCCGAGGGCCTGGATGAACTTGCGGGACCGGGTGATCTGACGGTGTCCCGCGTCGTGCACGAGAAAGGCGAGCTGCTCGTGCCAGACGGCGAGCCAGACCGCGGCCAGGACCACCTTCCACCAGGTGCCGCCGGAGAAGACCAGCGCGGCCCACCCGAGAGCGTTCATCAACCAGACCACCGCGATCCCGGTCACGTACTGGCCCGTGCGGGGCCGCATGAGCCCGGCGGCCTGGACGCGCCGGGTCAGTTCGCGGAAGTCCTCGTCCTGCGCGGCCGGTTCATACGGTGAGGAGTTGACTGCCGGGCTGTCGGTCATCGGTGTGCCACCGACCCTTCCGTTGTTGGACGCCCGCGATGCGGGCAGGTGTGCGCGGACTGTTCACGGGGTCAGGCCCATGTCGGTGAGGCGCGCTTCCTGGGTGACGCGCGACCATTCCGCGGCGGCGAGCATCCGTTCCTCGGCGGTGGTGTCGACCAGGCGGCGGCCCGGCCACAGCTCGTAGTCGCCGACGAGGTCGCGGTGCTGTTCCAGTCCCTGCTGATAGAGCTGTTCGCGGCGGAAGGTCAGCTGCTGCACCGGGAGTTCGGACCACAACCGCATCCCGCGCGCGACGAGTTCGCCGATCCGCTCCAGGTCCTCCGGGTGCTGCCGGACATGGCGGCGGACGATCGTGGTGCCCACGGACAGATGCCGGATCTCGTCGATGCCCGCGGCGCGTTCGATCTCGGCGGCGGGCGCGTCGAAGGGCCGCCATTTGCGCTCGCTCAGCTCGGCGGTGGGCGCGAGGACCCCCTCCACCAGGACGGTGAGGGTGATCACGCCGCCGATGTAGTCGCGTTCCTTCTCCATGACGGCGAGCCCGAACTCCTCCAGAGGGTTCAGGACGGCGTCCCGGTCGCTCCCCGCGAGCGACTCCATGGTGGCTTCCAACTCGCCCTGTGGTACGCCCAGTTCGAGCAGATGACCGCGGAAGGCGTAGGCGTGGCGGGCCTCGTCCATCAGCTGGGAGGTGTAGAAGTCCATCCCGGCGAGGTCGGGGGCGTACGCGACGAGGAAGGAGATGGCGCGGGCCGCCTTCTCCTCCGCCATCGAGCGGAAGGCGAGCTCCTGCATGACGGCCTGGCGCAGCGGCCCGTCCACCATCATGTGGTCCGGCACCGGCACGTCCGGGGAACGGCCCAGGGGATCGCCGCCGAGGGTGCCTTCCGGTACGGCCCGGAACCAGTAGCCGAGGTCGCAGCCCTCCGGTGTCAGTTCGGTGCGCAGCGCGCCTTCCAGGAGACCCGGGGCGCGGTGGCGGTCGGCCTCCACCGGGAACTTCTCGATGGATGTGGTCATTTCAGCCTTTCTGAGTCATGAGGACGGCCGGGACCCTGGAGCGGGTCAGACCGACTTGGTGAGGCGCATCAGCTGCCAGACGGCGCCGGGGCTCACCCGGCCCTGGAAGGCCAGGTACTCCGGTTCGATCAGCTGTGGGCGCCATTTGAGCTTGAAGGACTCCTGGGCGGCCGCCGGATAGATGGCGCGTCCCTTGGCGGCCAGCACCTCCACGCAGCGGTGCAGGAAGGCGCTGGTCGGGCCGGGCGCGGCCGTGTCCGGGGCGAGCTGGACGAACGGGGTGAAGCCGAGGTGCAGCCAGCCGCAGCCCTCGTCCTGGAACCGGCGCAGGGCGGTGGCGAACAGCAGCTCCACCGTGCCGGGCGGTGCGTCCGGGAGCCGCCGTGTGAGGTCGTACAGCCAGCCGGCGTGTTCACCGAAGACGGGTGAGTACGACACGTAGCCGACCGTCCGTCCCTCGTGGACGGCGGTGAACAGGCGCCGGTGCGGTGCGCCGGGGCCGCCGCGTTCGCCGATCAGGAACTCGAGTTCCTTGACGTGCCGGCCCTTGGCGCGCAGCCAGGCGGCGTCCACGGCGTCGAGGGTCGCGGTGACCTTCGCGCCGTCCCGCTCCTCGGCGGGCACCTCGGCGACCGAAACCCCTTCTCTGCGGGCTCGGTTGACCATGTTGCGCACCTTGACCATGCGCTGTCCGCCGAGGCTGTACCCGTCGAGAGCGATGCTGAAGGAGGCGCCGAACTGGTTGACGACGAAGCCGTGCCCGGCGTGCAGTTCGGCCTGCGGGCGGGAGAGCTGGACGGCGGCGACCCGGCGTCGCTCGCTGTCGGCCCGTGCGAGCAGCGCGGTCAGCAGGCTCGGCCGGTCCTCCACCGCGCATACGGGTCCGCCCAGTTGGAACAGGTGTCGTCGGCCGGCCTCCCGGTACGGGACGAAGCCGTCGACACCGTCCGTGTGGAATCGGCGGTTCCCGCTGTTCATCGCGAGGAAGGCGCTGCTGTGGCTGCCGTACCGGCGCAGCATCTCGTACGCCTCCGTGTCGGCCGGCGCCGGTGCGGCGCTCACCGCACCGCCGCCTCGTGCCAGGGCACGGTGGCGAAGTCCCGCAGCGGGCCCTGCACCGCGGGGTGCGGAACCGGCTCGAAGGACACGGTGAACGACTTGGCGAAGTTGCCGAACAGCGCCCGGTCCCCGAAGAGATGGATGGGCAGGACCAGCAGCGCCCACTCCCAGCCGTACGCCAGGACCCAGGCACCGAGGACCGCCCCCTGCACGCTCAGGCTGTGCATGGTGTTGTAGAGCACGTAGTAGACGCGGGAGACCTGCTGGTCGGGACTGCGGTGGTAGGCGAGCGCGCCCGGCAGATAGCCGATGACGTCGACGTAGACGAACAGGACGACGGCGACCCACCAGCGCACCTCGGCCAGGTGCGCGAGGAAGAATCCCGCGGCCACCAGGAGCCCGAGCAGGTATTCGAGGCGCAGCAGCCGGTAGGTGGTGGGGGTCTGGCAGAGATTGTGGCCGTCCACGGTCACCGCCCGCCGACCGGGCTCGTCCCGCCGTCCGGAGTCGTCGCGGTGACCAGGATCATGCTGTCCTTCTCGACCCCCGAGAACGCGGCCAGATGCGGGGCGAACCGCTCGACGGCGTAGGGCAGGGCCAGCAGGTCCGCGACGCGCGCCTGCCAGCCGTAGCCGCCCCACCAGCGCTCCGCGTCGGCGAGGTGCCACACCCACGGTGTCCCCGAGCCGGACAGGGCCTCCAGCCAGGGCTTCACGAAGGGCGAGTCGGCGGTGTCGGCGTTGAGGCACTCGGCGCCGAGGCTGCTGCCCGGTGCGGAGAGCGCGCTCACCGTGCCGATCAGACGTTCCACCGCCTCCGGTGCCAGGTAGAAGAGCAGCCCCTCGCACAGCCAGGCGGTGGGCCGGCCGGGGTCGAACCCGGCGGCGAGCAGAGCGCCGCGCCAGTCGCCCAGCAGGTCGGCGGCGACCGTGGTGCGCCGGGCGGTGTCCGGCGTACGTCCATCGACGACCCGTGCCTTGAAGGTGTGTACGGCCGGCAGGTCGACCTCGAAGACATGGGTTCCGGCGGGCCAGTCGAGCCGGAAGGCACGGGTGTCGAGCCCCGCTCCCAGCAGGACGACCTGCGTGCGTCCCTCCCGGGTCGTGGCGAGCAGGTGGTCGTCGAAGAAGCGGGTGCGGACGGCCAGCCAGTCGGGCAGCACCTTCTGCAGGACGCCGGCTCCCGGCGGGGCGCCGGCCGCCCCGGCGGCGTTCAGGAACTCGCCCGCGAGCCGGTCGTCGAAGAGGGCGTCCGCCCGCGCGGATTCATGGGCCCGCATGCGGACGGTCCACAGGGCCGTCTCCGAGACCCCGTCCAGGGCGCCGGGAGCCGCTTCGCGCTGAGCGTCGTGTTGCTGCATGGGCATGGGTGATTCCTTTGTGCGTGCCGTTGACTTGGGCGGTGGATGGGGCGGGTCGCTGAGGGTGGATCGGACGGCGGGGTGGGTCAGCGGGGCGTGCGGCGGCGGTCGAGGAACAGGGCCGCGGCGCCCAGCGCCATGAGCCCGCGCGAGGGTGACCAGGGCCGCTGCCCGCCCATGGACGAGGGCGTGTGCGGCTCGTGGAGCTGGAGCGCGAACTGGCGGTTGGCCGCGTCGGAGAGCAGCCCGCGCCACTGTTCGGGTGCGGACGCGGCGGCCGAGAGGAGGTCCATCGTGTTGCGGGCGACCTGGTCCACGGAGAAGTACTCGCGGATCAGGGCCAGGATGATCCCGCGCGCCTCCGCCTTGAAGACCTCCGCGAGGGCGATGTCCGGCGCGAGACAGCGCACCGAACCCTCCAGGTTCGCGAAGGACTTGCCGAGCAGGGAGATGGCGGGCGCCGAGCCGATGCCCCGCCGGGTCGCCTTCTCCAGGACGGTGGTCAGGGACACCCCGAAGTTGATGTCCTCCAGGGAGGCGGTGGCGACCTTGGGGACCAGCGCGGCCATGTCGGCGGCGAACGCGGGCAGGTTCGACCAGGCGGTGACCCTGCCCATGTCGGCCCACGCGTGGGCGAGACCGTGGCCGTCGTTCTGCGCGATGGCCATGAGCAGGGGCAGCAGCTGGAGGCTGGTGCGCCGGTCGAGGCGGCCGACCATGCCCCAGTCGATGAGGGTGGCCGGGCCGCCGGGCAGTGCGAAGACGTTGCCCGCGTGCGGGTCGGCGTGGAACATCCGGTCGACGAAGTACCCGCGGTACATGAAGCGCAGCAGGTCCTTGCCGATGTCCGTGCGCTCCCGGTCGCTGAACGAGCGGCGGTCGAGATGGCGTACGGAGGTGCCGGGTGCCAGTGACTGGATCAGCACCTTGGGGGTGGCGTGGACGACCCGGGGCACGGACAGCGACGGGTAGCGGCGGATGTTCTCGCGGGCCTCGTCCATGTTGCGGGCCTCGCCGGTGAAGTCCAGCTCGGGTTCCATCGCGTCGAAGATGGAGCCGAGCATCGCCTCGACGTCGATGACCTCGTTGAAGCGGGGTGCGGTACGGGCGACGATCCGGGACGCCTTGCGCATCAGGGCCATGTCCGCGCGGACGGTGTCCCGGATCCCGGGCCGCTGGATCTTCACCACGGCGGGCCGGCCCCCGGGCAGGGTCACCCGGTAGACCTGGGCCAGTGAGGCCGCCCCGAGCGGGCGAACCGTCTCGATGTCGTCGAAGCGGCGCTTCCAGTCCAGTCCCAGCTCCTCCTGGAGCACGGGCTCGAAGAGGGCGAAGGGCTGGACGTCGACCTGGTCGTGGAGGTTCTGCAGTTCGCCGATCATGGAGGCGGGCACCATGTCGGGCCGGGTGGAGAGGATCTGGCCGAGCTTCACATAGAACGGGCCGAGGCTCTCCAGGGCGTGCCGCACCGCCTTCGCACGGCGTGCCCCGTCCACGGAGGTGGTCCCGTCCCCGGCGGAGGCCTCGCCTTCCGCCGGGGAGTTCGGGTCCTGCCGGGACCGCCGGCGCTCCCGCGTCACCTGGCCGACCTCGTCGGCGACGAGGCTTCCCAGCACCTTCACAACCAGCCGGAGCCGACTGCCGAGCATGGCACCCATGTGTCACAACCTCCTGTGCCTGACGAGTTCCGTCGGTCATCCGTGCGATCGCCCACGCACGTGGGTCATGCGGCGCGATCACTCACCCGAGGTGAGGCGGTACGCGCCCGGTGAGCCCCGGATCAGCGGCGGATCAGCCGCTCTTCCTCGCCGCCGGTGCCCGCCCGGCGCCCGCCATGGCGCCGGCCACCCCCTGGACGCCCTCCAGCACGTTCACCAGGGAGGAGACGAGCTCGGAGAGCTGGGCGATCTGCCGGGGCAGCGCGGCCAGGCCCTCCGCCATGTCGGCCGCACCCGAGACGGCCGAGGCCGCCCCGCCGGCGACCTGTCCGAGCGCGCCCAGCGGATTGGCACCGCCGAGGGCGCCGAGCGGGTTCGCGCCGCCGCCCGTCAGGGCCGCGAGTGGATTGGGCGCCCCACCGCCCAGTGCGGCCAGCGGGTTGGGGGCCGCGCCGGCGAGAGCGGCGAGCGGGTTGGCGGCGCCGAGGCCGGCCGCGGCGTTGGCCGCGTTGGCGAGTGCGGCCACGGGGTTGGCCACGCCGCCGAGGGCGGACAGCGCGCTGACCGTCCGCAGCACATCGCCGGGGAGACCGTTCAGCGCCTGATACGGATTCCCCGGGGTGAGCCAGTCCATGGAATGCGAATCATCGCCTTTCCGGTCGAGGATTTCATCGAATGCCTTCTTGGTGCTGTCGGCAATATCGCCGATGAAATCCTTGATGGTGTCCTGGGTGTTGTTCTTGCTCACGGTCACTACCCTTTCCATCTCATCCGCACTCCCGGAATTCGGGAGCCGTTTTCGTCCCCGCTCCCGGCTTTCGCCGGACGCGGAAGGAAGGCGGAAATCCGTTATGCCGCGGCGCCGTCGAGGGCCCTGGCGCAGACCAGCCTCAGCCGAGCCCGCCCCCGGGTGAACGCGCCTTCGGCCGCCTTGACCGAGATCTGGTGCATGCGGGCGAATTCCAGCGTGGAGATCCCGTGGGCGCGAGCGAGGACCACCTGTCGCTCCCGGCCCCGCAGCAGGTGCACCTGGCCGAGCAGCCAGCGTCCGAAGTCCTGGTCGCACACACCTTCGTCCGGCAGCTCGGGTCCGCCCACGTCCGCCGCGCGGCGCAACAGTCGCCGTCTCCGCTCCAGTTCGCGGTAGTGGTCCACACAAAGACGCAGGGCGACCGAGGTCAGAAAGGGACCGATCCGGTCCTGGTCGAGATTGCCGTGGGCCGCCGCTCTGAGCATCGCTTCCTGAACGCAGTCCTCCGCGTCCTGGGCATTCGGCAGCCGGCGGCGGACCAGCCTCATGAGTCGCTCCCGGTGACTGGCGATCACATCCCAGGAGAACTCGCGTCGCACCTCTTCCTGGGATTCGCGGCTCGCTCGATCAATCCCTCGGTCGACGATTCCGCCCTCATCTAAGTGGTCTAGCAATTCCCTGTGATTCATGGCCCCGAGCTTGATTCCCTGGTGCGAATCGGAATATTCGCACGGCCTATCCCCACCCGTCGCGAAGGTTCTTTTCCGAGTCAACACACCAACAAACCAGAGGGAATACGGACCACTCATCCGCATGGAAAACGGAGGACCGTGTTCCGGCGCACCCCATACCGTGCTACACATTTCATGCATGCACGTTCGACACCTCACGTCTGCGGAAACGTCACGCCATGAGCGGGGCCGCATCAAAAGGGGGCCGAAATCACTTCCGCCTCAGCGGCGCGGGGGTCGATCGGGCCACATTCCTCGACCGCGGACGGGCACCCGAGGGCCGACCTCGGACCACGGCGAGGGCCCCGGGAACGGGCCGGGCCGCCGCGAGGGACCACCGCCACCCCGAAAGTCGTCGTGGGCGTCTGGCTCGTTCTCGCCGCCGGGCTCGGCTCTCTCGCCCCCTCGGCGACCCGTCCCCAGCGGCCGCCCGGGCGAGCCGACTGGTTGACGATCCCGGGATAAAGAAGGTCATCGGACCGGCCGGGCCGGCTGGTGGAGGTGATCGGACAGCCGCCCCATTGATACCCCAGGGGGTAAACTGAACAGCACTACTCCGAGGAGGACCCACCCCATGGCCATGTCCGTCGACGAGGAAGCCAGTACCGCAATCCTCAACCGCCTGCGCCGCGCCCAGGGGCAGCTCGCCGGCGTCATCGCCATGATCGAGGCCGGCCGCGACTGCAAGGACGTGGTCACCCAACTCGCCGCCGTCTCCCGCGCCCTCGACCGCGCCGGATTCAAGATCGTCGCCAGCGGGATGCGCCAGTGCATGGCCGCGGCCGACGACGAGACGCCCCCGATGTCCGAGGCCGAACTCGAGAAGCTCTTCCTCGCCCTCGCCTGAGCCGGCACGGGAACGACGACTTCACGGGAACGACGGAGATCAAGGGAACGACGACACACCGAACGACGACACACCGACGCGACGTGGGCCACCCTGGCGGGTGACCCACGTCGCGGCTGTTGCCGGGGAGGCGTCAGACGGTGTCGATCGGATCGATCAGCTGGTCGTGACGGCGGTGTCGTCGACGACGAAGCTGGTCTGGAGCGAGGAGTCCTCGACCCCGCTGAACTTCAGGGCGACGGTGGTACCGGCGAACGAGGACAGGTCGAAGGTCTTCTGTGTGTACCCCGTGGCCTTGTTGAGGTTGGAGTACGTCGCCAGCGTGGTGGTGCCCGCGGTGACCGTCAGCTTGTCGTACGCGGTGCTGGTGGTCGTCTCCGCGCTGTCGATGTGCAGGTAGAAGGTGAAGCTGGCCTTGCAGCCGGACGGGATCGTCACCGACTGGGAGAGCGTGTCGGTGTGCGTCGAGCCGTAGCCGTCCAGCCATGCCTTGTACGAACCGGCGTGCGCCGCCTGGCTGCTGGAGTTGGTGATGACGCCGCTGGTCGCGGTCCAGGTGGTGTTGCCCGACTCGAAGCCCGGGTTGCCGAGCAACTGGGTCGAGGTGCAGGTGCCGCCGCCGGAGGAGCTGACGGTCCAGGTGAAGGACGCCGTTCCGGTGGCTCCGGTGCTGTCCGTGACGGTGACCGTGGTGCTGTACGTTCCGGCGGTGGTCGGTGTCCCGGTGATCGCTCCCGTGGAGCTGTTGATCGACAGGCCGGTGGGCAGCCCGGTCGCGGCGTAGCTCAGCGAGCCGGTGTTGGTGCTGCTGGCCGAGATCTGCAGGCTCACCGCGGTGCCGACGGTGGAGGACTGGCTGCCCGGGTTGGTGACGGTCACCCCACTCGACGGCGGCGTGACATGGCTGCCGACGTTGATGCCCGCGAAGGCGTTCGCCACCCCCGCGTACTGGGTGGAGCTGGCGCCGTAGAGGGCGGTGGCCGCGTTCAGGGCGGCGGTGCGGGCGCCCGCGTAGTTGGTGCTGGACGTCATGTACGACGTCAGCGCCTTGTACCAGATCTGCAGGGCCGCGGCCCGGCCGATGCCCGCGACGGCGACTCCGTCGGAGGTCGTGCTGTTGTACGTGACGCCGTTGATGACCTTGGTGCCGCTGCCCTCGGAGAGCAGGTAGAACATGTGGTTCGCCGGGCCCGAGGAGTAGTGGACGTCCAGGTTGCCGACGCCGGAGTACCAACTGTCCGCGGAGCCGCCGTCCTTGCTCGGCTTGTCCATGTAACGCAGCGGCGTGCCGTCGCCGTTGATGTCGATCTTCTCGCCGATGAGGTAGTCGCCGACGTCGCTGGAGTTGTTGGCGTAGAACTCCACGCCGGTGCCGAAGATGTCGGAGGTCGCCTCGTTGAGGCCGCCGGACTCACCGCTGTAGTCCAGGCCCGCCGTGTTGGAGGTGACACCGTGGCTCATCTCGTGTCCGGCCACGTCGAGCGAGGTGAGCGCGTGGGTGCCGCCCGAGCCGTCGCCGTAGGTCATGCAGAAGCAGCTGTCGTCCCAGAAGGCGTTGACGTACGCCGAGCTGTAGTGGACGCGCGAGTAGGCCGCGACCCCGTCGTTCTTGATGCCGCTGCGGCCGAAGGTGTTCTTGTAGAAGTCCCAGGTCTCCTGGGCGCCGTAGGCGGCGTCCGCGCCGGCCGTCTGGGTGTTCGAGCCGGCTCCGGTGCCCCACGTGTCGTCGGAGTCGGTCATCAGCGTGCCCGTGCCCGACGTGCCGTTGTTGAGGCTGTACGTCTTGTGGCCGCCGCGCGTGGTGTCGTACAGCTGGTACGTCGATCCGGACAGCGTGGTGTTCAGCGTGACCGTGCCGCTGTACTGGGTGTTGCCCGTGCCGGTCTTGATGCCCTGGTAGCGGTAGAGCTCCTGGCCGGTGGTGGCGTCGGTGATGACGTGCAGCTGGCTCGGGGTGCCGTCGTCCTGGAGGCCGCCGATCACGGTCTCCCAGGCAAGCTTCGGGGTGCCGCTGCCGGCCCAGATCACCTTGCGGGCACTGTCGGTGGTGGGCTTCTCGGCGGCCAGGGACTTGGCGGCCTTCAGCGCCTTGCTCGCGGCGGCGGACTTGGTGAAGGTCGCGGTGGTGGAGGCGACCTTGACGGTCCGCTTGTTGTTGAAGGTGCTGCTCACCGTGCCGGCGGCGAGGGAGGCCGGCGGGGTGTGGACGATCACGTCGCCGCCCAGCACCGGCAGGCCGGCGTAGGTGCGCTCGTAGCGGGTGTGGAGCGTACCGTCCTGGTCCTTGACGACGTCCTTGACGACCAGCTTCTCCTTGGCCCCGAGGCCCAGGGTGCCGGCGGTCGCCGTGGTCTTCTGTGCCGCGCTCTTCAGCAGTGCCGAGTGCTGGGCAGGGGTGAGCTTGGCCTCCAGGCCTCCGGTGCGCAGCGGACTGGGGTGGGGGGCGGCAGGCTTGGCGGCCGCGGGGACCGTCTGTATGCCGACGGCCAGGAACGCGGCGGTGGCCGCCAGCGCTCCGGCCGCGACCGCCTGACGGGGGATTCGTCTCACTCGTACTCCTACTGCTGCGGCCGCGCGTCGACGGCCGGTGACAGACCCGGGCAGACGGGATGTGCTGACCGGGACGAGCTGAGCAGTGCGGGGCCCCTGCGCAGACCGTGTGAGGCCTGTCCGGCAGGTGAGGAAGAAGAATGGCAGCTTGACTTAGACATGTCATGCGGACGGGAGGCAATCGAGGGTTAACCCTCGACGACGCTCACGTGGGGCGCACGGACGAGGTTCACCCGGGGCGCACGGGAGCCCGCCTTCACTCGGATGGCGGCGCCCGGCGTACCTCGCGGCCATCTCGGGGGCGTCCACCTCACCGGACGCGACGTCGCCGGTGGCATGGCGACGGAGTACGCGAAGGCGGAATGGGGATAAGCCCGGAGAGCACGGCATCGCGCCGGACCGTGCCCCAGGGTCGGCATCCCTCCTTGGTAGGACGACCGGGTCGCGCGTCCGCCCCTCAGGGGGAGGTGCGGGTGACCCGTGAGCACGACGCGCGTGAGCGCGGTGGCGTGGAAGCTGGTTGTACGAGTCCGAGGAGGCCGCCATGAACCGCCAGATCCGCATTCGCCCCAGCCGTCGCCCCGCCACCGCGCGCGAGGTGACGATCGACCGCAGGACACCGTCGGGTCGCCTGCTGCCCTACTGACGCGACGGCCGCCCTCCTGGCCCGACAGCTGCTCTCCTGGCCCGCCGACCGCCCTGCGCATCCGGCGGTCTTCTCTAACGATCCGGCCAGTCGGCGTATCCGTTCCACCGCGCGCACGTTGTGGGTGATGACAATGGCCACCAGACACCACGGCGAGCACTGCGCGCGGATCCGGAAGGGTTGAAAGTATGATCACCCAATGTCTGACATGACCGAGACCACGCCGGGCTGGCTGACGCCCGACGAACTCGAAAGCGCGCGCGCACGCATGCCGATCCTGTACGTCGAGGCCGTGCCGGTCCGCGTCGACGACAACGGCGAAGTCACCAGCATCGGACTGCTGCTGCGCATAGGGCCGGACGGGACGGTCAGCCGCACCGTCGTCTCGGGCCGGGTGCTGCACCACGAGCGGGTCAGGGACGCCCTCCTGCGCCACCTGGAGAAGGACCTCGGCCCGGTGGCGCTCCCCCGCATCCCGGCCTCGCCCCAGCCCTTCACCGTCGCCGAGTACTTCCCCACGGTGGGCGTCACGCCGTTCCACGACCCCCGCCAGCACGCGGTCTCGCTCGCCTACATCGTCCCGGTGACCGGCGACTGCCGCCCCCGGCAGGACGCCCTCGACCTGGTCTGGTTCAGCCCCGAGGAGGCCTCGTCGCCCGCGGTCCTGGGCGAGATGCCGGGCGGCCACGGAGCCCTCCTCAAGCAGGCCCTGGCCCATGTGGGCCGGCTGTCCTGACGAAGGCCTCCGCTAGAGTCGGCGCGGTCCCCGGCCAGACCTGCTGCCGCGGGGGTGGTCCTGCGCTGGGGGATGACGGGCACGATGGGGTTCGAACGCATGCAACTGGCCGGGTACGAGATCCAGGAGGTCCTGGGCCAGGGCGGGTTCGCCACGGTGTACCGGGCGCGGCAGCTGGCCGTGGGCCGCGAGGTGGCGCTCAAGGTGGACAGCAGGGTGCTCGACTCGCCCCGCGACCGGCAGCGGTTCATGCGGGAGGTCACCGCCGCCGGGCAGCTGTCCGGGCATCCGCACGTGGTCCCGGTGTACGACGCCGGGGTGTTCGGCGACAACCGCCCGTACATGGTGCTCGAACTGTGCCCCGGCGGCTCCCTGGGTGATCGTCTGCACCTCCAGGGCCCCCTGTCCGTGAAGGAGGCCCGCGACATCGGCGTGGGCATAGCCGACGCGGTGGCCGCGGCACACACCGCCGGGGTGCTGCACCGGGACATCAAACCCGGCAACATCCTGATCAACCGGTACGGCGGTGTCGCGCTCGCCGACTTCGGCCTCGCGGCCATGCCCCGGCCGGACCGGGAACTGTCGGTCACACGGGAGGCGTTGACCCCCGCGTACGCTCCGCCGGAGGCGTTCCACCTGGCCGAACCGACCCCGGCCGGCGATGTGTACTCGCTCGCCGCCACGGTCTACGCCCTGCTGCGGGGCCGCCCGCCGCACTTCCCCGAGGACGGCACCCAGCTCAGTCTCGCGGAACTCATCGTGCGGCACACCTGGCCCTACCCCGGCCTGCCGGGAGTGCCGACGGCCCTCAACGAGGTGCTCGGGCGGGCCCTGGTGGCGGACCCGGCGCGCCGGCTGTCCGACGCCGGGGCACTGCGTGACGCGCTCGCCGCCGTCGACGTGGACAGCGCCGACCGGGTCGGCTTCGGTCCCGTACCCGGCGGCCGGACCACCACCGTCCCCGCGCGGCGGGACACCACGCCGCCGCCCGAACCCGCTCCGCCGGGCACGACCGCCGCCCCGGCGTCGCGGGACCGGCAGAAGAAGAGGCGGCGCCCCCGGCTGATCGCCGCGGTGGCGGCGGTGGCGGTCTCGGTGGGCGTCTCGGTCACCGTCATCACCTACGGGGGTGGGGGGTCCGGCACCCCCAAGTCCTCCTCGACCGCGTCCCGGCCGTCCGTCTCCACGTCCGCCGTGAGCGCGGGGTTCGGTGGGGTGTCGACCACCACCCGGGACTGCCCGGCCGCCACGGTCGACGGCGCGGGCGGCCGGTGCGTCACGACCCCCGAGTGCTGGAGCGGCATCACCGACATCTCGGGGACGATCACAGTCAGCCTCGCGGACTGCCGGGTGAAGCACGTGTGGGAGACCTTCGCCATCGCCCCGCTGCCCAAGGACGGGATGACGAACAACGCCCGGGACCTGATCAAGCACCCCACCGTCAAGGCGCTGTGCTCGCAGGAGGTCATGCTGAAGTCCCGGACGGCCGCCGGACGGGCCGTCACCGGCCGGTGGAGCACGGACATCCTGCCGCCGACCGCCCAGCAGTGGTCCGACGGACTCCGCGCCTTCCGCTGTGTCGCCCACGCGGCCACGGAGGACGGGGAGATCACCGACAGCCACTTCGGGTAGGAGCGGCCGGGCGCCGCCGAGCCGCTGCCCGGTCCCATCGTGAACGACGTGACCGGGCAGCGGCCTCAGGACGGCGTCTCCGCCGCCCGCTAGACGGTCACGGGCTGGAGCTTGGCGCGGAAGTGCCGCAGGATCGGGGACTGTTCCACGATCCGGTAGCCGTGCACGGACTCCGCGTTCTTGGCGATGGTCTCCAGGGTTCTGCCGACGTGGTCGTAGTGGCTGCGCGTGTAGACGCGCCGCGGCAGCGCCAGCCTCACCAGCTCGTACGGCGGGCTCTTGACCGGGTTCCCGTCCTCGTCCTCCTCACCGAGGTACAGCGACCCCAGTTCGGCCGACCGGATGCCGCCCTCCAGGTAGAGCCGGCAGGCGAGAGCGTGGCCGGGGTACTGGTGGGGCGGTATGTGGGGCAGCAGCCGGCCCGCGTTGAGGTAGATGGCGTGCAGACCGGGCGGCTCCAGGATGTCCACACCGGCGGCGCGGACCCGCTGGGCCAGATGGTCGGCGCTCTCCGCCCGCTCCGCGAGGTAGGAAGGTTCGGTCACCTCCTGGAGTCCCTGGGCGATCATGTCCAGGTCGCGTCCGGCCAGACCCCCGTAGGTGGGGAACCCCTCGGTGGCGATGAGGAGGAGTTCGCACTTCTGGGCGAGTTCCGGATCGTTCAGTCCGATGAAGCCGCCGATATGGACGATGCCGTCCTTCTTGGCGCTCATCACACAGCCGTCGGCGAGTCGGAACGCCTCTTCGGCGACCTGGCGCGGGGTGCGGTCCTTGTAGGCCGCCTCGTGCCGGGTGACCAGCCAGGCGTTCTCGGCGAACCGGGCGGCGTCCAGGATCAGGGGGACACCGTGCCGGCGGCAGAGTTCGGAGGTCCGCCGCAGGTTCTCCATGGAGACGGGCTGACCGCCACCGCCGTTGTTGGTGATGGTCATGACGACCGCGGCGACACGTGAGCCGGTCGTCTCGGTCAGCCCCCGCTCCAGGGCCTCGAGGTCGATGTTCCCCTTGAAGGGCTCCGAGCTGTCCAGGTTCCGCGCCTCGGCGCAGGGCAGGTCGCGGGCCACACAGCCCGCCAGCTCCACATTGGCGCGGGTGGTGTCGAAGTGCGTGTTGGACAGGACGGTGTCGCCGGGTTTGAGGAGGTTGGAGAACAGGAGTCGTTCCGCCGCTCGCCCCTGGTGGGCCGGCAGGATGTGGCTGAAGCCGGTCAGTTCCGCCACCGTGTCCCGGAAACGGTAGAAGGATCGCGAGCCCGCGTAGGACTCGTCACCGGCCATGCCCACGGCGAGCTGCGCCGAGGACAGCGCACCGGTCCCCGAGTCGCTCAGCAGATCGATGGTCACCTCTTCCGCGCGCAGATCGAACAGGTTGTAGTGCACTCGTTCGAGTGCCGTCTTGCGCTGCTGGGGGGTCGTGAGCGGGATAGGTTCGACGACCTTGATCCGGTACGGCTCCATCCTGATTTCTGCGCCTGCCTTTCCGTTTCCTACTGAGTGGAGGGTCTCGCGCGGCTCGGTACCCGCCGTGCGATGGGGGGAGAACGTCTGATGGGGCGGCTGGGCCGGCAACGGCGGCCGTACCGCGTACGCCTCCGAGGAGATGTACGCGGTCACGCGGGGCGGTCGGCCCCGCTCGTACACCAGCGCCAGATAGGCGATGAGCCCCACGCCTTCGTGCAGCAGCCGTGAGGTGACGGTGGCCAGCGACCGGTCGAGCGCCGCGGTGTCCATGCCGTGTCGGCGCAGCACGGCCACCGCTCGCGCATAGGCTTCTCCGTCGTGCCGGACGTAGTCCCTGACCGGCACGTGGAGGGTGAAGCCGCTCGGCAGACCGGTCCCGGACTCCGTGAAGGAGTGGCAGGAGAGCACGGGGCGCCCCTCCAGCCGTACGCCTTTCCCGGCGCCGGAGGGCTGCGGCGAGCCGTCGAGACCCGCCGCGACCCGCAGGAACTCCCGTACGGTCTCGGGCCGTGGCCCGGGGTCCGTGCGGGGCAGTTCACCGGCGTCGGCGGCGGCCAGGTTCCGATGGGTGACGTAGACCTTCACCCGGGGTGTATCCCAGTCCCCGAGGTCGAGGGCGAGGAACGGATAGCCGTCGGCCCGGGGCAGCGCGGCGAACGCCTGCCGGTGGCCGAGTCGCTCCAGCGCCTCACGCACCGTCTCGGCGGCCCGATCCGCCCCGGACGCCGCCGGGTTCAGATAGACCTTGACCTTGGGGACTCCGCCGGGCCGCAACTCCAGGGCCAGCCACAGCGCCAGCGGGCCCTCGGGGGCCGGTGGGAAGAACAGGTCCTCCAGCCGGTCGAGTTGGTCGGTGGCGAAGCCCCAGCGCTCCGCCATGGCCCGCACCACACGCAGTCCGACGCGCCCGTTCTCCGCCAGGCCTTCGGCGCCGTACCCCGGTTCCAGCAGCACGCGCAGGGTCGGGGGCGCGTCCGGCACGAAGGCGAGGGAGTACTCCACCGGTGTGTGGTCGTCGGACAGGAAACTCGGGTAGGACGGCGGTTCGTCCAGCGGACGCTCCGCGACGGGACCGAGACAGTCGGTCAGAACACGCGCGTAGATCTCGCCGTCGGACGGTTCGAGACCCATGGCTTGGCACAGTCGGAGTAACTGGTCGGCCACGTAACCGCCGAGCGGTTGCGTGGCCGTGACCGGTCCACCCCCTGTACGGGAGGTGATCATCGGCCCTCCCGTCGGGTGGGCCCGGGAAGGAGGGCAAAAAGATACCCGCCCGTGCGGGCGGGTATCTCGCCATCCGGCGTGTGTGGTGCGACGGGTATGGCGCGGGGGTCGAAGCTCCCTTGAGAGGTCTGCCGTCGGGGGCGGAGCATGGCTGCGGAGTGCTGTGCTGAAGTGGCGTCGGTGGTCGAGGGCTCCACGACACCTCCTTAACTTGTGATCAACACGATTGCCGCGCTCTTCCCTACCCCTCCGGTTGAATATTGATGCAGTGCGAGGATGTTGGCGGCTGTTGCGTATCTCACGCTTTCCACCAGGAAAGGAACGAACTCCACAGCCCGCCACGCTCCTGCCGGCCCTGCGCACCTCCCTGGTCACTGCGCGCCGTGGTCTCCGGGCGGTGCTGCGGGTCGGGCTGCCGGGCGGCCCGTACGGGGGTGAAACGGGCCGGAAGCGCGGCCAGCGCCCGGTTGAAGGGACCCGGACGCCAGGTCAGACTGTCCTCGGGTACGGCCAGTTCGACGTCGGGGAGCCGGTTGAAGAGGTTCTCGATGGCCGTCACGGTGATGAGCCGGGCGGGGTCCTTGGCCGGGCAGGCATGCGGTCCCGCGCTCCACGCCAGGTGGGAGCGGTTGCTCGACGCGTGCCGGGACGCCGCGAGCGCCGGGTCGGTGTTGGCGGCCGCGAAGCTGACCAGCACGAGGTCGCCCGCCGCCAGCTTCTGTCCCCCGAACTCCATGTCGGCCGCCGGGTAGTGCGGCGCGTAGTTCGCCATGGGCGGGTTCTTCCACAGCGTGGTGTCGATGGCCTCTTCGATCAACCCGCCCGCCGCGTAACGGTCGTTGGTCAGCAGCAGGTGCAGGGTGTTGGAGATGAGGTTGCGCAGCGGCTCCGCACCGGCGCCCAGGAGCAGGACGAGCTGGTGGGCCATCTCCTCGTTGGTCAGGCGCGCCTGATGTTGCATCAGCCAGGAGGTGACGTCGTCGCCGGGCCGGGAACGCTTGAGGGCCACCAGCTCGCCCACGGCCTGACCCAGTACCTCGTTCGCCTTCTCGGCATTCACACCGTCGAAAATGCCGGATATACCGAAGAGGACCCGGTCGCCGATCTCCGCGGGGCAGCCGAAGAGTTCGTTGAAAACGAAAAGCGGCAGCAACTTGGCGTAGTCGTTGAGCAGATCGGCCGAGCCACGGGTGTGGAACTGAGCGATGAGGTAATTGGAGACCCGCTCGGCGCTCTGGCTCAGCCAATGCGAATCGACACGCGCGAAGCTGTCCGTGATCGCCTGCCGCAGCCGCATGTGCTCGGCCCCGTCACTGAACATGGCGTTGGGCCGGTACACCAGAAGCGGAAGCACCGGGCTGTCCGGACTGATCTCACCTTCGTTGAAATCCCGCCAGCGACGCGAGTCCTTCCGGAAGGCACCCGCGTTCTGGAGCAGCTGGAGCGCCGCCGAGTAATCCGTGACCAGGGTCGCCTCGACACCGGGGGCGAGTTCGACCGGAGCCGTCGGCCCGTAGTGACGCATGTACTCGTAATAGGCTTGCGGATCGGCCGCGAACTCCGCCCCGTGCAGCGGCACCGGCTCACCCGTGGCATGAGCCGGGCAGCCGGGTGGTGGCACGGGTGCGGTGGATTCAGTGTTCATGCTTGCTCCTAGCGGGCACGGTCCTGCAAATAGTGAACGAGGGTGATCAGGGCGCTTGCTGATGAATTCTCGTCGCGAGCGTCGCAGGTGACGACCGGGGTGTCGGGGAGCAGGTCCAGCGCCTCACGCAGCGCCTCTTCGCCACGAATCGGCGTGCCGTCGAAGTGGTTCACGGCAATGGCGTAGGCGAGTCCGTACTGCTCGATCAGGTCGATGACGGCGAAGGAGTCCGCCAGCCGCTCGGGGTCGACCAGCACGAGCGCCCCGAGAGCGCCGCGCGCCATGTCCTCCCACATCTGCACGAACCGCTGCTGGCCCGGCGTACCGAACAGGTACAGCACGACGTGATCACTGATCGTGAGGCGTCCGAAGTCCATGGCCACCGTGGTGGTGGTCTTGCCGCGGACGCCCTTGAGGTCGTCGATCTCCTCGCCGGCCTGCGTCATCGTCTCCTCCGTGGACAGCGGAGGAATCTCCGACATCGTCCCGACGAAGGTGGTCTTGCCCACCGCGAAGTGCCCGACGATCAGGATCTTCACGGCGGTCTGCGCCGCTCCACCACGGACGTACGCCTTCTCATCCAAAACGGGCCCGGAGACCATCCAGCACCTCCTGAAGAATCTGCTCGTCGACCAGGCGGGCGCGCGCCACCGGCGCGCGCGTGATGAGGTAACCGCCTTCGGCGAGGGCATTGAGAAGGATCTTCACCACGCCCATGGGCAGGCGCAGGTGTCCCGCGATCTCGGCGACCGAGAGGTAGCCACCGGAGCACATCTCCAGCAGGCTCTGTTCCTCAGGGGAGAGCCGGGCCGGCCGCTGCTGATGGTCGGCGGCCGCCGTGACCAGCGTGATCAGGGAGAACTGGTCGCCGTCGGGGAGGTCCCGGCCATTGGTGATGACGTACGGCCGCACTAACTCCGCGGCCTCGGGCTCCTGCCGCTCGGAATCGGTCACTGGCGTGCGCCGATGTTCTCGCGCGGCGGAGTCGTCAGCGCCTTGCCCAGCTGGCCGACGAGCTGCTGCATGCGGAAGGTGATCTCCCCCATCTCGATGTCGGGAGAGGCCGAGACCGCGAGGTACGCGCCGTCACCGGCGGAGATCAGGAAGACCCAGCCACCGTCGAACTCGACGAGCGTCTGCCGCCACTTCAGATCGGACCCGTCGCAGAAGAACCCGATCGAGCGGCTCAGTGACTGCACACCGCTCATCGCGGCGGCGACGGTGTCCGCGTGGTCCCTTCCGACCCCCTTCGAGGACGCCATCAAGAGCCCGTCGGCGGAGACCAGGACCGCGTGCAGAGCCCCGGGAATCTCCAGGACGCCGTCAAGCATCCATGACAGATCGTTGTTCACGAAACCTCATGCCCTTCGCTGCTTGCGTCATGTGCGTTGCTCGTGCGGCCCGCAGGCTCCGGGAGCGCGGCTCGACCGGACTGCGTGCCGCGCTGGAAGGCACCCATGATCGAGGCCGTCTCCTCTTCGGAGCGGATCGGGGTGCCCGTGGTCATGGGGACGCCCGTGGTTTCGGAACTCGGCGGCACGATGGCCATGGCCCGCCTGCGGCGGCGCTTGGGAAGACCGTCGGCGGTCGTGGACACGGCCGCGGCGGGTTCCGGGCCGCTCGGGTTCAGCGAGGGAACAGTGCTCACAGTCTGTGCTCGCTCCTTTGGTTGCGGCATGCTGGTGAGCAGCTCGTCCGGCAGCAGGACCACCGCTCGCACACCCCCGTAGGGAGAGGTCGAGTCGACGGACACCGTGAAGCCGTAGCGCTCACAGAGCACACCGATCACCGCGAAGCCGAACTGCGGAGGATTGCCGAGCCCGGAGACACCCGAGGCCCGCTCACTCGAAAGGAGTTTCGCCGCTCGGGCCTTCTCCTCCTCGTTCATGCCGACACCGGCGTCGTCGACGACGATGCAGATGCCCTTGGGTACGGCACGGACATTGATCTCGACACTGGTTTCCGGTGCCGAGTAGCTCGTGGCGTTGTCGAGCAGTTCGGCAAGGGCCAGCGCCACCGGTTCGACAGCCCGGTTGGTGACCGCGAAATCGACCTGCGAAAGAATTTCGACCCGCTGGAAGTGCCGGATCCTGCCCTGCGCGCTGCGGACCACGTCGTAAACCGACGCGACGTCACGCTGCCGTCCCAGCCAGCCTTCGCAGAGCACCGCGATGGACTGGGCGCGCCGCCCGAACTGCGAGTTCATGTGGTCGATTTCCAGGAGATCCTGGAGAATCACCGACTCGCCATACTTGCTCTGCAGTCTTGAAATAGCCAACTGCTGTTCGGCGGCGAGACCCTGAAGCGTCCGCATCGCCGATTTGAGCGCGGTTCTCGTTGCTTCTTCGGCTTGCTCCTGAGCCTTCTTCACCGAGGCCGAATACTGATTCTCAAGCTCAGCGTAGTGATCCCTGAGTTCTTGATTTCCCTGCCTTAAACTCCGCGCAGACCGCTTTCCGCGAATAATGGCGGTAGCTGCAAGCGGAGTACCAGCGATAAGAGCCCAGAGAGCCGGGTCCTGCATGTATTGCGTCATAAGACTCTCTTCAAGCGACTGACAGCCAGCTACTGAATTCCGTCAGCGCGGCGGGCCGACAGCCCACTGCGCAGGGTTTACCGTCCGGGCCGCACAGTTGGCCAGAAGAGTCGTTTGGCCGGAAGAGTCGTTTTGTGCCCATAGCCCGCTCGGCAAGTGCGGCGATCGTATCATCGCCCCAACTCATGACGGACCGTCAATATGGGGAGTACTTGCGAACATTGACGGGTGGTCAGATCCGTGGAAGACATCCGAAAAGGGGGCTCTGCGGCTTTCGTCAATAGGTGCCCGGAGTGGGCATCGGGGAGCGGGTCCCGCCGAGCGGGCGCGAGGGGACCCCACGCCCGCCGGGTTCGCGTTCAGTGCAGGTCGGCCGGCTCCTGGCTGTCGTCGAGGAAACCGCCCGACTGGTGCTGCCACAGCTTCGCGTAGGCGCCTTCCGACGCGAGCAACTCCTGGTGCGTGCCCTGCTCGATGATGCGTCCGCGGTCCAGGACGACGAGCCGGTCCATGGTGGCGACCGTACTCAGTCGGTGCGCCACGACGAGCGCCGTCCGGCCCTCCATGAGCCGCCACAGCGCTTCTTGTACGAGGATCTCGCTCTCGGAGTCCAGCGCGCTGGTCGCCTCGTCGAGCAGCAGGATCGGTGCGTCGCGCAGGATCGCCCTGGCGAGTGCGACCCGCTGGCGCTGCCCGCCGGACAGTTTGACCCCGCGCTCGCCCACCATGGTGCCGAAGCCGTCCGGCAGCGCGTCGGCGAACTCCGTGACATGCGCCGCCTCGGCCGCGCGACGAATCTCGGCCTCGGTGGCGTCCGGCCGGGCGAAGGCGATGTTGTCCCGCAGGGTGCGGTGGAACATCGCCGGGTCCTGCGGCACGTAGGCCATCAGTCCGCGCAGGTCCGCCTGGCGCAGCCTGCTGATGTCCTGCCCTCCGATCAGGATGCGGCCGGAGTCGATGTCCGTCATCCTCAACAGCAGCCGGGCCAGCGTGGTCTTGCCCCCGCCGGACCGGCCGACGAGACCGATCTTCGCCCCGCTGGGCACCGCCAGGTCGAGTCCCTCGAAGAGCGGCTGCGCGCCCGCGTGGGCGAAGGTCACCTGCTCGAAGCGGACGTCAGCGGCCCGGGACAGCAGCGCTTCCGGCGTCTTGGGGTCGAGCACGGTCGGCGGCTTCAGCAGCAGTTCGGTGAACTGCGCGGCCTCCGTCATCGAGCTCTCCAGGCGGCGGTAGATCTGGTTGAACTCGAACATGATCCGCGTCGCGTTGCTGTAGTACGTGAAGGCGACCACGACCGCCTCCACGCCGTGGCTGCCTCCGCCGAGCGCGACCGCGAGCAGCAGGCCCAGCGCGTTGGTCAGCACGGACATCGGCGCGACCAGTGTGTCGATGCGCAGGTTGCCGTAGTCCCACGACCTCAGCATGAGCCGCCGCGAGGCCGCGACACGGGACCGGTGCTCGGCGGCCTCGCGCTCCTCGGCGGCGAACGCCCGGACCGTGTCCATGTTCATCAGGCTGTCGGCGACATGGCCCGACACCCGGGCGATCGCCTCCTCGCGCTGATCGACGAGCGCCTGACGGCGGCGGATGAGGGGCAACACGCACAGCGCCGTCAGCGCGATCATCGCCAGGAGCCCGACGACGAGCAGCGGTTCGTAGCGCCACAGCACCACCGCCCCGAACACCAGCGGCACGAAGCTGCCCACGACCTGGAACGTCATCGTGTCGACGAACTCCTCGAAGCGGGAGGCGAAGCTCAGCACCCGCTTGGTCAGTGACCCGGCGAAGTTGTCGTGGAAGAACGCGGCGTCCTTGGCGAACAGTTCGTCCATGCCGATGACGTACAACTGCTCGATGCCGAGGGCGTCGAGACGGTTCAGGCAGTGCAGGCCGAGGCGCCACAGCATCTCCGCGAGCAGCAGGACGCCGCCGAAGCCGAGGACGTACGGCAGCGTCGAGCCGATGGAGATGCCGGCGTCACCGGCGATCCGGCCGACGAGCTTCGCGACGATCAGAGGCGCGATGTAGTTGATGCCGATGTTGCCGAGCGCGGGCAGCAGCATCGCGGGGGCGGTCAGCCGTCGGAGCCGGGCCAACTCCCGTCCGTAATAGCGAAGGGCGAGGAGCACCGAGCCTTTGCCCGGTGAACCCTCGCGCGATTCAGGCGATCCCATCCCAACCCTGTGTGGTCGTGCGGCAGCCTGCCGCGTGCTTCTCCGGGGAGATTCCGTTGCCTCAGTGGCCGTGTGGAGCTTCGGTTTCGAGTGAGCGCGTTCGCTCGGGTCGTCCTGCGACGGGCGGAGTACGACGACGGGCCCGCGGCGACACCCACGTGCGAGTACGGCGGGCCAGGAATCGCAGTGTCCCGCGAGGGCTCCCGCGCAGTCCAAGCGTTTTTATCGGCCAACGGCGCACGTCGCACGCCTGCGCGACGTGGCCGAACAGGCGTGTGCCCCCTGAGCCGAGACGGCCCGATCACCCCTGCCTCGATGCGCCCGGGTGCCTCTTTCCGGCCCTGCCGATTCCGGCCCTGCCGACCGGGACCTTCTTTGCCCTTCGCGGTCAAGGCCGCGGCTCTCTTCGGCAAGGAGCGCGTCTGCCCGCCGCCGGCGAGCTCCTGGCCGGCGGGGTCGGCCTCGTCGCCTTCGGCGGGCCGTTCCTGGTCGGCCGGCTCCTGGACAGTTACGAATTCCGTGGCGTGCGGTGGTTCATGGCCATCAGCACCGCCGCGAGCTTCGTGCTGGTGGCCGCCTTCGTGGCGGAGAGAGCGGTCCGTGGGGCGGGTGGCCGATGTGGACCGTCCTGCCGGCCACCTCCGCAGATGCTGTTACTACGGGCCGCCCGTCACCTGGTAGCTCCTGGAAGGCCGTGAAGGAGCGGACACGAAAAAGCCGTCTTCTCATCGCCGAGAAGACGGCCTCCGACCTGCTGTGAAGCTGGTCGGGACGACAGGATTTGAACCTGCGACCCCTTGACCCCCAGTCAAGTGCGCTACCAAGCTGCGCCACGTCCCGTTGCCCGTCTGACCTGGGGTTTCCCCTGGCCGAACGCGCACGGAAACAATACCGCACTCGGGGCGATGGTCGCGCATCCGTTTATTCGGGGCCGACCGGGGCGCGAGGCCACGGGGCCGCGCGGGGGAAGACTTCGAGGCGGTACTTGACCTGAAGTTTGGTTGAGGTTGCACGATCGTCGGCATGACGATCATCGAGGCAGAACGCCACCACCACTACCAGGACCTGCCCCGCCTGATGGGGCTGATGACCGGCGACGAGAAGCACGGACCCGCGGCGACGTCCACGCTGGACGCGCTGTGGGTGCTCTACGACCGGGTGCTGCGGATCGGGCCCGAACGGATGCACGATCCGGACCGGGACCGGTTCCTGCTCTCCAAGGGGCACGGGCCCATGGCGTACTACGCGGTGCTCGCGGCCAAGGGCTTCGTGCCCGTGGAGTGGCTTCCCGACTTCGGCGCGTACGACTCACCGCTCGGACACCACCCGGACCGGGTGCTGGTACCCGGCGCCGAGATCGGCAGCGGGTCGCTGGGGCACGGACTGCCGATCGCCGTCGGCACCGCGCTGGGCCTGCGCGCGCAGGGGCTGGGCGAGCCCCGTGTGTGGGTGCTGATCGGCGACGCGGAGCTGGACGAGGGCAGCAATCACGAGGCGATCGCGTACGCCGGGCCGGCGGGTCTCGACCGGCTGCACACCGTGGTGATCGACAACTCCTCCGCCAGCCATGCCCGGCCTGGCGGTATCACCGCCCGGTTCGAGGCCGCGGGCTGGTCCGCCCTGACCGTCGACGGCCGTGACCACGAGGCGCTGTACGCCGCTTACACCGCGCCCCACCCGGGTCGCCCGCACGTGGTGATCGCCCGGGTCGAGCCCAAGTCCGCCTGAGACACCCGAGACGTCTGAGGCACCCGAGACGCCTGAGGCATGCAAGGCATCTGCGGCTCCGGACGCTCCCCACTCCTCATCCCGTACGCCTCTGAAAGGACCCCCTTCCATGGACACCATGCGTGATCGTTTCGCCCCCGTCATGACGCGGCTGCTCGACGAGGACCCTCGGGTCGCGGTCGTCCTCGCCGAGATCGGCAAGGACGGTTTCACGGAAGCCCGGCGCAGGCATCCCGATCGAGTGATCAACGTCGGGATCCGTGAACAGCTCCTGGTCGGGGCGGGCGCGGGCCTGGCGCTGACCGGTCTGCGGCCCGTCGTGCACACCTTCGCCAGCTTCCTCATCGAGCGGCCGTTCGAGCAGGTCAAGCTGGACCTCGGACACCAGGACGTGGGCGCGGTGCTGGTGAGCGCCGCCGCGTCCTTCGACTGGCCCGCCGGAGGCTTCACTCACATGGCACCCGGCGACGTGGCCCTGCTCGACACGCTGGACGGCTGGACCGTGCACGTTCCCGGCCATCCGGACGAGGCCGAGCAGCTGCTGCGGCAGGCGGTCGCCGCCGGGGACGACAAGGTGTACGTGCGGTTGTCCGTGCAGTCCAACGCGCAGGGCCTGCCGGTCGACGGGGCCCGCTTCCGTACCGTCCGGGAAGGGCGCGCAGGGGTCGTCGTCGCCGTCGGACCGATGCTCGACGCCGTACTCGCCGCCACGGAGGGACTCGACGTCACCGTCCTGTACGCGGCCACCGTGCGGCCCTTCGACGGGCAGGCCCTGCGCCGCGCCACGGAGGCGGCGGGCACCGACGTCGTCCTCGTCGAGCCGTATCTGGCGGGTACGTCCACGGCCGCCGTGGGCGACGCGCTCTCCGACGTACCCCACCGCGTCCTCGGCCTCGGCGTCCGCCGGCGTGAGCTGCGCCGGTACGGAACCGTCGACGAGCACCTGACCGCGCACGGCCTCGACGCGGGATCCCTGCGGGAGCGGATCGGCGGCTTCCTGAGCGCCTCGGGCCGACCGCGCCCCTGAGTACCCCCCGCGCAGGCCCGCGCGGCCCCGTGCGGACCCGCGTGTCAGTGGCCTTTCGGAAGTCCCAGCTCCGGGTAGGCGTCGAGCAGCCGGGGCGGCGCCGCCTGGCGCCAGGAGTCGGCCAGGATGTCGCGGAGTTCGTCGCCGTCCTCCAGGGCGGCGAGCCGGACCCTGACCCAGGCGAAACCCGCCTCGTGGTCGGCGATCCAGAACTTGCCCGGCTCCGCCAGGACGAGTTCGTCGCGCTCCTCCTTCGGGCAGCGCACCGCGATGGACGTCTCCTCCTCGGGCAGCGTGGCGAACATCTTCCCCGCGACCCGGAAGGTGGGCATGCTCCAGGCGATCTTCTCCGTGGTGTCCGGCAGGGAGAGGGCGGTACGGCGTACGTCGTCGGCATCCGGCATGGGAGGCACGGTAGCCAAAGGCACTGACATCGACAGGGGTCGGCGGGTTCGGGCACTCCCGGCTCTCCGCCCGAGATGGTCGATGATTGAACCAGCTGCAATCGGATCGATACTGACCGTAATATTTTTCGAGCACCGGCTGCACGTTCGGGTCACCCCGGACGCTTCATGGGTGGAGGCGGATGGTGCCTCTGGTGCCGGGGTGGGGACACGGCACCTTCGATCAGCACAGGTACTGGGGAGGACCCCGTGCAGCAGAGCGCTGCCGCGTGGTTGTTCGAGATCGCGCTTGGCATGAGGGTGTTCGGCCCGGACGTCGTCCGTGGCTGCCGTCGGCTCCTGACGGCCGGCGTACGGATCGGCATCACCGGACTGACCGGCACCCGCGCCCCGTCCCGCTCCGCCGAGTCGACCCGGGACGTCCCGTGAACGGCGACGGCGGGCCGGAGGAGACCGGCGGGGCCGTCGGCGCACCGCGGGTGGTACCCATCGACCAGTGGGACCCCACCGTGCAGATGGCGTACTGGGGTTTCCACCATCAGCGCCGCCAGGACTACATGCGCTACGCCTATCTCCAGCTCGGCTCCGACGCCGACGCGGAGGAGGCCGTGGACCTGACCTTCGACCAGGTCATGGACCGCTGGCCGCGGATGCTGCGGATGGAGAACCTGGAGGGCTACGCCTGGACGATCCTCAAGCGCCGCATCATCGACATGCACCGCAAGCGCCGACGCCGCCCGGAGCTGATGGAGACCGCCGCATTCGAGGCGGCGCTCGCCGATCCGGCCGAGGATCCGTACGACACGCTCACCGACGCCATCGCCCTGTACGTCGCGGTCGGCTCCCTGAGCGAGCGGCAGCGGGACGCGATCCTCCTCTACTACGGCATAGGTTTCTCGGCCGCCGAAGCCGCCGTACTCATGGGCAACGAGGAGGCCACCGTCCGCTCCCAGCTCCGTACCGGGCGGCGGCGCCTCGCCACCCTGCTCAAACTCCGCTGCCCGGAGCACTCCGACGGGAAGAACCCCTGATGAGCACCCTGCCGTCCGACCGCCGCACCATCGACGACCTGTTGGCCAAAGCGCGTACGCAGGATCGTTACGCCGACTACGACCTCGCGGCCTCCGAAGCCCGTCTGCGCAGTCGTCAGGCGGCCCGGCACCGCCCGCGCAACCCCGATGCCGCGCTCGTCCGAGCCGTGTGGACCACCCCCGAGGACGACCGCACTCCGGACGCGGACCGCGCCTGGTGGGACCTGAACGCCGTGAGCCTGCTGGTGCTGTTCGGGCCGGACGCCGACCGTCATCTGAGCGAGTTCATCGACAGCCAGTACGTGGACAAGACCGGCGCTCTGGTCTTCGCGTGTCTGCTGCACGTGGCGGGCGACAGCAGCGGGGCGCGCTTCTGGTGGCGTTTCGCGGCCGGGGTCGGCCACCAGGTCGCCGAGTACTGCCTGTTCCTCGAACACGCCCACAGCGGTGAGTACCACGACGCCGACCACTGGCGCATCCAACTGGTACGCGAGCACTTCGAACCCACCTACATGTGCGGCGACCGCGTCACCGCGCCGTTGGTCGATCCGGCGTTCATCGACCACGTCCACCCGCACATCGCCCGCCCCCACCACCCGGAGATCGGCATCGTCCCGCTCCCCAGGCCGCCTCTCGTGAGGGAGCTGCGCCACCTGACCTCCCTGTTGTAGCCGCGGCGGGAGCGGCGGCTCCTCACACGCCGGGGACCCTCCCTCCCACCCGCTTGTAGAAGATCGTCGTCGGGCGCAGCTCGCCCGACGGCGTCGCCGCGTAGTCGGGTATCGCCCCGAGCCGGGTCCAGCCCGCGGAGCGGTAGAGGGACTCGGCGGGGCTGTCGGTCTCGGTGTCCAGGTGCAGGAGGGTGATTCCGGCGGTGGCGGCCGCGTGCTCGGCCGTGGCCAAAAGGCCCCGGCCGAGGCCCTGTCCGCGGTCTGCGCGGTGCACCATCAGCTTCACCAGCTCGGCCCGGTGGCGGCTGTTGGGTTTGTCGGGGAAGACGAGGCTGACGGTGCCCAGGATCCGGTCCGCGGTGTGCGCCACCCACACGGCGAGGCGTCCGGCCGACACCGCGTCCCCGCGCTCCTCCCACCAGGCGACGGCCGTCGCCCGCTCCAACGGGGCGAGGAAGCCGATCGAGGCCCCGCCCTCCACGGTGTCGATCAGCAGCTCGGCCAACTCGCCCACCGAGGCGCGAAGACGCGGGGCATCCAGCCGGGAGACGGTGATCACGGCAGCACCACCAGCAGCGCGTACCGTACGTTCTCGGGGCCGGGACACCGGAAGCGGGTGGGCCCCCACACCCGCAGCCGCAGACAGTCCCCGGCGCCGAGCCGGTGTTCGACGTTCTGCACGGTCACCTCCAGCGTTCCGCCGAGGACCCAGATGTGCTGCTCAAGGCCGGGCACGGGAGGCCGGTCGTAGGCGATGTCGGCGCCGGCCCCGAGCCGCCCCTCGACCAGTTCGCCGCGCAGCCCGGCGTGCGGCGGGGACACCGATCGTCGTACGAATCCGGAGGCTTCGTCGGCCCAGACCGTCTGGTCGGCCGCCCGGACCACCGCGACGGGCTCCGCCTCGACCTCGCTGAGCAGCTGAGACATGGTGCGTCCGTACACGGCGCACAGCCGGTTCAGGAGCGAGGCCGTGGGGCTGATCTCGGCCCGCTCGGCACGGGACAGCGTGGAGCGGCTGACCCCGCTGCGCTCCGCCAACTCACCGAGGGACCAGCCGTGTTCGGAGCGCAGCTCGGCCAGTCGGGCCCCGAGCCGGACCTCGACGGCATCGAGCTGCTCATCGCTTCCCATATTCGGGATGCTATCCCAGATACGAGAACAGGTGCCTCGCCGTCCGCTCCCCTCCGTCCGCTTCCCTCAGTCCACCGTCGCGGCCTCCGCCAGCGCCTCCAGCACCGGGCGGATCAGCGGATGCCCCTCCGCGCCCCGGCGTACGGCCGCGAAGACCCGGCGCGTGGGCGCGACGCCGTCGACCGGTCGGACCTGCACGCCCGTGAGGTCCATGCCGCGCAGGGCGGAGCGAGGCACCAGGGCTACACCCGCGTCGGCCGAGGCGAGGGCGACGACGGCCCGGAAGTCGTCGGAGGAGTGTTCGAGGCGGGGTTGGAATCCGGCGTTCTCGCAGGCCAGGACGACCACGTCATGACAGGGGTTGCCGGGATACGGGCCGATCCACGGGTCCTTGGCCAGTTCGGCGAGCGGGACCTCGGCGGCGTCGGCGAGCCGGTGGCCGAGCGGGACGACCGCATCGAAGGGCTCGGCGTACAGGGCTACGGGGGTCAGCCGCGGGTCGTCCGCGTCCGGGGCGCCCCGGTACTCGACGGCGACCGCGATGTCGACCTGCCGGTCGAGCACCATGGGCAGGCTGGCGTCGCCCTCGGCGTCCTGGACGCGGACGTGGATGCCGGGTGCCGTGCGGGCGAGCCGGGCCAGCGCGGGGGCCACCACCAGGCCGATGCCGGTCGCGAAGGAGGCGACGGTGACCGTGCCGGCCGAGCCCGAGCTGTATGCGGCCAACTCCGCCTCGGCACGCTCAAGTTGGGCCAGCACCTCGTTGGTGTGGCTGAGCAGGATCTCGCCGGCCGGAGTCAGCCGTACGCCCTTGGCGCCGCGCTCGACGAGCCGGTGGCCGGTCTCCTGCTCCAGCGCGGTCAGCTGCTGGGAGACGGCCGAGGGGGTGAGATAGAGCGCGGCGGCCGCCGCCGTGACCGTGCGGTGGTCGGCCACCGCACGGAGGATGTGGAGCCGCCGCGCTTCGATCATGCGACCGATTCTCTCAGGTCACAGGCATCTTTCAGCCCTCGAGCTCCGCGCGGGCCGACACGAACGCGTCGACCGCCCGGTTCACGTCCTGCGTCGAGTGCGCGGCCGAGAGCTGGACCCGGATCCGGGCCTGGCCCTGCGGGACGACCGGGTAGGAGAAGCCGATCACGTAGACGCCGCGCTCCAGGAGGAGCTCCGCCATGCGTCCGGCGACGGACGCGTCGCCGATCATGACGGGGGCGATCGCATGGTCACCGGGGAGGATGTCGAAGCCCTCCGCGGTCATCCGGGAACGGAACAGCGCGGTGTTCTCGGCGAGGCGGTTGCGCAGGTCGTCGGCCGACTCCAGCAGGTCGAGCACCTTCAGGGAGGCCGCCGCGATCACCGGTGCGAGCGTGTTCGAGAAGAGGTACGGACGGGAGCGCTGGCGCAGCAGGGCGACGATCTCGGCGCGGGCGGCGACATAGCCGCCGGAGGCGCCGCCGAGCGCCTTGCCGAGGGTGCCGGTGATGATGTCGACGCGGTCCATGACGCCGTGCAGCTCGGGGGTGCCGCGGCCGCCGGGGCCGACGAAGCCGACGGCGTGCGAGTCGTCGACCATGACCATGGCGTCGTAGCGGTCGGCGAGGTCGCAGATCTCCTTCAGGGGCGCGACATAGCCGTCCATCGAGAAGACGCCGTCGGTGACGATCAGTCGGCGGCGCGCGTCGGACGCCTCCTTGAGCTGGGCCTCCAGATCGGCCATGTCACGGTTGGCGTACCGGAAGCGGCGCGCCTTGGAGAGGCGGATGCCGTCGATGATCGAGGCGTGGTTGAGGGCGTCGGAGATGACCGCGTCCTCGGCGCCGAGGACGGTCTCGAAGACGCCGCCGTTGGCGTCGAAGCAGGAGGAGTAGAGGATCGTGTCCTCCTGGCCGAGGAACGCGGACAGGCGCGCTTCCAGCTCCTTGTGCACCTCCTGCGTACCGCAGATGAAGCGGACGGACGCCATGCCGTAGCCCCAGCGGTCGAGGGCCGCGTGGGCGGCGGAGACGACCTCGGGGTGGTCGGCGAGGCCGAGGTAGTTGTTCGCGCAGAAGTTGAGGACCTCGCCGGGGCGGCCGCCCGCGGTGACGCTCACGGTCGCGGACTGCGGGGTGCCGATGACGCGCTCGGGCTTGTGCAGACCGGCGGCGCGGATCTCGTCGAGGGTGGTGCGGAGGTCGTCGCGCACGGAGTCGAACATGGAGGGGCTCCTAGGGGTTACGCGGTTCGGAGTGGCTCTTGCGGACGCTCACGCGCTCCAGTCGAGGATGACCTTGCCGCCGCGGCCGCTCGCGGCGTCCGCGAAGGCCGCCTCGTAGTCGCGGAAGCCGTAGCGGCCGGTGATGACCGGCGCGAGGTCGAGTCCGCCTTCGAGGAGGACGGACATCGCGTACCAGGTCTCGAACATCTCACGGCCGTAGATGCCCTTGATCGTGATCATGGAGGTGACGATCCGGGACCAGTCGACCGGGAACTCCTCGGCGGGCAGGCCGAGCATCGCGATCCGGCCGCCGTGCGTCATGTTGGCGATCATGTCGCGCATCGCCTCGGGGCGGCCGGACATCTCCAGGCCGATGTCGAAGCCCTCGCGCAGGCCGAGGGCGCGCTGCCCGTCGGCGATGGTCGACTCCGCGACGTTCAGCGCGAGGCTGACGCCGATCTTGCGGGCGAGGTCGAGGCGTTCCTCGCTGACGTCGGTGATGACGACGTTGCGGGCACCCGCGTGCCGGGCCACGGCCGCGGCCATCAGACCGATCGGGCCCGCGCCCGTGATGAGGACGTCCTCGCCGACCAGGGGGAAGGACAGCGCCGTGTGCACGGCGTTGCCGAACGGGTCGAAGATCGCGGCGACGTCGAGGTCGACCGGGACGCGGTGCACCCACACGTTGGCGGCGGGCAGGGCCACGTACTCGGCGAACGCGCCGTCGCGGCCGACGCCCAGGCCGACCGTGGCGCGGCACAGGTGGCGGCGCCCGGCCAGGCAGTTGCGGCACTTGCCGCACACGAGGTGTCCCTCGCCGCTCACGCGGTCGCCCGCCTTGATGTCGGCGACGTCGCGTCCGGTCTCGACGACCTCGCCGACGAACTCGTGGCCGAGGACGAGCGGCGTGCGGATGGCCTGCTGCGCCCAGCCGTCCCAGTTGCGGATGTGCAGGTCGGTGCCGCAGATCCCGGTCCTGAGGACCTTGATCAGTACGTCCCCGTGGCCGATCGCCGGTTCCGGGACGTCCGTCAGCCAGAGCCCGGGCTCCGCCTTCTCCTTGACCAGCGCCTTCAAGCTGCGGCTCCCGTGGTGAGGTCCCGGAGCAGGGCACGCCGAAGGGGCCCGTACCGGGGAGAGGGGTGATTTCCCGGAGAAATCTGCCGCACGGGGGCGCCGTTGGTCCATCGAGGATTTCTTAAGCGCGGCCGCAGCTTTCCTTCACGCCTCCGGCCGCGGGCGTCAGATGCCCCCGCTGTCCGCCCTGCGCTCGATCCGCTCGACCAGTTCCGCCGCCATCGACTTGATGGTCTCCAGGCCCGCCTTCCCCCACGGGCGCGGTTCGAGGTCGACGACGCAGATCGTCCCGAGGGCGATGCCGGTGTGGTCGATGAGCGGGGCCCCCAGGTAGGAACGGACGCCGATCTCGTCGACGACCGGGTTGCCGGCGAAACGCGGGTAGTCGCAGACGTCCTCCAGAACCAGCGCCTTGCGGCGGACGACCACATGGGGGCAGAACCCGTAGTCGCGGGTCATGTACCGCCCGACGACCTTCACGGTGCCGTCCGGGGCGGCCGGGAGCGGCCGGGGCACCGAGACGTTTCCGTCCGGGGTGTGCAGGCCCGCGAAGAACTGCCGGTTCTCGTCGATGAAGTTGACCATCGAGTACGGCACCGCGGCGACCTCGGCGAGCCGGTCCGCGAAGGCGTCGAAGGCGGGTTCCGTGTGCTCCCCCAGACCCAGTCGGCGCAGTCGGCTGACCCGGGCGGGGGCGTCCTTGTCCTCCGGGGTCAGCAGCAGACGACCGGCCGGGCGCGGCGGGTCGTAACTCATCTACGGGCTCCCTGGTGTGGGGCGGGCGTCATGGTGTGGGCTCCGTGGCGGGGGACGTGGGTCGGGTGCGGGCTCAGCAGTCGAAGGCGTACGCCGGATGCGGGCTCAGCGGCTGGGTGCGTGCGTCGGTGCGTGGGCGAGGAGGTGGCGGACCAGGGTGAGCAGGGTCTGCACGCCCGAACTGGAGATCCGGGCGTCACAGCGCACGATGGGGATCTCGGGGTCGAGGTCGATGGCCGCGCGCACCTCCTCTGGGTCGTAGCGGTAGGCACCGTCGAACTCGTTGACGGCGACGATGAAGCCGAGACCGCGCTGCTCGAAGAAGTCGACGGCCGCGAAACAGTCCTCCAGGCGACGGGTGTCGGCGAGGATCACCGCACCGAGCGCGCCCTCGGACAGCTCGTCCCACATGAACCAGAACCGCTGCTGCCCGGGTGTGCCGAACAGGTACAGGACGTGTTCCGGATCGAGGGTGATGCGGCCGAAGTCCATCGCCACGGTGGTCTCGACCTTGTTCTCGATGCCGTCGAGATTGTCGGTCGCGGCGCTGACCGTGGTGAGCAGCTCCTCCGTGCTGAGCGGCGCGATCTCGCTCACCGCGCCCACGAAGGTCGTCTTGCCGACCCCGAACCCTCCGGCCACCAGGATCTTCAGCGCGGTGGGGAAGGGATCAGAGCTGTCGTCGTAGTCCATCGAGCACTGCCTCCAGAAGAGACCGGTCAGTGGGGTTGTGGTGGAACTCGGGCGGCTTGGTGGTCAGGGCCCCGCAATCGACGAGGTCGGAGAGCAGCACCTTGGTGACCGCCGCGGGCAGCTTCAGGTGTGCGGCGATCTCCGCGACCGAGACGGGCGCCCGGCACAGTTCGAGTGCCTGGGTGTGCTCGGGGCCCAGGTAGCCCAGAGGTGTTGCCCCGGTGGCCATCACCTGCGACAGCAGGTCGAGGGCGGTGGTCGGCCGGGTCCGGCCGTTGCTGACCGTGTAAGGGCGCACCAGCCGTCCGGCCGCGTCGTCGAGCCAGGGCCCGTCGCCGGCCGCGGCCACGCTCAAGGCCTCATCGCCGGCGGTTCCACGGCGGCCTGCCGGGGCGCGGTCATCAGATACGGACGGACGCTCTTGACCAGCATCGCCATCTCGTAGCCGAGCACCGCCGCGTCGGCCTCGCGGCCGGCGAGCACGGCGAGACAGGTGCCGGAGCCCGCGGTGGAGACGAACAGCAGGGTCGTGTCGAGTTCGACGACGACCTGGCGTACGTCACCGCCGTCGCCGAAGCGCACGCCCGCGCTGCGGCCGAGCGAGTAGAGGCCGGAGGCGAGCGCCGCCATGTGGTCGGCGCTGTCCTGGTCGAGTCCGTGGACCGACTTCACGAGTCCGTCGCAGGAGAGGAGTACCGCGCTGTTCGTGTGCGGTACGCGCTGTACGAGGCCGCTCATCAGCCAGTCGAGATCGGATACATGGGCGTGGGCGGTCGGCGCGTCGCTCGCCATGGTGGATCGACTCCTTGAAGTACGAAGGTCTGCCGGAGCGGAGGGTGTGGGGGTGCGGTAGGGCGTGCGGGTGGGGGTCGTCAGGGGGGTGGTCATCCGGCCGTTGTGCTCCCGTCGTGCCGGGCCGTGTGGTCGTGTCCGGGCGCGGGTGCGTTGTCGTGGGTCCCGTGCGCCTCGTGCGGGGCGGGCGCGTGCGCGGTGTGAGTGTCGGCTATCCGGGGCGCGCCGCCCGTGGACGTCTGGTCGACGCGGATCACATCCAGCGGCGGCAACGGGTCCAGGTGCCACAGATCCGGGTGCGGCGGGTCCCGGTGCAGCAGGTCCGGGTGCAGCAGGTCGGAGTGCGGCAGATCGGAGTGCGGCAGATCGGGGTTCGGCCGCTCCATGTGCGGTGCTCCGCTGTGCGGTGCCTCCGTGCGCCCTTCCTCGGCGTGCTGGGCCTCCGCGAGCCCGATCCCCCGCTGGAACGCCGCCATCAGGCCGGGGTCGTGGCCGACAACCTGCTCCGGGTCCTGGCGGGGCACGGGCCCGTCGCGCAGTTGGGGTGCGATGTGCTCCTGGGCGCGTCGTTTGGGCAGGTGGGGCTTGCCCATGGTGCCGCGCACCGCGCCGTTGCGGGGGGTGGGCGGCATGGCCGCGTTCTCCGCGACCACGGGCCGGTCTCCGGGGCGGATACCGGGCAGGGCCTCGGCCGGGTTGGGCCGCTCCGCTCGGGCGCCGCGCACGGGGAGCGGCGCCGGGCCGCTGCCGCCCGTGCCCAGCTCTGCGGGCGGCAGCTGGTCCCGCGCTGCGGGCGGCAGCTGGTCCCGCTGCGCCTGCCGCGGCACGGAGGCCACCGTCGCGCCGGCGGACGGCACGGGTGCGGTCGGCCCCGCCTGTGGTCCGGCGGGCGGACGCGGGCCGCCGGCCTTGGGCTGCTGGGACTGCTGGGACTGTGCTTGCGATACGTCGCCGATGGCGCCCGGCGCCGCGCCCAACAGCGCCTGCGGTACGACGAGTACGGCCTGGACACCACCGTAGATGTTGGTCTGGAGCCGTACGTGGATGCCGTGCCGCCGGGCGAGCTGGGACACCACGAACAGACCGATCCGGCCGTCCTGGAGGAGGCTGGCGACATTCACCTGATCGGGGTCGGTGAGCAGCGCGTTCATCTTGTTCTGTTCGCCCAGGGGCATGCCGAGGCCCCGGTCCTCGACCTCGACCGCGAGGCCGGAGGTGACGAGATTGACGCGCAGCAGGACTTGGGTGTGCGGGGCGGAGAACACCGTGGCGTTCTCGACGAGTTCGGCCAGCAGGTGGATGACGTCGGCGACGGCGTGCCCGCGCAGGGTGCCGTCGATCGGGGGCACCAGCTTGACCCGCGAGTACTGCTCGACCTCGGCGATCGCGGACCGCAGCACCTCGGTCATGGAGACGGGGTTGCTCCACTGGCGGCGTGAGACGGCGCCGCCGAGCACGGCGAGGTTCTCGGCGTGCCGGCGGATGCGGGTGGCGAGGTGGTCGACGTGGAAGAGGCCCTTGAGCAGGTCCGGATCCTCGATCTCGTTCTCCAGCTCGTCGAGGATCGAGATCTCGCGGTGCACGAGGGACTGAAGCCGCCGCGCGAGATTGACGAAGACCTCGACCTTCTGCTCGCTGCCCGCCTGGCTGGAGAGTTGAGCTGCCTGCACGACGGCGGTGACGGCGCCGTCGTGCGCACGGGAGAGGTCGGCGGCGAGCAGCTCGAACTCGTCGGCGTCCGGCTCGGGCCGTCGGCGCGGCTTGGGCGTGGGAGGGCTCTCGCCCCGGCGCAGCGCCTCGACGACGGCGCGCAGGTCGGCCTCGGCACGGGCGCTGCCGCGGCGCAGGGCGCCGATGCGTTCCCGCACGGACATGGCGGCCCGCTCGGCGCCCACGGCGGCGATCAGGATGCCCGCGAGGGCCACGCACCCGGCGCCGGCGAGCACCGCCCACAGGACCACGCCGGGGCGTGCGCCGGTGGAGCGGACGGTGAACAGCACGGCCGCACAGCCGCTGAGCGCCACCGCGATCGGCGGCAGGACCGCCAGGCGCAGCAACTGGGGCCGTAGGTGGGTCTCGGGCTGCGGGTGGACCGTGCGGGCGACCGGCCGCCCGTGCCGCCCGCCCTCACGGCGGTCTGCGCGTGCGGCCGGTGCGCGGAGGTGAGACATCTGCGTCCTCGTACTGGTGCGTCGGGGGCCACGGGGGGCTCCCGCGGGTCTGCGCGACTCGGGCGTGCGCCATCGCGATGCCGGTCGAGAGAGCCGAAAAATTCGACCCCGCGTCGCCCGACGGCAACTGACAGTAGTCGCCAAGCCATCATGTGCGGTGGGCAGTTGACAAACTCCCCCGGAAGGCGTCCCGCTCTGGTATGAGGCCTCGCACGGCAGACCGATATCCCCATCGGACGCATGTTCCCTTGCGTCACCGGTCCGATCAGAGCTGGTCAGAACCGGTCGCGAACAAACAGCGAGGGCCGGGGAGCAGCTCGCTCCCCGGCCCTCGCCGTCGATCGGACCTTCAGGAAATTCAGCTCGCGGGCACCGTCTCGGGCTCTCCGGTGCCTTCGGAAGCCTCACCCACGACATCACCCGGAGTATTGGAAACGGAGGCATCCGCTCCGGACTTCTCGACGGCGGGCCAGCCACCCCTCGGCGGCACGGCCACACCGCGCCACCAGGGCTCGGCCGGGACGGCCTCCGTGGTGGGCTCGAAGGGCTGGCCGGGGCGGGGCAGCGCGACACGGGCGCCCACCGCGTGCGCGGCTGCCATCGTGCCCTCGCCGGGCTCCACCCACGGGTGGGTCGCCAGGTTGAACGTGGCCCAGTGGATGGGCAGCATCACACCGGTGGGCTGCCCGCCCTGGAGGTCCAGATGGGTGCGCATGCCCTCCTCGGGCGTCATGTGGATGTCGGGCCAGAACTCGCTGTACGCCCCGATCTGGATCATCGTGATGTCGAACGGGCCGTGCTCGGCGCCGATGTCCTTGAAGCCCTCGAAGTAGCCGGTGTCCCCGCTGTGGTAGATCCGGTGCTCGTCGCCCGTCACCACCCAGGAGGCCCAGAGCGTGTGCTGGGTGTTGCGCAGGCCTCGGCCGCAGAAGTGCCGGGCGGGTGTCGCGGTCAGGGAGACGCCGCCGACCTTGGTGCTCTCGTTCCAGTCCAGCTCGCGCACGCGGTCGGGCGAGACGCCCCAGTGCTCCAGGTGGGCGCCGACGCCGAGCGGCACCGCGAAGACCGTGTCCGTGTCGGCCAGGGCCTCGATGGTGGGCAGGTCGAGGTGGTCGTAATGGTCGTGCGAGATGACGACGACGTCGACCGGGCCGAGCGCGGCCAGCGGCAGGGGTACCGGATGCAGCCGCTTGGGCCCGACGAAGTTGAAGGGGGAACAGCGCTCGCCCCACACAGGGTCGAACAGCACCCGGTGCCCGTCTATCTCGGCCAGCACACTGGAGTGCCCCATCCAGGTGATCCGCAACCCGCTCGCCGCGGGCTTGGCGAGGTCGGCGAGCGTCGTGGGATACACCGGCACCGTGCCCGCCGGGGCGCGGTGGGCGCGCTCCTCCTTGCGGAAGAAGACCTTCGCGAACTCGAGCATGGAGCCGTCGGGGCGGGTCCGGGCACTCACCGGGTTCTGGAAGACACCGTCCGCGAAATTCGGAGATCTGCGGATGCGCTCCATGCGCTCACCGCCGGGGTCCGCGCCGAAGGCGGCGGGCTGCAACGCGCGGAGCCCGGAGCTCAACGTACGGAAACCGGTCACGGTACCTCCAAGTGGAGTCGGTCAGGCCTCCCATTATGGTCGGCCCCTCTGACAGCGCCGGGTCGACGGTGTCACAGCGCGATGTCCCCGGTACACACCGCGAGGTCCGGGCCCCGGTGTGACACGCCTGGGGTGACACTCCTGGGACCCGATGTCACATCCGTGGGTGCCCGTCCGTCGTCTCGGTGAGGGCGCCGAAAGGCGGCACCCGACCCGGACACGGAGGTGGCCCCCATGGCCCGCGTTTCCCTAACCCCTCGGCGCACTGTCTTCTTCCGCGTCATGGAGTGGTATTCGAAGCGGACCTACGGAAAGGTCCTCGACCCCGGCCGGGCACTCGCCCACAATCCGCGTGTCCTGCGGTCCGATCTCGCCTTCGAGCGCTCGGTCGCGAAGTGGAACGCGCTGGACCCGGACCTCAAGGCGCTCGCGGAGATGGCCGTGTCCGCGTCGATCGGGTGCTCTTGGTGCATGGACTTCGGCTACTGGGTCAGCCGCGAGCGCGGAATGGCCCGCGAGAAGCTGCTGGACGTGCCGTGCTGGCGCGAGAGCGAGGCGTACACGCCGCTGGAACGGGACGTCCTGGAGTACGCCGAGGCCGTGACGGCCACCCCGCCCGCCGTGCGGGACGAGTTGGCCGACCGGCTGCGCGACCGCCTGGGCGAGCCCGCCTTCGTCGAACTGACGGCCATGGTGGCCGTCGAGAACCTGCGCTCGCGCATCAACTCGGCGCTGGGGCTGACCAGTCAGGGCTTCAAGGACTCGTGCGACCTGCCGGCCGCCGCGCACCAGGCGCCTTCGGAGAAGTAACGGACACCCGCGGGGCCCCGGGAGGGCCGGCCCGGGCGGGCCCCTGCCGCTCCACGCACGCTTCTCCACGGCCCCGCCCACCGTGCGCAGGACGTCCGCCCACCGCTCGCGAACCCGCGGATCGTCCGCGTCCAGCCCGGTCATCATGGGCGTGACCTGGGGCACCAGCCGTGGACAGCCGGCCGCCCGCAGCCGAGCCGCAGCGATCGACGCCTTCGTGCTCGTGGCGAAAATCAGCGGGCGCGGGAGTCCGGCGTCGAGCCGCTCGCCGAGCACTCCGTCGCGCTGACGGCGCCCGATCTCGTCGACCCGGGCCTGGATCACCCAGGTGCGCTGCACCTCGTGTGGCACCGCGCCCCTCCCGTACGCCGGCGCCTCGCGCTGCCGACGCGAAGGTACCGAGGCTTCCGTGGAGCGGGTTCGACGGGCCGGACGGGCGACGCGCCGCAGACCCACTACTGATGATCCGTTCAGTAAATTGACAGACTTCGGGTCCGCTCCCGATACTGACTGGTAATTCAGTAAGGGTTCCGGTGGGTCTTCGGTCGCGCCGCTCGTTCCGCACCTGGAGGCACCATGGGGGCCGACCTGAGCACCGACTCGCGCACCGGCGTGCTCACCGGTGGCGAGGCGCTCGTCCGGGCGCTCGCCGCGCATGACGTGACACAGGCGTTCGGCATCCCCGGCACGCACAACCTGGAGATCTACCGGCACCTGGCGGCGTACGGCGTACGGCACGTGACCCCGCGCCATGAACAGGGCGCCGGGTACGCCGCCGACGGGTACGCGCGCGTGACCGGCCGCCCCGGTGTCGTGATCACGACCACCGGTCCCGCGCTCCTCAACGTCACAGCTGCCGTCGGGCAGGCCTACTCGGACAGCGTGCCCCTGCTGGTCGTCTCCCCGGGTATGCCGCTGCACCACCCTCGGCTGTCGACCGGGCTGCTGCACGAGATGCGCAGCCAGACCGAGGCGCTGCGGGGCGTCGCCGCGTTCAGCCACCGGGTCTCCTCGGTGGCCGAGATCGGCGCCGCCGTGGCGCGCGCGTTCACCCTCTTCCGTACGCGGCGACCGCGCCCGGTGCACCTCGAGGTGCCGCTGGACCTCCTGACGGCGGCCGAGACCGCCGGGCCGGTGCGGCTCGCCCCGGCCAGCGCGCCGACCCTGCCGGACGCCGAGGCCGTACGCCGGGCCGCGCGCGCCCTGCGGGAGGCGCGGCGGCCCGCACTGGTGCTCGGCGGTGGCGCGCGCGGCGCCGCGACCGCCTGTCTGACTCTCGCGGAGGCGTGCGGCGCGGCCGTCGTGACGACCGCCAACGGCAAGGGCGTCGTACCCGAGCGGCATCCGCTCTCGCTCGGCGTCTCGCTGCACACTGAGTCAGTGCAGAAGTGGCTGGCGGGTCGTGATGTCGTCCTCGCCGTGGGCACGGAGCTGGCCGAATCCGATTTCTGGTCGCCGCCGACCGCCCTTGGGGGAACGCTCGTCCGGGCCGACCTCGACCCGGACCAGATGTACTCCGGGCTGCCCACGGACATCGCGCTCGTCGGCGACGCGCGGGCCTCTCTGGAGGGGCTGTTGTCGGAAATGGGTCTCCACGCGCGCGTGCGACACGACATCCCCGACCCACGAGGCGGCATCGACGTCGACGAGGTCGCCGCGGTGCGGGACGCGCGGTACGCCGGGAGTGCCGCGCGCGACACGCGCTGGATCCCGTACCTGCGCGCGATGCGCGCCGTCCTGGCCGACGACGCGGTCATCACCTCGGACAGTGCCCAGTGCTGCTACTACGGCGCGCTCCCGCACCTCCCGCTGGGCCCAGCGGGACGCTATCTTCACCCGACCGGCTTCGGCACGCTCGGCTATGCGCTGCCCGCGGCGCTCGGCGCCAAGGTGGCGTGCCCGGAGCGCCAGGTGGTGGCGCTGAGCGGGGACGGTGGCCTCCAGTTCACGGTGCAGGAGCTGGCGACCGCCGCGCAGCTGCGACTCCCGCTGCCCGTCGTGGTGTTCGACAACGGCGGCTACGGAGAGATCCGCGACGAGATGGCCGCCCGTGGCGACCGCCCGACCGCGGTGGACCTCGCTCCGGTCGATCTGCCCGCCCTGGCCCGCGCCTACGGAGGACAGGGCACACGCGTGTGCCACCCCGACGAGCTGGCTCTCGCCCTCACCGAGGCGCTGCGCACGCCTGGTCCCACCCTGATCGCCGTCCCCGAGGAGACCCCATGACCACACCCGTGACCGCGCCCATGACCACGTCCCCGACCCCACCGTCGGCCGCGCCGCTCACCCCGCCTTCGACCGCACCCCTGATCACGCTCACCTGGACCGACCACGTCACGGGCAGACCGGGCTATCTCGTGGTCGACCGGCTCGTCCGGGGCGTGTCCAGCGGCGGCCTGCGGATGCGCGCGGGCTGCACCCTGGACGAGGTCGCCGGGCTCGCCCGCGGGATGACGATGAAGGAGGCCCTGCACTACAACCCCGAGGGCCGCTACATCCCGCTGGGCGGCGCCAAGGGCGGCATCGACTGCGATCCCCAGGACCCGGCGGCGTACGGCCTGCTGGTGCGCTATCTGCGCGCCATGCGCCCCTACATCGAGAGCTTCTGGACCACGGGTGAGGACCTCGGGCTCACCCAGGACCTGGTCGACCGGGCCGCCGAGGAGGCGGGGCTCGTCTCGTCCATCCAGGCCGTGTACCCGCTGCTCGACGACGAGACGACCGCCCGTCGGCGGCTCGCGGACGCCTTCGCGGTCGACGTGGACGGGATCGGGCTCGACGAACTGGTCGGCGGCTGCGGTGTCGCCGAGTCGGTGCTCGCGGCCCTGGACCGGGCCGGGGTGGCACACGCGGGGACGCGTGTGGCCGTGCAGGGCCTGGGCACCATGGGCGGAGCCACGGCCCGCTTCCTCTCCCGCGCGGGCCTCGCCATCGTCGCCGTCGCGGACGTCAAGGGCACGATCGCGAACCCGGACGGGCTGGACATCGACGCGCTGCTCGCGGCGCGGGACGCCTACGGGACGGTCGACCGCGGCGCGCTGCGCCCGGCAGACCAGGAACTCCCGGGCGACGCCTGGCTGTCCATGGACGCGGAGGTGCTGGTTCCCGCGGCCGTCTCGTACGCCATCGACACCGAGAACCAGCGGCAGATCGGCGCCCGCTGGATCGTCGAGGCCGCCAACATGCCCGTACTGCCCGAGGCGGAGGAGCTGCTCGCCGCGCGCGGGGTCGTCGTGCTGCCGGACGTCGTGGTCAACTCCGGGACGAACGCCTGGTGGTGGTGGACGCTCTTCGGCGACATCGGCGCGGACGCGGACGAGGCGTTCGCGTACACCCGGCGTTCCATGCGCGACCTGATCGACCGGATGCTGGCCCGCGCGGAGGCCGACGGGACGACGCCGCGGGCCGCGGCGCACGCCATCGTCGCCGACCGGCTGCCGGTGATCGCGGAGCGCTTCGGGTGGTACCGCTGACGGGCACCCGCCTCGCGGCCCTCCCGTCATTCGTCTCGCGGCCCTCCCGTCATTCCTCCTGGGGAATTGAGACGCGGGGCCGGTGACAGCAGAGTCGGTGCAGCGAGGGCGCGCGAGCGCGAGTGACCGCCCCTGCCCACACGAAGTCCGACTCGTACCGGGAGCAGCCATGCCCACCATCGACCCGCAGGACCTGATCGAGCGCTACATCGGCGTCTGGAACGAGCCCGATCCCGAGATCCGCCGCAAGACCGTGGACGAACTCTGGGCTCAGGACGGTCTGCACGTCCTCCGGCCGCCCCAGCAGATGCGGGACACCGCGGTGGGCCTCGGCTTCACCACCGCCGTCCTGGAGGCCCGTGGCCACGACGAACTGCACACGCGCGTGACCCGCGCCCACGACGAATTCGTCGCCCCGGGGACCTACGTCTTCCGGATCCAGGAACCCGCCCAACAGCTGCGGGACGTCATCACGTTCCGCTGGGAGTCCTTCCACACCGGGGAGGGCCGGGCCACGGGCGGTGGCCGGGAGTTCCTGGTCCTCGACGAGGACGGCCGCATCCGGTTTGACTACCAGTTCGTCGACTGACCCCGCCGAGCATTAGGGTTACCGCGTGGCGAGGGTGCGGTTGAGCGTGGCGGAACGGCGCGAGGAGTTGATGCGCGCCGCCATCGAGCAGATCGAGGCGCGGGGCGTGGCGGCGGTGCGCATCGCCGATGTGGCCTCGGTGCTCGGGGTGAGCAACGCGTTGGTGCTGTACCACTTCTCCACCAAGGAGAAGCTGGTCGCCGCCGCGTTCACCTACGCGGCCGAGGACGACCTCGCCCATCTGCGCAAGCTGCTCGGCCGTCGTACGTCGGCGCTGCGCAGGCTGCGCGCCGCCGTGCGCTGGTACGCGCCGACCGGTCAGGCCAAGGGCTGGCGACTGTGGATCGAGGGCTGGGCGGCCGCCTTGCGCGAGCCCGCGCTTCAGGAGGTCACGCGTGATCTCGACAAGCAGTGGAAGGCGGCGATCACCGAGGTGATCGCGGAAGGAGTGGCGGCCGGCGAGTTCGCGTGCCCGGATCCCACGGGTGCCGCCCTGCGGCTGACGGCGCTGCTCGACGGGCTCGCCGTGCAGATGACCGCCTACACGGGAGCGGTGTCGCGGGCACGGGCCCAGGAGTGGGTGGACGAGGCGCTCGCCCGGGAACTGGGGCTCGCGCGAGAGGCGTTGACGGCGGCGGTGCGCTGAGGCGCACGCCGGGGCACGCGCCTGGAGGGTTCGGTCGGCAGCCGCCGCTCCACCGCCCACCGGGCGGATCGGTCCGGCCGCGGCCGGCCCACCGCCGAGCTACTGGCGAGGCGTATACGGGCACGGCCGCCCGACCCAGCGACCGTCGCCGCGCCGTGTCGACACATGACGACACCGCACGACGCCGCCGCGCCACAGGGGCCGCAGGCGCGGCGGCGGGTTCGGCCCGTGCCGCGCCCACTCCCGCCAAGCCACCGGCACGTCGGGGACCCGTCGTTCAGGCCACGGACTCGATCCGCATCTTGATGTCGTCCGGCGAGAGACTGCCCTTGGCGGCCACGTGGTCGCCGGAGGACTCCCCGCGCAGTCGGCGCCCGATCCACGGGACGAGATACTCGCGTGCCCAGTGGATGTCGTCGCGCCGGACCTCGAGCGTGCCGCGGGGCGGCAGTGGGGGCCAGGGCTGGTCGGGGTCCGCGGGCACTTCGAGGCCGAGGACCTGGCCGGCGCGCAGCGCGACCCGGGTGTGCCCCTCGGGCGAGAGGTGCAGGCGGTCGCCGTCCCAGGCGCGGCGGTCCTGGATCGTCTTCAGGGACCACAGGTCGAGGACCGGACAGCCGTACCGGTCGGCGATGGCCCTCACGTGCCCGTTGTACGTGGCTATCTTGCCGCGCAGATGCTTCAGCACGGGGACGGTACGGGTGTCGAAGCCGGTCGTCACCATGACGGTGCCGACGGCGGAGGTGAGGTCGGCGATCGCGCGCTCGAAGCGCTCGGCGACCTCGTCGGGGTCGGTGCCCGGCCGGATGATGTCGTTGCCGCCCGCGCAGAAGGAGACCAGGTCGGGGGCGAGTTCCTTGGCGCCCCGGAGCTGGTCCTCGACGATCTGGTCGAGCAGCTTTCCGCGTACGGCGAGGTTGGTGTAGGTGAAGTCGCCTTCGGGCCGCCGGTCGGCGAGGAGCACCGCGAACCGGTCGGCCCACCCGACGAAGGCCCCGTCGGGGCCGGGGTCGCCCACGCCTTCGGTGAAGCTGTCCCCCACCGCCACGTACGACCCGATCACTGATCTGTTGTCACTCTTCGAATCGTCTGCCACATCGGCCCATGATTCACCTTTCGATGTGAGCTACGCGACCGTAGGAAGGGGTTGACGGGTGGTGAGATAAGCCACTCGTAAAGTGTGACCGAATCCGGAATAAGGCTCTGTCAGGAGTGGTTGAACAGCCGCCACACCTGGAAGCCCTCGATCCGGAAGTGGCTCCATGTGGTCCGGAACGCGAAGTGCCCGCTCGTGTAGGGCTCCGGGTCGACGTAGTCGAAAACGAGCCGTCCGTTGTTCCACCAGTGGACCGTGGAGCCGTCCGAGACGATCCGGACACGATGCGGCTCGTTGGCCGTGAGCAGCGGCTCCGTGTAGTCGTAGACGAGCGGGCGGACGCCCGGCTCCCCCACGTACCGGCGCAGCCGCGTGGTCGTGTTGGTGTTGGCGCCGTATCCGACGTAGTACGTCTTCAGGTAGTCGTATTCGGCCAGGGCGCCGCCCCGGGAAATGGCGAAGAGGTCGTCCGGGGAGCGGACGTCGACGGCGTTCCAGAAGTTGTTGAGGTCGGAGACCCGGTCGTTGACGCCCCCCTCGGAGACCGGTGTGGCGGTGTACTCGATGACGTACGGCCCCTCGAGCCGCTGCTTGAACCAGACCGTCGCACCGCTCGGTACGTCGATGTCCAGGACGCCGTGCGAGGCGGTGACCGTGCCGCCGTCCTGCAGTTCGGTGACCCACTGGCCGAGGCCGCGGCGGAAGCCGTCGTGGGCGATGAGCCGGCCGCGACGGTGGCGCGGCGTGGCGCTCGCGGTGGTGGCAGGGACGAGCGTCGACAGCGCGGCACCGGCGGCGAGGGTCGCGAAGGCTCTGCGGGTGGTCATGAGGTTCCTTCCGTGCGAGCGGCGGTGGTGACGGCGGGCTTCGGCACCCGCCGGGTCTCGGTGCCCAGGCAGTAGTCCGTGTACGTCGACTGGAGATGGCCGCGCACGGTCCAGCCGAGGCGGTGGCCGGGGTTCTGGGCGAGCGTGTGGATACGGGTCTTCGTCGGTTCGGTGGTGGTGCACAGGCGCAGCGCGGTGTGGTCGCCGGTCTCGGCGAGGATCTCCTCGCGCCCGTCACCGAGGAGGTCGCCGTAGAACGGGGTCGCGTTGCGGGCACCGGGGACGACACCGGCCGGGTCGAAGAGGCGCGTGCTGGTCTCGGCCTTCGGATCCCACTTGTCGACATGCGTGCAGTCGAGGAGTTCGGCGCCCTTGTCGCCGTCCCACCAGCTACGGAAGTTGACGCTGGGCGTGGTCGTGGAGACCTTTCCGTCCTGGGCGTTGAAGACGCCCGCGCCGGGGCGGGTGACGTCGGCGGTGGAGGTCCAGTACCCGTAGCCGGGACGGCCGGGGTCGATGTCGGCGGCGCTGCCCCGGGTAACCAACTTCGTGACGAGGCTGGGGTGTACGCCGTCGAGGTCGGCGATGCCGAAGTGTCCGCCGGAGGGGCCGTCGGCGACGAGGTCGTCGGGCACGGGCTGCCGGGTGCGCTCGGTGCCCGTCTCCCCGTCGATCACCGAAATGAACTGGTGGGCGGGCGAGTTGGCGGTCACCTTCGCGCCGTCCGCGAAGGTGGTCCCGTCGGCCGTGTGCACCAGCACCTCGGCCTTGCCGTCGCCGTCGAGGTCGTACACGGTGACGTTGTCGTCGTTGCGGTAGCCGCCGATCGGCGTCGAGCCGCTGATCGTGGCGGGCGCGGGGTCGTTGGCGCCGTTCCCGCCGACCTGGGTGTACGAGCCCGGGCCGAGGTCGACGCGCCACAGCCGCGCGCCGGTGAGCGTGTACGCCTCCAGGAGGTCGGGCTTGTCGCGGGTCTGCGCGAGCCGGCTGACGACGAGTTCGTAGCGTCCGTCGCCGTCGAGGTCACCGGGCCAGGCGTGTTGCACGGTGTACCCGTCGGCGGCGGCCGGCGGAATCTCGGCGTAGCCACGCGCGAGGTCGAGCGCCGCCGAACTCGGCTTCCGCTCATGGCCGTTGACGACGGCACGCACGGTGTAGGTACCGGTGCCCCGGCTGTCGTCCTGGTACGTGGTCGACCGGGCGACCGGCGCCTGGTTGAGCCGCCGTCCGCCCTTGTGCACGTTGAACGCGATCGCGTCCCCGGTGGGGGTACCCCCTGTTCGAGCGGAGCCGAGAACTTGGGGGAGCGCGCACTCCGTGCCGGGTAACCGCCGGCTCAGGAAGGTGCCCTTGCCCGAGGGGACGGCGACCGGGCCGCGGTCCAGGTTCTCCACGATCCGGCGCGGCGGCGGATGCTGTTCGGTGGCGTGCGAGGACGCGGCGACCAGACCGGCCGGCAGCGCGGCGGCGGTGCCGACGCCGAGTCTTCGAGGTCTCACGATGGCGTGCTCCTTGCGGTGGCGACGACGGCCGCGATGCCGCCGCCGAAAACACAGAAAGCGCTTACGGAGATCACTGTGGAGCCACTCGCGCACCGTGTCGAGACCTCGTGCACAGGTGCCACAAGACCGCAATGTGCCGATCATGAAAAACCACGCGGAGACGCGTGGCGGAACGCCGAGGGTCGGGGCCCCCCCCCCCCGGGGGGGGCCCCCCCGGGGGGGGGGGGGGGGGGGGGGGGGGGCCCCCCGCCCCCCCCCCCCCCCCCCCCAAAACCCCCCGGGGGAAATGCACGCAGGCGGTAGGGG
>NZ_JBIWFN010000032.1:0-88057 GCF_044763085.1 Streptomyces sp. NPDC096311
TCCGGGCGGCCAAGTTCTTTGAGCCATCCAGCGGCGACAAGCTCACAGCCATACCCAGAACCCCTGGGTCCGCCGATCTTACGAATGACCGGCATGGAACCACGCTTGGAAGGTAGGACAAGCTGAGGAGGGTATCCGTGTCGCCGGCCTCGCAGCGGCCCGGATTCTTCTCGTCCAGGGCCGCGCAGTCGTCCGCGGTGACCGCCGGGGGGGCTGCCCGCCCAGGACCTGGCGTTCGAGGGTGGCACGGGGGCCGGAGCCGGGGTGGCGGCTGATGAGGCGGATCGGGACGTCGTTGCCCTTGACCTGATGCCAGTTGGTGGTCTGCCCGGCAGCATCGTGGGCGGGGTGCGCGGCGGGACGATCAAGAGGGCGGAGTACTCCCCGTTCGCCTCGCGGCCGGTCCAGGTGCTGCTCGCCGTGCTGGTGCTGGTGCTGGTGCTGGTGGGCACGGTCCAGTCGCTCCTCACGTTCACCAGGGGCGACGCCCACACCGCACCGCTGGACTGCGCCAAGGGGACGCTCACGCTCTCCGGCTCCACCGCGTTCGCGCCGGTACTGCGGGAGGCGGCGAAGAAGTACGAGAAGACGTCCTGGAGTTTGCCTGGGACGCGTTCCCGCTCGGGCCCCGCGCGGGAACGGACAGCGGCTCGGTCCTGACGGGCGCGGCGGCGGGCGCGGACGTGGAGTCGGAGGACGGCTGGCACGTGTGGGCCGGGTGCCCGGCTCCGTCAGCTGCGCGTGCTGCCGCACCTGTTCGGGACGCTCCTGCAGATGCCTGTCGTTTTCCAGATGTCAGTCGTTTTCCGCCTCCAGGGTGCGGGGCGGGCGGTAGGTCCACGTGCGATCCGCGTCAGTGATCTTTCGCAGGACGCGTGCGGGTGTTCCGGCGACGACGACCATCGGCGGCACGTTGGCCGTCACGACGCTTCCCGCGCCGATGACCGATCCTTGTCCGATGGTGATGCCCGGCAGGATGATCGCGCCGGCGCCGATCCACACGTCGTCCTCGATACGTACCGGCGCGGAGAACTGGCTGCCGTCCTGGCGCAGTTCCGGGTGGACGGGATGGCCGGTCGTGGTGATCGTCACATGAGGCGCGAACATGACCCGGTCGCCGATAAAGACGTCCGTGTCATCGACGAGGGTGAGCCCGAAGTTCACGTAGACGTCGTCGCCGAGGTGGACATGGTTGCCGTAGGCGACCTGCAGCGGCGGTTCTATCCAGACCCGGTCCCCCAGCGCGCCGAACAGCTTGCGGAGAATGTTCTGACGGGTCTCCGGGTCGCGCGCGCCGGTACGGTTGAACTCGTCCGCCAGTTCCTTGCCGCGGACGCGTTCCTCTTCCAAGCGATCGAGGCCGGGCGCGCTGTCGGTGTAGAGCTCATGCGCCGCCATCCGACGACGCACCTCTCGTTCGCTGTCGTTCAGGGTCACAGGTCCTCCGTGGGCAATGCGGCCCTCCAGTGTGAGCCGCCACGTGCCAGGCGGCAAGGCCCCGACCTGCGGGGCTGCCGGTTGATCTGAGGCTGCGGGCGCCGGCCGCTGCTAGTTCCGTACTTCGCGGCTGACTGAATCGGCTGGTTCGGGGCCTACGGGAGTGTCTGTTGGAGCCGTGGCCGCGTTGGTGGGGTGTGAGGAAGTCTTCCCGGTCCCCGCGGCCACGGACGATGCGTCCGCGCATGGAATGCGTGGTCAGCGCCGTGGTGGAGAAGCGTCTGGGCGCTCTGCCTGTGGCTGCCGAGTTCCTGCGCCGGCTGGATCTGGCCGGGACCGTCGACCGGTTGTGCCCAGGCCATGACATTGCTCACCTGACGCACGGCCAGGTCATCGAGACGCTGGTGGCCAACCGGCTGACCGCGCCCGCCCCGCTGTGGCGGGTGGACGACTGGGCGCGTGAGTGGGCGGTGGAGGAGGTCTTCGGCATCGAGCCGGAGCTGCTCAACGACGACCGGCTGGGCCGGGCCCTGAACGCCATCGCCGGGCACCTGACGGAGCTCACCGACAGCATCGGGGCCCGCGCGATCGGCGAGTTCGGCATCGATGTGTCGACATGCCACTGGGACATGACCTCCATGTCCCTGCATGGCGCCTACCCGGCCGACGACCAGGACGAGGACTATCCCCAGGTCAGGCACGGGCATCCCAAGGACCGCCGATACGATCTCAAGCAGATCCAAACCGGCCTCGCGGTGACCGGCGGCGGCGGTATCCCGCTGCTGTCCCGCGTCATCGACGGCGGGGCTGCGGAGATCTCCCAGATCACCGGCACGATGAAGGCCCTGCGCGATAGCCGGGCCGAAGGAGTTCCTGCTGATCGCGGACTCCAAGCTCGTCTTGCACCACAACGTCACCGCCCTGATCAAGGCCGGGACGCGCTTGATCGCCCCGGCCCCGGCCTCCATGGTCGACGACGCGGTCTATGCCGCCCTCGACCTGGATGCGGCTGCCGTCGTGGACTACACCCCCGCCCGGGACGAGAACACCCCGGCAGAGCGGCGCGAGACCTACCGCGTGCTGGAGGACACCCACGTCCTGTCCGGACCACGCAAGCGCGACCCGCAGGTGGAAGTGCGCCGGATCCTGGTGCCACTCCACCGGCAACGCCAGAGGTCAGCAGCGGGCCCGGGACAAACGCCTGGCCAAGGCCCGAGAAGAGCTCGACAAGCTGCAGCGCGGGGCCAGCGGCCGCTACTACAGCACCGTCCAGAAGATCGCCGCCCGCATCGGCGTGATTGCCAGAACCCGCCGCGTCACCGGCTGCCTGCGTACCTCCATCACCACCGACGACACCGGACGTCCTGCCCTCGACTGGCACTTCGACCGGGACGTCCTCCAGGCCGAAGCGGCCGTCGACGGCTGGTACACGCTGCTGACCACCCTCACCCCCGAACAGGCCGACGCCGCCGAGGTACTACGACGCCACAAGGGACAGGGCACCGTCGAGCGCCGCTACGGCGACTTCAAAGGCCCCCTGGCCGTCACCCCCGTCTTCGTGCAGGACAACAAGAGGATCGCCGCACTGGTGACGGTGATCTGCCTGGCCCTGCTCGTGTTCTGCCTGATCGAGCGCCAGGTCCGCCGGGCCCTCGGAGGCGACCAGAAGATGCCCGGGCTCGATCCCAGCAACCAGCAGACCCGGCCCACCGGCCGGATGATCCTCTACCACCTCTCCGGCCTGCGGCTACGCGTCGGCAGCGCCACCGACCCACCCACGATCGTCATCAGCCGCGGCGTCCAGCTCCATCTCCTCGATCTCCTCGGCCTGGAACCGACGCATCCCCGCTGGCCAGAGACCTGAACGAGCTACCCGCGAAGTACGGAGCTAGCGGGGTGGCTCGGCGGTACTGCCGGGGAGTGCGGTAATCCGCTGCCGGTGGCGATGGCGGCGGAGGCGGCGTTCCGTCTCGTCGGTCGAGCACCTGAGTCGAACTCGCGCAAGGTGACACATACCTGATTGCGCGTCACGCATGCCTGTAGCGGGCGGCCAGGCCACGGATCGAGCAGTTCCCCAGGGCAAACTCGGCGCGCAGGGCAGCCCAGGTGTCCAGCGCAGCAGCCAGCAGCGCCTACCGGCAGTACGGCTCATGCCAGTCAGGATCTGGGGCAGTATCGAGATACGCTGGACACCTGGGCCTGATCCTCTCCTACTCGCAATACTCGAAGCCGCGTTGGACGTGACAGCTGGCGATCCGGTAGCCGTTGCCTTCGAGGAGATCGACCTCGACCTCTGCGGCTCCGCCCGGCACGTCGGCCGTGAGCGGGATCGTCTTGGAGACGGCCCCGTTGCACACCGCAGTCGTGGACCGGTTGTCCAGTGTGGACCCGCTCGAGGCGAACGCCCAGGCCGCGCCCCGTCGACATCCGGTGCTCAGGCCCCGCAGCACGCCGTTGACGGTGACGGACCGGTTGTAGAACTCGATCGTGCCCTTGAAGTAGGTGGCGCCGACTGTGAGGTTGAACGAGGCTCGGTCGTCGGCGGCCGCGCCGGGCGCGCCGGCCAGCGTCAGTCCTGCGACGGCCGTGAGGGCGGCTGCGAATACGGTCATTCTGGATGCTGTCCGTCGGATGCGTGGACGCAAGGCAACTCCTCCAGTCGTGAGAACGCTGTCGCCGGAGACTTCCCCTCGGTGCGAGATGGCACTCCTGGCCGGACACCGAGGCCCGCACAGCCTCCTGGGTCAACAGCGAAGACCACCGCAAGCTCTACGTGGCCCTCACCCGAGCCAAGACCGTCACCGTCCACGGAGACGCACCGTAGCGCTGCACGAGCCCGAGGACCTTCTGACATTGAATACGTGATCGAGTACGACGACTGGCGCCTGCACGTCATCTTGGAGAGCCATGGCCTGACTCCTCCGAAGGCCCCTGAGGCGATCCCGGCCTCGGTGCGGGCCATAGCGCCCTGCTACGGGCCATGGCCCGGACCGGGATGCTGGAGGAGTTCGGCACAGCCACGCGGTGCGCCTGGCTCAGGCCGACCCTGACGCCGTGCTCGCACTCGCCTCCTCGATCGAAGTCCGAGGCCGGAGGAGCCAGTGAGCGCCGCCGCCCACGTGGACGAACTGGGCATACATATCGTGGGACTTGAAAGTGCGTGTCCCTGGATGCCCTGCCGCTCAGTGGTCAGGCTATCGGTCCGTCCCTACCCCGCTCGGCGTCGGTGCGGGCCGGGCTGTTCAGAGAAGGCGCAGGACGCCGACGACCTTGCCGAGGATCCGTGCCTCGTCGCCGGCGATCGGCTCGTACGACGGATTGCGCGGCATGAGCCACACCCGCCCGTCCTGTCGGCGCAGCACCTTGACAGTGGCCTCGTCGTCCAGGAGCGCGGCGACGATGTCACCGTGGTCGGCGCTGTCCTGCCGTTTCACGGTGACGATGTCGCCGTCGCAGATCGCCGCGTCGATCATGCTGTCGCCGGACACGGTCAGGGCGAACAGGTCCCCGTCACCCACGACCTGGCGGGGCAGGGAGTAGACGTCCTCGACCATCTCCTCGGCGAGCAGGGGTGCGCCAGCGGCGATCCGTCCGACGAGCGGTACGTCGACCGGCGCCGCGCTCCGGCCGCCCAGGTCGGGTGCCCACGAGGGCCGGACCTGGTAGGCGCGGGGACGGTGCGGGTCGCGGTAGAGGACGCCCTTGCGCTCCAAGGCCATCAGTTGGTGGGCGACTGAAGACGTGCTGGCGAGCTTCACGGCCTGGCCGATCTCCCGCATCGACGGCGGGTAGCCCTGCCGGTCGACCGACTCCCTGATGTAGCGGACGATGGCCAACTGGCGGCTCGTCAGCTCCCCCTCGGCGGTCCGAGGGCCTGGGGGACGGCCCTGGCGTGCGGGCGCGCTGTTCTCCATCCCGGGCACCTCCGTACAAGATCTCGCAGGTCGCGACCTTAACCCGCGATCTCCCTCAAATGGAACACCCTTTCGGCTCCCGGGGAACGGAGAGGGTATAGGCCGCGTGATCTAGGAATGGGTCGGAGGTCCTCCCAATCGTCCGCGTCCGACCGGTCGGTTGGGGAAGGCTGTTGAGGGCCCGTCATGGACCCGGATTTTCGCACAATGCAAGTCTCAGAAGGGGGTCCGTCCCGCTTTTGAGTGAGAACGGGTTCTGCGAACGAATCTGGGATCGGCGGGGGTCCGGCGGCCCGCTTCTGACCTTGCTCGCGCAAAGGACCGTTTGTGAGAGTGGCGGGTTGAGGGGGATCGCCGGGCGCGACGGACGGTGTCGCGGCCACCCGTTCGAGCTTCGCACTCCGATCCGCACGTCAGTGACGTCGTCGTGAGGGCCGCCGAGCGCCTGGCTCCCTCTGCTGCGGGCTCAGAGGTCTGCGTATCGGGCGCGGCTCGGGGGCCGGGCACCCTGGACGCCGCGGCGGCGAGGGCGAGGTGGGAGTTCATGTCCAGCTCGAACCGGCCGTAGGGGTTCACGTGGGTCCAGAACAGCGGGGACAGGGCCCGCCGGTCGGCGTCGGTGAGTCGCTTCTGCCACTTCTCCTCGCTCAGGATGGCCTGGAGGGGCAGGGTGTTGACGTGCACCAACGCCGACTGGAGCAGGTGCAGGGCGAGCATGGACACCTCCTGGCTCTCCTTGTCGGAGCCGGTCAGGTCGCCGTCCTTGCCGTAGAACAGGTCGTGGTTGGCGGAGTTCCAGTTCTCCACGACCTGGAGGCCGTCGTTGATCTCGCGCCGCAGGTCCGCGTCGGCGAGGTAGTCGCAGATGAACGCCGTACGCACCGCGCGGCCCAGTTCCTCGCCAGCTCATCGACGCCTGGAAACTCATCCGGCCGCCCCAGCCCGACCTGATCGACCGCAAGACCGGGCAGAAGCGGCAGCACCTGTTTTGCCACCGCGGCCAGCTCGTCGGCAAGGAGTACCTCAACCACAACATCCTCCCTGCTCTCTGCCGCAAGTCGGCGTCCCGCAGACCGACTCCCGCAGCGCGCTGACCAGTCACAGGGCCCGCGCCACGATTGCGACCCAACTCCTCAACACCCGCGAGCCATTAACCCTCAACGATCTGCAGCAATGGCTCGGCCACAAGCACCCCGCCAGCACCCGCTACTACGCCGCGATCCTGCAGCGCACCCTCACCGCCGCCTACAGGAAGGCCGACTACTTCGCCCGCAACGTCCGCACCATCCAGGTCCTCATCGACCGCGAGTCCATCCTCACCGGAGCCGCCGCAGGCGGCGAACAGCCCTGGAAGTACTACGACCTGGGCGAGGGCTACTGCAGCTACGACTTCTTCGCCAAGTGCCCCCACCGGCTGGCCTGCGCACGCTGCCCGTTCTACCTCCCCAAGCAGTCCACCCGCGGACAGCTCCTGGCCATGAGAGACGGCATCGACCAGATGCTCGAACAACTCGACCTCACCGACGACGAACGCGAAGCCCTCGAAGGCGACCTCGAAGCCCTCATGGCCCTCGCAGAGCGTCTCGCCGACACACCCACTCCTACCGGTCCGACGCCGAAGGAACTGGGCACCGAACGCGCCTTCATCGCTCTGACCGAGCTGCAAGCCGCCCAACGGCCCGGATTGACCGTCACCACGCGCTCATTGCAACGCGCGTTCCAAAGCACCCTGATGATCGGAAACCCACTGATACGCCCTCTGAACTTCTCTCACCACCCCGGCATCACGAAGCCGGACCATGGCGACGTCACCCGCATCGGCCTCGGTCTCGATGCCCCGCCAGCACCGGTCCTGCCACCACAAGACCGTGGACACAAGTCGTTGCCGCTCCGACAACTGGTAGCTGTCAGCAATCAGCCTCATGCGCCGGGCCGCATCCCCGACGTCGGCCACCGCCGGGCCGAGACCGAGGTATTGCCAGCAAACATGAGCGATGTCATGGATCCGGGCGCCCGGCGCCGCCAGGTCCCAGTCGATGAAGGCCGCCGGCCGAAGCGAGCCACTGACCAGCCGATAGACCGTGTTCTTGGGCGATAGGTCGTTGTGACATACGACCTCGTGCTCTCCAACCAGTGCAGTGCCGGCCGTCAGCTCGTGGAACTCGCGCACCAGCCGGGCGACCGCCACCAGGCTCTCGTCCGACGACACGGCAGCAGGTTGTCGCGGCTCCCACGCCACATGCCCATCAAGGTAACTGAGCATTTCGCGACCCTTGTCGTCCACGCCGAGATACCGCGGAGCTCCGCTCCAGCCACCGGCTTCGAGCAACCTCAGCAGATCACCCACGAACCCCGTCCGAGCAGAGGCTGGACGACGCACCGTGTCCCCGACACGAACGACGGCATTGACGAAACCTCCCGGCAAGGACGACTCAGGCATCCCTCCACCCTGCCCGATTGCTGCCTCAAATTCTCAATAACTTGTCGGTACGCAGGAGCGCTGCGCAGCGGGAACGGGGCTGCGCAACGGCCTGCGCAGTCGGCGTCTGCTCACCGCAGGCCACATGGTGCTCTGCGCAGCGGCACAGCGACGGCTGCGACAACCGAACCGGCATCTGCGCAGGCGAAGCTGCGCATCACCTTCGTTGTCCAGGAGTCCATGAGGCCGATCGCCGCGGCGACGGATCCGGGACCAGCTGGTGGAGGCCGTGGCGCCGGTTCCGCCGGGGGATGTACGGACAGCCCCACGGGGCGGGCGAGGGCGTCCGAACGGCTTTCACCATAGACATCCCCGCCCCCACCACGACACCCCGACCAGGCACATCACTTTCCGCCCCAACCCCCCAACCACGGCCTGCCAGACCCCGACCACAACCCCCACCAGAGCAGGTCAACGCCCTGCCACACCGCTCGCGCCCAGGACCAAAAATTTTCTGTGCACCGTCCGGCTGGTGGTCGGGGTTGCGCGGCTAACAGGCCGGGGTGTAGGGGGCCGCGCTCTGCCCAGACACCCGGCAGGCAACCGACTCCTTGTCGAAAGCGAGCGCAAGAAGATGCAGCTCACAGTCCTTGAATGGGCCCGATCCGGGTGACAACGTCCCCTCCGGCCTGCGGACTTGCGCGGCTAACCCGGCGCCCCACCCCAGTGCTCACCAAGAAGTCTCCCGTCCTGCTGCCACCGCCAGCCCGCGACCACCGAAGGGACGCAGGCCGCTTTCGCTCCACTACGTCAGTGGAAGCCCCGACCCGACTCAGGAGCCCCCTCATGACCGCGCACCGCATCACCGACGCCCCCAGCCGCCTCACCGCGGGAGGCCTGACAGCAATCGGCAATGCCCCGTCCTGGATCGCGGTCCTCATCCTGCTCCCCACTCTGCTCGGGGCGGGAACCCAAAGCTTCACCGCGGTACTCGCCAGCATTTCCCCCTTCCCTCTCGGTATCGCGTCGGCTCAGCTGACGGAGAAGTCCGCAGCGTGGTCCGCAGCCCACACATCGAACCCCAAAGCCGGGCGGCCCAGGATCCCTTCGACCGTGTCCGTCGCGGGCGAATTCCCTGCAGCGGCATCATCGAGAAACCGCAAGACAGCTTCCGCCTCGACCGGTGGCATGAACCGAGCGAACTGCGCCAGAGCAGCCTCGCGAGTGAGCCCGTCGACCGCGATGTCCCGGCCGGTGGCGTCGGCGATAGCGTGGGCCTGGTCGCGCTGGGAGATTCGTGCCGGGCCGGTCAGGAGACCGGTGGTGTCGTCGTCGCCGAGCAGGGCTGCGACAACAACCGCGGCGACGTCACGCTCGTGGACCGGCGCGGTCAGCGCATCCGGCTGATACAGCGGCAGTCGTCCCGAAGTCTTGATCGGATAACCCCACCCGAGCGCGTTCGTCGCGAGCACCAGGGGCCGGATCGGCACCACCATCAGATCCGATGCCGCCCGAAACGCCTCCTCCACCTCCCGGTGCTCTTCGGTTATCGCGTTCCCGCGCGACGAGGGGTGGATCACACTGCCGGACGACATCAAAACGATCCGCTCAACACCAGCGGCACGGGCAGCGGCGATCACACCGTGCACGCCCTCGTGGTTGGCGTACAGGAACACCTGCCCGGCTCCGTCGAATGCGGGCATGAGACTCTTCGGGTCAGTCAGATCCGCAACGAACACCTCAACACCCGCGGGGAACTGCCCCGGCTCCGGACGCCGCGCCGATGCACGGACCGGACTCTGCCGGTCGAGCAGGTCAGCAAGGACACGCCGACCCACGCTGCCTCGAGCACCCATGACCAGGGTGGGCTTAAGGGTTACGGTTGCCATGACGGACTCCAATGCGCGTAGAAACTACGCGCCAACCGAGCCATCCCATGGCAACGGGGCGTTCCGACGCATCACCCCATCAGTGCCAACCTACCGTAGAGCGCCCCGAGTGCAGCACCACGGCCTGGTGTAGTGAGTGGCATCGCAACCAACACCGACCACTGCGAAGACCGGTATACGGAAGCCTTCTGACTCCAGTTGGTGCGGGTGGAGTTCATATCGATGGGTTTTGACTCCGGTGACGGAGTGGTGGTGGGAGTTTCCGGGTGCCAGCCGGCCTGCAGGATGCAGCACAGGAAGCGCGGCTTGGCTTGGCCGCGATGGCTTCGGGGAACAGCTCGCGGGCAGCTCCCGATCCTCCTCACATCCTTGAAGATCCAACGAGCCGTTCATTTATGTCATGTCGGCCTCAGGGACAGGCACTCAGCTTGTCGTTTAACGTCCAGCTTCGAACAGGAAGGCCTGACGATCACCCGTCCGCGCGGCCTGCTTGAGTAAGCGCCGGCCTCGCGTTCGCCCCGCGGCGCGAGGGCAGAGCCGCGACAGTGATGTCGGTCCGCTCGGGCATGATCTACTCCGATCGGACTCAGCGGTGGGGTGGTGTGACGTGGGCGAGTGGCGAACTGATCCGACGTTCGCGATGTGCCGAGCGTTGGCGGACGGGGCGGACCTGTCCTCATTCGTGGGCGGACCGTTCGATGTGCGTACGGTGGTGGCCGCCATGCGGCCCGAGGTCAAGGACGGATTCCTGCTCGACGAAGTCCCCTGGGAGAACTTCCCGCAGGGGAATCACGTCAGGGAGACCATCGACCTGCTCCGTACCGGCAGCTCATCCGTTAGTGCCGGAACGGGTGTTGTGAGCGGTATGTGCGCCAACGACATGCGGGCCGCCGCTGTGCTCGCCGTACCGTTCCTGATCCGGATCGCTGCGGACCCCCGCAACCCATACCGTGCCGACGCGCTCGCTGAAGTCTCCTCCCCGGCCCGCGCCCGCTACTTCGGCGTCGCCTCCCGTGGCGAACTGCTGCTCCACCGCGCCGACACGCAGTACGAGGACCTCTACGACGACTACGGGGTCGAGGTGACCGGCTACCCGGCGGGCTGGTCGGTTGCCGCCGCCCGGGCTGCGGTCACCGCCGACGCCACCCTCCTGAAGCCCCTTCTGCACGACCCCGAGCCTGCGATCCGGATCCGCGCCGCCTTCGCCCTGGCCGCAGCTACCGACCTCGACCGCGCGGGCCGTGCTGCCTTCCGCACCCGGCTCGACGCCGAGCAGGACCCGATTGTGCGCGCCGCGCTGGTCTTCGCCACGGCCGAAGGCACCCGTGCCCACCCCCATCCGCCGACCACCGTGTGGATGCGAGAGCGCTGGCGGGACCGGGCGCAAGCTCCCGAGGACCGGCTGGCCGCCGCGATCGGCTGGCTCTGCCTCACGGACGAACCCGCCCCCGACTACCTGCGCGCCGTTGTCGACGACCTCTCCACCGACGAGCGCGCCCACGCCATGGACGACCTGCCCTGGATGGCCGCCGCCGGCGGGTCGAACGAGACCGGACTGCGGCGCTGCGTCCGAGAAATGCTCCACCCCGAACAGTCTGATCCGACGGAGCACGACGACCCATGGGCCCCGCGATCCTGACGGCGGAAGCAGACCCTCGCGTACGTTCGGCGTCGAACGGGCGGACCCGATGATCACTCGTCCGGGTGTTCCGGGGACGGCGGTACGGCCTTCGGGTGATCCTGAACTCGACCAAGACGTGCAGAACTTGACGCGAAGGCCGTAGCGGTGAGCGTGGTGGAGCAGTGCGAGCCGTTCGTGGAACTGTCACGCGTGGAACTGTCACGCTTCCGGGGGTCTTCTACGACTGCCTGACCGGACGGCGTGACGCGCTGTTCGAGCTCACCGACGCGGTGCTGTGCACCGACGGCCCAGTGAAGACCCTGGTCGGCATGGCGCTGGCTCCCGAGCACCGGCGCGGGCACGGCGCCCTCTACGGCGCGCTGAACCGGGGTCGCTTGGACGTCCACCGGCTGCGGGCCGAGCTGGTCGGCCTGCCGCTGCCCCGTGCCGCCGGCGGCCGCCTGGTGCTGGCGGTGGACGTCTCGCCGTGGCTTCGGCCCGACGCCGACACGAGCGACGCCCGCTCGTTCTGCCACACCTACGGCCGGGGCGACGCCAGGCACCAGATGATCCCGGGCTGGCCGTACTCGTGGGTCGTCGCCCTGGAATCGGGCCGGACCTCGTGGGTTGCCCCGCTGGACGCGGTGCGGCTGCGGCCCGGCGACGACCTGGCCGCCGTCACCGCCGCACAGCTGCGGGACCTGGTCGAGCGCCTGGTCACCGCCGGCCAGTGGAGCCCGGGCGAACCGCCGGTGTTGATCGTGGCCGACGCTGGCTACGACGTGACGCGGCTGGCCTACCTGCTGCGCGACCAGCCCGTCGAGATCCTGGGACGCCTGCGCTCGGACAGGGTGATGCGCCGCCCGGCACCGACCCGTGCGGAGTTCGCCATGGCCAACCCAGCCGGCGGGCGGCCGCCCAAGCACGGCAGCGAGTTCATCTTCAAGGACGCCAGGACCTGGGGCGCCCCGGACGCGGAGACGAAGGCGGAGACCACCCGCTACGGCACCGCCCACGCCCAGAGCTGGGACCGGCTCCATCCCGAGCTGCAAGGGCGCGCCGCTTGGCGGGACCACAGCGGCCAGCTCCCGGTCGTCGAGGGCACCGTCATCCGCCTCCAGGTCGACCACCTGCCCAGCGGCGGCGACCCCAAGCCCCTGTGGCTGTGGTGATCCCGACCCGCAGCCGGCCCAGCGGAGACCGACCTGGCCTGGCAGGTCTTCCTGCGGAGGTTCGACATCGAGCACTTCTTCAGAATGATCAAGCAGACACTCGGCTGGACCGCTCCGAGACTTCGAGATGCCGAAGCGGCGGACCGCTGGACCTGGCTGATCGTCACCGCCCACACTCAGCTTCGCCTCGCCCGCCCCCTGGCCACCGACCTGCGCAGGCCCTGGGAGAAGCCAACAGAACCGAACAAGCTCACCTCAGCCCGAGTCCGTCGCGGGTTCCGACACCTGCACGCCAGGACCTCAACGCCAGCCGCAGTGCCGAAACCCACCCAGCCCGGCCCCGGCCGGCTCGAAGAATCGCCGCCCCGCTAATCGCTACGACGTGGGCCTGCTCCTGGCCACCGGCGAGTCCTACCGCCGACCAACACACCACAAGGTCGGCACTAAACCACGGCGCACCGGATAAATCACAAGCTGAGCCGTGGCGGACGTTCCGCTGGTACATGGGGCAGAAGCACTACTCGGGTTCGTACTGATCGAGTACGCAGTCGGATCACGTCATCTACGAGTCGCGGCTAGAGCTGGCACGGCTGCTCTACGCGGACTTCGACCGGGATGTGACAGCGATCGTGGCCCAGCCCTTCTTGCTGCGGGCCGAAGCGGACGGCGTGCTGCGCCAGCACATCCCAGACTACCTGATGGCAACCACAGCAAGCCCGTTGGTCGTTGACGTCAAGCCACGGCACCGGGCGGCCAAGCCGGAGCACGCGTGCACCTTCGGCTGGACCCGCGAGGCGGTCGAGTCCCGCGGCTGGCGTTACGAGGTGTGGAGCGAACCGCCGGACGCCGAGTTGGCCAACGTCCGGTTCCTCGCGGGCTACCGCCGCGACTGGCTGTTCGAGTCGGACCTGACCGAGGAGATACACGCTCAGGCGGTGGAGGAGGAGTCACCGCCTGAGCGGCTGTTCGACCCGGTCATCCTCGACGAAGTACGCGACCGGGTCGGGGACGGGGACACGCTGGGAGAGGCCTTCGACTGCCTGCCCGGTCGTCCGGCTCTGCTGAGGGAGGCGCGTTCACCGTCGGCGGGCACGAACGGCTCCCCGTCTGCCGGGTGGGCCTGACCGGGAACACCGGGATGAAGGACTTCAACCGGGCAATGCAGGAGTTCTTCGGCCACCCTGGCCGCACCACCGGCACCACCGGGCAGTTCGCCCAGCGAGCCCTGGACTGCGTGCTCTCCTGCGATGTGAAGCTGCTGATCGTGGACGACCTGCACTTCCTGCGCTGGAGGGCGGCCAGCGGTGTTCCTGCTGCCGTGCCAGCCTGCGCGGCACGGCAGCGAGCCGCACGGGCACCCCGTCTTTCCGTCTCCTGCGACATCGCGTCCTCATCGGATGGGATCACGCTCAGCGACCACCGGAAGCCGGAAGTGAGACAGAGGCGGGACCCCCATCCCGGAGGCTCAACCATGTGTGACGAGAGCTGCCTGCGAGGCCAGGAACTGGGCCAGCGGATCGGGTGCCGAGTAGAACGGCGAGTGGTCGCAGTCGAGTTCGACGCGTGTAGTGGCGCGCGCGGCGCAGGCGCGTTGTGCCTTGGGCAGTACGGTCCGGTCCGCGGCGCACACGACGTATGCGCTGGGCACTGTCAGCCACGCCGGGTCGTCGAGGGGCGTGTGCGGCACCCGGCTGCGCATCGGCCGCCAGAGTGTGCTGGCGTGTTCGGCGTACCGCACGGGCGTGGTGGAATACAGCGCCGCGCGAGCGGTCGGCAGCAGCGTCACCGTGCCGTCCGGGCCGGTCTGCACGGACTGGTGGAAGGCGGGATCGTTCCAACGGGGTGTCAGCCGTGCCGCGGACTCGCCGGGCATCGGCATCCGCGCGGCGACGTAGACCAGGCGTGCGGCGGCGTGCCCGCCGGCCGAGACCGGCAGGCCACCGTAGCTGTGTGCGACGAGCAGCACGGGGCCGTGTCGTGCTCCTTCGCGTACGGCTTCCCGCACCGCCTCGGTGTCGTCGGTGAAGGAACTCAGAGGAAGGTCCATGGCGTAGCTGCGGAGGCCGGCCTCACCCAACCGTTCCGTCACCGCCTCCCAGCACCAGGCACCGTGGTGCGCCCCGTGGACGAGCAGGACGAAGGGGCCGCAGGCCGGTGGTCGGCTCATGGGCGTTGTCCCGGGTGCGGGTCTGGGGCCACGGGCCGGTTGTTCAGGTCGACGGAGAGAAAGATGTCGTTACCGACCGGATGCCGCATCTCCTCGGCGAGCTGGCCGATCAGCCCTGCTGTGCGGGCCAGCAGAGCGAAGCCGCGCAGCAGCGGGATGGGCAGGTCGAGGTCGGCCAGGGCGGCCCCGCACACCCCTGCGCCGTTCAGCGGCAGAGTCTTGCCCAGGACCTGCGGGTGCGTCCGGCCGATGGCGGCGAACAGTGACAGGTGGGCGCCGAACTGCTCTTCCTCCGTGGCGATCTCCATGAGCCGCGGAGTGCGCGGATCGCCGTCCTTGTGGACGTGATGGCCCAGGCCCGGCACGAACCGCTCGGCCGCCCGTTGTTCGCGCAGCGTTTCGAGGGCGAGAGCGTCCCATTCCGCCTCGCCGCACGGCAGCGGGCCGGAGTGGCGTTCGAGTACCTCGTGCAGAAAGACCGCGGTGTCTTCGGTGACCCCGAGGAATCGCGAGCCACCGCCCAGCAGCCCGGCGGCGAGTGCGCCCTGCACCGAATCCGGCGCCGACAGATACGTGAGGCGGGTGACGATCGCGGTCGGGGTGAATCCGTGGTCGGCGAGCGCGGCCAGCACGGCCTCGAAGACCCGTACCTGGCCGGGCGTGGGGCGGCGCTGAGTGGCGAGCCAGTAGGCGAGTTCCCCGAAGCCCACCTCGCCCATCACGTCACGGGCGAGGTCCTCGCCGAGCAGGGTGATCGAGGTGCGGGAGGATGCCCCCAGTGCGGTCGGGTAGGTCTTGGGCCGGTCAGCCACGGACATCCTCCTTCGCCGCGTGCGAGGCTCGCGGTGTCGCCAGCCACTTGCGCAGTTCGGGGCCGTGCTCGTCGAGTTCGGGAGGCGGCAGCTCGTAGCGAGCCGGGGTCGTGGAGAAGGTGATCGGGTGGCGTGCCATGGGGACGGCCCGCTCGCCGTCCCCGACCTCGACGACGGGGTCGAGCCCGAAGCGCTCGGCCATGGCGAAGCCTCCGTCGATGGTGTTGATGGGGGCTGCCGGCACCCCGGCCGCTACGAGGGCCTCGAACCACTCGGCCGCGCCGCGGGTGGCCAGTCGCTCCACCAGCAACGGCCGTAGTTCCGCGCGCCGCTCGGTGCGGTCCTTGTTGTGCGCGAACCGCGGGTCATCGGCGGTCCCGGGAATGCCGAGAACCTCGCACAGACGCCGGAACTGCCCGTCATTGGCGGCGGCGACGATGAGGTCGCGGTCGGCGGTGGGGAAGGGCTCGTAGGGGAAGACGCTCGGGTGCGCGTTGCCCATCCGGTAGGGCACCGTACCGCCGGCCACGTAGGCGGAGCTGTGGTTGACCAGGCCGGACAGTGCCGAGGACAGCAGGTTGACCTCGACATGCTGACCGCGGCCGGTCGCGTCGCGATGACGCAGCGCCGCGAGAATGCCGATGGCCGCGTGGTTGCCGGCCATCACGTCGAAGACGGAGATGCCGGCCCGGTAGGGCTCGTCCGTCGGATCGCCGGTGAGGCTCATCAATCCGGAGATCGCCTGCACCATCAGGTCGTAGCCGGGCACGTGGCTGCCGGCCCTGGAGCCGAAGCCACTGATCGAGGCGTAGACCACGGCGGGGTTCTCGGCCGTGACGCTGTCGAAGTCCAGACCGTACTTGGCGAGCGTGCCGGGCATGAAGTTCTCGATCACGACGTCCGCCCGGCGCGCCAGCTCACGGGCTGCGACCGTGCCCGCCTCGGTGCGCAGGTCCAGTGCGATGGAGCGCTTGTTGCGGTTGACCCCCAGGAAGTACGTGGATGTCTCACCACGGGTCGGCGGCATCCACGTCCGGGTCTCGTCACCGCCGGGGGACTCGACCTTGATCACCTCGGCCCCGAGGTCCGCCAGGAGCATGGTCGCGTACGGGCCTGCCAGCACCCGGGAGAAGTCGGCGACCAGCAAGCCGGACAGTGGCCCGCCGCCCTGGCCCGGCACTACCGAGCGTGTGGGCATCTCCATGTAACCACCATCTCTTCGACCGCAGACCGGACACCTGTCCGCTGAGCGGCGATTGTGTCACGCCGAACCGCGCCGCGGCGAGGGACGGGCAGGAATTCTCCGGCCGGCGAGCGCCGGCTCCGCGGGGGACGGGTTCAGGACCGGGAGGCGACCACCGAGTACGGGACGGCGCTCAGCCTGGCGAAGTCGCAGCTGATGTCGCCCGCTGTCTGCAGAAGGGGCGGAAGATGCTCGTCCCGCAGCTTGCGCACCGAGGTCTCGGCGGCATGGGCATTGACGTTGATGGCAGCGATCACCCGGCCCTCGCCGTCGCGCAGCGGCACCGCGATCGAGCGGATGCCCCGGGCCAGGTCCTCGTCGGCCAGCGCCCAGCCGCGGGCCCGCACCTCAAGCAGGGCCGCGTCCCGCTCCTCGCGTCCTGGCTGCCACCGGGGAGTGAGCCCCGAACGGGTCGGCTCCGCCAGCGTCTTTTCCAGCTGCCCCGGCTCCAGCGCAGCCAGCAGCACCTTGCCCAGCGAGGTCTGCAGCGCGGGAAAGCGGGTGCCGATCTGCACCGTGAGCGTCACGATCTTCGGAACGGCGACCCGCGCGACGTAAACGACGTCGCTGTGGTCGAGCTGCGCGATCGAGCAGGATTCGCGCGTTCGGGCCACCAGCCGCTCCATGTGCGGACGTGCGATCTCCCACAGCCCCAGCGAGCCGACGTACGCCGTGCCGAGGTCGAGCACGCGAGGGGTCAGCGCGAAGCCCTTGTCCGAGTTGCGCACGTAGCCGAGTTCTTCGAGCGTCAGCAGGATCCGCCGCACTGTCGGCCGGGCCAGGCCGGTCGCCGCGGCCACCTCGGACAGCGACATCACCGGCCGCTGCGGGACGAAGGCCGTGATCACCTCCAACCCTCGGGCCAGCGCTTCGATGAAATCAGGCCCGGTACCCGTACGCGGCATCTGCCGTACCTCTCAGGTCGCTCCAGTGATGGGTGTCCAGGTTACTGCCGCCTGTCCGCATAGCGGCCCGCCTTCCGGCAGTGAGGCGTCCCTCCGTATCCGGCTCCCCGGAAGGCTTGACGCCGTGCGCCGAAAGGAAGAAGGTAAACGACCAGTGCCCGAACAGCGGACATGTGTCCGAAGTTTTCCCCGGTGACCTCAAGCCAAGGGAACTCACATGAAGGAGAGTCGACGATGACTCAGGCTTCCCCCGTCCCCTCCTCCGGACCCGCCACCGCGGCGCTGCCGTCACGACTGCACCACAACGCCTACGTCACCCGTGACCAGGAGGCGACCCGCGCCTTCTACGAGGACCTCATCGGCTTGCCTCTCATCGCGACCTGGAAGGAGTCCGACGAACTCTTCGGCGCGGTACGCACGTACTGCCACACCTTCTACGGCCTCGGCGACGGCAGCGCCCTTGCCTTCTTCCAGTTCGCCGACCCCGAGGACCAGAAGCAGTTCGGCCCTGAGATGCCGCATTCGCCGTTCCAGCACATCGCTCTCAAGGTCACGGAGGAAGTACAGAACGCGATCGCCGAACGGCTGGAGAAGACCGGCTGGCGGCCGGACGAGACCTATGTCCTGGAGCACGGCTACTGCCGCTCGCTCTACACCAGCGACCCCAACGGCCTGCTCCTCGAATTCACACTGGACGCGCCCGGCATCCACGAGAGCGACTCCGAACGCCGTCGCACCGCACACGCCGAGCTCGCCTCCTGGCTCAAGGGCGAGCACAGCAGCAACAACAACTACCGCTGACCGGCCCCAGCCCCCTGCCGAGGCGGGGCTCCCAACTCGCCGTAAAGCGGTCCTGTCTTCCCGGAACGGCTCTGCGGCCTGGTGCGCCCCATCGGCCCAGGCCCGGACGAGGGGCCGCTGAGGCCAGGGGCTGACCAGAACAACAGTGCCCTGACCGGAAAGGAGCAATGGTCAAGACTTGTGGGTAGCGATGGTTTCCCCTGGTCGTGAATCGCCGTCAGGTAGTACGGCCCGCAATGGTTACGGCCCGCAATGGTCCGGATTCAGTGAGACAGGCTGCCCTGCGGCGCTGCCCGGCATCAGCGAGAGCGGGCGGGTGTAGTGGGTGTACGGCGGGTTGAGGTTGGTGCCGGGCGGGACGATCTCGTCGATTCGGTCCAGGATGTCGTCATCGATCCGGATGTCAGCCGCAGCGAGCTGATCGTCAAGGTGCCCGGCAGTGCCAGGGCCGAGAATCACCGAGGTGACAGCCCGGTGAGAAGCCGCGAACGCGAGTGCCAGGTGGGTCAGGAAGACGCCTGCTTCTTCGGCCACGGCCCTCAGTTGCTCAACGGCGTCGAGCTTTCGCTGGTTGCCGGGCAGGCTGAGGTCGAACTCCCAGGCAACCGCCTTCCGGAATGCGGTGAGCTCGACCGCATCGCCGCGGCGGAAGCGGCCGGTCAGCCAGCCGCTGTTGAGCGGGCTCCAGGTCAGCACGCCGAGCCCGTACTTGCCCGCAACCGGCAGCTCGCCGGCTTCGGCACCACGGACGCACACCGAGTACGGGGGCTGCTCAGTCCGGAACGGGACATGATGGTGCCGGTCCGCGGCGGTGCGCCTGGCGCGGGGCGCGGCTCGTCCAGGGCTTTGATATAGGTGCGGGTGAACGAGTAATCCTCCAGTGGCTTGCGCAGCCAGACCGGCTCAACAGCCGGGTGATCGTGGTCGAGGACGCGTTCCGTCGACGTGAGGCGGTCGAAACCGTCGCCCGCACGACACGGTGCAGGCGTCGCCGGACCGGGCACTGATCCTGGTGTGGCGAGTACGGGAGCGGTGTGGATGATGTGTCGGTACCACGCAACTCCCGGCACTTTGTTCAGCGGACCGGTCCGTCGTCCGAGCGGCGTCCTTGCTGTGATGCGAGCCGGGGTCAGGCTGGCTGCCAGTTGAGGATCGGCTTGTATGCCGGCTCGACACCGCCGGCTGCGATGACGGTCGACGGGATCTGGTCCGGGTCGGTGATGTTGTGGTTGTTCTGGATCAGGACACCCTTCTGGTCGTAGTCGGACGGACCGTCCGGCCAGTAGTCGCCCTCGATGTCGGTCGGGTCGTACGTCCCGTCGTTGAGCGTGTAGTTCCCGTGCTTGCTGCCCCACGGCGAGACGCTGATGTTCCACACCGCGTTGCCGAGGATGGACACGTAGGTGGCGCCGTTGTCGGTGTACAGGACATGGCCGCCGGAGGTGTTGAGCTGGTCGTGGACCACGTTTGCGGTGACGTGCTCACCGGTCGCCATCGACGTGCCGGTGATTCCGTTGGTGTAGACGGCACCGCCGTCGCCGAGCAGCGACATGTGGTCGTAGATCAGGTTGTAGGAGACCGTGTTGTGGTTGGAGTAGTTCGGCTGCGCGGGGAGCTTCACCTTGTCCGGCCAGCCGCCCCAGCCGATGGAGATCGCGGTGTAGGGCACATGGTCGATCTGGTTGTGGGTGATGGTCGACGTCTCCGTGTACCCGGCGTCGATCGCGACCCCGCCGTGGTATTCGGCGGCGATGTCGTAGAAGTGGCTGTCCTTCACGGTGATGCCGCTGGTGTGCTGCGCCGCGCTGCTGGGCTGCGGGACGTCGACACCGCCCAGGTCGAGGCCGTTGCCGGAGACATCGGTGAACACGCACGCGGTGACGGTGTCGCTCTGCGAGCCGTCGCCCAGATCCAGCCCGGCCGCGCCGAGATGGACGAAGTAGTCGTGATCGAAGTGGATGCTCTTGTCGTACGTGAAGCGGACCGCACCGGGCATCTTCTCCCAGTTGCCGTAGGGGCAGGCGCCCCCCGACACGAAGTCGCACAGCCCCTGTGTGGCATAACCGCTTGCCCCGGTGATCTGGTACGTGGCCTGGATCTCGGAGAAGCCCGTGCCGGTGTTGGACGTCGTGTAGTCGGCGTAACTGAACTGGATGCCCTGGAAGCCGATGTGGCTCGGCTCGTCGGACGCCTTGCCGGAACTCGCCACCAGGGTGTCCAGTGACGGTGCCTCGACGTCTGCGGTGGTCAGGTCCTCCCCGGAGCGCGGCATGTAGTAGAACCGGTGCTGGCTCTTGTCCAGGTAGAACTCACCCGCCTTGTCGAGCAGTTCATAGGCGTTCTCCACCGCTGTCGGAGCCTCGGTGATCGACTTGCGGCCGACCAGGTTGACAGTGCGGCCGGAGTCGTCGGTACGCATGACCCGCAGGGTGGAGTTGTTCCAGCAGGGCTGAGCCATGGTGATGGCGCTGCCGGTGACGGAGGCGACCGGGCAGCGAGGCTCGGTCCACGCCCCGAGGCCGCCCCGGTAGACGAACTCGATCGCCGACGGGTTGCGCCACCCGGCCATGGGGTCGCCGGACGCCGTGGTGTATCCCGTCGCCGTCTGGGTGACCTTCACGGAGAGCGCACCTGTCGCGCGGCTGGCCCGTACGCCGTTGACGTACAGCTGTCGGGTGTCCAGGCCGGTCGGGGCCGGGGCGGACCAGATCCCGCCGCTGCCCTTGGTCCATCCGGTGACCCGAACCCCACCGCTGACGACCGGGGACTGTCCGGACGCCGCCTTCCACCAGACGGTTCCGGCCGAGCCGCCGCCGGAGTCCGCGGCGGTGAAGGTCAGTGTCTTGGTGAGCCGGTAGACGCCGCCCGCCAAAGTCACGGTGATCGGGCCAGAGGTCGACTTGTCGATGGCCCGGACCGCGGTCTGTGCCTTGGTGAGCGTGCGGAACGGTTGCGCCGCACTGGTGCCCGGGTTGCTGTCGCTGCCGGTGGGCGAGACGAAGTAGGTGACGGCGGTTGCCGCGTGTGCCTGTTCCGTCAGTCCCCCGGTGGGCAGGAGCACGCAGATGAGGGCCGCAATCACCCGCCAAGGTCCGATGACTAATCGAATCGATCCAGCGCCCCTCATGAACGCACCCCCTGATGTGTGAGAAACATGCAGGGAAAGTAGGGGTGGGCGCGCGTAGGGTCAACACTCTTGACGAAGATACATCGGATCAATAATCCCGTGGCTCGCCCGGCCACACCCCGACCGGGACGAAGACGAGCAGCCGGCCCGGCTCTGCTCCCGCTGCGGAGGCGGCCTCCTGCCGCAGCGGTACGGCCCGCTGATGACCGGCGTCGGGACGGAACTCTGCCCAGGCTGCGACGCCAGTCGTCCGACCGCCCGCGCGTTCATCGGGGGCTTTCCCGGAGATTCCCGATGACCGCGATGGTGTGGAGGACGGAGTTCTGCTGTCGCACAACGCTGGGGCTTCACCACTTCGCCCACCTCCCCGCCGGTTTCACGTGCGGTGGATGTGACGTGGGTCAACGGCTGTCACGTGGGCAGGGGTGTTGTCCATCGTGCGTTCATGATCGCGTGTCGCGAGGTGGGGGCCAGCCTGGTTCTCGGTCCCGGAGACCTGGGTCACGTTATGCATGTTCACTGCCGGTGGTGAATCCCTTCCTGATGTGGTTCACCTTGTGGTGATGAGCGGTGGCGGGGTCAGGTCGGCCGGCAGCAGGCCGACGGTAGCCCCGGTGTCAGACTGCCGCGCCTGCCTCTGCCGGGGGTGTGTCCCAGTTGCCGGTCTCTGAGCTGGACGCGTAGTTCAGCAGGGCGAAGACCGTGACCGGCTGTTGACTCTGTGGTGCTGCCTGAGGTCGACGAGGTCAGGGTCACGACGATGGTCGACAACGCCTTCGAGGCCGTGCTGGCCTCTGCTGAAGGCGTTACCCGGGCGTCGGTGAGTGCCGGGCGGACCACCGCGCGGCAGTTCGCCGGCGGCGAGGCCCTCGCGGGGTTGCGTGCCGAGCATGGCTTCTCCGCCCTGGTCACCGTTCAAAGCGGGGATGCGAGCAGCACGCTGCTGTTCGATACCGGCGCGTCGCCGGACGGGCTGGCGGTGAACGCCGAGCGTCTTGGCATCGGTGTCTGCCGGGTGTTGTCGGCGGCCTGTCTGGTCGGCTGTCGGCGGTCGGTCTGGTCGGCTGTTTGTGGGTGGTTACCTGTGAGCCGGGTTTGTTGGGTGGGTTTTGTCAGGGTGGGGTGGTGTGGTGTTTCCGGGTGATGGCGTCATGTGTGGGGTGGTGGTGTTGTCGTTTGTGGTCGGGTTCGGCTGGTGTCGGTGGTTTGGTCGTGTTCTGTATTGCATCGGTGGTCGCTGGTGGGGCGGGTGTTTTCCGGTCGGCTGGGGGGCTGGTCGGTAGGGGTGTGGGTTTGGTTGCCTGGGGGCTGGTTCGGGGGGCAGCCTGGAGGGGGGCCATGGGTTCGGGTGGGGGGCCCGGGAGGTGAGGTTGGTGATGAGCAGGCTTCAGGAGCATGTTGAAATCGGTGTTCCGGCGCGGAAGGTGTGGGATCAGTTGCACCGTGTTGAGGAGTATCCGTCGTTCATGGGTGGGGTGCGGCGTGCGTATGCGCACGGTGCCCATCGCGCTCATCTTGACATCTGGGCCGGTGGTGGTGAGCGGGCGTTGGAGACGACTTTCTCCGACCGGGGCAACGATCTGGCCTGGCAGACGGAGAGCGGCCCGAAGATGCAGGGCACTCTCACGGTCAGGTCTCTGGATGAGGATCACAGTCGGGTGGAGGTGCGGATGGAATACGATCCGGAGTCCGTCCACGGTACTTTCGGCGGTCCGAAGGGGATGGCGCAGGTCCACGCGGTTGAGCGGACGGTCCGCGGTGATCTTGAGCAGTTCAGGGCTCTGTTGGAGGAGCAGAAGTAGCTCCCGGCGTGCTGGTGTGCTGGTGATCGGCGGGTATTGGCAGCGCGGTTGGTCCAGCTTTCCGGGTCCGGTGTCGGGTGCCGGGTGTGCGGCCGTGCTGTCTGCCGGCGTGTGCGGTGTGTGGTCCGGGCTGGCGCTGCGGCTGTGTTTTCCCGCCGGGTGGCGTCTGCCGGCGTGCGCGTCACGGCGGCTCGCCCGTTGGGGGTCTGCTCGGTCATGGAGCCGGGTTCCGGCGGGCGGGCGGTGATGTCTCGCCGGCGTTCAGCCTCCGGCTGCTGGGCTTTTGTGATCTGTTGCCGGGCCTGGTCGGGGGTGTGGGTGAGCCGGGTCTTCGGGGTGCGGAGCCGGGGCAGGCCGGGCGGGAGGTGTTGCGTCTTTCTGGTCTGCCCTGTGTTCGAAGGCGCGCTCCTGTTTTGGGGTCGTGGCCGGGCCGCGCGTCGGCTGCCTCGCCGGCGCCTGGGAGCGTGTCCTGTGCTGCGTCCGCGGCGCTGTCGCCGGCTGGGGTGGGGTGGCGGCGGTGCGGGAGATCGGGCAGGCGGTCGGTCTGTGCTGCCGTGTTTCGGTCTGCTGTCGGCTGGGCGGGTTGGGGGTGAGGGCGGGGATCGTCCGTGAGCCGGGCCGGGGCCGGGGGATCCGGTTGGTGTGAGCGGCCTGGAGTGCTGCTGTTCCAGGGGTGTCGCTCTTCCGGTCTGTACGGGCTCTGCCGGAACGGGCTCTCGTGCTTCGTGGGGGTTGAATCCGGTCGTCCGGTCGTCTGGTGGGGGGGTGGTGGGGGTTTTGGTCTTGTGAATATACGGACTAGCTGGTTTGGTTTGGGGTGGTTGCAGGGAGCATGTTGTGGGTTGATGGGTGGTGGGGTTGTGGTGCGGCAGGAGCGTGCGGTGCGTACGCGGCGGGCGATTTTGGATGCGGCGGCGTCGGTTTTTGATGAGCGTGGGTATGAGGCGGCGACGATTGGTGAGGTGCTGGCGCGGGCGGGGGTGACGAAGGGGGCTTTGTATTTTCATTTTCCGTCGAAGCGGGCGTTGGCGGAGGGGGTGCTGGGGGAGCAGTTTGCGGGGTTTGTGCTGGCGCCGCGGGTGAGTAAGTTGCAGGAGCTGGTGGATATGGGGCTGGCGTTGGCGTATCGGATGCGGCGTCGTCCGGTGGTGTCTGCGTCGGCGCGGTTGTCGTTGGGGCAGGAGATGGGGGCGGTTTTCGGTACGTGGACGATCCGGACGTGGCTGGATGCGACGGAGAAGGTGTTGCGGGAGGCGCAGGAGCAGGGGGAGCTGTTGCCGCAGGTGGATGTGGCGCAGAGTGCGTGGGTGTTCTCGGCGGCGTGGACGGGGGTGCAGGTGTATTCGCACACGCTGGCGGGGCGGGAGGATCTGGAGGAGCGGGTGTGTGCGTTGTTCGAGCATCTGCTGCCGAGTGTGGCGGTGCCGGCGGTGCTGGGCCGGCTGGTGATTGATCCGGCGCGGGCTGCTGAGGTGGCTGCGGAGGGTGAGCGGCTGGCTGCGGAGGCGGGGGAGCCGGCGGGTCTGGACGGGGTCGGCGCCCCGGCCTGACCCCGGCCTTCTTTCCCCGGCCCGGCCTGCCCGGTCCGCCCGGCCTGCCCGGCCTGTCTCTGCCTGCCCGGCCCGGTCTGCCCGGCCCGGTCTGCCCGGCCTGCCCGGCCCGGCCTGCCTGGTCTGCGGTTCTGTCCGGCCTGTTCGTGTGTGGCCGGTCCTGTTCTGGCCGGCCTGTGTGGGCTCTGTGTGCCTGGCCCCGGCCCTGTTCCTGGCCCCGGTCCTGTTCCTGGCCCCGGTCCTGGCCCCCCGGTCCTGGCCCCCCGGTCCTGGTTCGGGTGCGGGGCTGGCCTGGGGTGGGTGTGGGGTGGGGGGTCTGGCGGGGTGCGAGCGGGTGTCGAGTGGTGGCGCTGATGGTGGGCGGGTCTGCGGGGTGCCCTTCGTGTGGTGTTGGGTGTCTTTCCCGGCTGTGTGCGGGCGGGCTTGTGGTGTGGTCGGCTGCGTGCACGGCCGGGGTGTCGGAGTGTGGGGGGCGGCCGGGCCGGGCGGGTCTCTTCCGGTGGGTGGGGTTTGGTGGTGTGTCCCGGTGGTGTGGTGTCCGGGGTGTGGGTGTGGGCGGGGTTCGCCTGTGTGTTTCTGTGCCGGGTCGGGGGTGGCTGGGTGGGTGGTCCGGGGTGGATTGCGGACCAGTAAACATACCGCGCGTGCGGTTTGGTAGGATGTGTGGTGTGAGTGGTGGTCCCGGTCGGTGTGCCGGGGGTGGCGGTGGGTGCGGGCCGGTGGTGGGCCGGGGAGGAGGGGTGGGGGTGGTCAGGCAGGTGCGGGCGGTGCGGACGCGTCGGGCTTTGGTGCGTGCGGCGGCGGAGGTGTTTGCGGAGGACGGGTATGCGCTTGCTTCGTTGCCGGTGATCAGCAGGCGGGCGGGTGTGAGTACGGGGGCGTTGCATTTTCATTTCCCGAGCAAGGATCTGCTGGCGCGTGAGGTGGAGGCGGCGGCGACGGCTGCGGTGCAGCGGCTGGTGGTGCGGGAGGGTGCGGGGGGTGTGGCGGGGGGTGGGGGGTTGCAGTTGCTGGTGGATGTGAGTGGTGATCTGGTGGCGGCTTGGGCGGTGGATCCGGTGCTGCGGGCGGGGTTCGAGCTGGGGGGTGATCCTTCGCGCAAGAGTGTGCAGGGGCCGGGGCGGTGGTGGAGTGAGTGGGTGTATGCGCTGCTGTGTGAGGCGCAGGGTGCGGGGGAGCTGGCGCGGGGGGTGTCCCCGGAGGCGGCCGCGGTGGCTGTGGTGGCCTCGGTCGCCGGGTTCGGCCGGCTGGCCTGCGGTCACCGTGTGCGTTCCTCGCCTCGTCTGGTGGAGGAGTTCTGGGCGCTGCTGCTGCCCGGCCTCGTGGCGCCCTCGCGCCGGCTGCCGGTGCTGCCCGGTCCCCGGGCTGCCGGGACCGACCGCACCCCCAGGTAAACAGACCGCATGGTCCGGCAATGGGGAAGTCAAACCGCTGGCCGGACGGACGCGGCGACCGGAATCACGCCCGGTTGGTCAGCTTATGTGCTGTAAGCCGGGTTCTCTTGAGGGGGTCTCGAGCACCGGCAGAGAGAAAACAAGACGACCGGTTTGAGATTGACATACCGTCCATGCTGTTTTTTACTCGGTGTGTCGGGTGGATCCCGGACGGCGGGCGCGGCTCACCCGCCGCCGGCCCTCCGGCGGACCAGGGCCCGGCGGTCCGGGGCCTGGCGGCGCCGGGGTCCGGCGGTCCGGGGCTTGGCGGCGTCGGGGCCCTGCGGTCCGGGGTCTGGTTGTGCCGGTGGTCTGGTTGTGCCGGTGGTCTGGTGGTCTGGGAGTTCGGGGCCGGGGCTGTGCGGGTTCCGGGTGGGTCCGGGGCTGGGGTTGGGTCTGGGTCTGGGGTTTTGGGGCCTGGGTGTGGGTGGGGTCCGAGGGGTTGGGCAGGGCGCAGTGGACGGACACAGGGGAGATGGCGTGGATACCGACATACTCGGCACTCTTGCTGTGCGGGAGAAGGGCGTTTCGATTACTCCGACCGCTCCCAAGCCGCGGCAGGTGCTGGCCCTGCTGGTGGTGCAGGCTGATCAGATGGTGCCGGTGGGCATGCTGAGTGAGGAGTTGTGGGGCAGCAGGCCGCCGCGCAGTGCGCGGCCCACGCTGCAGACGTACATTCTGCAGCTGCGGGAGCTGATCACCGCGGCGCTCGGGCCGGATGCGGCTGATGCCCGTACGGCCAAGGACGTGCTGCTGACCGTGCCGGGCGGTTATCTCCTCAAGAGCGGCGGGGGTGGCAGTGATGTGCGGGAGTTCGAGCGGCTGGCCGGGCTGGGCTACCGGGCGATGGACGCCGCCGACTTCCCCGGGGCCGCCCGGCAGTTACGGGCCGCGCTCGCGCTGTGGTCCGGGCCGCCGCTGGCCGATGTGCAGGCCGGGATGCACCTGGTCACCCAGGTCAAACGGCTGGAGGAGAGCCGGCTGTGTGCGCTGGACCAGCGTATCGAGGCCGATCTGCGGCTGGGCCGCCACCGTGAGCTGCTGGCCGAGCTGACCGTGCTGGTCAGCCGCTATCCCACCCACGAGAGCCTGTGCGGGCAGTACATGCTGGCCCTGTACCGTTCCGGGCGCCGGGGCGAGGCCCTGGACGCCTACCAGCGGCTGCGCGCGACCCTGGTGCGCAGTCTGGGCCTGGAACCGTCGGCGGCGCTGAGCAAGCTGCAGCGTTCCATCCTGATGGCCCGGCCGGAGGGCTCACCCGCCACCGCCACCGCCACCGCCACCGCTCCCGGTTCCGCCGGGCCGGGCTCCCCGGGCCCCGGCCCCGCCGGGACCGGCCGCCTCGCCCCGGTCGGCTGACCCCCTCATGTCCCGGCCGGCTGACCTCCTTCTGGCTCCGGCCGGCTGACCTCCTTCTGGCTCCGCTTCTGTCCAGGTCCCGGTCCCGTCCGCCGGGACCTGGCGCCTACCCCGGTCCCGGTCCGCCCCCGCCCCCGCAGGCCCCCATACGCCCGGGGCTGCGGTCGCGGGCCGCTGTCCGGCCAACTCACCCCGCCCGTCCGCCTTGTCCGGCCCGTGCCGCCCGTCCGGCCCCTCGCCCCGCCCGTCCGGCCCGTGCCGCCCGGGCTGCTGGTGCCCTCCGTCCCGCCCGTCCCGCCCGTCTTGCCCGTCTTGCCTGGGCTGCTCATCCCGCCTGTCCCGTCCGTGCGGCCTGTCCCGTCCGTGCCGTCCGGGGTGTGTGTGCCGTCCGAGGTGTGTGTCGTCCGGGGTGTGCGTGGGTGTGCGGGCTGCTGGGGCCGGCTGTGTGGGCCGTGGCGGCTGCGGTGGATGGCGTCCGGGTGGTGTGGGCGCTGTCGCCCGGTCGGCGGGGCGGGGCGGGGGTGCGGGGCCGGGGGTGGCGGGCGGGGTGGGGGTCCGGGCGGGCGCGAGGCGGGCTCGAGTGGTGGGGGGCAGGGTGGGGGTGCGCCTGGAGGAGGAGGGGCCGGCATGTCGTCGCGCGTGCACGCCTGTGAGCACACGGTGGGGGTGGCCGCTCCGGCCGGTGTCGTGTACGGGATGCTGGCCGATGCCGCGCGCTGGCCGGTGTTCTTGCCCTCGGTCGTGCATGTCGAGCGTCTCGATTTCGACGGGGTCCAGGAGCGGCTGCGGATGTGGGAGCTGGCCGATGACACCGCCGCCGATGCCGCCGGTGCCGCCGATGCCGTCGGTGCCGTCGGTGCTGGTGTGGGTGGTGTGCTGGGGGGCCGGGTTGGTTCCTGGTATGCCCGGCGGGTGCTGCATCCCGGTGCCCGGGCGGTCGTGTTCGAGCAGGAGGACGCCGCCTGGCCGGGCAGTGCGGTCTCGGGTGTGTGGAGTGTGCGGCCGGCGGGTGAGGCGGAGTGTGTGCTGGGCCTGCGTCAGGAGCGCGGGCTGCCGGTGGCGGCCGCGGACGGCGCCCGCCGGGAGGCGGAGGCGGATGTGCACCGCCGGCTCGCGGCGGTACGGCGGGCGGCCGGGCGGTGGGAGCAGCTGGACGAGCTGCTGCTGTCGTTCGAGGACCGGGTGCGGATCGAGGGCCCCGCGGAGCTGGTCTACGACTTCCTCTACCGGATCGGCCACTGGCCCGGGCAGCTCCCGCACGTGGAGCGGGCCGGTGTGCGTGAGGACGTGCCGGGGATCCAGGTGGTGTCCCTGGACACCTGCGCTGCGCCGGGCGGGCGGACGGTGAGCACGCGGGCCGTGCGGCTGTGTTTCCCGCACGCCGGGCGGATCGTCTACAAGGAGACGCGCACGCCCGAGCTGATCGCCGCCCACAGCGGCGAGTGGTCACTGCTGCCGGACGCGTCCGGGGTCACGGTCGTCGCGGCCCATCAGGTGATGCTCCGGCAGGAGGCCGTCCCTGCGGTGCTCGGTGCGGGCACCGGCCTGCTCGAGGCCCGTGACCATGTCCGTGCCTGGCTGTCGCGCGCCAGTACCGAAACGCTGGGCCTGGCCAAGTGGCATGCGGAGAGCACCGTGCACCGTCTGCGGTGAACAGATGACCTGCGATGACCAGCCAGCCGACCGGATGAACAGCCGACCAGATGAACAGGAGGCCGGTCATGGCCGTCACCCAGGCCGCCGCGCCCGGCACACCCGCCCCTGCCCTTGCTGTCCCGCCGGCCCGGCCGGCGGCCCCGGCCCCGCCGCCCGCGGCTGTTTTCACCGCCCGGCCGCCCGCCGCGGCGTCCAAGCCGTCGGTGCCGTCGGTGCCGTCGGCGGGGGAGGAGGCGGGGAGCGGGGGCAGGGGCGTTGTCCCTCTGGCCGGGCCGGTCCCGGGAGCACTGGCGCACCGGTATGCCGTGCTCGCGCCGCCGCTCCACGTGGCGCTCGCCGCGCTGCGGCTGGAGGCGCTGCTGGGTGATCCCCTCGACGCGGCCAACCCCTACAGCCTGCCCGCCCTCGCCGCCCCCGCCCTCGCCGCCCCCGCCGGGTCCGCCGCCTCCCTCGCCTCCGCCTCCGCCGCCTGTGTCGGGTCCGCCGCCTCTGCAGGGTCTGCCGGGGCGGGGGAGGGGGAGGGCGGGGCCGGGCGGGCGGGCGCGCTCCTTGCGGCGGCCGGTCTGGGCCAGGTACGCGCCGCCGACCAGCGGGTACGTGCCCTGCGCCCGCTCCTGCGCCGGGATCTGGCCCTGGGACATGCCGCGGGCACGTGGGACGGGCCGGGTATGCCGCCCGCCCGGCGTGCCCGGGGGCAGGCCGGGGAGATGCGGCCCGCGAACCCGGTGTCCTCTTCGGTGCCTGCCGCGCTGCTCGGCCCGGCGGCCCTGGTGGCCGCCGCCGGCAGCGTGCTGCGCCAGGCCGCGCTCACCGTGGCCGGCCGCGCCGGTGAGCCGGCCCTGCGGCAGTGGCAGCCCGTGCTCGCCGCCGCCTTCGCCGACCTGCTGGCCTGCGAGAGTCTGACCTGTGTGGCGCTGCGCCGCCCGGCTGCCCCCGGTCCGGAGGCGGGCCCGGAGGCGGGCCTGGGGGCGAACCCGGGGGCGGACTTGGGGGCGGGGCTGCTGGGTGCGGTGGCCGGCTATGTGGTGCCGACCGTGCTGGCCGACGTACTGGCGCAGCTGGGACTGGTCCTTGCCGAATGCGGCCACGGGCCGGCCAGTACCGGGGGCGGGATGCTCGCGAAACTGACCCGTGACCTTCCCCTGGCCGGGGTGGACGCGGCGGGCGCCGCGTACTGGCAGGCCTGCCTGGTCAGGGCCTTGCCGGCCCTGGCGGCCGAAGAGCCCCGCGCCGCGCACCGCGGCCCGGTCCCCGCCCCCTTCCGGCTCGCCGACCCGCCCGCCCCCGCCCCCGCCCCTGCCGCCGACCCGCTCGCCCCCGCCGCCGGCGTCGCCGCTGCCGCTGCCGGGGAGCAGGGGGACGGGCACACCCCGGACGGGCACGAGTCCGGCCGCTTTACCCCGGGCGGGCATGAGCCGGATGGGCACACCCCGGGCGGGCATGAGCCGGGCGGGTACGGCGTGGGCGGGGACCGTGTGGTGCTGTCCGGTCTGCTGCGCGCCGGTGCCGCCCGTGCGGACGGTGCGGGCGGTGCGGATGCGGGCCGTGCCGCGCTGGGGGCGCTGGCGCGGCGGCTGCTGACCGAGCAGCGCGCGCTGCGCCGGCCGTGCCGTACGGCGGGCGCGGACCCCGGTGCTGTGGCGGCGCGGGCGCTGGCGGACCGGCAGGCCCTGCTGTGGCTGGCCGCCGCCGTGCTCGGTGTCAGGGAGGCCGCCGACGATGGCCGCGGCCTGTTTCTGGGCGGTACGCACTGGGCGCTGCTCGCGCTGTCGGGCATCGCGGGACGGCTGGGCGTGCCGCTGCCCGGCGATGCCCCCGACCCGCGCGGACCCGTCTGGGCGGAACTGGCCGGCCGCGTCCGCCGCGGCGTGGACTGCGACGTGTACGCCACCCGGCTGCTGTGGTGAGCGGGCACAGCCCGGCCGACGGCCCGGGCAGCACCACACCCCCCGGGACCACACCCCCCACCACACCCCCCACCACACCCCCCACCGCATCTCCCGGGACCGCATCTCCCGGGACCGCATCTCCCGGGACCGCGTCTCCCGGGACCGCGTCCGTCGGGACTGTGTCCGTCGGGACTGTGCTCCCGGAGGCCGCATCTCCCGGGGCCGTGCCCCCCGGCGCCGTTCCTGCCGGGTCCGTGTCCGCCGGGGCGGGTTCCGGGTTTTGGGGCTTTGGGGGGCCGGGGCGGGGGAGGGCGGGGGAGGGCAGGGGAGAGCGGGTGCCCGGCCCGCTGCTGCCCGCACTGCCGTCCGGCCCGCCGCCAGGGACCTCGCCTCTTCCGCTGCCCGGTCCGCCGTCCGGTCCGCCGCGCGGTCTGTCGGCCGGTCCGCCACGTGGTCTGTCGGCCGGTCTGTCGGCCGGTCTGCCGTCCGGGCTGTTGTCGGCCGGTGCGCCGTCCAGCGCGCCGGACGGTGTGCCGCCGGGTGTGCTGGACGGTGTGCCGGCCGGGTGGGGGTCCGGGGGGCTGTCGGGGCTGTCGGCGGGGCCGTTGTTGCATGTGGCGGGGCCGGACGGGCCGTGGGAGCAGGTGCATGACCAGCTTGCCGGTCAGGGTCATGCCCTGGTGCACACCACCTGGGGGCAGTGGCTGACGGCGGCGCTGCTGGATCCCGGGCTGCGGTCTCTGCTCGGCCGTGACTGGCCGCGTTACCGGCAGACGGCCGCCCCGGCGGGCCGGCTGCGGTTCGCCGTCTCCCGGATGGTCCTCAAGCACACCGCGGCCGCCGCGCTCCAGGTCCCCGCGGACGCCCTCGATCTCGCCTACCGGCCGGGCGGCCGCCCGCATCTGCGCGGCCTGGCCGAGGCCGAGGTGAGCCTGGCCCACACCGACGAGCTGATCGTGGTCGGCATCAGCCGCCGCGGGCCGATCGGGGTGGACGCCGAGCCCGTCACCCGCCGGCCCTCTTTCGAGCTGCTGCACCCCTACGTGTGCACCCCGGAGGAGGCCGCGGAGCTCGCCGCGCTGGGCGAGGACGAGCGGGCGCTGCGGCTGCTGCACCTGTGGACTCTCAAGGAGGCCTATACCAAGGCGCTCGGGCACGGTATGCGGCGCCGTTTCTCGGCGGTCGGGTTCCGCCGCGACGAGCAGGGCCGTACGGTCCTGGCCGGCGAGCCGGACGACGCGGCGCGGTGGATTCTGGCCACCCATCTCGTCCACGGCCGGTATCTGGTCAGCAGCGCCCGCCGTCCGCCGCGGGAAATCGAGACCGCTTCGCGGCCCGCTCCATACCCGCTCGAGGAAACAGGCCTCCCACCTGCGGCGACGTTAGGCTGGCAGCTGCCGGGCAGCTCCGGCGCACAGCCGACATGACGAGAGGCGGGCGTCGTGAACCACCGTGCAGCCACCCCACCGCACCCGGCCCGGCCCGCCCGGCCTGCCCCCGTGCGGCCTGCCCCTGTGCGGTCTGTTCCCGTGCGGGGCGCCGCCGCGGGCTGTCCCGCGGCGGCGTCCCGCGGTGGCGCGGGCTGTCCCGGCGGCAGCTTTCGCCGCCGCCCGGCCCGTCGCGGGCCGGGCGCCGCGGCCCGCGCCCACCGTCCGGCCGGCCCGTCCGCCGTCACCCCGCCCGGTGCCCTCCCGCCCGCACCCGCCGCTCCCGCTCCCGCAGGGGCCGTGCCCGCCGTGCCTGTCCTTCCCGTGCCCCCCACGCCCCTGCGGCCCTTGCCGGTCCTGCCGGTTTTGCCGGCCGTGCTGGTCCTGCTGGTCCTGCTGGTCGGGTAAGGGGTGCGGGGGGCCCCTCCGCCGTGCCGCGGGGGCGGGTTCCGGGGTCCGGGAGGGCGGATGAGCAGCCAGGATGTGCCGCAGGGCGCTGTTCTTGCCGTGGTCCATGAGCCGGTGGCGCTGTCGCCGGGCGGTCCGCTGGTCCTGGAACTGCGCGGCCCGCTGGGCCCGGCGGACGCCGAGACGGTCGCCGCCCGGCTCGCGCAGCGCCACCGTGCCTTCGGTGTCGCGCTGGACAGTCACCGGCCCGGTCACCACACGCTGCGCCTGACCCCGCCCGCCGCGGGCGGGTGTGCTGCGCTGCCCGCGGACCTGCTGGCCGACCTGCTGGCGCCGCCCCCGCCGGGCGGGGAGATCCTCCCGGTCACCGGACACCAGCAGACCCTGCTGCGCGCCGCCCTCACCCCCGCCGGCACCAGCACCAGCACCGGTAGCAGTGGCGGCGGTGACGGTGGTGGCGGCGGTGACGGTGGTGGTGGCGGCGGCGGTGGCGGCGGTGACGGTGGTGGTGGCGGTGACGGTGGTGGGGTCGAGCAGTTGTACTGGGACTGGTCCGGGCCTCTCGACGTGGCGCGGTTCGCCGCGGCGTGGCAGTCCGTCGTCGACCGGGAGTGTGTGCTGCGGGCCTGTTTCGACTGGGTCGCCGCGCCGCGTCTGGTGCTGCACGCCCGGGCCGAGGCGGACATCGCCGTGTGGTCCCCGGCCGCCGTCACCTGGCCCCAGCTGCTGCGGCGGGACCGGGCGCGGGGGTTCGCGCTGCACCGGCCGGGGCTGCTGCGCCTGACCCTGCTGGCGGCGGAGCCCGGCGGGGGTGCGGGCGCGGCGCCGCCGCGGGTGCTGCTGACCTATCACCCGGCGCTCCTGGACGAGCGGGGTGTGCACCTGCTGCTGCGGGAGTTCTACCGCGCCTACGCCGCCGGCGGTGTCCTGCCGGGCGGGGAACGCCGTCCCGATCTGCGCGACCATGCCCGCTGGCTGGCCGGCCAGGACACCACGGCCGCGCGGCAGTTCTGGGCCCGCGCGGTGCCGCCGCCGCGGGCCGCCACCCGTCCGGGGCGGCCGGGCGGCGCCACCGGGCAGAGCGGGCCCGGTCTGCTGCACACCCGGCTGCGGGCGCCGGAGACCTTCCGGCTGCGTTCCTGGGCCGCGCTGCGCGGCGCCGCCGAGTCCAGCGCGCTGCACCTGGTGTGGGCGCTGCTGCTGTACCGGGCGGCAGGCGCCCGGGGGCCGCTGCCGGTGAGTTTCGGGGTGCAGCTGTCGGGCCGGGACATCGCCCTGCCGGGTGCCGCGGGCATTCCCGGCCTGTTGGACAGCCCGCTGCCGATGACCGTGACCGTCGATCCGGCCGCCCCGCTGGCGGACCTGCTGCACCAGGTCCGCGACACGCTGCTGGACCTGGCCGCCTACCCGTGGGCCAGCACCGAGACGATCCGTGCGTGGGCCCCCCGCCCGCCCGCCGCCCCCGCCCCCGCTGCCGGTCCCGCCCCCGGCCCTGCTGCCGGTCCCGTTGCGGGTCCTGCCGCGGGTGCGGGTCCGCTCTGCGGTGCCGGCAGCACGCTGGTGCGTTTCGACGGCCCGCTGGTGCTGCCGAAGGTCCTGCGCAGCGAACTCGCCGCCCAGGGCGTCCACGCGGACACCCCCCGCAGCGCGGCCGGCAGCGCCGGCGGGCCCCTCACCCTCGCCGCCCGGCACGACACCGCGGGCGGTCTGGTCCTGGGCCTGTTCCACGACCGGGCGCAGCTGGCGGACGAGGACGCCGCCGCCCTGCACTCCCAGTGCGTACGCCTGCTGCGCGCGCTGCCCGAGCACCGGCAGGCCGGGGCCAGTGCCGGCCAGCTGCTGGACCTGCTGGCCCGGGCCGCGATACCACGCATGGCCCGCCCGGTGCCGCCCGCGCCGCACCCCGCCCTGAGCGTGCTGCGGCCCGGGCATCCGCACGCGGACGTGATCTGCCTGGTCACCGCCCCGGGTGTGCCGGCGGGCAGTTACGACCTGTTCGTCCGCGGCCACCACGGCCCGGAGAAGATCGTGGCCGTGCGCGGTGACGGCGTGCCGGGCGCGGTGCCGGCCGTACTGCAGCAGGCACCCGGGCCGGGCCGGCGCCTGGTGCTGTGCGGGTGCGGGCCCGGGGGGAGGGCGGCCTACGAACTCGCCCGGCGCACACCGCATGCTCCCGGCATCGTCCCGGCCGTGGTCATGACCGGCATCGGCGACGCCGCCGCCAGCGCGTCCGCCCTCGCCCGCGGGGTGCGCTCCGTCCTCACCCCGCCCCCCTGAACCCGTCCTCACCCCGCCCCGCCCCGCCCCGCCCCGCCCCGTGCCGGTCCCGCCGGAGCCGGGCATACGTGGTACGTCCGCTCGCCGTGCGTATCCGCCAGGCCGGCTTTGTTCACCCGTGACAGTGACGACAAGTGACGACAGCGGTTGCTCACGGGGTGGGGAGGCACCCGAATCCTGGGGGTGCTGTGCACGAGGTTTTGTTTTGACGGCACTGTGGCGCTTGCCGGGACAGCGTGGGGATGTTTCTCGGTACGGGGGCTGGTCGCACCGTCCCGTCGGGATCAGGGTTCTAATACCGGTCCAGGCGGTGCGCGTACGGGGCCGGCAGAGACTGCGTGCCGCCTCCGGGAAACCAAGCCGTGCAAAGATCCCGGTACCGTTCGGGGACCGTCATGCCGTGCACGTATGCGTCATCGGCCGACCAGTAGCCAAGAAGCAGCCGGATGAGCGCCCTGTCGTCGGGGAACAGATCGCCGCGGCGCAGCGCGTCGAACGCCTTGTCGCAGACCTTGTCCGGCTGCTGCACGGCAGCCCGGCGCAGCAGCTCGGGCTCGAGCTTTTGCACCAGGGACGACCGGTTCAAGACGGCGGCCATCATCCCGCCGCTCGGCGGGAATCTCTGCTGGTAGGTGCAGCCCGTATGGCGAGCCACTCGGCCGGTGAGGCTGTCGGCCGGCTCCCGCACGGTGAATTCGCTCAGACGCCGTTTCCAGCAGAGCCGGGCGAGGGCGATGAGCAGCAGGCGTGCCGCGGCAGCATTCTCGGCCACCAGTTCGTCCACGGTCAGCGAATTTAGGGGGTCGCCGAACGCTCGGCCCTCCAGCACGGCGTAGCCGGCGGCAGCACCATCGGTCTGCAGGACCAGGGTCTGCGACCCGGGCTTCCACGTGGCCTGGGGGATGAGCCGGTTCCAGCCTGCGTGCCGTACGTGGGTCCAGGGCCGCTGGGCGTGCGCGGTGTTGTACAGACGGATCATCGCGGGAAGATCGGCCGGAGAGCTGCTGCGGATGCCCGGGACGTCCCTGCCCAGATCGTCTCCCGCCGCCTGTTCGACGTGGCGCACGGGGATGACCAGATGCCCTTCGGCGACGGCTCCGACGAAACCGAACCGCTCGTACACCCCCTCGATACCGTCGGACACGAAGGCGACGTCCACCCGCTGTGCCATGCCGGCCAGCGCCTGTCGCAGGAGTCGACCCATGTGCCCCTGACGTCGGAACCCGGGCTGGGTTTCCACGCCGCCGATGCCTTCTGCGGCAACGGCCACCGCACCGAATCGCAAGGGGAAGGAGAGCACCTCCAGCTCGGCGACCGGTTCGCCCCCAGCGGTCCGCAACCGGCAGTAACGCACTCGCAGACTGCGCACTTCCTGATCCGCGCGTTCGGTGTAGGCGGCTCTTGGCTCATGATCCGGCACGCAAGGTCCTCGGCCTCCTGATCGCACGGCGGCGCCGTCATTTCCCGTGGACATCAGCGATGTCCTTACCTGCCCCCTGCTGCTGAAACCCGTCAGCAAACGCTGCCACCCAGAGCGGACAGAGCCAGTCAGGCCGGTGGTGACGCTTTCCCCTTCCCCGGCGGGCTCTTCCCGGATACCTCGCCCGTCCGGCAGGCGGCGTGCGCGAGAAGTTCCCCGCGCACCCGTACGCCGGTGAGGCGTCCGGCCATGCCGGCGGTCCTGGCCGCCGGCCACTCGAAGGCGGTGCGCAGTCCCCGTTCTCCTGCCAGGGGAAAGAAGCCGCGGGTTTTCCTCCGCTGCTCGCGTGCGCGAGGGCACGCGTTCCGGCGCAGAGGGCCTCCAAGAAGCGCGGCCGCATCCTCAGATCGCCGCCGGACCCGAGGGCGAGGGACCACTGCCCCGCCCCGCCCCGGACGCTGAACGCTCCCGCGAGGAAGGACTCGGGCCAGTCGCCGAACGCGTACACGAGCTCCTGGACTCCAGCACGAGCTCCTGCTGCTGCTCGATCAGCTCGCCGAGTCCCTCACCCCCGCCCCGCGGCTCGGCCCCCGCCGTCCCGGGCAGCCCGGCGGCCGGGACTCCTCCTACGGCAGGGTGTATCCGGCCAGGCCGGCCTGCGCGGCGGCGCTGGGGCGAACCCGGCGCCCAGCAACGGGCGTCCACGAGTGTTCGGGCCGTCCGGTGCCGTGCATGCCTGCGGCCGTGCGATCACCCCGGATACCGCAGTGGCCGGCAGCCGCGGCCTGACGGCTTGACGGCTTGACGGCGACGGCTGACGGCGTGACGGCGTGACGGTCTGATGTGCCGCATCGGCGCGGGCGGCCTCGGCAACGGCTGCCGGCGTCGCCCTCCCCGGGCCGGCCCGGGGACGGGCCCGGCCCGGGCGGCCGCCCGGGATTCACCGGGGAGGAATGCATCAGGCACCCGAAGGGCCCGCGGCCACGGCGGCGGACAGGCGGAGAGGCCGACGGGCAGCCCCGGCGGGGTCCGCCGTCCAGTCCGCTGCGCCCGCCGCCCGCCTGTGCGTCCCCGGTGCAGCCGTTGTGCCCGCCCGTACGTCCCCGCTGTGCCCGTCCGCCGCCGGCCCGCAGCATCCCTCCCGCCCCTGCCCGTTGCCCGCCGTGCCTCGCGGCGGGCAACGGGCAGGGGCGGGGGCTGTCAGGCTGTGAACAGGTCGTAGGTGGAGCTGTGGCGTGGGCCTGCGAGGACGTCCAGCTGGGGGTCGACGGTCAGGACGGCCTGGTGGAGGCGTTGCAGCTGGGGGGAGGGTTCCACGCCCAGGTCCTCGATCAGCCGTACCCGCAGCCGGCGGTAGACCTCCAGCGCGGAGGCCTGCCGGCCGGAGCGGTAGAGCGCCACCATGGCCTGGGAGTGCAGTCCCTCGTGCTGGGGGTGACGGGCGGTCAGCTCGATGAGTTCGGCGATGAGTTCGGCGTGCCGGCCCAGCCGCAGGTCGGCGTCGATGCGCCGTTCCACGGTGACCAGCCGGCTCTCCTCCAGCCGTACCACCTCGATCTCCAGGACCGGCCCCAGCCGTACGTCGACCAGGGCGGGGCCCTGCCACAGGCCCAGGGCCGCCTTGAAGCGGGCGGCGGAGACCTCGTCGTCGCCGCTCTCGAAGGCGCTCTGGCCCTCCCTGGTCAGCCGGTCGTACTGGTGCACGTCGACGCAGTCGGGCGGGATCTGCAGCAGATAGCCGCCGTGCCGGGTGGCCAGCACCTCCTTGGCGCCGCCCGGCGCACCGGGCCCCATCGCGGTGCCCAGCCGCCGGCGCAGCTGCAGGATGTAGGTCTGCAGCGTGGTCAGCGCGCTCTGCGGCGGCTGTGTCGCCCAGATCTCCTCCATGAGGGTCGGGACGGGCATCACCCGCCCGGGATACAACGCCAGCAGCGACAGGATCTGCCGCGGCTTGCCCGCGCTCGGAACGATGGATCCCCCGTTGACCTCGGCACTCAACGGACCCAGAACCTGAATCCTCACGGTCTCCTCCGTATTCCGCATTCCGTATGTCGTCGAGCTCCTTGTCCCGTTCCACTTTGTTGGCCGGAAATCCGCGCCGCCGCTCACGCTAGCCGCGGCCGTCCCCGTCCAGCGTTTTCCTGGATCCGTTCTCGAGCGGACTTCCAAGTCCGGTGCCGCGTACGGCGTCCGGTGCGCTGGAGAACGTGTGTACGGCCGCTCGAGGAGAACTCCTGGTTCCGCTGTCGCCGCACTCCACACGGCTACCGTCGTCCCCTTTTCCGCCCGCCGGCGCGGGGGCCGGCCGGATCCGTAATCACCGCCACCGGCGCAGTCAAGACACCATGTGCCGGGCCCCGCCGGGTACGCGCCGCACCGTGCGCCGCCCGCGCCGCCGCCCGGCCCCCGCCACCCCGCCGGCCGTCCGCCCGCACGGGCAGCGGGTGGCCGAAGCGTTTCCCCCGCCCCGCGGCACACCCCTTCGCCGCGCCCGCTCCGCCCCTGGGTGCGGCGTCCTTCGAGCGCAGTGAGAGCGGTTCTTGAGCCGGGTGGCCGACGGTGTCCCCACGACCGAAGGAGGGGTATGGGCACGCCGGAGCACCACGAGCCCGTCCTGCGCGTGGAGCGCGGGCAGGCCAGCGACGAGGAACTGGCCGCACTGACCGCGTGGTGCTGCTCGCGCTGCGCGCGGGCGGCGCGTTCCCCCGCCGGGGCAGGCCGGTCAACGGCTCCCGCTGGTGGCGGCCCCGCACCCGCCGGGCCCCGCGCAGCTGGCAGTGACACCGGCCCCGCACCCGCCGGGCCCGGCGCGGCCGGCCGTGATGCGGAACTCCCCGCCCCAGAAAGGGACCTGACATGGCATTGACCACCGCCCCCGCCCCCGTTCCCGCCCAGGGCCCCGTTCCCGCCCAGGGCCCGGCTCCCGCCCAGGGCCCCACTCCCGCCCGGGGCCCGGCCCCGGCCGCGGGCCCCGCTTCCGACGGGCCGGGGCCGGCCGGTGTCCGCGGACGCGTGGCCGAGCTGCACGCGATCCGCGAGGCGGCCCGGCTGGGCCCGGGGGAGAAGGCGACCGCCGCGCAGCACGCCAAGGGCAAGCTGACCGCCCGGGAACGCATCGCCCTGCTGCTGGACGACGGCAGCTTCCAGGAGGTCGAGCAGCTGCGCCGGCACCGGGCGAGTGGGTTCGGCCTGGAGGCCAAGAGGCCGTACACCGACGGTGTCGTCACCGGCTGGGGCACGGTGGAGGGCCGTACGGTCTTCGTCTACGCGCACGACTTCCGTATCTTCGGCGGCGCGCTGGGCGAGGCCCACGCCACGAAGATCCACAAGATCATGGACATGGCCATCGCGGCCGGTTCGCCGCTGGTCTCCCTCAACGACGGCGCGGGCGCCCGCATCCAGGAGGGCGTGAGCGCGCTCGCCGGCTACGGCGGCATCTTCCAGCGCAACACCAAGGCGTCCGGCGTCATCCCGCAGATCTCGGTGATGCTCGGCCCGTGCGCGGGCGGCGCCGCCTACAGCCCCGCGCTGACGGACTTCGTGTTCATGGTCCGCGAGACCTCGCAGATGTTCATCACCGGCCCCGACGTCGTCAAGACGGTCACCGGTGAAGAGATCACCCAGAACGGGCTCGGCGGCGCCGACGTCCACGCGGAGACCTCCGGTGTCTGTCACTTCGCCTACGACGACGAGGAGACCTGCCTCGCCGAGGTGCGCTACCTCCTGTCGATGCTCCCGCAGAACAACCGCGAGAACCCCCCGCACACCACCCCCCACGACCCGCCCGGACGGCGCGGCGAGAGTCTCCTGGACCTGGTCCCCGCGGACGGCAACCGCCCCTACGACATGGCGAAGGTCATCGAGGAGATCGTCGACGACGGCGACTGCCTGGAGGTCCACGAGCGCTGGGCCCGCAACATCATCTGCGCGCTGGCCCGTCTGGACGGCCAGGTGGTGGGCATCGTCGCCAACCAGCCGCAGACCCTGGCCGGCGTGCTGGACATCGAGGCCTCCGAGAAGGCCGCCCGGTTCGTGCAGATGTGCGACGCCTTCAACATCCCGATCGTCACCCTGCTGGACGTGCCCGGATTCCTGCCCGGGGTGGACCAGGAGCACGGCGGGATCATCCGGCACGGCGCCAAGCTGCTGTACGCGTACTGCAACGCGACCGTGCCGCGGATCTCGCTCATCCTGCGCAAGGCCTACGGCGGCGCCTACATCGTCATGGACTCCCAGTCCATCGGCGCCGACCTCACCTACGCCTGGCCCACCAACGAGATCGCCGTGATGGGCGCGGAAGGCGCGGCAGGCGTCATCTTCCGCCGGCAGATCGCCGCGGCCGCCGACCCCGAGGCCATGCGCGCCCGCATGGTCAAGGAGTACAAGGCCGAACTCATGCACCCCTACTACGCCGCCGAACGCGGCCTGGTCGACGACGTCATCGACCCCGCCGCCACCCGCGAGGTCCTCATCCGCTCCCTGGCCATGCTGCACGCCAAACACGCCGACCTGCCCTCCCGCAAACACGGCAACCCCCCGCAGTAACCCCCGCCCCGCCGCCCTCCCCGGCACCTCTCCTTCCCGCCCCTTCCCGCCCCTTCCTGTGCCGGGAGCAGACCCGGCGGTCTGCTTTGCGGGCCGCCGGCCGCGGCGGGCGGGGCCGGGGCCCGGCCTCCCCCCGGAGGGTGCGGACCGGGGAATTCCGGCACCCCGGCGGCCTGTTCCCCGTCTGCCGCCGGTCTGCCGCCGGCCCGTCACCCGATAGAAACAGCATGAACGGTCTAGTATTGACAGACCGGACGTGCTGTTTTGTAATCGTGGGTGCGGCACGGCACACCGACCAGGGGAGACGGCGTGGACATCGACGTACTGGGCGCACTGGCGGTGCGGGAGAACGGGGTGTCCATCACCCCGACCGCGCCGAAACCGCGGCAGGTCCTGGCTCTGCTGGCGCTCCACGCCGACCAGGTGGTGCCGGTCGCGGCCCTCACCGAGGAGCTGTGGGGCACAGCCCCGCCGCGCAGCGCCCGCACCACGCTGCAGACGTACGTGCTGCAGCTGCGCGAGCTCATCGCGCAGGCGCTGGGGGACGACCGGGCCGCCGCCAAGGACGTCCTGATGACCCTGCCGGGCGGCTATCTGCTCGCCTCCGGCGGCGGCAGCAGCGACGTGCGCGCCTTCGAGCGGCTCGCGGGGGAGGGCTACCGGGCCATGGACCAGGGCGCCTTCGCCGAGGCGGCCCGCACCCTGGGCCGGGCGCTGGCGCTGTGGACGGGGACCGCGTTCGCCGACGTCCAGGCGGGGGCGCAGCTGGCGATGGAGGCCCGGCGGCTGGAGGAGAGCCGGCTGTGCGCGCTGGACCAGCGCATCGAGGCCGATCTGCGGCTGGGCCGCCACCGCGAACTGCTGCCCGAGCTGACCGTGCTGACCAGCCGTTACCGCACCCACGAGAATCTGCACGCGCAGTTCATGCTGGCCCTGCACCGCTCGGGGCGGCGCAGCGAGTCGCTCAGCGTCTACCACCAGCTGCGCGCCACCCTCGACACGGACCTGGGCCTGGAGCCCTCGCCGCGGCTGCGGCGGCTGCAGCACTCGATCCAGACCGCGGCGCCGGAGGCGGCACCGGCGCCCGCCCCCGCCGACGGCGCGGGCCCGCCCGCACCCGCGCGGGTCCGCTGACACGGCGCGGACCCGCGCGGGCCGGCACGCCACGGCACGCGACGGCAGGGCGGTGCGGCGGTGCGGCGTGCGCGGGGCGGTGCGGCAGGGCGGCTCACTCTTTGGGCGGAGGGCCGCGGCGGCGGCTGGTTCCCGGGAGCCAGTCACTGCCGGCGGGGATCACCACGGCCGGGGATGTGGCGGGGTGCCGGCGGCGCCCACAATGCCACAACGGCCACCCGGGATACGACCCTTGGAGACGCCCACCATGACATCCGTCCCTCAGCCGCCCGCCGTCTCGCCGACGCCCGTGGCCGACGTGCTCGCGGAGCTCACCGCGGTGCTGGCGGGCATGATGCGTATCGAGCCGCAGACGCTCGACGCGCAGGAGCCCTTCCGGCTGCTGGGCCTGGACTCGATGCTGTCGGTCGAGTTCGTCGCGGCGCTCAACGCCCGCTACGGCACCCGGATCGCGGCCACCGCACTGTATGAGCACCCGACGCCCCAGGCCCTGGCCCGGCACGTGGCGGCCGAACTCGCCGCTCCCCGCCCCGCCGCACCCGCGGAGGCGGATGCGGATGTGGCTGTGGAGGCGGTCACGGACACGCTGCGGGAGCAGCTCGCCGGGATCCTGCACTGCGGGCCGGGCGACATCGACGTGAGCGCGCCGTTCGCGGCGCTGGGGCTGGACTCGATCCTGGCCGCGGAGTTCCTGGCCGGCATCAACCGCACCTACAACCTCAGCGAGCAGGCCGACCTGCTCTACGACCAGCCCGACCTCACGGCCATGGCGGCGTACGTCAGCGGGCGGGCGGCGCACCGCACGCACCGCACGCCCGCGTCCGGCCGCCTGGGCGCGGCTTTTGCCGTCCCGGCCGGGCAGGCGGGGCCGTTCCCGGCGGGCCCGGCGCCGGGCGGCGCCCAGGCTGTGCCGGCGGCGGGGGTCGATCTGGACGCGCTGCTCGACGCGGTACGTGACGAGGTGCTCAGCATCGACGAGGCGGCCGCCCTGCTGGCGGCCCGCTCCGCCTGACGGACCGTCCGAGACGAGGGGCGCACGGTGATGGACACCCGGGAGATCCTGACGCGGTTCAAGGGCGGCACCCTGCGGCGTGAGCACGCCGTGGCCCTGCTGGCCGGCACTTCACCGGCCGTGGCCCCGCCGGTCGTGGCCCTGCCGGTGACGGCCCTGCCGGTGGCGGCGGACCGTGAGCCGCTGCCCGTCCCCGTCCCCGTCCCCGGCCCTGTCCCCGGCCCGGTTCCCGGTGTGGGTGACGGGGCCGGGACCGGTGCGGGCATGCCGTGTGCGGTCGTGGGGATCCAGGGACGTTTCCCGCAGGCGGGGGATGTGGAGGCGTTCTGGCGCAACGGGCTGCAGGGGCGGATCGCCGCGGCCGCGCTCCCGGACGGCCGGCGGTCGGCGTGTGCGGGCTGGCGGGGGCATTTCCTGGACGGCGTGGAGGAGTTCGACCCGGACCTGTTCGGGCTCGGTGCCCGCCAGGCGGCGGGGCTGGACCTGCGCGAGCGGCTGCTGGCGCAGAGCGCGTGGCAGACGCTGGAGAGCGCCGGATACGCCGGAGCGCGCCTGGAACGGCTCACCGCCCCCGACGGCACGGCACGCAGCGTGGGCGTGTATGCCGCTCTCGGCCCGGCCGGCGGTGCGCTGCCGGGCACCGGGCACCGGCACACCGCCCCTCCGCCTTCCCGGCCCGGGCCGGCCGCGCGGCTGTCGCACCTGCTCGACCTGCGCGGGCCCAGCCTGAGCGTGGACAGCGGTGACTCCTCCTTCCTGACCGCGCTGCACCTCGCGCTCGGTGCGCTGCGCGCGGGCGAGTGCGCCGCGGCGCTGGTCGGCGCGGTCGAGCTGCGCCTGCATCCGGCGTGCCAGCGGCCCGGCGCCGGTGAGGGGGTGGCGGCCGTGCTGCTCAAGCCGCTGGCCGCGGCCCGTGCCGACGGCGACCGCGTGCACGCCGTGATCCGCTCCAGCGCGGTCGGCCACCCGGGCCGCGCCGCCGCCGGCCCGCAGCACGGCCGGCTGGTCGGCCGGGCGCTGGCCGCGGCCGGCCTGCGGCCCCCGGACACCGGCCCGCAGGGCCCGGACGCCGGCGCGCAGTCGGAGGTGCCGGACGCCGGCCTGCAGGCTGCGGGGGTCGCTCTGGAGGAGAGTTCCCGGACGGTGGCGGCGCTGGTGGGCGATGCCGGGGCGGTGACCGGGGCGGCGGCCCTGGTCCGCGCCGTGGGGCAGCTGCGCCACGCCGTGCTGCTGGCCGGCCCGGACCGCCCCGCGCCCGCCGCCTGGGAGCCGGTCCGCCGCGACGACGGCACCGTGCTGCCCCGCAGGGCGCTGGTCAGCGTGCCCGGACCCGCAGCCCCCGCAGCCCCCACGGATGCCGTAGACGCCGTAGGCCCCGCAGACACAGGGGACGCGGCAGACGCTGCGGACGGCGCGGACGGCGCGGACGGCGCGGACGGCGCGGACGGCGCGGACGGCGCGGACGGCGCGGACGGCGCGGAGGGTGGGGAGGGTGCGGGTGTGGTGCTGGTCGTGGAGGAGGCGCCTGCCGTCCCGCGCGCCCCGGCCCGCACGAACCCGCCGCCGGGCACGCGTCCCGCGGAACTGGTGCTGCTGTCCGCCGCCACGCCCGCGCACCTGGCGGCCACCGCCGGCCGGCTCGCGGCCCGCCTGTCCGGCGGCGGCCCGGCGGTCCCGGATCTCGCCGCGGTCGCACACGAACTGCGCCTGGGGCGGGCGGTGTTGCGCTGCCGTCTGGCGGTGACCGTCCGCACGGTCGCCGAACTGGCCGACGCGCTGGCCGGCTTCGCCGCGCACCCCGGCCCGGGCACCGGGCCGGCGGGCGTGCGCAGCGCCGACCTGCGTACCGCCGCGGGCCCGCCGCTGATCGAGGGACTCGAGGAGACCCGCGCCTACGTGGCCGCCCTGTGGCAGGGCGGCCGCCTGGAGCAGCTGACACGGCTGTGGCTGGCCGGGGTCGACGTCTGCGCCGTACTGCCCGCGCATCCCGGCCCGGCCGCCGTCGAGCTGCCCGCCACCGTGCTGCGGCCCCGCCCGCTGGAGCCCGGCCCCGGCACGGACGGAGCACCGCAGTGACCACCCGCCCCGCACCCCCCGCCACCCCCACCCCCGAACCCGGGGCCGCCCCCGCTCCCGCTCCTGCTCCGGGTGCGGGGGGCGGGGAGCCGGTCAAGCTGTGGCTGTGTCCCAACGACGGCCTGCCGCCCGAGGTCGCGCTCCTGCTCGCCACGCACTGGCTGGACGCGCAGGAGCAGAAGACCGCGAGCCGTTTCCTGTTCGAACGCGACCGGCGCCAGTACCTCCTGGCCCACACCCTGGTGCGGCGCGCGCTGGCGCTGGAGGCGGGCCTGGCCGAGGCGGAGCTGGTCATCTGGCGTTCCGCGCGGGGACGGCCCTTCTTGCGGCCCGCCGCCGCGGGAGGGCCGCGCGGCGGGTCCCAGCTGGACTTCAACCTCTCCCACGCGGGCGGCTACAGCCTGCTGGGCATCGTGCGCCGGCACCGTATCGGCGTGGACGTGGAACGGCTGGAGGACCGGGACGAGCGGGCCATCACCACCATCGTGCGGACCTTCGCCGCCCCGGAGCGGGAATGGGTCGCACAGGCCGCCGACGGGCCGGCCCGCGACCGGCGCGCGCTGCGCGTGTGGACCCTCAAGGAGGCCTACTCCAAGGCCCGCGGCCTCGGCCTCGGGCTGCCCTTCGACACGTTCGCCTTCACGCTGGACGACGAACGCGGCGTACACGCCTTCACCCCGCCGGCCGACGACACCGCCCGCCCGTGGCGGTTCGTCGAACTGGAGCCGGTGCCCGACGTGCTGGTCGCCGTCGCCGTGCCCGCCGACGAGGCGCAGGATTCGGTCCTGCACCTGGGCTACGGCTTCCCCTGGAGCCGCGCGGCACTGCGCAGCTTCCCCCTGCCCCACCCGGTGGGCGGACACCTGGCAGCACTCCCCGCATAAGACATGAGGCGGCACGCGCTGCGCCTGCGGCACGAGCAGGAAGCGGCTTTGGCTCTCCCCGGTCCCGGTCCCGGTCCCGGCGCCGGCCCCGGTCCTCGTGGCAGGCCCGCCCTGGCCGCCGTACGCCCGGGACCGGTCCGTGCCGGGGCTCCGGCTGCCCGAGGACCTGCCCGCGTCCCCGGTCCGCACCACCCTCTGCACGGGCTGCACCACCTGCACGGGCTGCACCCTCTGCACCCTCTGCACGGGCTGCACCACCTGCACGGGCTGCACCCTCTGCACCCTCTGCACGGGCTGCACCACCTGTACGGGCGGAGGCGGCTGCACCGGGCCGTTCCCGCCGTTGGCCCCGGTCCTCGGTCCGCGACGCGGGCCGGTGCGGTGGCGGGGATCTCCAGCGGGTTTCCAAGGGGTCTCGAGCCCGGCCGCCGACCGTGGGGCATCCGGACATCCGCTGTTTTTGTCTGTCTGCCGCCGGGAGGTCGTGCCGTGCCCATCCTCAGGTATCTGGAGAGCCCGCTGGACGACCTGCTGCGGCGAGCCGCGGCCCGTGACGCGGACGCCCCGGCCGTCACCGTGGCGGGGGCGGGGGCCGGGGTGTCGTTCGCGGCCCTGGACCGGGAGGCGGACCGTATCGCCCACTACGTGCGGCGCGCCGCGGGCCGGGCCGGCGCGGTCGTCGCCGCGGCCGCCACCCTCGATGCGGTCTTCCCCGCCGTGTACTACGGCACCGTCCGCAGCGGTCACCCGCTCGCCCTGCTCGACCCGCTGATGGGGCCGGCCGCCCTGTACGAGGTGTGCTCGGCGGCCGGGGCCGAGATCGCCTTCGTCCCCGCCGCGCTGGCCGGGCTGCTCGCCGGGCTCGGTGACCGGCTGCCCCTGCTGCACACCGTCGTCCTCACGGACGCCCCGGCGGACGCGGCAACAGACACGCCGGCGGGTGCGGGCGGGGGTGTGCCGATGGCGCGGGCGCTGGCGCCGGTGCCCGCCGGCGTGCCCGCGCGGACACCGGCGCCGGGCGTGGACACGGTGGCGTGCCTGCAGTTCGCCCCGGACGGTGCGGGACGGCTGAACGGGGTGCGGCTGACGCACCGCAACCTTCTCGCGGGCGCCGCCCAGACCGCCCTCGCCCACCGTCTGGGCCCCTCCTCCGTCGTCCTCAACCACCTGCCGCGGTACCACGCCGTGCACCTCAACTCGGCCGTCCACGCCGGGGCCCGGCAGGTGCTGTGCCCGGACCCGGATCCCTTCGGAGCACTGGAAGCAGCCGCGCGGGCGGATGCCACCCACTTCTACGCCCCGCCCGCCCGGCTGCACCGCCTTGCCGGCGACACCCGGCTGGGCGGGGCCGGTGCCCGGACGGGCGCCCGCCGGCTGAGCGCCCTCCACGTCAGCGGCGGCGCGCTGGAGCCCGGCCGCGCCCGCCGGCTGCGCGACGCGCTGCGCGTACCGGTCCTGCAGGGCTACGGCCTCACCGAGGTGGGTGCCCTCTCCCACCACCAGCCGCCCGGCTCGCGGCCCGGTCTCGGCGCGGTCGGGGTGCCGCTGCCGGGCACCGAGTGCCGGGTCGTCCTGCCGGGCGGCGCCCGGCCCGCGCCGGTGTGGTCGACCGGCCAGGTCCAGATCCGCGGACCGCAGCTGAGCCCCGGCCCGGCCGGTGCGGCGCAGGACGCGGACGGCTGGCTGTCCACCGGCGATGCGGGCTATCTCGACGCGGACGGCGGACTGCACCTGGTGGATGCGCCCGGTTCCGTATTCACCTGCGACGACGCCCTGGTCGCCCCGGCCGTGGTGGAACGGGTCATCGGCCAGGACCCGCGGGTGGCCGACTGCATCGTCGCGGACTGGCCCGACCCGGCGCGCGGCGCCCTGGTCTGGGCCGGCGTGGTCCTGCGCGAGATGCCCCCCGGCGACGGCTGCGGCCTGCTCGACGTCCTCGACTCGGTCGCCGCACAGGCCAACGCCCGGCTCGGCCCCGGCGAGCAGATCCGCCGCCTGGAGGCCCTCGACGCCGTCCCCCGCCGGCCGGGCGGCCGGCCCGCCCGCCGTGAACTGCGCCGCCGGCTGCACGCCCTGGCCGCCGTGGAGGCCGCCGCCTGACCCCGCGTCCCCCGGCGACGGACTCCTTCCGGGAGGAAATGCCTGCCCGGACCCGGACCCGGAATGCCGAGAGCCGCTGAGGCTCTGAGCAACGGATATCTGAGCAACGGATAGCGGACGGGTCGTGGCCCGCTGGAGCGCACCGGACACGGCCGCGCCCGCCGCCTACGGTGAACAGGGCGGGACATCCCAGGACCCGACAGGACAACCCAGGACCGGCGGGACAACCCAGGACCGGCGGGACAACCCGGGACCGGCGGGACATCCCGGGAGACAGGGAGGAGAGCGCCATGGACGAGCGGCACGCCACACTCCGCGTGCTCCCCGCACCGGCCCCCGCCCCCGGCGAGGCGGCCGGCCCGGCCCCGACCCCGGCCCCGGCCCCGCGCCCGGGCGCGGGGCCGGGCGTGCGCGTGCACGTGATCGGCGAGGACCCGCTCGCCCGCCGCGGTATCACCGCCCTCCTCGAGGGCCACCCCGACATCCGCGTCACCGGCGAGAGCGAACCGGGGCCGCCGCTGCTGCGCGCGCTGGCCGCCCGGCCCCCGCACGTCCTGGTCGCCCACGGCGCGCCCGGCGGCGGACAGGCCGCCGCGCCGGCCTTCGGCGGCGGGGACCTGCCGCTGCTGACCCTCGGCGGCCCGGGCCGCACCGACGCCGCCGGCCGGGCGGCCGGCGGCCACCTGCCGGCCACCGCCACCGCCGGGCAGTTGGCCTCCGCGGTCGTCCTGGCCGCCGCCGGATACACCCTGGTGCACGGCCCCACCCCGTCCCCGCCCGGGCGCAGGCCTGCCGCCGGGCCGGCGGCGCCCCTCTCGCCCGTCAGCCCCGACCGGCTCACCGACCGCGAGTGCCAGGTCCTGGACCTGCTGGCCCGCGGCCTGTCCAACGGCGAGATAGCCCGGGCGCTGACCCTGTCCGAGCACACCGTGAAGACCCACGTGCAGAACCTGCTGCACAAGCTGCGGCTGCGCAACCGGGTCCACGCCGCGATCTACGCCTTCGAATCCGGCCTGCGCGCCCCGGCCGCCCCCCTGCGCCCGGCCGCCCCCGCGGCCGACGCCCCCTCCGGCTGACCGCCCCGCCCACCGCAGCGGCCTCCCGCACCCGCCCGCCGCCGAAGTTCTGCGGGAGCGGTACGCGTGTCGCCTGCCCGCCTCGCTCGACGAGCTTTCCGGACCCGTGCAGGGCCGGATTGAACTGCCGCTGCACGTCGCCTGGTCCGGGCTTCGCGCCTACGGCCTGGACCGGCCGCGCCAGCGCATGAGCCTGTACCGCACTGTCCTTGCCGAGGGGCAGTGTGACGACCTGATCACCCTGCTCGGCGGGGACCTGCTGGTCGCCCGGTGGCCCGTGCTGCGCACCTTGGTCAGCAGGCACATCCGCCTGGTGGGGGAGGACGCTTTTCCCGCGCTCGCCAGGCGGACGCCGACCGCCGCGTGAACCTCAGCGAGCTCCACCGGCGGCTCTTGGCCGGTGTCCTCGCGATCGGCACGCCGTACCCCTTGATCATCACGGGTGGATACGCGGTCCAGGCCCATGGGCTGGTCGACCGGCTGAGTCAGGACCTTGACGTCGCCACCGAGAATCCGGCCCCCCTGACGGACATCGTCCACGCTGTGGAGCACGGTCTGGTCCGGCGTGGCCGGGCCGTCACGGTAGTCGGCGTGGACCCGCTCTCCGCACGCCTTGTGGCCGCCGTCCCCGCAACCGGCGAGGACGGCGAAGTGGACATCCTCAAAGAGAACCTCTGGGCACCGCCCGTGGAAACGGAGTACGGCCTGGTCCTCGCTCTTCCTGACGTCATCGGCACCAAGGTCCGCGCCCCGCCCCGCCCCCCTGGCTGGCCGGGGCGCGGTGAGAGATCTCATCGATGTGCACGCCGCCGCCGAGAACCACACCGAGAACCACACCGCGAACGACCTCGAACGGCTCGGCGGGCGGCACGGCCGCGACGAGTTCCGCCTCCGGGACCTCCATGGCTGTCTCGCCGGCGCCGAGTGGTACGACGACGAGGAATTCGCCGCCCACGGACTCACCGAGGACGAGACCTCGCGCCTGCGGGCCCGGGCCCGGCATCGGGCGAGCGACCTCAGCCAGCGGCTCGGCGCAGACGACCACGGGGTCTGATGCCGCGGCTGCTCGTGTGCGGGTCGACAGCCCGCAACTCGGCGCCGAAAGCCAGTCACGGACCGGCAGGGTCTGCTGGATCAGAACGTGCCAGTGGCCGGGGGCAGTTGAGGGAGCAGGGCCCCTGGTCGCGGAAGGGCGCGGGCGTCTGGCCCCGTGTCTTTCATTGCACGGGGCGCCGTCCCAGCCCCCAGGGCGCGGCTCCGGCAAGGACGGTGACACAGGTCCATCACCCGGCGCAGCGGGGTTAGGTGGGTTACGGGGCGGGCGGCGTGCACCGTCTGGGCCAGCCGATGTCCTCGTCAGAGGGGGTGTCCGGCGCCGACGGGGCCCGGTGGCCGGTGTCCGCCGCCGGGGAGGGGCCGCTGCCGTGTCCCGTGGTGGCCGTCCACGCCGCCCACCGTGGTGCGCACACCGATGGCCTCATCGTCGACTCCCGGGCGTTGACCTGCGGAGGGGCTCCGCACCCGGCCGGGTGCGCCGGCCGGGTCCTGCCGAGCGTGCCCCGCCGCGCTGGAGGAACGCTGGAGGAGTCCACGAGAGACGCGTGAGAGGCGCGTGAGAGCGGCACGAGATTCCCGGCGGGGGCCTGGCAAAGGTTTGCCCGCGTGTTGCCCGGCGCCCTACGCTCGGGGCGGCTCCCGGTGAAACTTTCTTGCCCGCTCACCCCAGGGGATTCGGTCATGCTGCGACAGCCCGCGTTCGGACACCGCCTGAAAAAGCTCCGGACGGCCCAGGGGCTGTCGCAGACGGCGCTGGCCGGCGAGGGCATGTCCACCGGTTATCTCTCCCGTCTGGAATCGGGGGCGCGCCAGCCCACCGACCGGGCCGTGGGCTATCTGGCGGGCCGGCTGGGCCTGGACGCCGCCGACTTCGAGGAGCCGGTCACCGGTTCCCTGGCACACGCGCTGACGCTGGCGTCCTCCACCGGTTCCGCGGACGCCATCGGGGCGCTGCGCGCGGCGCTGGCCGCCGAGGGCCACGAGAGCGCGGTGCTGCGCTGGCAGGCGCTGTGGCTGCTGGCGCGGGCCGCCCGGCTGCAGGGCGACCACGCCGCCGAGCGCGCGGACCTCGGCCGGCTGGTGGCGCTCGGCGACGAGGTGGGATCGGCCGAGCTGCGGGTGCGCGGCCTGACCCGGCTGGCCCGCTGCCTGCGCTCGCTCGGTGAGATCACCCCCGCCCTGGACGCGGCCGTCGCCGCCCACCGGCTCGCCCTGGGCGAGGACCTGGGCGTGGAGGACCGGGCCGCCGCGCTGCTGGCGCTGGTGTCGGTGCAGGCGGAGGCCGGGCAGGTGCCGGAGGCGCGGGTGCACGCCGACGAACTGGCCGCGCTGGTCGCCGGCCGCACCGACGCGCTGTGGGCCGAGGCCATGTGGACGGCCGCCGCCGTCCGGGTGCGCCAGGGCGACCACACCGGGGCGCAGGCCTTCTTGGATGCGGCCCTGGAGCGTTTCAGCAGCCAGGAGGACCTGGTGCTGTGGCTCAGGCTGCGGCTGGCCGCGGGCCGGCTGCACCTGCAGACCCTGCCCCCCGACCCCGCGCGGGCCGCGGCCTGCGCCGCTCAGGCCGAGGCCGCCCTCGCCTTCGTCGGCACGCCCGCCCTGCGCCAGGACCTGACCGCGCTGAAGGCCGATCTGGCGTTCGCCACCGGCCGCTACGACGATGCCCGCGCCCTGCTGGGCGACCTGGCCGGGGACGAGCCGAGGATGACCTACCGCGACCGGGTGCGGCTGGAGATCCTGCGCCAGCGGCTGCTGATCCTGGGCGGCGACGCCTCCGGCGTGGAGGGGCTGCGCACCCTGGCGCAGCAGGCCCAGGAGGACGCCAACATCGACCTCGCCGCGGAGATCTGGCGGACCCTCGCGGACGCCCTCGCCCAGTCCCGGCCCGCCCCGGCCGGACCGGCGTGACCCGCCGCCCGCGCCCGGCCAGACCGCCGCGGGAGGAACCGCGGGAGGAACCGCGGGAGGAAAGGGAAGGAGCAGGGAAGGGGCGGGGGAGGGGAGTGGGGGGAATTCGGGCGGGCGGGGCGGCGCGCTGATTCCCGCCGGCCGCGGGGGAGTGCGGTGTGCGGAATGCGTATTTCTTTTACCGGATTTCTCGAGGGCGCCTCGCGTTCCGGTGGACGCGGCGCAATGCGCCTTGACGCGCGGTGCGGCCCTTCGTGAATCTCAGTACGGTATTGGCCGCTCACGCCCGAAGGGACACCACCGTGGTCAGCAAGAAGAAGAATCCCGCAGGAAACGAGCCGGAGCTCGGCCCCGCATTCGGCAGTGAGATCGCCGACGGCCCGGACGAGGACACCGAGACGTCCGTCCTGGGCAGCATCGCCCTGCAGTAATCGCCCTGCGGCAGGGGCCGCCGCGGACGGGAAGCGGGAAGCGGGAAGAAGGAAGCGGGAGGCGGGAAGGGGGTGGGGCAGGGAGACCCGCGGGTTTCCCTGCCCCACCCCTCGCCCGTCTGCGCGGCGGCGGCCTTCCGCGGTGTCAGGACGCCACGAGTGCCACGCACATCGCGCCCAGCGCCACCGCCTGCAGCACGACCCGGGCGTTGATGACGCTGTCCCAGGTGCGCTGCAGGCCCCGCGCGTCGGGCGCGGTGCGGCAGTCGAGGGCCGCGTCGGTCAGCTCCTTGTTCACCGGCGCGCTCACCTTGTTGTAGACGGCCAGCCACACCACCAGGGCCGCCGCCGCGACGGCGGCCGCGACGGCCGCGCTCACGCGGCCGCCGAACCCGGCCGCGACGGCCGTGGCCACCGTGGCGAGCAGGCCGAAGACGCCCGGGACGGGCATCCGGCGGTCCCCGAAACGGTGGATCTGCCCCATGGTGCTGGTCAGCACCGCGTCGTCGACGTGCGCGAGGGCCGGCCGCTGGACGATCGCGGAGAAGACATCGGTGCCGTAGACCACCGCGTTGGCCATCGTGGCCACCACGGCCAGGGTCTGTACGAGGGTTTCCATCACAACCACCCTTGTCCGTCTGCCGGTTGCCACATGGCCTGCCGCCACGTGGATTTATCAACGCTAGATGTACTGCCGACACTATCAAGTTCAGTGCTTCGAATGCTAGCGTTGACAACTCCAGTGGTCCGCAGGGGATTCCGCAAGAACGACGAGGGAGCACCCCGGGCCGCAGCGGAGTGCCGTCCCCGCCCTACGGGGACATCCGCCCGGACAGCCACGAGGAGACAGACCCATGGCCCTTGGACGTGCCCGTCGCGTACTCATCGCCGGCGGAGGGATCGGCGGCCTGGCCGCTGCCCTCGCGCTCCAGCGCGCCGGTCTTGAGCCCGTCGTCTTCGAACGGGCCGAGGCACTGCGCGACGGCGGCGCGGGCCTGCACATCTGGACCAACGGCGTGCTCGCGCTGGACTGCCTGGGCGTGGCCGGGCAGGTCCTCGAGACGGCCCCGGCCCAGCAGGTCGCGCACTTCAGCACCCACCGCGGCGAGGTGCTGGGCGCCTGGCCGGTCGGCGACTTCGTCGAGCGCTACGGCGCGCCCACGATCGCCGTCGAGCGCTCCGTCCTGCACGGCGTGCTGCGCGAGGCCCTGCACGGCTCCCCGGTGCGCACCGGGGCCCACGTGACCGGCTTCGAGCAGGACGAGGACGGGGTCACCGTACGGTTCGCGGACGGCGGCAGCGAACGGGGCGACCTGCTGATCGGCGCCGACGGCATCCACGGCACGGTCCGCGACGCTCTCTTCGGTCCCGCCCGCAACCGCTACAGCGGCTACATCGCCTGGCGCGGCCGCTCCCCCCTGCAGCACCCGGACATCCCGCCGGGCACCTTCAACGCGATGTTCGGGCCCGGCACCCGCTTCACCTACTACGACGTGGCACCCGGCCTGGTCCACTGGATGAGCGTGGCCAACGGGCCCGCGGGCGGCCGGGACACGCCCGGCGTGCGGGAGATGCTGCTGCGCCGCCACCGCGGCTGGGGCGGCCCGGTGGCCGACATCCTCGCCGCCACCCCCGAGGAGGACATCATCCGCGGCGACGTCGAGGGCCGCAGCCCCGAACGCCGGTGGGGCCAGGGCCGCGTCACCCTGCTCGGCGACGCCGCGCACCCCATCACCTTCAACATCGGCCAGGGCGCCTGCCAGGCCCTGGAGGACGCCCTGGTCCTCGCCGAGCACCTGGAGCACGCCGACGACCCCATCGCCGCGCTGCGCCGCTACGAGCGCGAACGCCGCGCCCGTACCGCGCCGCTGCAGCGCATCGCCTGGCGGATCGGGCGGATGGGCGCGGTACAGAATCCGCTGCTGATCCGGGCGCGCGAGGCGTTCATGCGCAAGAACTGGAACACGAAGGCCTTCGCCGCCGCGGAGAAGGGCCAGGTCGCCTACGGCACCCGCTGGGCCCCGGCCCGCCGCCCGGCCCCCGCCCCGGCCGCCACCGTGGACTGACGCCCGCCCCGGAGCCCCCCGTTCCAGGCCCGGTCGCGGGCCCCGGCTCCGGCCGTCGTACCCGTGGGCCGGGGCCCCGCGCACGGACTGGGCCCACGGCCCCTGAGCCACGGGCCACGGACGGACCGGGACCCGGTCCCGGACCGGAGATCCAGCCCCGGACGTCCTCCCCGCGGCCCCCGGCCCCCGGCCCCCGGCCCCCGGCTCACGGGCCGCGGGCGGTCCGGGTTCCGGGTCCGGCCGACCGGCCCCGGTCCCGTACCCGCCGCCTCTGGCTCACGGGCCACGGGGTTACGAGCCACGGCTCACGGGTCAAGAGCACGGACCGCGGGCCTGGGCCCCCGGCCCTGGGCTTCGGCGTCCCGGCCGCACCCCGCGGCCCCAGCCCGGATCCGGCCCTCGGTTTTCGGCCCAGCCCAGTCCAGCCCGGCCGCGTACCGCCCCGCCGGTCCCACCGGTCCCGCCCGCCCGGCGGACGGCGGCCGTCAGCCGGCTGCCGGCCGCCGCTGCAGGGCGCCCGGCTGCCGCGCCCCGGCCCGCGCCGCCGGATACAGCCCGTCCCAGAGCGGGTCCCCGGGCGGAAACCCCAGGCAGAGCAGGACGTTGACCAGCATCCCGTACGCCATGAACGTGGTGGTCTGGCCGGTGTCCGCGCCGAGCGGCCGGTGGACGGTGTCCCACAGCCGCCGCCACTCGGCCCGCACCGCCTCCCCGAACGCCGCGTCACCGTCCGCCTCGCCCGCCGCCACCGCGACATACACCTGCATCTGCATCAGCAGCCGCTCCGGCTCCTTGACGATGACGCGGGTGTAGGCGTTGGCCATGGCGCGCAGTGCCTCCTCGCCCGCCAGGCCCTCGGTGGCCTCGGTGAACAGCCGGGCGGTGTCGGCCAGGCAGCACCGCGCCGCCGCGAGGAAGAGCGCCCGCTTGCCCGCGAAGAGCCGGAAGAGGTACGGCTGCGACACCCCCGCACGCCGGGCGATGGCCTCGGTGGACGTGCCGTCGTACCCGCCCCGGGCGAATTCGCTCACGGCCGCGCGGATGACGCTCCGGCGCCGCTCGTCTGCACTCATCCTCACCATGCCAGCACGTTAGTGGCTGATTGCCGGGCGCCGTAGTGCCGGTCCAGACGCATTCAAGGAATGCGCCAGAACCCCGTGGCAGATTCACAGGACCAAGTACCGCCCGCCGACCGCCCGATGACCTTTCTCCGGCTCTGGAAACAGCTCTCCCGGACCGCTCTCCCGGACCCTTCCGCGGACCGTTCTTCCAGATCTTCGGACAGCTCTTCCGGCAGCTCTTCCGGTAGTTCTTCCGGTAGTTCTTCCGAATTTTTCCGACGGTTCTTCCGACAACTCAGTGAGGCAGGAACGGGGATGATCGACAATCTCTTCACGATGTTTCCCGGGCAGGGCTCGCAGCGCGCGGGCATGGCCGGGCATCTGCTGCGTGAACACCCCCGCACCGCCGGACGCGTCCTGGCCCGCGCCGAGGACGCGACCGGCCTGCCGCTGACCGCGCTGTGCAGCACCGCGCCGGAGGAGGAGCTGGCCCCGACCGAGATCGCCCAGCCCGCCATCGTCGCCACCAGCCTCGCGGTCCTTGAGGTACTGCGCGATCAGGCGGGTTTCGTGCCCGCCGTGGTGGCCGGGCACAGCCTGGGGGAGTACCCCGCGCTGGTGGCCGCCGGGGTGCTGGAGGCCGAGGCGGCGCTGCGGCTGGTGCGCCGCCGGGGCGAGCTGATGGCGGGGGTCTCCCGGCAGGTCGGCGGCGCGATGACGGCCGTACTGGGCCTTGCCGCCGCCCGGATCGAGGAGATCTGCGCGGACTGCGCCCCCCTGGGCGTGGTGGAGGTCGCCAACTACAACGAGCCGGGCCAGACCGTGATCTCCGGACAGCGTCCCGCGGTCGAGGAGGCCGCCCGCCGGGCACTGGCCGCGGGCGCCGAGCGGGCGGTGGCGCTGAAGGTCTCGGCGCCCTTCCACTGCTCGCTGATGCGGGCGGTCGAGGACGAGTTCGCCGCCGAACTGGAGCGCGTGCGCTTCCATGCGCCCCAGCTGCCCGTGATCAGCTCGGTGACCGGCACCCTGGTGCGCGACGGCGGCCACGCCCGCGATCTGCTGCGCCGTCAGCTGGCCGGGCCGGTGCGGTGGGCGGACGTGCTGGGCGCGGTGGCCGCGCACGCCGTCGACGGCTGCCTGGAGGTCGGTCCCGGCCGGGTGCTCAGCGGCTTCGCCAACCGCACCGGCGTCCACTCCGTGGTGCGCAGCACCCACGACGCGCGCCGGATCTCCGCACTGCTGCGCGAGCTCGGGCAGGAGCCCGCCCCTGGCGCCGCCGCCTGACCCGGCCCGCCCTCACCGTCCCCGCCGCCCGCTCCCTCCGCCCCTCTACCTCCAGCTCCGCCTCTTCTCTCCCCTTCCTTCTCTTCCTCTTCTTTTTCCTCTCCCGTCCGTCCGTGTGCGGGCCCCCGGGCCGGTACCGGCGGAACGACCCATCCGAAAGGCAGCCAACGGTGTCCGAAACCCTGACCCCCACCTCGACCGACTACTTCTGCGCGGTCCAGGCCGCCATCGCCGACGCCCTGGGCATCGACGAGGCCGAGGCCGTGCCCGAGGCGACCCTGCTCGGGCAGCTGGGTGCCGAGTCGATCGACCTGCTCGACATCCTCTTCCGTATCGAGCGCGCCACCAAGGTGAAGATCACCGTGGCCGACATCGCCGCCCTGCTGCAGGGCGGCATCCCCGACGAGGAGTTCGGCGACGAGAACGAGGTCGTCAACGACACCGGCCTCACCCACCTGGAGAAGGTCCTGCCGCAGTTCGACCGCAGCCAGCTCAGCGAGCCGCTGACCGCCGAGGGCGTGCTGGGCCTGTTCACCGTGCAAAACCTCACCGACCTGCTGACCGAGCGGGCCGCGGCCCAGCACGCCGCCTGAACCCGGACCCCTCCCCCCGGGGCCGGTGGCGGTGCGGGCCAACGGCGTCCCGCACCCCCGCCGCCCCTGGCGCCCGCGCGGGCCCCGGCCGGCCACCGCCCCCTCGTAGCAGAAACGGGAAGAGACAGTTGACATCTCCCCCAGCTGAAGCAGGGGGATTCTTCCCTCGCGGGTTGAGTTTTCTGCTTCTCAGACAGCAGCTGCCCCGAATCAACGGCGGGGGACGCTGGTACGCCCAGCAGTCTTACGCCGGCTCCACAGACCTGACATCCCGCCAGCCCGGCGGTAGGCCCGGCCAGCTTGGTCATCACCGGCCGGGCCTGGCAACTCTAAGACATCCGCAGGCAGTTGCTGGTGAACGACGATCCGCCCTGGCGGCGCATCGTCTTCCCCTGCCCTGCTCCGCAGGAGTCCGTTTCCTCCCCAGCCTGAAGGCCGGGGTGTCCACGGAGGAATCCAGATGAAGCTGAAGGACCGCACCGCCCTGGTCACCGGTGCCTCACGCGGCATCGGCCGGGCCATCGCCCTGGCCCTGGCCGAGCAGGGGGCGGCCGTCGCCGTCAACTACCGCTCCCGCCAGGAGGACGCCCTGGCGGTCGTCAAGGAGATCGAGACGGCGGGCGGCCGGGCCGCGGCCGTCGGCGCCGACGTCGCCGACCCGCAGCAGGCCGCCCGCCTGGTACAGGAGGCCGCCCGTCTCCTGGGCCCCCTGGACATCCTCGTCAACAACGCGGGCACCAGCGACGACGGCCTCATCTACGACGCGCCGCCGGACGCCTGGCTGAACGTCATGAAGACCAACTTCGGCGGCGCCTGGCACTGCACCCACGCCGTCCTGGAACAGTTCATGGCCCGCGGCGACGCCACCATCGTCAACATCTCCTCCGCGATGGGCGAACGCGGCTGGATCGGCCAGGCCAACTACTCGGCCTCCAAGGGCGCGCTGAACTCCTTCACCCGCTGCGCCGCCGTCGAACTCGCCCGCTTCGGCATCCGGGTCAACGCGGTCCTGGCCGGGTTCACCCCGACCGAACTCGTGGACGGCGTGCTGCAGCGCGACGGCGGCAAGAGCATCAAGCGGCAGATCCCGCTGCGCCGGTTCGCCACCGCCGGCCAGGTCGCCGCGGCCGCGGTGTTCCTGGCCGGCCCCGACTCCGGCTACACCACCGGCGAACTGCTCTGCGTGGACGGCGGGTTCTCCGCCCAGCTCGGCATCGGCCGCCCGTAACGGACGCGTGAGGGAACGGAAGAAGAGACGACGATGCGATTCCATCTGATCGACCGGATCGAGACCTGCGCGCCCCGCGAGCACATCACCGCGCGCAAGGTCACCTCTGCCGAGGAGACCTACTGGCAGGACACCGGCGACGGACCCGCGCTGCCCTTCGGGCTGGCCCTGGAGGCCCTGTGCCAGTCCGCCACCTGGCTGATCATGCTCTCCACCGACCACCGGCTGCGCGCCGCGCTGCTGGCGGTCGGCGAGGCCACCGCGCACCGCGCGGTGCGCCCCGGCGAGGTGCTGCGCATGCACGCCACCGTCGAGTCGATGACCGAGGAGGCCGCCCTGCTGGACGGCACCGTCACCGTGGACGGCGAGAACGTCCTCGAGGCGAGCGGCATCCTGTGCGCGCTCATCGACGCCGAACGCCTCGACGACCCGGCCGCCACCCGGCGCATGGCGCACCAGCTGCAGGGCGGGGGGCCGGTGGGATGACCCGCGTAGCCATCACCGGCGTCGGCGCCGTCACCCCGCTGGGCAACGACGCCGGCACCACCTGGCAGGGCCTGGCCGCCGGCCGCAGCGGGGTGGGGCCGCTGACCACCTTCGACGCGGCCGGTTTCCCGGTGCGTATCGCCGCCCAGGTCAAGGACTTCGACCCGGCCACGGCGATCCCGGCCCGCATCGGGCGCAAACACCTCTCCCGGGTGGGCCTGTTCGGTGTCGCGGCCGCCTGGGAGGCGCTGCGCTCCGCGCGGGCCGAGGACCTGGGGGAGGAGGTGTACGACTTCGGCGAGCGCGGGGTGGCGATGGGCGCGAGCGTCGGCCGCCCCGAGCTGCAGGCCCTCCTGGACGTCGGCCACCTGCGCGCCACCACCGGCCGCGCGGACGCGTTCTTGTGCCACCCGCCGGCCGTCACCCTCACCGACGACCAGAACGTGCCGCTCAGCGCGATGGCCCGGATGATGTCCGCGACCGGGCCGATGATCGGGATCTCCACCGCCTGCTCCGGCTCCGGGCACGCCATCGGGGAGGCCTACCGCGCCATCCAGGAGGGCGACGCCCGGCTGATGGTCGCCGGCGGCTACGACTCCCTGACCACCTGGCTCGACCTGCTCGGCTTCAGCCTGCTGGGCGCGCTGACCGACCGTCACAACGACGATCCCGCACGCGCCTCGCGGCCCTTCGACGCCGACCGCTCCGGCTTCGTGATCGGCGAGGGCGCCGTCGCCGTCGTCCTCGAGGACCTCGACGCCGCCCGCGAGCGCGGCGCGCCCGTTCTGGGCGAGGTCCTCGGCTACGGCTCCACCCTCAACGCCTGGCGCATCACCGACTCCCCGCCGGACGGCTCCGGCGCCGTCCAGGCCATGGAGGCGGCGATCGGCGAATCCGGGCTGGGCACCGCCGGCATCGACTACGTCGTCGCGCACGGCACCAGCACCCACGGCAACGACCAGTCCGAGACGGTCGCCATCAAGAAGGTCTTCGCCGACGACGCCCGCCGTCTGGTGGTCAGCGCCCCCAAGTCGATGGCCGGCCACCTCACCTCCGCCAGCCTGGGCCTGGGCGTGCTGGCCGCGCTCGGCGCGATCCGCCACCACCTGGTCCCGCCCACCGTCAACCTCGAGCGGCCCGACCGCGGCCTGGACCTCGACTACGTGCCGCACACCGCCCGCCCGATGCCGGTGACGGCGGCCCTGATCAACGCGTTCGCGTTCGGCGGCAGCAACACCAGCCTCGTCGTCGGCGCCCCGCGGGAGGACACATGACCACCACCGTCCCCACCGCGGGACCCACCCCCACCCAAGCCGCGGGATCCGCCCCTGTTTCCGGTGCGGGCTCCGCGGCGGTCACCACCGGCCCCGTTGCCGGCGCGGGATCCTGGGCCGCCGCCGTGCCCGGCGGCGGCCCGGGCGGGTTCGACCGGCTGCTGGAGGTCGCCGTCGGCGAGCGGGCGGCGGCCGTGCGCAACGTGCCCGCCACCCTGACCTGCTTCACCGACCACTTCCCGCGCCACCCCGTGCTGCCCGGCGTGCTGCTGCTGGAGAGCATGGCCGCGCTCGCCCGTACCGCCGCGGGCCCCGGCACCTGGCGCCTGGCCGCCGTGCGCGGCGTGCGCTTCAAGCACTTCGTCGGCCCCGGCGACCAGGTCCACCTCACCGTCGAGGTGACCGCTCACGGCCCGCACCGCACCGAGTGCCGGGCCACCGCCCGGGCCGGCGGCCGGGTGGTCGCCACCGCCCGTGTCCTGGCCCTGGTCAGCGACGAGACGACCCGGGAGGGCACAGCATGAGCGAGCAGCGCCGCCGCGTGATGGTCACCGGCATCGGCCTGATGACCGCGATCGGCCAGAGCGCCGCCGAGACCTGGCACAGCCTGCTGGAGGGCCGCTGCGGCATCGGACCGCTGCGCGCCTACGACCCCGCCCCGCTGCGCACCGGCATCGGCGCCGAGATCCCCTCCTTCACCCCCGCCCAGTGGGCCTCCCGCCGCACCCTGCGCATGCTGTGCCGCGGCGACCAGCTCGCCCTGGCCGGCGCCACCCTCGCCCTGCAGGACGCGGGCCTGGACGACGGGAGCGACCTGGGACAGCGCGCGGGCCTGTTCCTGGGCAGCAACAAGGAAATGCCCCGCATGGACGAGCTCATCGCCCAGCTGCAGGCCGTGCGCGCCGACGACGGCACCCCCGACCTGCACCGGCTGGGGCAGAGCGCCTCCTCGGTGATCGCCCCGCTGTTCTTCGTCGAGGGACTGCAGCCCGCCGCCGCCTTCCACATCTCCGAGAAGTACGGCATCCGCGGCGCCAACGCCTACTTCGCCGGCACCGCCGACTCCGGCGCGATGGCGATCGGCCGGGGCATGCGCACCGTACGCCGCGGCGAGGCCGACCTCGTGCTCGCGGGCGGCTACGACGACGCCACCGGCTGGTGGGCGATGTCCAAGATGGACGGCCTGGGCGTCCTGAGCACCCGCACCGACCTGGGCACCGAGGCCTTCCGGCCCTTCGACCGCGACCGCTCCGGCTCGGTCTTCGGCGAGGGAGCCGCCCTCCTGGTCCTGGAGGAACGCGAACACGCCCTGGCCCGCGGTGCCCGCTGCTACGCCGAGATCACCGGCTTCGGCGCCGGCAACGACTGCGTCCGCCCGCCCAGCCCCCAGCCCCGCGCCCGCGGTCTGGCCCGCGCCATCGGCCGCGCCCTCGCCGATGCCCAACGGCCCTTCCCCGACGGCAGCTACATCGCCGCGCACGGCTGCGCCACCCTGCAGGGCGACGCCAGCGAGACCGTCGCCCTGCACGACGCCCTCGGCACGGCCGCCAAGTCCGCCCAGATCAGCAGCGTCAAACCGCAGACCGGACACCTCGTCGGCGGCGCCGGCGCACTGAACGCGGCCGTCGCCGCCCTCGCCCTGGACAGCGGCACCGTGCCCGCCACCCTCAACCTCCACCACCCCGCCGCCGAGTGCGACCTCGACTACGTCCCCCTCACCCCCCGCCACACCCGGCCCGACAGCGCCCTGGCCCTGGCCCGCGGCCTGGAGGGCCAGGCCGTCGCCCTCGCCCTGGGACGGACCTCTTGACATCTCCCCCAGCTGAAGCAGGGGGATTCTTCCCTCGCGGGTTGAGCTTTCTGCTTCTCAGACAGCAGCTGCCCCGAATCAACGGCGGGGGACGTGGGTACGCCCAGCAGTCTTACGCCGGCTCCACAGACCTGACATCCCGCCGGCCCGGCGGTAGGCCCGGCCAGCTTGGTCATCACCGGCCAGGCCTGGCAACTCTAAGACATCCGCAGGCAGTTGCTGGCGAACGACGATCCGCCCTGGCGGCGCATCGTCTTCCCCTGCCCTGCTCCGCAGGAGTCCGTTTCCTCCCCAGCCCGAAGGCTGGGGTATCCACGGAGGAATCCAGATGACCGACGTCCACGACCGCGCCGTACGGCCGGACACCGCGGCCCGGCCCCGGACCGTGGTGGTCTGCGGTGTCGGCGCCGTGACCGCCCAGGGCGAGGGCGCCGCCGCGCTGTGGGAGGGCATCCGGGCCGGGCATTCGGCCATCGGCCCGGTCACCGGCATGCCGATGGACGGCTACGGCACGGCCATCGGCGGCGAAGTGCCCCCCCTGTCCCGGCCCGCCTACGACTACCTGGCCGCCTTCGGCGGCAGCGAGCGGGAACCGGCCGTCGACTTCGCGCTGACCGCCGCCGCCGAAGCCCTCCAGCAGGCGGGCCTTGCGGGCCTGCCCGCCGAACGCTGGGGGGTGGCGTTCGGCTCCTGCAACGGCGGCCTGCGCAGCGCCGAGAAACTCGCCCGCCGCAGCCGCGAGGGCACCGCCCGCCTTGACGACGCCCTGCACTACCTGCTGGTCCCGCCGCAGGCCATCGCCGAGGCACTCAGCGGCGCCTTCGCTCTCAAGGGGCCGGCTCTGTCCGTCAACACCGCCTGCGCCTCGGGCGCGCACGCCATCGCGCACGCCGCCGAGGCGATCGCCGCGGGCCGCGCGGACGCGATGCTCGCCGGCGGCAGCGACGCCTTCACCGAGACCGCGTTCGCCGGCTTCACCAGCCTCCAGTCACTGTCGGCCAAACCCGCCGCCCCCTACTCCAAGGACCGCGACGGGCTGTCCCTGGGCGAAGGCGCGGGCATGCTGGTGCTGGCCGAGGAGTCGGTGGCCCGCGCCGCGGGCGCCCCCGTCCTGGCGGAGGTCCTCGGCTACGGCCTGTCCGCCGACGGCTACCACGCCACCGCCCCGCACCCCGAGGGCGAGGGCGCCGCCCGCGCCATCCGCGGCGCCCTGAAGGCCGCCGGCATCACCCCGGGAGACGTCGGCTACATCAACGGCCACGGCACCGGCACCCCCAAGAACGACTCCGCCGAGTCCAACGCGGTACGTGCCGCGTTCGGCGAGGACGCCCAGAAAACCGCCCTGAGCAGCTCCAAGTCGATGATCGGCCACCTGCTGGGCGCGGCCGGCGCGGTCGAGGCCATCGTCACCGTCAAGGCCCTGGTCGAACAGATCGCCCCGCCGACCGCCAACTTCACCGGCACCGACCCCAAGTGCGGGCTGGACGCGGTCCCCGACACCGGCCGCGAACTGGCCATGAACGCCGCCCTGTCCAACAACTTCGCCTTCGCCGGCGCCAATGCCTGCGTCGCCTTCGGCTGGCCCTCCGGACGGCGCTTCACCGTCCCCGCCCCGCCCGCCGCCGAGAAGGTCGTCATCACCGGGGGCGCCGCCCTCACCCCCGCCGGCGAAGGCCTCGAGGCGCTGTGGGAGGCCTGGCGGCAGGGACGGCGGCTGGGCGCCGACGAGGACGGCCTGCGCGTGGCCCGCGCCGTCTTCGACGCGGGCGCCCACATCGGCGCCCGCGACCGGCGCCGCATGGACCGCCTCTCCCAGCTCGCCGTCGCCTCCTGCCGCGCCGCCCTCGCCCACGCCGGCCTTCAGGCCGACGAGCACACCGGGGTCGTCCTGGGCACCGGACTGGGCCCGATGCGCAGCATCGAGGACTTCCTGCTGCCGGTGCTGGGCGGCTGCCCCGCCCACGGCAGCCCCGCCGTCTTCCCCAACACCGTCTTCAACGCCGCCGCCGGCCAGGTCGCCATGCACGTCGGCGCCAAGGGCCCCACCTCCACCGTCACCACCGGACACGCCGCCGGCGCCTCCGCCCTGACCGTCGCCCACGACCTGCTGCTGCAGCACCGCGCCGAGGCGGTGCTGTGCCCGGCGGTCGAGGACCTCTCCCCGGGCGTGCTGGCCGCCTACCGCCAGCTGCCGCTGTTCGACGACGCCGGCTACACCCTGGCCGAGGCCGGCATCGCCCTCGTCCTGGAACGCGAATCCAGCGCCCGCGCCCGCGGCGCCCGCATCCTGGCCGAGTTCGCCGGCCACGGCACCGCCGGCGACGCGGCCGGCATCGGCCGCTGGAACGCCGACGGCGAGGGCGTCGAGCGCGCCATGCGCGCCGCCCTCACCCACGCCGGCCTCACCCCCGGCGAGCTGACCGGCATCTGGGCCAACGCCGCCGGCCTCACCCGCGCGGACACCCCCGAGGCCCTCGCCACCACACGGCTGGCCGCCGAGGCCCACTGCCCGGTGCACACCCCCAAACAGACCCTGGGCGAACCGGTCGGCGCGGGCGCCCAGCTCGCCGCCCTCCTCGCCCTCACCGCCTGGACCACCCCGGCAAGCGGGGTGGCGGCGGGGCCGGTGCTCATCAACAGCTCCTCGCTCGGCGGCACCCACATCAGCCTCGTCCTGCGTCCCGCAACGGAGAACTGACCATGCCCCACACCCCCACCGCCCCGCCCGCCGAACCCCGCGCACGCCATGTCTCGGTCCTGGCCACCGGCGCCCACCTGCCGGGCGAGGCCCTCGACAACGACGCCCTGGCCCGCATCACGGGCCCGCTGCCCGCCGACGTCCTGGACGGCATCCAGGTCAAGCGCCGGCACTGGATGATCGACCCGGCCACCGGCGCCCACACCACCAGCACCTCGCAGATGGCCACCGCCGCCGCCCGCCAGGCCCTCGAGCGGGCCGGCGTCCAGGCGGACGAGATCGACCTGATCGTCCTGTCCACCGCCAGCCCCGACTACCTCCTGCCCGTCGCCGCCACCTACGTCCAGCAGCAGCTCGGCCTCAAGGACTGCGCGGTCATCGAGGTCCGCGCCGGCTGCGTGGGCGCCGTCCAGGCCCACGACATCGCCCGCCGCCTGCTCGCCGACGGCACCTACACCACCGCCCTGGTCATCGGCGCCGAGGCCGTCTCCCCGCTGCTGGCCCCCGTCTTTTTGGGCCGCGACCCCGAACGCGTACGGATGCGCGACCGGCTGACCGTCTACACCTTCGGCGACGGCGCCGGCGCCCTGGTGCTGCGCGCCGGCGAGGAGGGCTCCGCCCACGGCCGCCACCGCCCCGTCTTCGCCACCCGCTCCCTGGGCGGCGCCCGCAAACCCGGCATGCTCATCGTCGGCGGCGGCACCGACGCCCCCCTCGCCGAACAGCAGCGCCGCCCCCGCCTGATGGACATCCGCCTCGACATCCCCGGCACCGCCCAGTTCGGCCCCCGCGTCTTCGTCGAGGGCATCCACGACCTGCTCACCCGCTCCCACCTGACCCTGGCCGACCTCGACGCGTGCGTGCTGCCCGAGGGCAACGCCGAGTACTTCGCCAGCGAGTACGCCGCCGCCGGACTGCCGCCCGCCGACCAGGCCACCCTGAGCAAGACCATCGTGGAGAACCTCACCGACGTCGGCGCCACCGGCTCCGCCGCCGTCCCCCTCGCCCTCGACGCCGGCTGGCGCGAGGGCCGCATCCGCCCCGGCGACACGGTCCTGCTGCTGGCCATCGAGGCCAGCCGCTACCTGTACGCGGGCCTCACCCTCACCTGGGACGCCCCCTTCCCCGGCCGCTGACCCGCCCCGGACACCCGCCCGCCGCCCCTGTGACCTGCGCCCCCGCACCCGCGGGGCGCCGAGACCGAAGGACGAGAGAACGTGTCGATACAAGAGACGGAGCGCACCGCCCGCAGCGTGGAGGAACGCAACAAGCAGACCATCCGCCGGGTCTTCGACGCCTTCGTCAACCAGGGCGACTTCTCCGTCGTCGACGAGATCTACAGCCCCCACATGATCGACCACCAGCCGCTGCCCGGCGCCCCCGAAGGCCTCGAAGGCGTCCGCTACACCATCGCCGGCCTGCGCGAGGGCTTCCCCGACCTGCACGTGACCATCGAGGACATGAGCGCCCACGGCGACCACGTCGTCATCCACAACACCTGGCGCGGCACCCACCTCGGCGACTTCCTCGGCGCGCCGCCCACCGGAGAGGCCATCGAGTTCACCGGCGTCGTGGTGTGGCGGCTGCTGGCCGACGGCCTGATCGCCGAACGCTGGGGCATCGGCGTGGAGTCCAACATGCTGGCCGTGCTCGGCCTGCGCCGGCTCACCCCCGCCGCCCGCACCGGCGCCCGCACCGCGGCCCGCCGCACCGTCACGAGCGCCGGCGCCCTGCTGCCGCTGCCGCCCGGCGCCGCCGGCGCCTGGCACGCCCTTCAGGCCGAGCTCGCCGGAAAGCAACTGCGCGCCTACGAGGCCTCCCGGCGCCGTGCGGGCATCCTCCAGGAGTCCTTCGCCCTCCAGCCCCTGGGCGGCCAGGACGTGCTGGTCCACCGGATCGAGGCCCGCGACCCGCAGGGCGCCGCCCGCCGGCTGGCGGCCTCCGCCGACCCCTTCGACTCCTGGCTGCGCCGGGAAGCGGCCGCGGTGCTGGGCACCGACCCGTGGACCCACCTGGCCGCCAACGCCGCCCGGGACGGCCACACCTGGATGTCCGTCACCAGCGAACTGACCACCGCCGGCTGACCACCGCCGACCACCGCCGGCTGACCACCGCCGACCACCGCCGGCTGACCACCGCCGACCACCGCCGGCTGACCCACTGCCGGCCGACCGCCGTCCGAGCACCGGGGGACCGGCACCCCACCACTTCTCTAGCAAGGACACTGACACTGTCACTGCTAGACGGTCACTGCTGGACGACAACCGCCCCGTGCACGGCTCAGGAAGGAACCGATGATGCGGCAACGAAAACTCGGCAGCCAGGGGCTGGAGGTCTCCGAGCAGGGACTCGGCTGCATGGGCATGACCTTCGCCTACGGGCCCGCCGACGACCAGGAAGCCCTGCGCACCGCGCACCGCGCCCTGGAACTGGGCGTGAACCTCCTGGACACCGCGGACTTCTACGGCCCGCACAGCAACGAGGAGTTCGTCGCCCGCGTCATCGCCGGCCGCCGCGACAGCATCACCGTCTCCTCCAAAGTCGGCAACGAGGTCACCGCCGACGGCACCATCACCGGCCGCCTCAACGGCCGCCCCGACTACATCCGCACCTCCATCGACGCCACCCTGCGCCGGCTGGGCACCGACCGCCTCGACCTGTACTACCTGCACCGCGTCGACCCCGCCGTCCCCGTCGAGGAATCCACCGGCGCACTCGCCGACCTCGTCACCGCCGGCAAGGTCCGCCACCTCGGCATCTGCGAGGCGTCCGCCGCCACCATCCGCCGCGCCCACGCCGTGCACCCGCTCACCGCCGTACAGACCGAGTACTCCCTGTCCACCCGCGACGTCGAGGCCAACGGCGTCCTGGCGGCCGTCCGCGAGCTGGGCATCGGCTTCGTCGGCTACAGCCCGCTGGGCCGCGGCCTGCTCACCGGAGCCATCCGCAGCCTCGACGCCCTCGCCGAACACGACTTCCGCCGCGTCGTGCCCCGCTTCCAGCAGGGCAACCTCGAGACGAACCTGCACGTCGTGGAGCGGCTGCAGGCACTGGCCGCCGCCAAGAAGATCACCGCCGGACAGCTCGCCCTTGCCTGGGTCCTCGCCCAGGGCGACGACATCGTCGCCATCCCCGGCACCAAACGCGTCACCTACCTGGAGGAGAACCTCGCCGCCTGCGCCGTCGAGCTGAGCGCGGCCGACCTCGCCGCCCTCGACGAGATCGCCCCCCACGGCTCCACGGCGGGCGACCGCTACCCCGTCGGTGCCATGGCCACCCTCGACGGCTGACCCCCGACCCCGGCCCCGGCCCGCGGGCCCTCGAAGGCGAAGTGAGTGCGTTGACTTCTCCCCCAGCTGAAGCAGGGGGATTCTTCCCTCGCGGGTTGAGCTTTCTGCTTCTCAGACAGCAGCTGCCCCGAACTAACGGCAAGGGACGTTGGTACGCCCAGCAGTCTTACGCCAGCTCCACAGACCTGACATCCCGCCAGCCCGGCGGTAGGCCCGGCCAGCTTGGTTATCGCTGGCCGGACGGCCTACAAACTACCAGTCTCCTGCGGGTCGTTGGCGGTGGACGCCGATCCGCCCTGGCGGCGAATCGGCTTTCCCTGCCCTGCTCCGCAGGAGTCCGTTTCCTCCCCCGCCTGAAGGCGGGGGTATCCACGGAGGAATCCCGATAACCATGGCGAACATCACGATCATCGGCGGCGGACTGGCCGGCCTGACCGCGGCGATCTCCGCCGCCGAACAGGGCGCCCGCGTCACCGTCCACGAGGCCCACTCCGCGACCGGCGGCCGCGCCCGCTCGGCCGCCGGCCCCTACGTCACCAACGACGGGCCGCACACCTTCTTCGACAACGGCGACGCCTGGCACTGGCTGCTGCAGCGCGGACTGGCCGGCCGCTACGTGCGGCTGTCCTTCCACGAGTGGACCCGGATGCGCTTTCGCCACCAGGGCCGGCTGCGGATGACCCTGCCGTCCGGCTACATGAAGATGACCTGGCGCCACCGCGGCATCGAGGTCCCCGTCGACCGCTCCTTCCAGGACTGGGCCAGCGAACGCTTCGCTCAGCAGACCGTGAACGAGGCCCTCGGCTTCCTCGGACCGATCCTCTTCGACGGCGACCCCGGACGGCTGTCGGCGGCCTTCGTGTGGGAGCGGCTGCTGCGCGTGGGCACCCCCCGCTTCCCGCTGCCCAGCCGCTACTTCATCGGCGGCTGGGGCGCGCTGATCGCCCGCATGGAACGCGTCGCCCGCGCCCGCGGCGTCATCATCGAGACCGGCTCACGGCTGAGCGAACTGCCCGCCGGCGGACCGGTGATCGTGGCGACCTCGCTGGCCTCCGCACGCAGCCTGCTCGGCGACCCCGGCCTTGAATGGCCCAGCGGCACCGCCGCCCTGCTGGACATGGCCGTCACCCACTCCAAGAAGGACGGCAACGTCTCCTTCGACATGGACGAGGGCGGCTTCACCTCCCAGTACTCCGACCACGACCCCTCCCTCGCCCCCAAGGGCCAGGCCCTCTTCCAGGGACAGATGCCGCTGCGGCCCGGCGAGTCGAAGGCCGACGCCCTGGCCCGGCTGGAGAAACTCTTCGACCTGACCACCCCCGGCTGGCGCACCCGCATCCTGTGGCGCCGCGAAGGCGTCTCCCGCGGCCGCACCGGCGCCCTCGACCTGCCCGGCCTCAGCTGGCGCGACCGCCCCGCCGTCGACCGCGGGGACGGCGTGTACCTGGCCGGCGACAGCGTCGCCGCCCCCGGCATCCTCGCCGAGACCTCCATCAACAGCGCCCTGCGGGCCGCCCAACTCGCCCTGAACGCCCGCCCGGCGGCGCACCGTCCCGCGGTACTCGGACGATGAGTCCCCCCTCACGTCCCACCCCACCCTGTTAGGGAGCGCAGCACACATGAGAATCACCCTGTCCGAGCGCGGCACCCCGGACTGGCAGACCGCCGCGGACCTTGCCCGGCTGGTGTTCGCCAAGCAGTACCAGGCGAGCATCTCGCCCGACCCGGACGGCTTCCTCGCCTTCTTCGAGACCGCCGCCGACGGCCAGGAGGAAGTCCTCGCCTGCGCGGGCCTGTCCTTCCCCGAGGAAGAGAGCATCCTGCTCGAGCGCTACCTCGACGCCCCCGTCGAAGACGTCATCACCCGGGCCGTGGGCGCCCCCGTCAAACGCTCCCAGGTCCTGCAGATCGGCTCCATCGCCTCGGTACGGGCCTCCGCCGGCGCCGAGATCATCAAGGCGATCCCGCTGATCATGGCCTGCCTGGGCCGCCCGTACGCGGTGATGACCATGACCGGCCGGCTCGCCGCCCTCATGCAGCGCCTGGGCTGCGTCTTCCACCCCCTGGCCGACGCCAGCGCGGAATGCCTGCCCGAAGGCGAACGGGCCGCCTGGGGCTCCTACTACGACACCCGGCCCGTCGTCGGCTACGCCGAGGCCGCCGAGCAGTCCACCCTGCTGCTGGCCGCCATCGGCCGCTACTGCTTCACCTCGGTCGACATGCGGCTGCTGAGCAACCGCCCGCAGCAGGGGGTGCTCACCCGTGCCGCCTGACACCCCCGCCCGCCTCTCTCTCGCCCAGGGACTCCTGGAGCGGGCCGGCAGCGACGCCGTCATGGTCCGCGTGCTGGCCGCCGACGGCTCGGCGCCCGCCGCCTTCAGCTACCGCGACCTGACCGGCGCCGCCCTCACCCTGGCCGCCCAACTCCAGGAACAGGCCCAGGCGCTGGGCCGGCCGGCCCGGGTGGGACTGCTCGCGGAGAACTCGCCCGAATGGGTCGTAGCCGACCTGGCCGCCCTGTTCGCCGGCGCCGTCGAGATCCCCGTCCCGACCGCCTTCACCGCCCAGCAGGCCGCCTCCCTCCTGCAGAGCGCCGACCTGTGCCTCACCGACAGCGCAGGCGAAGCCGCCCTGGCCCGCTGGCACGCCGGCACCCCCCAGCCCGTCCTGCCCGACGGCTGCCGCGTCCTTCCCCTCGACCTGCCCGCCCTGGCCCGCGCACCCCGCCCCGCCGCGCCTCCGCAGATCCCCGGACACGACCAGATCGTCAAGGTCATCCACACCTCCGGCACCACCTCCGCCCCCAAAGGCGTACAGATCCGCCGGCACGGCCTGGACGAACTCCTCACCTCGCTGCGCGCCCGCACCCGCCCGGAGATCTTCGAACGCTATCTGTCCATCGTCCCGCTCAGCCTCCTCATCGAGCAGGTCGCCGGCCTCTACATGCCCTTCCTGGCAGGCGGTTCGGTGTCCTTCCTGCCGCCGGGCACCGCCCTGGTCGGCACCGCCGCCGACGCCGCCCCCCGCATGCTCACCCTGCTGCGAGCGGCCCGCCCCACCGCCCTGGTCGTGCCGCCCACCGTCGCCGGCCTCTTCCTCGCCCTGTGCGACCAGCAGCCCGCCGAGAGCATCCCCGAGCGCCACCGGCGGATCTTCGGACACGACGGGCCGGTCTTCATCGCCTGCGGCGGCGCCCCCGTCCCCCCGGAGATCCTCCAGCGCCTCGACGCCTACGGACTGACCGTCCACGAGGGCTACGGGCTGAGCGAGAACTCCTCCGTGGTGTCCTGGAACTTCCCCGGCGCCGTCCGCTTCGGCACCGTCGGCCGCCCCCTGGACCACGTGCACGCCGAACTCGCCGACGACGGCGAACTCCTCATCCGCAGCACCTCCCTGTTCGCCGGCTACACCCGCGAGGACCCCTCCAGCGTCGTCGTCGACGACCAGGGCCGCCTGCACACCGGCGACCTCGCCGAGATCGACACCGACGGCTATCTGCGGATCACCGGACGCAAGAAGAACCTCGTCATCACCGCGGGCGGCCGCAACGTGGCCCCCGAATGGGTCGAGGCCCGCTACCGCGAACTCGGCTTCGTCCGCGAGGCCGCCGTCGTCGCCGACGGCCTCGACCAGGTCCACGGCCTGTTCGTCATCGACGCCGCCCTCGACCACGACACCGCCCGCCGCGAGATCACCGACTTCGGCCGGCGCAAACTCTCCGGCATCGAACGCGCCGCCGTCGTCCACCTCATGTCCGAGGACGACCCCGCCTACGCCACCTGCTTCACCGTCACCGGACGCCCCCGCCGCGACGTCGTGCGCGCGCACGTCCTCGACCAGCCCCGCACCCCCGCCGCGGCCGCGGCCCCCGAGACCAAGGAGAACGCATGAGCACGGCTGTGAAGACCACCCCCTACGGCACCGGCAGCGGCCTGCTGGTCGAGGCCGCAGGCCCCGGCGGCCTCGACGGCGTCGACCCCAAGGAACTGCGCGACCTGCTCTCCCAGGCCGGCTTCCTGCTGCTGCGCGGCTTCGGCGCGGACATGGACGCCTTCACCGCCCTGGTGCAGCACACCTCCACCTCCACCACCCTCGACCCCGCCCGCGACTTCTACTCCGAGGTCGCCCAGAAGGTCGACGCCGGCTTCGACGAGGTGGGCCTGCACACCGAGAACGGCAACAGCCCCTTCCGCTCCCACCTCGCCTGGTTCTTCTGCGAGAAGGCCGCCTCCTCCGGCTCCCAGACCACCGTCTGCGACGGCTACCGCGTCTGGGACGCCCTCAGCCCCCAGGCCCGTACGGCATTCGCGGCCCAGGACATCGTCTACAGCCGCTACGTCGCCGAGCCGCAGTGGCGGGCGATGGCCCACCACCTGCTGGGCCGCACCAAGCCCGCCGACGAGATCGGCATCGAAGAACTCCTCGCGCTGGCAGGCCAGTTGCCCGGCACCGAGATCCTGCCGCAGGACGACGGCGGGGTGCGCTACTCCTTCACCACCCCCGCGGCCGGCACCACCGTGTTCGGGCCGCGCCCCTCCTTCGCCAACAGCATCCTGGGCCCCTCCTTCAACTACGAGAAGCCCACCATCACCTTCGCCGACGGCACCGCCCTGTCCCCGCAGCTGCTGGCCGAGGTCGAAGAGGTGACCGCCCGCCTCACCGAGAACCTCGACTGGCAGGACGGCGACGCCGCCGTCATCGACAACACCCGCGTCATGCACGGCCGGCGCGCCATCACCGACCCCGACCGCACCATCTACAACGCCCTCAGCTACATCGAGGCACCCGCCGCCTGACCGGGCCGCCCCTCCCGCCCCCATCCCTCAGCGGAAGAAGAAGGGAGGGGCAGGGGGCGGGAGGCAGATTCATCCGAGAGGGAGCCATGACCACCGACCACACCGCCGCCCGCACGACGGACACCGCACCCGCCGGCGCCGCAGCGGACCCCCGCCGCTGGCGCCTGCTCGTCTTCGTCGCCCTCGCCCAGTTCATGGTGCTCCTCGACACCACCGTGGTGAACCTCGCGCTGCCCGCCATCCAGGCCGACCTCAAGGCCGGCGCCACCGCCGTCGAATGGGTGCTGACCGCCTACATCCTGTGCTTCGGCGGCCTCATGCTGCTCGGCGGCCGCACCGCCGACCGCTGGGGCAGGCGGCGCACCTTCCTGCTCGGCGCCCTGCTGTTCACCGCCGCCTCCCTGCTGTGCGGACTCGCCCAGGGCGCCGGCCTGCTGATCGCCGCCCGCGCCCTGCAGGGCTGCGGCGCCGCGTTCCTCTCACCGGCCGCGATGTCCCTGGTCACCACCACCTTCCCCAAGGGCCGCGAACGCACCACCGCGCTCGCCGTGTGGGCCGCGCTGGCCGGCCTCGGCGGCACCCTCGGCGTCATCGCCGGCGGCCTGATCACCGACAGCCTCAGCTGGCGCTGGATCTTCTACATCAACCTGCCCTTCGGGATCGTCGCCGTCGCCGGCGTCCTGCTGCTGTCCCGGGGCCGCCCCGAGACCCGTATCCGCGGCTCGCGCCCCGACATCGCCGGCGCCGTCACCGTCACCGCGGGCCTGGCCGCCCTCGTCTACGCCATCGTCAACATCCAGGACCACGGCGCCGCCTCCGCGCCCTACGTCCTGGCCCCGGCCGCCGCCGCGCTCGCCCTGCTCGCCGCGTTCGTCCTGATCGAACGCCGCACCCCGGACCCGCTGATGCCGCTGCACCTGTTCGCCACCCGCTCCCTGGCCACCGCGGGCCTGGGCCGCGTCCTGACCAGCGGCGTGCAGGCGTCCGTGCTCTTCCTGTGCAGCTACTACCTGCAGCGCACCCTGGGCTACTCCACCCTCAAGTCCGGGTTCGCGTTCCTGCCGCTGGGCGTCGTCGCCATCCTCGTCACCGCCCCCGCCACCCGCATCATGCACAAGGCCGGCCCCCGCCCCGTCTACCTCGCCGGCGCCGCCGGCTCCGTGCTCGGCCTGATCCTGCTCACCCAGGCCCCGGCCGACGGCACCTACCTGCTGCACCTGCTGCCCGCCCTGCTCATCCTCGGCGCGTCCATGCAGTGCTGCGGCATCCCCGTCAACGTGCACGGCGTCTCCGACATCCCCGCCCGCCAGCAGGGCATCGCCTCCGGCGTCCTGGTCGCCGCCTTCCAGGTCGGCGCCTCCCTCGGGGTGGCCACCGTCGCCACCAGCGCCCTGACCCGCACCACCCACGAACTCACCCACCACACCGCCCCCGCCCTGGCCTGGCTGGACGGCCTCCACCTCGGCTTCTGGATCGCCACCGGCATCGGCGTCCTCAACCTGCTCACCGCCTACTTCGGACTGCCCCGCCACCGCCGCGCCCCCACCGGCCCCCGCACCGCCTGACCACCCCCCACCCCCCCCAACAAACACGGAGAGGCCCATGGCACGCCCCGGAGACACCCTCCACCTCGGCAAGGACAAGCTCACCTTCCTGACCACCGCCGCCGAAACCGACGGCGCCTTCGTCGAAGTCGAAGTCGAGTACGCCCCCGCCGTCATCAAACCGCCCCAGCACTACCACCCCCGCCAGACCGAACACATGCGCCTTGAAAGCGGCCGCCTCAGCCTCCAGCTCGACGGCGTCCTGCACGAGTACGAACAAGGCGCCGACTTCTACATCCCGCCGGGCGCCGTCCACTCCATGTGGAACCCCGGCCCCGAACCCACCCGGGTCATCTGGCGCACCACCCCCGCCTACCAGACCGAAACCGTCTTCGAGACCCTCTGGGGCCTGACCAACGAAGGCCGGCTGCGCCCCGATGGCACCCCCCGCCTGCAGATGCCGCTGCTCGCCCTCGCCTTCCGCGACGAGTACCGCGTCGTCACCGGCCGCCCCTACGCCCTCGACACGGCCCTGTGCCTGCTGCTGTCCCCGCTCTCCCTGGCCTGCGGCTACCGCCCCACCTACCGCCCGCCCCAGAACACCGCGACCCTCCAGCCCACCGCCTGAACACACCGTCACAGGCCCGGGGTTCGAGCCGGACCCAAGGGCGCAGCGAGCCGTGCGCCCTAGCGTCGGCCCCAACCGACATACGGCCGATGCGTGGAGGAATGGTCATGGCCACCGAAGGACACGAATTCACCCTGCCCGGCGCGGATCTCCCGCAGCCCGACGCCGAACTGCGCAAGAAGCGCGAGGCGGTCGTCCTGCAGCACACGGTCGCCGAGATCGCCTGGGACATCGACGGTGTGCTGGCCACCTTCCCGCGCGGCGGCGTCTACCGCATCCAGGCCTTCGAAGAGGGCCCGCTGATCGGCGAAGAAGCCATCAAGAAGGGCTACTTCGCCGACCTCAAGGCCGCCTTCCCCGACCTCGAGCACGAACTGCACCACGTGCACCACACGCCCACCGCCGTGATCCTCGAGGCACAGGCCCGCGGCAGGCAGCAGGCCGACTGGCGCGGCATCCCCAACCGCGGCAAGTCCATCGACGCCCCCGTCGCCGTCTTCTTCCACTTCGACGGCGACGTCCTGATCGACGAGACCCTCTACTTCGACATCGCCACCTTCCAGCGCCAGCTCGCCTGAACCTCCCCCCTCTTCCACGGGCGCGGGGGGGGGGGGGGGGGGGGGGGGGGGGGGGGGGGGGGGGGGGGGGGGGGCGGGGGGCGGGCGGGGGGCCCCCGCGCCGGGCGCCGCCCGCCCCCCCCCCCCCCCCCCCCCCCCCCCCCCCCCCCCCCCCCCCCCCCCCCCCCCCCCCCCCCCCCCGCGCCCGCGTGTGCCGAGCGGGGCTCGAGGAGGACTTGAGCAGGCGTCCGTAGCGTCGACGGCGCCGTAAGCGGCCCGCGCGCGGGTGCGGGCACCAGCCCGCCGCGGTCCGGACCGGTCACGGCGATGAGCATCTCGCACGACCCGCCTCCAGAAAGGATGCTCGGATGAGCACCGTCAACCCCCCATCCCCGGGCGGTGACACCAGGAGGGTGGTCTTCTGGGCCATTCTCACCACCAGCCTCGCCTCGTTCATGGCGGGTCTGGACAACCTCGTCATCATCACGGCGCTGCCCACCATCCGCGAGAAACTCGGCGGCAGCCTCACCGACCTGGAATGGACGGTCAACGCCTACACCCTGTCCTTCGCGGTCCTGATGATGTTCGGCGCCGCCCTCGGCGACCGCTTCGGCCGCCGCAAGGTCTTCAGCCTGGGCCTGCTGCTGTTCACCGCCGCCTCCGCGGCCGCCGCGCTGGCACCCGGCATCAACGAACTCGTCGCCGCCCGCGCCGTCCAGGGCGTCGGCGCGGCCATCATCATGCCGCTGTCGGTGACCCTGCTGACCGCCGCCGTGCCCGCCGAGAAACGCGGCGCGGCCCTGGGCATCTGGGGCGCCGTCAACGGACTGTCCATCGCCGCCGGCCCGCTGGTGGGCGGCGCCATCGTCGAGCACCTGTCCTGGCAGTGGATCTTCTGGCTGAACGTGCCGATCGGCCTGGCGCTTGCCCCGCTGTCCTTCCGCAAGCTCGCCGAGAGCCGCATCGCCCACTCCCGCCTCGACGCCGTCGGCACCGCCCTGGCCAGCCTGGGCCTGTTCGGCATCGTGCTGGGCCTGATCAAGGGCCACGGAGACGGCTGGACATCCCCGCAGGTCCTGGGCGCACTGATCGGCGGCACCGCCGTGATGGCCCTGTTCGTGGTGTGGGAGAACCGCACCGAACACCCGATGGTGCCGATGCGGATGTTCCGCAACCGCGCGTTCACCGCGATCAACCTGGCCGGCGCCCTCATGTCGGTCGGCATGTTCGGCGCGATCTTCCTGATGACCCAGTTCCTGCAGAACATCCAGGGCTACACCGCCATGCAGGCCGGCGTACGGCTGCTGGCCTGGACCGCCATGCCGATGGTCGTCGCCCCCATCGGCGGCATGGTCTCCGACCGCATCGGGGGCAAACCCGTGGTCACCCTCGGCCTCGCCATGATGACCGCCGGCATGGTCTATTGGGCGTTCGTCCTCAAGCCGGACGTCTCCTACGCCGCCCAGCTGCCCTCCCTGATGATCTGCGGCGCCGGCATGGCCCTGTTCTACGCCCCGCTGATGAACCTCACCATGGGCTCGGTCGCCGAACACGAACAGGGCATCGCCTCCGGCGTCACCGCCGCCACCCGCGAGGTCGGCGCCGCCCTCGGCGTGGCCCTGCTCGCCTCCATCTTCAGCGCCAACGGCGGCTACGCCTCACCGCGCAACTTCGTCGACGGCCTGGTGCCCGCCATGTGGGTGGGCGCCGCCGCGGTGGCCCTTGCCACCTTCGCCATGCTGCTGGCCCCCTCCCGCCGGCGGGCCGCCGCGAGCGCCCCCGTCGCCAAGGCCGCCCCCGCGCAGGAGACCGCACCGGCCCCCCTGCACTGACCCGGAGCCGGGGCCGGCGCCACCCCACGGGCGGCGCCGGCCCCGGCGCCGTCCCACGAACCGGCGCCCCCACGCCCCGACGAACCGAGGACGCATGGCCATTGAGGAGATGAAGGTCCGCGACGCCTTCCGGATCACACCGTCGCAGCTGCCGGACAACCGGGGCCTGTTCTACGAGGCCTGGCGGCTGGGCGGCCTGACGGCGGCCGGCGGCCAGCCGTTCACCGTCCGGCAGGTCAACTTCTCCGTCTCCCGGCGCAATACGCTGCGCGGCATCCACGGCACCACCCTGCCGCCGGGCCAGGCGAAGCTGGTGACCTGCGTGCGCGGCGCCGCCCTGGACGTGGTCGTCGACCTGCGCGTCGGCTCCCCGACGTTCGGCATGTTCGACACCACCCTGCAGGAAGCCGGCTCCGGCATCGGCGTCTACCTCGCCGACGGCCTCGGCCACGCCTTCCTCGCCCTGAGCGACGACACCTGCATGAACTACCTGTGCTCCGAGGAGTACGTGCCCGGCACCATGGTCGACATCCAGGCCCTCGACCCCGACATCGGCATCCCCTGGAACACCAGCGGACAACTCATCCGCTCCGACAAGGACACCCACGCCCCCGGCCTCTCGGAGGCCGCCGCCCGCGGCCTGCTGCCCACCTACGAACAGGCCCTCGCCTCCTACCGCACCGCCGGCCCCCGCCCGTAATCTGACGGGCGGCGCCGGCAGCGGGAGGTGCGGTGATCGAGTGTGTCCGGGCGGTACTGGTCACGCCCGCCGGCGGGCTGCTGCTGATCCGGCGCACCTGGCCGGGCGCGACGCCCTACCGGGTCTTCCCCGGCGGGCACGTCGAACCTCACGATCCGGGCCTGCGCGCGGCCCTGGTCCGTGAGGTACGCGAGGAGACCGGCGCCGAGCCGCAGATCACGGGCCTGCTGCACGTGCTGGCCGGTGAGCACCAGCGCCAGTACTTCTACCTGGCGCGCATCCGGTCCTGGTCCGAGGCGGACCGCACCGGACCGGAGTTCGCCGACCCGGACCGCGGCGAGTACCGGCTCGAGGAAGTCCCGCTGAGCGTGCGGGCGCTCGACGCCCTCAGCCTGGAGCCGGAGGAGATCGCCGCACTGCTGCGCGACGCGGTGACGGCCGGGACCGATCTGGCCGCCCTGGCGGATCCGGCACGGTGAATCCGGCGACGGGCACCAGGAACCCCTGCGCCAGGAGCCCGGCCGCCGACGGCCGCCGGGTGTGAACCGGCCTGCCCTGTCCGCAGGTTGGAGCGAGCCCGGCGCAGGGCTTCACATGCTTTCTCTCGCGGCCTGGCGGGATCCCCACGCACCCCGGAACCGGAGGGCGCGGAGAGTCAGGTCGATCAGCATCCGGCCAGTCGGTCAGGCGCGGACCCGCACGCTGTGGCGGAGGCCGTCGTTTTGCAGGCGGGAGGCGAGGAGGGCGTCAACTCCTGCCCGCCCGGGGAGTGCGGCCGCGCACGGGCCCCGCCACTTCTGTTGAAAGTGCGAACCGATGTGCTCCGGTCGCCGATCGGGGGGCACCGACCTAACCTCGGTTGAGGCCGACAGTGACCAATGGGGCAGTTGTTCAAGATGGGAGAACATCGTGAATGCCACATTCCGCAGCCACTGGGGGCGCACCTTCGCCGTAGGAACCCTGACCGCAGCCCTGCTGTCCGGGGGAACAGCGGGCGGTACCGCGGTAGCGGCCACCGGATCTCAGCATCCGGCCGCACCCGCGACACCTTCGGTATCGGCACCGGAGACGTCGAAGACGACGACCACCGCGCCGGCGCCGACGACAACCGCCAAGCCGTCGCCGACGACAACCGCCAAGCATTCGCCGAAACCGTCGCCGACGAAGACGCACAAGTACACGCCGAAGCCGAAGCCGTCGCCGACGAAGACCCACAAGTACACGCCGAAGCCGAAGCCGTCGCCGACGAAGACCCACAAGTACACGCCGAAGCCGAAGCCGAAGCCGACTCCGACGAAGACCCACAAGTACACGCCGAAGCCGAAGCCGACTCCGACGAGGACCCGCAAGTACACGCCGAAGCCGACTCCGTCGAAGATGACGACGGCGCGCCCGACCGTGACCGCCAAGCCGACCAAGACCTCCTAGCCCTGCTTGCCGGGGCAGGTGACACGCCCGCGCCTTTGAGGCGCGGGCGTGTCTGCCGGAGCCTTGGGGCCGGTTATCCGAACTGGCCGGGCTGGTAGTCGCCGGCGGGCTGCCGGACGAGGACGTTCACGCGGTTGTAGGCGTTGATGAGGGCGATGAGGGAGACCAGCGCGGCGAGCTGGTCCTCGTCGTAGTGCTTGGCGGCGTTCGCCCAGGCCTCGTCCGTGACCCCGCCGGCCGCGTCCGCGATGCGGGTGCCCTGCTCGGTCAGCTCCAGGGCGGCGCGCTCGGCGTCGGTGAAGACCGTGGCCTCCCGCCAGGCCGCGACCAGGTTGAGGCGCACCGGGGTCTCCCCGGCGTGCGCGGCGTCCTTGGTGTGCATGTCGGTGCAGAAACCGCAGCCGTTGATCTGGCTGGAGCGGATCTTCACCAGCTCCTGTGTCGCGGCCGGCAGCGCCGAGTCCGAGACCGCCTTGCCTGCCGAGTTGATGTGCCTGAGGACCTTGCCTGCGACCGGGTTGCCGAAGAGGTTCAAGCGGGCGTCCATGGTGAGCTCCTGTGCCGTTGCCGGTGGTTACACCTTCCTGACGGACCAGCCCGGCAGGATGTGACAGGAACGCCGGGAAACGCGTCTTCTCCGGGCCCGGTGCCGCCCCCCAGAGCGCGCTCACCGGCTCACAAAGCGGCTTTGTGCTTCAGGGGTTCCCACCAGGTGCGGTGGTCGCGGTACCAGGCGAAGGTCTCGGCCAGGCCCTGGGCGAAGTCCTTGCGGGGGCGGTAGCCGAGCTCGCGGGAGATCTTCGTGCAGTCCACCGAGTAGCGCAGGTCGTGGCCGAGCCGGTCGGGTACGTGCTCGACGCTGTCCCAGCTGGCCCCGGCGAGGTCGAGCAGCAGGGTGGTCAGTTCTTTGTTGCTCAGCTCGGTGCCGCCGCCGATGTTGTACACCTCGCCCGGGCGGCCGCCGGTGCGCACCAGTTCCAGGCCCTGCACGTGGTCGTCGATGTGCAGCCAGTCCCGGACGTTGAGCCCCTGCCCGTACAGCGGGACGCGGTGTCCGTCGAGGAGGTTGGTGACGAACAGGGGGATGACCTTCTCGGGGAAGTGGTGGTGGCCGTAGTTGTTGGAGCAGCGGGTCACCCGGACGTCCAGGCCGTGGGTGCGGTGGTAGGAGAGGGCGACGAGGTCGGAGGAGGCCTTGGAGGCGGCGTAGGGGGAGTTGGGGCGCAGCGGGTCGCTCTCGGGCCAGGAGCCCTCGGCCAGGGAGCCGTAGACCTCGTCGGTGGAGACGTGCAGGAAGCGGGCCGGGCCGCCGGGCCGGCGCAGCGCGGCGTCCAGCAGGGTCTGGGTGCCCAGCACGTTGGTGGTGATGAACTCGGCGGCGCCGACGATGGAACGGTCGACGTGGGACTCCGCGGCGAAGTGCACGATCTGCTCGTGGCCGGCGGCGAGTTCGGCCACGAGGCGGGTGTCGCAGATGTCGCCGTGCACGAAGCGGAAGCCGGGGTGGGCGCGGACCGGGTCGAGGTTGGCGGGGTTGCCGGCGTAGGTGAGTTTGTCCAGGACGGTGATTTCGACGTCGCCGGGGCCTGCCGGGCCGAGCAGGGTGCGTACGTAGTGCGAGCCGATGAACCCCGCTCCGCCGGTGACGAGGATGCGTGTGGTGGTCATGAGGAGATCTGCACCTTGCTGTGGTCGCCGAGGATGAGCCGGTGGGCGGCGGGGACCCGGGGTGCGGGGGTCACCTCCACGTTGCGTCCGATGATCGAGGCCTCCACGCGGCGGGCGCCGCGCACGGAGGAGCCGTCCAGGACGATGGAGAACTCGATCTCGCTGTCGGTGATGCGGCAGTCGTGGGAGATGGAGGTGAACGGGCCGACGTAGGAGCCGGCGATCACGCTGCCGGTGCCGATGACGGCCGGGCCCACGATGCGTGAGCCGCTCACCCGGGCGCCCTCGTCGATCTGCACCCGCCCGATGATCTCACTGGTGTCGTCGACGTCGCCCTCGATGCGCGGCTCGGTGTGCTCCAGGACGGAGCGGTTGACCTCCAGCATGTCGCCGACGTTCCCGGTGTCCTTCCAGTAGCCGGAGATCGTCGTGGAGCGCACGTCGCACCGCTGGTCGATGAGCCACTGCAGGGCGTGGGTGATCTCCAGTTCGCCGCGCCAGGAGGGGGTGATGGCGCGGACGGCCTCGTGCACGGCCGGGGTGAACAGGTAGACGCCGACCAGCGCGAGGTCGCTCTTGGGGGCCTTGGGCTTCTCCTCCAGGCCTATGACCCGTCCGTCCGCGCCGAATTCGGCGACCCCGAACTGGCGCGGGTCGGAGACCTGGGTGAGCAGGATCTGGGCGGCGGGCCGCTGCGCGCGGAAGGCGTCGACGAGGGAGGAGATGCCGCCCACGATGAAGTTGTCGCCCAGGTACATGACGAAGTCGTCGTCGGCGAGGAAGTCGCGGGCGATGATGACGGCGTGGGCCAGGCCCAGCGGCGCGTCCTGGGGGATGTAGGTGACGGTGAGGCCGAACTTGGAGCCGTCGCCGACGGCTTGCATGATCTCGTCGGCGGTGTCCCCGACGACGATCCCGACCTCGGTGATGCCCGCGTCCGCGATCGCTTCCAGGCCGTAGAAGAGCACCGGCTTGTTGGCCACGGGCACCAGCTGCTTGGCGGATGTGTGGGTGAGGGGGCGCAGGCGGGTACCGGCCCCGCCGGAGAGTACGAGAGCCTTCATGAAGGTGAGGCTAGGAGCGGGTACTTGAGCCGGGATGGGGGATGGGCCGCGCCCACAGGCCCCCTCCAGGGCGGCTCGAGAGGCGGTGGGGATCCTCGGGTGACACGGCGGGGCGGGCGGCTGCGCCTGCTCGCTTCGGTGACGCGAGCCCAGGGAGGCTTGAGGCATGGCAGACAACCACCGTGAACTCGTCCAGCGCTTCGTCGACATGATCAACGCTCATGACGTGAGCACCATGAGCGAGCACACCGCGCCCGGGCACATCGACCACAACCCGGTCGTGGAGGACGGCATCGAGGCGAACACGGCGTTCTGGGAGCAGATCTTCGCCGCGTTCCCCGATGTCAAGGTCACCGTCCACGACCTGGTCGTGGAGGGGGACCGCGTCGCCGGCCGTTTCGAGTACTCGGGCACCCATCAGGGCACGTTCTTCGGCGTCGAGGCCACCGGGCGGCCGCTGAACTTCCAGTCGATCGACTTCTGGCGGGTCGAGGGCGGGCTGCTGGCCGAGCACTGGGACCAGCTGGACATGGCGGGGCTGTTCCGCCAGCTCGGCGTCGACATCCACGCCGGCCAGGATGCCCGGTAGCGGTCTTCGGGCGCGGGCGGGCGGCCCGGCGCGCACAAGGTGCGCGCCGGGCCGCCCGTGCGTGAGTCCCCGTACGGGGCTATCCGTGCGGGTGGCTATACGGGGCCGGGGCGGGCCGCGGCCTGTGCGACGGCGTCGGTGAGCCGGGCGTGGGCGAGGAGGGCCTCGGTGTGCGGGGTGAAGTCCTCGCGGCCGAGGACGGCCCGGGCGAAGACGCCGGCGATGTTGGTGAAGTGGGTGTCCGGGGCGAGGCGGATCTCGCGGACGGCGCCGCCGTGCTCGACGTGCAGGACGGGGACGTGTTCGTCGGGGGTGCTGAAGGCGCGTTCCAGGCGCAGCCGTCCCTGGCTGCCCCACAGGTCGTAGCCGCTGCGGTAGGCGTGTTCGACGCCGTAGGCGAGCTGGGCGGTGGCCCCGGAGGCGACGGTCAGCAGGGCGCCGCCGGCGGGCGCCGGCCCGTGCGCGGTGGCGGGGCTCACGTGGGCGCCGGCCACCCGCAGGTGCGGGCCGAGGAAGAGCTGGGCGGCGCGCAGCGGGTAGGCGGCGACCTCGGGCAGGGTGCTGGCCCGCCGCAGGGTGCCGTCGGTGTCGCGGCGCAGCGGGATGCCGAACTCGGAGCCGAACAGGCGCAGTTCGCCGATCAGCCCGTCGCCGAGCAGCCGTTGGATGCGGGCGTGCTGGGAGTGGTGGAGGAACATGAAGCTCTCCATCAGCAGCAGGCCGCGCTCGCGGGCGAGGGACACCGCTTTGTCCGCGTCCGCGAGGCGGGCGGCGAACGGCTTCTCGCACAGCACGTGCTTGCCGGCCTCAAGGGCCCGCAGGGTCCACTCCACGTGCAGTTCGGGCGGCAGCGGCAGGTAGACGGCGTCCACGTCGTCGCGCTCCAGCAGCCCGGCGTAGCCGGCCACCGGCGTGCCGCCGAACCGGCCGGTGAACGCCCGCGCCTTCGCGGGGCTGCGGCTGGCGATCGCGGTCACCTCGACGAGCGGCTGGCGGGCCATCGAGGGCAGCATGCGCCGCTCGGCGATGTCCGCGCAGCCCAGCACTCCGATCCGCAGCACGCCCGCTCCTTGTGCGCGCACGGGCCCGTTCACCGGGCGTACGCCCCGCCGCGGGCCCAGGCCGCGCGCAGTCCGCTCAGCAGGGTCCGGGCCTCGATGTTGAGGTAGTTGCTGTGCCGCAGCAGGGCGGACAGCTGGCCGGCGGTCACCCACAGGAAGTCGCCGGGTACGTCGACGGGGAACTCGCCGCCCACTTCCATCAGGACGTAGCGGTTGCCGGCGTGGTGGAAGCGTCCGCCCTCCTCGGACTGCACGGTGTCGTACAGCAGCGTGCCGGGATCGGCGCGCAGGACGAGGTCGAGGTAGCGGGGCCGGCGGGGGAGGGGCAGGGTCAGGGCGCGGCCGGGCTGGCACTGCACGGTGGGGCCGAGTTCGGCCACGTCCAGGACGCCGGCCTCGGAGCGGGCGTGGGCGAGCAGGTGCGGCACGCCGCCGATGCGGCGCACCAGGAACGCCGACAGGCCCTGTTCGGCCGGCGCGAGCAGGGGCTGGGTCCAGCGGGTGACCTCGCGGTTGGCGGCGGCCACGGACGCGGCGATGACGGTGAAGTGGTGGCCGCTGTCGTGGGCGATGGCGTCCTCGGTGCGCCGCCAGTTCCGCACGGCGGCCAGCGGCATGCTGGTCTGCACGAGCTCGCGGTGGGCCTTGATCTCGGTGAGCCGGTTGAGGAGGTGCTCCATGCTGTGCAGCGGGGGTCCTTCGTCGGCGTACGAGGGGATCAGCGACAGCACGGTGCGGGCGTCCATGTTGACCACGTTCGACTCGCGCAGCAGCTGGTGGATCTGGCCGAGGGTCAGCCAGACGAAGTCCTCGTGCGCGGGGACGGGGCCGAGGGCCTCGACCACCATGTTCCGGTTGCGTTTGCGCAGGAACCAGGAGCCCTGTTCGGACTGCAGGGAGTCGAACAGCACCCGGGAGCCGGTCCGCGGCGGGGCGAAGTACTCGATGTAGTTCACCCGGGCGCCCTTGTGCACGCCGGTGTAGTTGCTGCGGGTGGCCTGCACGGTGGGGGACAGCTGGACGGTCTCGAGGTTGCCCGGTTCCATCTTGGCCTGCATCAGACAGTGCAGGACGCCGTCGAACTCCTTGACGACGATGCCCAGGATGCCGATCTCGGGCTGGTTGATGATCGGCTGCGACCAGGACGCGGCGTGCCCGTCCCACTCGGCGCGCACCTGCAGGCCCTCCACGGAGAAGAACCGGCCGCTGTCGTGCACGAGGTTGCCGGTGGAGTCCGAAAAGCGCCAGCCGACCAGGTCGCGGAAGGGGATGCGCCGCACCTCGTAGCGGTTGGTGCGGCGCTGTTCGGCGAACCATTCGCGGAAGACCGGATTGGGCGTCACCGGGCTGTCCAGGGTCTGGGCCGACAGCGTGAAGCGCCGCCCCAGCTGGGTGAGGGTGCCCGGGGGCACCGCCTGGGTGATGGTCATCAGTCGTGACTCCTTCGCCGTGTGCCGCGCGCCCAGGGCCAGGCCGCCGCCACGACGATCCGCCAGGGCGATCGGCCGTGACTGGAGAGCGCCTCGAAACGCCCCGCACGCCCGCTCGAACCCCCGTACCTGCCGGTGCTATGTCTCCTGTCACTGCTAGACAAAGGGTGGGGGCGTCCCTACCGTGGGGCGGTATGAGAATCCTCTTTGCCAGCGCGGGCAACTTCGGGCACGTGTATCCCCTGCTTCCCTTGGCGAAGGCCGCGCGCGCCGCGGGCCACGAGGTCGCTTTCGCCACCGGCGAGCAGCTGCACCCGGCCCTGCGGGCGGCCGGCCTCGAGCCGGTGGCGGCGGGCCGCTCGGTTCCCGAGGCGTTCATGGAAGCAGTACGCGGCAGTGCCGGCCTCGAACACGGCGAGGGCGACGGCGACCTGGGCGCCCAGGACGTGCCGCCCGAGGTACTGGCCGACCTGCATGTGAAGGTGTTCGGCTCGGTGCTGCCCCGCTGGGTGGCCGCCGACCTCGCCCCCGTCCTGGCCGGCGGGAGCTTCGACCTCGTCGTCTACGAGGCACTCAACCCCGGCGCCGCCTTCGCCGCGCACCTGGCGGGCGTGCCCGCCGTCGCGCACGGCGTGGGCGTGATGGCGATGGGCCCCGAGGAGGCCCGCATCCAGGAGGAACTGCTGGCCACCGCCGCCGACCTGGGCGTGCACGTGCCCGGCGGCCAGCTGCTGGCCCTGGCCCGCACCTACATCGACATCTGCCCGCCCTCCCTCCAGGACCGCGGCTTCCTGGCCGCCCCGCTGCCCCGCGTCGAGCAGCGCCCCGTCGCCTACGGCGAGCCGGGCGAACTGCCCGCGGCCATCCGGGACGCGGACGGCCCCTTCGTCTACCTGACCCTGGGCACCGCACTGGGCTCGGTGGACGTCCTGCGCACGGTCATCGAGGGGCTGCTGCCGCTCGAGGTGCCGGTCCTGGTGGCCACCGGCCCGGTGGTGGACGTCGCCGACCTGGGCGAACTGCCCGAGCGGGTGGTGGCGGCCGCGTGGGTGGCCCAGCCTGAGGCACTGAAGCGGGCGGCCCTGGTCGTCCAGCACGGCGGCGCCGGCACCACCCTGGCCGCGCTCGCGGCCGGACTGCCCCAGCTGATCCTCCCGCAGGGCGCCGACGGACCCGCCAACGCCGCCGCCGTACGCGACGCGGGCGCGGGCGAGGTGGTCTACGCCGCCGACCTGTCGGCCGGCGCGGTCACCGCACAGGCCCGCCGCATCCTGGGCGACGAGACCTACCGCGACGCGGCCCGCAAGGTCGCCACCGAGATCGCCTCCATGCCCGCCCCCGCCGAAACCGCCACCCGCCTCCCGCAGTTCACGACCTGACGGCGACCCCGGTCCCGGGCGCCTGCCCCGGCCTGCGGGCATCCGGCCCCGGTCCCGGGCGCCGGATCCCCGGTCCGGCGTGCCTGGCCCCGGCCCGGCGTGCCTGGTTCCCGTCCCCGGGGCGGGACCCGGCCCCTCCCCCCGGGCCTGCAGACCGGGCCCCCGGGGGAGGGGCGAGGTGTCCGGGCTCCTGGCCCCGCCTCCGGGGCGCTCACCGCGCCCCCGGGGGGTGTCCCGTCCGTAGAAGGAGTGACTCCCGAGAAGGAGTGACTCCCGCTCCGCCGCAGGACCGACTCCCGTACGCCGGGGGAGGGGGGCGGTTCCCGCTCCCGGGAGCCATCCCCTCCCCGGGGCCCTGGTCCGCCCGGCCGAGTCCGCCTCGGGTGCGTACCCCGCCCAACCCCCGGAGGGATACGCACCCCGCCCCCCGGGCGCCGGCCCGCCGGCCGCCCGGGCACCGGCTCCGGTGCGCGCGTGCATTCCCCCGGCACGCGCGCACCGGACGCCCCCGCCGCCGTACGGCACGACGGCGGTGGGTACGGGGCCAGGGCCTGTCCGGCGGATCATGCCGCGGACGCGGGGTCTGGCACGCCCTCCCCCAAGCTCTTCGAGCAGGGGGTGCCCCCAGCGGCGTTGTCGTC
>NZ_JBIWFN010000033.1:0-86648 GCF_044763085.1 Streptomyces sp. NPDC096311
GGGCAGGCCGGCGAGCAGGGCGGCCATGCGGGCGACGTTGCGGTTCTCCTCACCGGCGCCGTTGGCGTTGCCGAGGTAGACGTCCTCGATCCGGGCGGGGTCCAGGTCCGGGGTGCGGGCCAGGAGTTCCCGGATGGCGTGGGCGGCGAGGTCGTCCGGGCGGACCGACGCGAGGCCTCCGTTGTACTTGCCGATGGGGGTGCGGACCGCATCGACGATGTAGACGTCCTTCACGGTTGGGTCTCCTCGCTGGGTTCGGCTGCGACACGGATCTTCGCGGCGGTCTTGGCCACGATCTCTTCGACCGTGACGCCGGGCGCGGTCTCGATGAGCACCAGCCCGTCGTCGGTGACGTCGAGGACGCCGAGGTCGGTGATGATCCGGTTGACGCACGCCTTGCCGGTGAGCGGCAGCGCGCACTCCTGAAGGATCTTCGCGGTGCCGTCCTTGGCGGTGTGGGTCATGACGACGATGACGGTGCGGGCGCCGTGGACGAGGTCCATCGCGCCGCCGATCCCGGTGATCATCTTCCCCGGGATGGCCCAGTTCGCCAGGTCACCGCCCGCGGACACCTGCATCGCGCCGAGCACGGCCACGTCGATGTGGCCGCCCCGGATCATCGAGAACGACAGCGCCGAGTCGAAGAAGGAGGCGCCCGGCAGGACCGTCACGGTCTCCTTGCCTGCGTTGATGAGGTCGGGGTCGACCTGGTCCTCGGTGGGGTAGGGGCCGGTACCGAGGATGCCGTTCTCCGACTCCAGGATCACCTCGACGCCGGCCGGGAGGTAGTTGGGGATCAGCGTCGGCAGCCCGATGCCGAGATTGACGTACTGCCCGTCCTGGAGTTCGCGTGCCGCACGGGCCGCCATCTCCTCGCGTGTCCACGCCATCAGCCGCTCACCGTCCGCTTCTCGATCATCTTCGCGGCGGCCTGCTCCGCAGTCAGCGCGACGACCCGCTGTACGAAGATCCCCGGCAGATGCACCGCGTCCGGGTCGATCCCGCCGGGCTCGACCAGCTCCTCCACCTCGGCGATCGTCACCCTGCCCGCCATCGCCGCGAGAGGGTTGAAGTTCCGGGTGGACCTGCTGAAGACGAGGTTGCCGTGCCGGTCGCCCTTCGCGGCCCGGACCAGCGCGAAGTCGGTGCGGATGCCGCGCTCCAGCACGTACTCGGTGCCGTCGAACTCGCGCACCTCCTTCGGCGGCGACGCCAGCGCCACCCCGCCGGAGCCGTCGTAGCGCCAGGGCAGGCCGCCGTCCGCGACCTGGGTGCCGACCCCGGCCGGGGTGAAGAAGGCGGGGATCCCCGCACCACCCGCACGCAACCGCTCCGCGAGCGTGCCCTGCGGGATCATCTCCACCTCCAGCTCACCCGCCAGATACTGCCGCGCGAACTCCTTGTTCGCCCCGATGTAGGAGCCGGTCACCCGCGCGATCCGCCCGGCGGACAGCAGCACCGCGAGCCCGGACTCCATCGCCCCGCAGTTGTTGGACACCACGCCCAGACCGCCGACTCCGCGCTCGTACAGCGCCTCGATCAGCACGTTCGGCACACCGCTCAGCCCGAAACCGCCGACCGCCAGGGTCGCGCCGTCCGGCACATCGGCCACCGCCTCCAGGGCTGTGGCGACCACCTTGTCCATCCGTGAAGCCCCATCTCTTCCCAGCGTCCAGACCCTCAATTACTCAGGGCACTGATTATTTCTGCGAGGTTTCACTCACGCTGCCACCAGCGGCCCGTGCCGTCAAGACTTCCATGAGATCGGCGGGTGTGTGGCCGTCAGCGCGCTGGTACGCAGCCCGGTGATGCGCGGTATCGTTCAGTGCACCAACGAAATGACGGACTCACCCAGGGGGAGCGCACATGGCCGCGGTGGACCTCACCACCCACCCCGGGCACCTCGCCCGGCGACTCCAGCAGGCCCACTATCTGCTGTGGAACACGATGGTCTCCGAGGAGATCACCTCTCCGCAGTTCGCGGTCCTGAACGCGCTGGTCGCGGAGCCGGGACTGGATCAACGCACGGTGGGGGAGCGAGTGGGCCTGGACCGGTCGACCATCGCCGAGGTCATCAGCCGACTCAGTCGCCGGGGCCTGCTCGACAAGGTGCGCGATCCGCAGGACGGCCGCCGCTTCCTGCTGCGCCTCACCGACGAGGGGACGCGTACGCACCGCAAGCTGACCGTGCGCACGGCGCGTATGAACCAGGTCTTCCTGACCCCGCTCTCCGCCGAGGAGCAGACCGTCTTCTTCGACCTCATCCAGCGTGTCTCGGACGCCGCGGAGGGGCTGCGCAACCCGACGGAACCCCTCACCACGCAACGCCAGGGGGTCCTTCGCCAGGCGACGCCGGGCGAAAACATCTGACAGATCACGGTCAGGAGCGCTAGGCTCCCCGCGATGATGACTCACTCTGTCGGCAGAATGGGGGTCCCGTCCGCGCAAGGTGAGTGCTGATGCTCACTCAGACCGCGCATGGGGATTCCCGCCTTTCCTTCTGGTTGCCCGTGCGAGAGTTCGCCGTGCCGCCCGCCATGATCGAGACTGCGACCGCCCGCCGCCGTGCCGGGGACTGGGCGGGGGCGTGCGCCGCCGCAGGCATCGATGTCGATCTCAACCTGCGTTCCGTGGCGCGCACTTACGGCCACGACCTCGCCGCTGGGGTCCGGGCCGATCTCCGCCATCTGGCTCCCGACCTGCTGCGCTGGCACATGCCGAGGATCGCTCCGCACGGACTGCTGCGCCCGGGTCTGACCATCGCCCTGGCTCGGTACGACGCCCAAGGGCGTGACGGCGTAGGCCCGGTGCACCTCGTCGTGCGGACTCCACCGGCCTGGGCGGACGGCGGTCAGCGGATCAGCCTCGCCGTGTGGGCCGCACCGCAGGCCGGAGCCCGCGACGGATCTCACGACCGATCCCCCTTCGAGGCCGGTGTCCGCCGGCATCCGCACCCCCGTCCCAGCCGCCGCTTCCGCCTCGACCTGCACCGCCATCTGTGGGACGCGCGCAGGACCGATGAGCTGCGCGTGCGGTCCGGGGCCGACCTGGCGCCCGACGACGTCCGCCCCGAGAACCCGGATCCGCGGGGAATCGGGCTGCGGGGGCGCGGGTGTGCCGTGGATCGCTGGGCGGCCGAGGCGGGGATTGTGCTCCAGGCCCAGGCCCAGGCCCAGTCTCAGGCCGAGTCCCAGGGGCGGACGGCCGGTACCGTCGCCGTGCGGCTCGGGGCCCGGGACCGGCTGGTCCTGGACGTGGCCGCGGACAGGGACGGCGTCGGGCCGCCGGGTGTGCGGATCGCGGCGGCGCCCACGGACGGCAGCGTCTCGGCGCTGCCCGTCCTGCCCGACGCGGCCACCTGGCTGCTGCCCGACCTGGAACTGATCCGCACCGGTTCGATCGAGGTCGATCGGCTGCATCCGCTGGTCGCCTCGGCACTGGTACCCGATCACGCGCCGACCGCTTCCTCCCGGGCGCGGGAGTATGCCCCGGCCGGTCCCTCCCGGACACCGGGCAGGGCCGGGCAGCCACGCCTCGTGGACTGCCGGGGAGCCCAGCACCGTATCGGCCTGGTCGACGGGGTGCTGGCACCGCTGGACCATGATCCGGCCGAGATCCGCCGGGAGGAACTGCTGGTCGCGCTGACCGGTACGCCGCTTCCCTGCCTGCGGGCCATCGACGAGGCGCACCGTCGTCCGGACTGCCTCACCGGTGTCCGCGAACGCCTGATCCATGGTGACACCGCCGGTGCGCTGGACGTCGTCGAGGGCCTGCTGGGTCCGGACGCGGTGCTGCGCAGCGGCCCACTGCGGGACGAACTCGAGGCGGCCGCGCTACGGCGGATCACGTACGGCCTGTTCAGAGCGGGCATGACCGGCCCCGGCCCCGGATCCGGCCGCCTGCTCCCTGGCCCCGACCGCCCCCGTGGGCACCGAGCGCACCCGCGCCACACGACCGCTCGCTGACCCGGGGACGTCCGCCCCCCCTGCGCCCACCTGGCCACCCAGCGCACCCGCCGAGCGCACCCACCCACTCGTTCCTCAACGACCTTAAAGGTGATGAGATATGCCCACATGTACACCGTTCGTTGCGACCGGCACTCCTGCCGACCCGGCCCCCGCCTCTCAGATCGACGTAGCCGGCGCGTTGCTGGCGCTGCTGCGTGACGCCGGCACCGAACCGCGCCCCGACATCCAGCTGGAGGCACTGACGCTGGCCGTGGCCGCCGACCTGCCCGTGCTCCTGTGGGGTGAGCCGGGGATCGGCAAGACCGCGGCCCTGACCCAGCTCGCCGCGGCCCTGGACCTTCCGCTGACCACCGTGATCGCCAGCGTGCACGAGCCGTCCGACTTCTCGGGACTGCCCATCGTCGGCGACGACCCCGCGCAGCAGGGTGTCCCGATGGCCCCGCCGGACTGGGCGGTGCGACTGGTACGGGCGGGCCGCGGGCTGCTGTTCCTGGACGAGCTGTCCACCGCGCCACCGGCCGTCCAGGCCGCCCTGCTCCGCCTCGTCCTGGAGCGGCGGATCGGCGCCCTTCAACTGCCGCCCGAGGTCCGGATCGTGGCTGCCGCCAATCCGCGGTCCTCGGCCGCCGACGGCTGGGAGCTGAGCCCGCCGCTGGCCAACCGGTTCGTGCATCTTCAGTGGACCCACGACCACGAGGTCGTGGTGCGCGGCCTCGGGGGGACATGGCCACGGGCGACACTGCCCCGGCTCGACCCGGAGCGGTTGCCACAGGCCGTGGACTTCGCCCGGCGCGCGGTGTGCGGGCTCCTCTCCGCCCGCCCCGCACTCGTGCACCGGCTGCCGAGCAACGAAACACGCCGGGGCGGTCCCTGGCCGTCGCCCCGAAGCTGGGAGATGACCCTGGGTCTCGTCGCCTTCGCCACCGCGGCCGGCTCCTCCCGAGAAGTGCTTTCCCTGCTGGTCAGGGGCACGGTGGGGGACGGTCCTGGGCTGGAACTGCTGGCAAGCCTCGACCGGATGGACCTCCCGGACCCCGAGACGCTGCTCGCCGACCCGGCGGGCGCCGACCTGCCCGAGCGGGGGGACCTCCGCCAAGCCGTGCTCGACGGTGTGGTGGCCGCGGTCCGCGGGCGTCCGGAGAAGTCCCGTTGGGACGCGGCATGGGCGCTCCTGGTGCGGGCGCTGGAGACCGGAGCCCCGGACCTGGTGGTCGTCCCGGCGACCACACTCGCCTCGCTGCGCCAGGAGGACTGGGACGTTCCGGCAGCGATCGAGCGGCTTGCCGGCGCGGTGTCCCTGTCCCGGCGGGCCGACCGGGCGGCGGTCCGGACCGCCGCCGCGAAGGCCGGACGATGACCGCGCCCGCACCGGGGACACTGGACCTCGACAAGCTCTTCGCCGCCCGGCTGCACGCCGCCCGGGTCCGGCCCTACCTGGCCACGGCGCTGTTCGCCCTGCACACCGTGGAGTCGCGGCGCGTGCCGACGATGGCCGTCGACCGGCACTGGCGCTGTTACGCCTCGCCGGCGTTCGTGGACCGGACCCCGGTGGAGGAACTGGCCGGGGTGTGGGTGCACGAGGTGTCGCACCTCCTGCGCGACCACCACGGGCGCGGGGACAGGGTCGCGCGGGAGCGCGGACTGACCGGCCCGGGGGAACGGCTGCGGATGAACATCGCCGCGGACTGCGAGATCAACGACGACGCGTTCGGCGACGGACTGCTCCGGCCCGAAGGCGTCGTCACGCCAGGGTTCTTGAAGCTGCCCGAGGGACAGCTCATGGAGGACTACCTGCGCCAGTTCCGCCTCGGGGCGCTCACCCAGAGCCTGGCCTGGCTGGACTGCGGAAGCGGCGCCGACGGACTCGAACGGGAGTGGGACCTCGGCCCGGACGGCGCGCACGGCCTCAGCCCGCAGGAACGGGACGCGGTGCGGTTCCGGGTGGCGCAGGGCATCACCGCCCGCCCGGGAGACACCCCGAACGGGTGGCGGCGGTGGGCGGACGAAGCGTTCCACCCGCCGCAGCCCTGGCGCGAGCTGCTGGGCGCGGCGGTCCGCTCGGCGGCCTCCAGCTCCGGCGTGGGAGAGGACTACACGTACGGCCGGCCGTCGCGGCGCTCGGCCGGGGTGCCCGGCGCCGTGCTGCCGAGCCTGCGACGCAGGCCGCCACGGGTCTGCGTGGTCATCGACACCTCCGGGTCGGTCAGTGACGCCGAACTGGGCAGCGCGCTCCTCGAGGTCACCGCCATCTCCCGCGCCGTGGGCGGCCGCCGCGACCTGGTCACCGTGGTGCCCTGCGACGCGGCGGCCCCGATCGCGCACCCGCTGTGCCGTGCCGAGGGAATACCGCTGGTGGGCGGCGGGGGTACGGACCTGCGCACGGGCTTCGCCAAGGCGCTCAGGGCGCAGCCCCGGCCGGACGTCGTCGTGGTCCTGACGGACGGGCAGACGCCGTGGCCGGACCGGCCACCGTGCCGGACGGTGGTGGGTCTGTTCCCCCGGCAGCCGGCAGCCGGGTCGGGGGACGAGGACGATCCCGACTACGCACCGGACACACCGCCCGCGTGGGCACGGGTGGTAGTCATCGGGTAGCCGCCGCCGCGGTCACGGCTTCGTCGTCACGGCTCAGTCGTCATGGCTTCCTCGTCATGCCTTGGCGAGGACCACCCACACCTGCCCCTTCGCGAAGTTCATCGGCGCGCCGTCGGTGGTCGTGAAGTCCGTGCCGTCGCCGGCGGTCGGGCGCTTCCAGTCGACGTCGAAGACCTTGCCGTCGCGCAGTACCTTCGCCGTCCCCGAGCCCACCGTCTCCGTGTACGGCGTGTTGTTGCCGAGGACGTCGTGGTACTTGGAGTTGCGCACCTTCACGTACTGCACGACCACGGTCGCGGGCGCCACCCGCTTCCCGTCCGAAGTCACCGTCGGTGTCCCGTCCATCGACACCAGCCAGCGGTGCTTGCTCGCCGACCAGGCGAAGGTGAAGCGGGCCGAGGGGAAGCGCACCGTGCGCGAGGTCTCCGGGCTGCCGCCCGCCGGGGCGGCACCGAAGTGGAACCCGGTGGTGAGGGCGGCGGCCCCCGGCGCGGAGCGCATGAGCTGCTTCGGGTGCAGAAAGAGGTTGTGAGGGGCGACCTTGGAGGCACTGCGGTAATACGCGCTGGAGCCCTGATCGGCCGACACCGCATGCACGGGTGCCTTGGCGATGACCGGCAGCAGCTTGTGCTGGGCACCCGAGAAGGCGAGCGTCGGCATGTCGAACTGGCGCAGCAGCTCCAGGTCCGACTCGCGCGCACTGCGCACCGGCCCGACAGCCTGGGGCAACTTGCTCGCGTAGATGGCCATCAGCCGGCTCAGACCGCCCTCGACCTGCTCCGCGTAGACGACATCCGCCGCGTCGAGACCCGTCTGAGGGCGCGCCGCGCTCACATTGTCGATCTTCACGGCGAGCACGGGACCGGCGCCGGCGGTACTGGAAGGGCTCTGGGTCGGCCCCGTCTCCTGCCCTTGGCTGTGGCTCGGTGCCGCGGCGCGTCCGTCGTCGGTGGCGCTGCTGCCCGAGGAGCAGCCCGTCATCAGAGAGCCCGCCGCGACGACGGTCAGCAGCGCCGCCGTCATCGCGCCGCACCGCGTCCGCGCCATCTGTCGCATGCTCAACGTGCCACCCTGTCCCGTGCTATCGATGGTGCGCTCATAGGTTCATCGGTGGCCATACCCGCTCACTTCTGTTCGCGCGCGTCGAGTTGGACCGATCAGCCCACTTGTTGGACCGATCGGGCCGCGGGTCGGTTGTGCGGGTGACAGCGTCAGTTCTGCGGGCCGAGGATCTCCGCGAGGTCGTATCCGACGGGCTCGTCCAACTGGCTGTACGTGCAGCTCTCCGCGGTCCGGTCCGGGCGCCAGCGGCGGAAACGGGCCGTGTGACGAAACCGCACGCCGTTCTCCATGTGGTCGTACGCCACCTCCGCCACGCGCTCGGGCCGCAGCGGCACCCAGGAGAAGTCCTTCTTCGTCGACCACCGGCTGGGCGCGCCCGGCAGCCGCGCGGACTCGTGCGCCGACTCCTGCGACCAGGCCGCCCAGGGATGCCGCTCGACATCCTCCATGCGCAGCGGCTCCAGCTCCTCCACCAGCTGTGCCCGCTGTTTCATCGGGAAGGCGGCGCTCACCCCCACGTGCTGGAGGGTGCCCTCGTCGTCGTACAGACCGAGCAGCAGGGAACCGACGACGGGCCCGCTCTTGTGGAGGCGGTACCCCGCGACGACGACGTCCGCGGTGCGCTCGTGCTTGATCTTGAACATGGCCCGCTCGTCCTGCCGGTAGCGCAGGTTGAGCGGCTTGGCGATGACCCCGTCGAGGCCCGCGCCCTCGTACTGCTCGAACCACCGCTGCGCCACCTCGCGGTCCGTGGTCGCCGGTGCCACGTGAACCGGGGCCGTCACCCCCGACAGCGCCATCGTCAGCAGGGCCCGCCGGTCGCCGAGGGCTACGTCGAGCAGGGACTCGTCGGCCAGTGCCAGCAGATCGAAGGCCACGAAGGAGGCGGGAGTCTTCTCCGCCAGCATCCGCACCCGGGAGTCCGCGGGATGGATACGCTCGGTGAGCGCGTCGAAGTCGAGCCGTCCCTCCCTGGCGATCACGATCTCGCCGTCCATCACACAGCGCTGCGGCAGCCGCTCCCGCAACGCCGCCACCAGCTCGGGGAAGTACCTGGTCAGCGTCTTGCCGGTACGACTGCCGAGCTCGACCTCGTCGCCGTCACGGAACACGATCGCGCGGAACCCGTCCCACTTCGCCTCGTACTGCATGTCCGGCGGGATCTTCGCCACGGACTTGGCGAGCATCGGCTTCACAGGCGGCATCACCGGCAGATCCATGCTTCGATTCTGCGGCGACACGATGCCTTTCGCCCGGTGTGCGAGCCGTGCGGGCTGGGCCTACCGTGGCTCGCATGGCCGATGCGGTGGAACTCGACGCAGCCGGGAGGACCGTACGTCTGTCCAGCCCGGGCAGGATCTTCTTTCCGGAGCGCGGCTTCACGAAGCTGGACCTCGCCCAGTACTACCTGTCCGTCGGCGAGGGCATCCTGCGCGCCCTGCGCAACCGCCCCACCACCCTGGAGCGGTACCCGGAGGGCGTCACGGGCGAGAACTTCTTCCAGAAGCGGGCGCCCAAGAACATGCCCGACTGGATCCCGACCGCGCACATCACCTTCCCCAGCGGGCGCACCGCCGACGAGATGTGCCCCACCGAGGTCGCGGCCGTGGTGTGGGCCGCGCAGTACGGCACCCTCACCTTCCACCCGTGGCCGGTGCGCCGCGACGACGTCGACCACCCCGACGAGCTCCGCATCGACCTCGACCCACAGCCCGGCACGGACTACGAGGACGCCGTGCGCGCCGCCCATGAGCTGCGCGAGGTCCTGCACGAGTACGGCGATCTGCGCGGCTGGCCCAAGACCTCCGGTGGCCGAGGGCTGCACGTCTTCGTCCCGATCGCGCCGCGCTGGACCTTCACCCAGGTCCGCCGGGCCGCGATCGCCGCCGGGCGCGAACTCGAACGCCGGATGCCCGACCAGGTGACCACCGCCTGGTGGAAGGAGGAACGCGGCGAGAAGATCTTCGTCGACTACAACCAGACCGCGCGGGACCGCACGATCGCCTCCGCCTATTCGGTACGGCCCCGCCCGCACGCCCCCGTCTCCGCGCCCCTGCGCTGGGACGAGGTGGCCGAAGCGCGTCCCCGGGACTTCGACCTGGCGACCATGCCCAAGCGCTTCGCCGAACTCGGCGACGTGCACGCCGACATGGACGACCACGCCTTCTCCCTCGAAGCGCTCCTGGAGCTGGCCAGCCGCGACGAACACGACCACGGCCTCGGGGACCTGCCGTATCCCCCCGAGTACCCGAAGATGCCGGGCGAGCCCAAACGGGTACAACCGAGCCGGGCCAAGCGCGAGGACGGCTAGGGCTTTCGGATCACGCCGGCAGTCCCCCAGCGACGGGGTGGACGTCGGTCGGGGAGCGCTCTCAACGCGGGCTGCCCGGGGCTATCCTTCTTGGCAACCGCCGAGGAGGAGCCCTGAGGTGACCGAGACAGCGTCGCGCCCCACGCTGGAGGCCGTGGCCGCGCGAGCCGGGGTCTCACGGGCCACCGCCTCACGCGTCGTCAACGGCGGCGACGGCGTGCGCGAACCGCTCGTCGAGCGCGTCAGACGGGCCGTCGAGGAGCTCGGTTACGTCCCCAACCAGGCCGCCCGCAGCCTGGTCACCCGGCGCCACGACGCCGTCGCCGTCGTCATCGCCGAACCGGAGACCAGGGTCTTCGCCGACCCCTTCTTCGCCCTCCAGCTCCGTGGCATCAGCAAGGAGCTGACCGCACACGACTCGCAGCTCGTCCTGCTGCTCACCGAGGGCCGCGACGACCACGCGCGCGTCGGCCGGTATCTCGCCGGCGGTCATGTCGACGGCGCGCTCGTCTTCTCGCTCCACCTCGACGACCCGCTGCCGGAGCTGATCCACGGCGCGGGCGTGCCGACCGTGTTCGGCGGGCGACCCGGCTGGGGCGACGGCGCGCGGCGGGCCGTCTACGTCGACAGCGACAACCGGGGCGGCGCTCGCGAGGCGGTACGCCATCTCGTCGGACTCGGCCGCACCCGCGTCGCGCACATCACCGGCGCGCTCGACCAGACCTCCGCCGTCGACCGGCTCGACGGCTTCCGGGACGTCATGGGCGACGCCGATCCGCGGCTCGTCGTCGAGGGCGACTTCACGCCCGCGGGCGGCGAGCGTGCGATGCGGGAGCTGCTGGAGCGCTGCCCGGACGTCGACGCGGTGTTCGCGGCGAACGACCTGACGGCCTCGGGAGCCCTGCGGGTGCTGCGTGAGCGGGGGCGGCGGGTGCCGGACGACGTCGCCGTGATCGGGTTCGACGACATGCTGCCGGTCGCCGAACAGACGGACCCACCCCTCACGACGGTCCGTCAGGACATAGAGGAAATGGGCCGGTTGATGGCCCGACTGCTGCTGCGGGACCTCGATCGCCGGGCGGGCAAGCAGGGGGCGGACGGTGGCCCGGCCGGCGTGGTGCTGCCGACGACGTTGGTGCGACGGGTTTCCGCGTAGGACCGTTCCCGTGGTGCGCCCGCCCGCTGCGTTCCTGTGGTGCGCCCGCCCGCTGCGGTTCGCATCCCTTCGCTTACTTCAGTCCCGGTGCGGGCCCAAGTTGCCGAGGAACGTGCCCAGTTGGGGCGGGGTGAGCGACGGCTCGGGCAGTGGGGCGGCGGCGGGGGAGGCGCGCAGTCCGTCGAGGAGGAGGGCAAGGGGGCGGCGCCAGGCGTCCGGGGCGGTGCTCGTGAGGGCCGGGACGGCGCGGCCGAGTACGGCAAGCGCCACGAGGAGGTCCTCGGTGGTGAGATCGTCGCGGACCGTGCCCTGTTCGCGGCCGCGGCGCAGGAGCACCTCCACCGTCTCCCGGTTGTGGGCGTGCACGGAGTCGAGGGAGTGGACGCCCTCCAGATGGGTGGTCATCAGATCGTTGGCGCCGCGGTCGGTGGCGAGGCCCTCGAAGACCTCTTCGACGTATCCCAGCAGACCCGCCCAGGCGTCCTCGGCGGTCCGGGCCCGGTCTCCGGCGTCCATGGTCTGCGTGAGCGAGTCGCTGAAGACCGCGTCGACCAGCGCGGCGCGGCTGGGGAAGTGCCGGTAGAGCGTGGCGTTTCCGACACCGGCCCGGCGCGCGATCACATCGAGCGGCGCGTCCAGGCCCTGCGCGGCGAACACCTCGCGAGCCGCCTCGACCAGCAGCTCGCGGTTGCGCCGCGCGTCGCGCCGCCGCACCGGATCGGGCCCGTTCACGTCGACCTTCATCGTGTCGCCTCTCGGAAGTTCCGGGGAGCACTCCCCGGAACTGATGGTAGCGTCGAACTGAGAAATGGGGAGTGATCCCCACTTTTCGGGCGGAGTACAGCAGCTTTCCGGGCAGAGGGCAGCAGACCAGGGCGGGGCCGAAGGCAGACCAGGGCAGGAGTGAAGAGGGGGCCGGTGGGACCCACGTGCAGGAGTCTCACCGGCCTCGCTCGTACGCTCAGCTCTCCCGCGTCGCGCTCTTGATGACCGCGAAGCGCGCCCCGTACGGGTCGGCGAGCTTCGCCATGCGGCCGACGCCCTCCAGGTCCGTGGCGGGCATACGGACCGTGCCGCCCAGCTCCTGGGCCTTGCTGACGGAGGCGTCCGTGTCGGTGACCTCGAAGTACGGCAGCCAGTACGCGCCCGACTGCGCCTCGGTCGGGTCGTCGGCCAGCGGGACGACGCCGCCGAACATGTCCGTCTCCTGCGCCCCGGCGGGGTTGATACAGGTGTACGTGCCGCCGGGGAACGGAGTGGCCGAGGTCTCCCAGCCGAACACGGAGTTGTAGAACGCGGCGGCCGCCGGCTCGTCCGGGGTGTAGAGCTCGACCCAGCACAGCGAACCCGGGTCACCCGCCACGTCGATGCCCTTGTTCAGGCCCGGCTGCCAGATGCCGAAGGACACACCCGCCTCGTCCGCGAGAATCGCCATGTGGCCCTGGCCCATGACGTCCATGGGCTGGAAGAGCACGCTGCCGCCGGCCTGCTCGGCCGCCTTGGCCGTGGCCTGCGCGTCGGGGCTCTGGAAGTACACCGTCCAGCAGGGCTGGCCCTGCTCCTCGGTGGTCTGCATACCGCCCGCGGCGGTCTTTCCGGCGAGCTGGAAGAAACCGTAGCCGCCGGCGTCGGGGCCTGCCGACTGGAACTGCCAGCCGAAGAGGCCGCCATAGAAGGATGAGGCGCCTTCGATGTCGGGGGTGCCGACATCGAGCCAGTTCGGAGCGCCGGTGACAAAACGGGTGGTGAGCATGTTGTGCCCTCCTTTTGAGGGGTCCCGTTGCCTGTACTGCCGAGTCTGGCACCGCCCACTGACAATCGCTGCCAGGACTCCCACCGCGGGCAGGAGAGACCATGGTGACTACCCTGGGTGATCGGTTATGGTTGTTTTGTTTTCATCCTGTGCGGCGAGCCGCCTGGTACCTCGGTACGTGGCGTTGATCCCGCGTTGATCGAACGTTTTTCGCGGCGCGGCACGATTCTCGTCATGCACACCGACACCATGACCCCGGCCGACTCCGCCTGGCAGGAGCAGGCGTTGTGTGCGCAGACCGGGGCCGATTTCTTCTTTCCCGAGCCGGGCAGCTCGGTGCGTGAGGCAAAGCGCATCTGCGGGATGTGCGAGATGCGCTCCGCCTGCCTCGAGTACGCGCTGAACAACGACGAACGCTTCGGCGTCTGGGGCGGCCTGTCCGAGAAGGAACGGCTGAGCCTCCGGCGCGCGGACCAGAACTGACCCCTACGAAGCCGAAACGGCCCCCGACGACGCCGGGCCCCGCGCCGGACGCCGTGAACAGCCGCGTCCGGGCGGCGCCTTGCCCCGGTCCGGGCCCTGCCGTAATTCGGTGGGGCGATCCGGTGGCGGTGGCTAGGATCGCCGTGGCGCACCCGGGCGTAGAGCAGAGGCAGACTCGCCGCCTTGGCAAGGCGGATACGCCGGTTCGAATCCGGTCGTCCGGGCTGCGTCCAGCCGGGTGGACCGGGACAGCTGGGTCCTGTGGAGCAGAGGCAGACTCACCGCCCGTCCAAGGCGGATACGCCGGTTCGAATCCGGTCAGGACCACGGCGGCGCACACGCGGGGCGGGGACACATGGGTGACGGCGGCGCGATCACACAGGACGAACTGGCGGCGTTCCACCGTACGGTCGGCAAGCTGCGGGCACTGCCCGTCGACGACCCGGTGAGGCTGCGCGCCGAACAGGTCGCCGCGTCCTTCGCGAGAGACGGGCGGGTGCGCAGGCGCAAGGTGCGCGGCGCCGAACTCTCCGCCGCCGACGCGGCCGTGATGGCCGCGACCGCGACGGGAGCGCTCGACCGGCGGGAGGACGCACCGCTCGCCCGCCCCGGGGGCGGCGGCGTCTTCGTGAAGCCCCGCTCCTGCTATGTCTGCAAGACGCCCTATCGACAGGTCGATGCCTTCTACCACCGGCTGTGCCCGGACTGCGCCGCCGACAACACCGCACGGCGTGCGCTCACCACCGACCTGAGCGGCCGTCGCGCGCTGCTCACCGGAGGCCGGGTCAAGATCGGCTTCCAGCTGGCCCTGATGATGCTGCGCGACGGCGCCGAACTCCTGGTCACCAGCCGCTTTCCGCACGACACCATGCGTCGCTTCCGCGCCGAACCGGGCAGCGCGAAGTGGCTGGACCGGCTGACGGTGCTGGCGGTGGATCTCCGTGATCCGCGCCAGGTGCTGGGGATCTGCGAGCAGTTGAGGCAGGAGGGCGAGCCTCTCGACATCCTGGTCAACAACGCCGCGCAGACGGTACGGCGGCCCGCCGACTCCTACGCGCTGCTGGCCGCCGGGGAGCGCGCCGGACTGCCCGAAGGGGCCCGAGAGGCGCCGGGGTTCACCCCGATGCGGGCGCTGGCCGGTGGTGGTCCTGCGGCGCTCCCCGCGGCGCTGCGGGAGGCCGACGAGGCAGGGCTGCTGCCCGACCCCTCCCCGGAGAACTCCTGGTCGGCCCGGCTGGGCGCACTCGACCCGGCCGAGGTCCTGGAGACCCAGTTGGTCAACGCGCTCGCCCCGGCGCTGCTCTGCGACCGGCTGCTGCCCCTGCTGCTCGCCTCGCCCCACCCGCGGCGATACGTCGTCAACGTGACCGCCGTCGAGGGCCGCTTCGCCGTACGCAACAAGATGGCCGGCCATCCGCACACCAACATGGCCAAGGCCGCCCTCAACATGCTCACGCGCACCAGCGCCGCCGAACTCGCCGAACAGGGCGTACACATGTGCGCCGTCGACACCGGCTGGATCACCGACGAGAACCCCGCTCCCAAGAAGGAGCGGATGGCGGGCGCGGGGTTCCGCACCCCCCTCGACATCGTGGACGGAGCGGCCCGGGTGTACGACCCGATCGTGCGGGGCGAGGCGGGCGCACCCGTGTCCGGGGTGTTCCTCAAGGACTACCGGGAGGCGGAATGGTGACCGAGCCGCAGCGGCAGCCGGACCCGCGGTTCGCGGGCGTACCGGCGGTCGTACCGCGCCCTTTGACCGAACTCGCCCCGCTGCTCGACTGGTTGCGCGACGGCCGTCCGGCCGGCGAGCGGCTGGACTTCACGGCCGGTACGGCGCTGCCCGACGGGCGCCTCGACCTGTGCAAGCAGGGACTCGGAGCGCGGGGCGCTGCGCTGGTCGCCGAGGCCCTCGCCGAGATGTCCGGCGTCTCGGAGGGGCCGTCTCCCGTACGGCACTTGCTGCTCGGCACCGACGGGCTCGGCGACGAGGGAGCCGCCGCGGTCGCCGCGCGCGCCGAGGTCGAGACGCTGTACCTCGGCTGCAACGGGATCACCGCCGGCGGCGCCTGCCGCATCGCCGACCACCTGCGCGCCTCGCCGCGGGTCGTCACGGGCGTCTGGCTCAAACGCAACCCGCTGGGCAGCGGGGGAGGGCGGGCCGCGGCCGAACTCGTCGAGGCCGCACGGTCGTTGCGCACGCTGGACCTCGTGCAGACCGGGCTCGACGCGACGGGCGCCGTCGTCCTCGCCGATGCCCTCCTCGCCGCGGCTGAGAACGGCCGCCGCGTCGAGCGGCTGTTCGTGGGCGGCAATCCGCTCGGCGCGGCGGGCGCGGTGCCGCTGTCCGCGCTTATCGCCGAGGGCGCGGTCGACGAACTCTACGTATCCGCGGCAGGGTTGGGAGACGCGGGCGCGCTGCGTCTCGCCGGCGCGCTCGCGCGGGCACCGCACGGACGGCTCACCCGGCTCTCCGTCGCCAGCAACGGCATCGGGCCGAACGCCGCCGCCCGGCTGGTGGCGGCGGCGACCGAGGCGGGAGTCACCCTGCTCGACCTCGGGCGGGTGCGGGCGGCCGCGGTGCTCGGCGCCGCCGACAACCGCGTCGACCTCACGGCGGCCACCGACATCGCGCACACCCTCGCGAGCGCCGAACACCGCCTCACCCACCTCGTCCTCGCGCACACCGGCATGCGCAGCCGCGAGGCCCACCGTCTCCTCGACACCGCCCCGCGCGCCGCGACCGCGACCCGGTTCGTGCTGGGGCGGTCCATCGCGACCAGTGTGAAGCGGCGCCTGGACGCGCTCAGCGCGCACATCCCGATGCCGTCGGTCCCGGCCGACGTCGCCGCTGTACGCAGCGTCCACCGCACGGCGCCGCTACGCTCGGACTCAAGGGCGGGGCCGTAGCGCAGAGGCAGGCGCACCTGGTCTCCAAAACCGGAACACGCTGGTTCGAATCCAGCCGCCCCGCCCCCTGCCCCTCAGGTTTCCCGACGATGACCCCGGCCCGCCGGAGCACACCGGGAAACCAGTACGCCACGCGCGCTTCAGCAGGCACAATCCCCGCATGGATCGCACCCCGCAGCGGCACGCCGACAGTCTGCTCAACGCCCTCGACCCGCTGCCCTTCCCCCAGCGCATGCGTGAACTCGCCCTGCGGGTGAAGGAGCAGGCCCCGCTGCGGCCCTTGCTGGAAGAACTCGAATCCCGCGGACCCTACGAACGGGGGATCGCCGTCGTCGCGGCCGCCGTCGGCCGCGACGCCGAGTGGATCGCGGACCGCATCGCCGACCCGGACGCCTTCGTGCGCGGACACGCCCTCCGGGTCGCGGACAGCCTCCGAGTGCCCGACTCCGCCTACGAGTCGGCGCTCGACGACGCCCCGGAGGCGATCCGCAGGGAGCTGGTGCGCGCGATCGTCGCGGGACGGCGCACGGCACTGGCCGACCACCTGCTGCCGGGGCTGCGGCGGGACTGGGGCGACGCCGAGGCGGCCCGTCTGCTGCCGGGCTGCGCGCCGGAGACGGTCGCCCGGCTGCTGCCCGGACTCTTCCACGCCGTCACCGGCTGGAAGACCCTCGCCAGGCGGCATCCCGGCACCCTTCTCGATGTCGCCGAAGGCGAGCTGGCGGCGCTCCCCGAGGCCCTGCGGGACACCTGGTGGGGCCGGTACGTCCCAGGTGTGGCCGCCACGGTCGCGACGCAGCCCCTGCGCGTGCTCGACCTTCTCGTACGCTTCGGGCCCGCCACCCTGCCCCTCCCGCTGCACGACCACTTCCCGCGGTTCGCGGCGGCCGACCCGAGCCGGCTGCTGCGACTGCTGCTCACCCCCACCGGATTCGCCGCGCGCCGCTATAGGTCCCTGAGGCCCACCGTGCTGCGCAGGCTGGCCCGTTCCGACGCGCCCGAACTCCTGGCATTCAGCAGGGTCCTGGCCGACTGGGGTGATCTCGCGCCGCTCGTGAAGGCACTGCCGCCGGCGCGGCGCCACGCCTTCTACCAGGCCGCACAGGAAGGCCGAGGAGCCGGACACTCCACCATCGACGCGATGACCCTCGCGGTGCTGCCACGCAGCAGTGTCGCCGAAGAGGCCCGACGCATGGCGGCCGCCGCACGCGAGCACGGCGCCTCCTGGAACTCCCTGCTGCTCGCCGAGTCCTTCCTGCCCGTCGAGGAAGCACGCGAACGGCTGGTCCAGGCCACCCGCCGCCCGGCCGCCGAAGACCGCGCCGAAGCCTGGCCGTTGCTCATCCGCAACGCCGCCCGCTCCGGCGATCACACGGCCATCACCTCCGTCCTGGAGGAGATGGGCCGGCTGCGCAACGAACACGACCCGGTGCGCTCGGCCGCGCTCGACGCACTGTCCAGGGTGCGGCCCGCGCTGTTCACCGAGGACGCCGAGCCGTACCTCGACCGCATCACCGCGGACGCCGTCGAGGCCCGCGACTCCTCGCCCGCCACCCGGGAGAACCTCAGCGACCTCGCCCTGTCCGTACTGCGCGAGCACGCGGCGGGCGGACAGCGTGAGCTGGTGAACTGGGCTCTGCGCACCCTGGTCCGGATCTCCGGCAACACCGGTGGCGCCGACCTCGGCCGTCTCGACACGACGCTGCGGCGCGGCCAGGAGCACCAGGTGTACGAGGCCCTGCGCCCCTGGATCGAGGCGGGTGCCGAAAAGGCCGACTACAGCCTCGCCTTCACGCTCGCCCGCGCGGTCGGGCGGCGCGCCGCCGGCATGCCCGAACTTCAGGAACTCCTCTGGCAGGCCATCCGGTACGGCAATGACGCGACCATGCGCCACGCGGTCGAACTGTGGCTCGAGCCGCCCGGGACCCGCGACGAACGGGTGGCCCGCATCCTCGCGTTCGAACCGTCCGCGGGCGCGCTGTGGCCGGTCCTGGGGATCGTCACCCGGCACCGCACCGACCTGCTCGACCCGCTGCTCGCCGAGACCCCTCCGTACGGCCGCTTTCTGACCAAGGGCACCCCCTGGACCGTACCGGTGGACCGTGACGTACGGCGCTGGGTGCCACGCCAACAGCGCGCGGTGGCACGACAGTTGGCGGACCGGACCGAGGACGCCGCGCTGCCGCTCTTCGATCGGTCCGCCGCCCTCGCGCAGGGCGCCCTCGTCCCCGGCAGCGGCACCGATCTCGTACGCCGTTGGACCGGGTCCCCGGACGTGCTGCTCGCCGAGGCGGCGCTCGCCGCACTCGCCCGTACGGACCGGCCCGCTGACGCGCTGCCCGAGCTGCTGGCGCACGCGGATGGCGAGCGGGCCCGGGTCGCGGTCTACGCGGCCACGCAGGCGTCCCGGTACGTGGCACCCTCGCTCCTGGCCGCGCAGCTGCGCGCGGTGCTCTTCGCGCCGCGCGCCAAGGTGACCAGCCGCAAGGAGGCCGCCCGGCTCGCCGCCGTACGGCTCCCGATGCCACGGGCTGCGGCGCTGCTGACCGAGGCGTACGCGGCGCCGGGCACCCATGCCGACGTCCGCGCCGCCATCGTGGCCTTCGCGGGCGGTCTGCTCGCCGAGGAACCGGTCTGGGGCATGCTGCGCGACGCCGCGGGCGCCGAGCCGGTCCTGCGCACCGCGATCCTGCGCGTCACCCCGCTGGACCTGCCCGAGCCCCAACGCGAGCGGTACGCCGGGCTGGTTCGCGAGGTGTCGTCCACCGAAGACCCCGAGACCGCCACCCTCGCCTTCGACGCCCTGGCCCGCTGGGCGCCCTGGTCCCCCGAGTCGCCGACGGTCCTCGCCGACGCCGTCACCGATCTGACGGGGCGCATCAGCTGGCAGGCGGCGGCCGATGGTCTGGTGACCGCGGCGGCGGGCTCACCACGCGGTGGCCGGGGCCTTCAGCAGGCGCTGCGGACGTTGGCGGAGGCGGAGACGGCCGCCGCGACGGAGGGGATCGGCCGCGCCGATGCCGGCGAGCGTCGCGACCGACCGGCCAGGCGGCGCGTCGACCACCTCGTCGTGCGCCTCGCCCAGCGTGCCAGAACGTCCCCGCGACCCATCAGGCCGGCGGCCCTCGCCGCCGGCGAGCTGCTCGCCGGGTACGACGCCTTCGTACCGCAGGCGGCCGCGATCACGGCGTTCCACCTGGACCTGGACGGGGAACCGGGGGATCTCGAGCGCCTGGCCGCGCTCACCGAGGGACGCCCGGCGCTGGCCGCACGGACGGCCCAGGAGCTCGGGGAGCGACTGCGACGGCGGGCACACGAGGGGGATCCCGACGTCCTGCTGGAGGTGGTGCGGCGGCTGGGCGCGCACGGCGGGCACGGCGAGGGGCTCCTCGCGGCGGCCGTCACCGGGGCGATCGGCGCCCGCACGGGCTGGGCCGCGCCCTGGCGGGAGCGGCTGAGAGCACTGCGCCGCCACCCGGTGGCCGACGTGCGGGACGCGGCGCTTGACCAGGTGACGGCGTACGAGTGACGCGGCTTCGACCGGAGAGGGTCAGCCGGCGGCGCGCGCGGCCATCCGCGCCTTGCGGGCCGCGAGCTTCTCGTCGAACTTCGAGGCCTCCGCGTCCAGGCCGCCCATGAAGAAGCCGAGCTCCTCCTGGGCCTGCAGGCCCTCGGGGCCGAGGCCGTCCATCTCCAGGACCTTCAGGTGGCGCAGCACCGGCTGCAGCACGTCGTCGTGGTGGATGCGCATGTTGTAGACCTCGCCGATGGCCATCTGCGCGGCGGCGCGCTCGAAGCCGGGCATGCCGTGACCGGGCATCCGGAAGTTGACGATGACGTCGCGGACGGACTGCATGGCCAGGTCGGGGGCCAGCTCGAACGCGGCCTTGAGAAGGTTCCGGTAGAAGACCATGTGTAGGTTCTCGTCGGTCGCGATGCGCGCCAGCATGCGGTCGCAGACCGGGTCGCCCGACTGGTGACCGGTGTTGCGGTGCGAGACGCGGGTCGCGAGCTCCTGGAAGGCGACGTACGCGACCGTGTGCAGCATCGAGTGGCCGTTGTCCGACTCGAAGCCCTCGTTCATGTGCGCCATACGGAACGCCTCGAGCTTGTCGGGGTCGACGGCGCGCGAGGCGAGCAGGTAGTCGCGCATCACGATGCCGTGTCGGCCCTCCTCGGCGGTCCAGCGGTGCACCCAGGTGCCCCAGGCGCCGTCACGGCCGAAGAGCGCGGCGATCTCGTGGTGGTAGCTCGGCAGGTTGTCCTCGGTCAGCAGGTTGACGACCAGCGCGATCCGGCCGATCTCCGTGACCTTGGACTGCCCCTTGTCCCAGGCCTCGCCGTCCTCGAAGAGGCCGGGGAAGTTCCGGGCGTCGCTGAACGGCACGTACTCGTGCGGCATCCAGTCCTTGGCCACCTTGAGGTGGCGGTTGAGCTCGGTCTCGACGACTTCTTCCAACGCGTAGAGCAGCCGAGCGTCGGTCCAGGCGGCGGACGGGCTGCCAAGGTGGGGAGAAGTGATCGTCACGGGTGCTCCAGGGGGACGTGAAAATACCGAGCGAGTTACTGAGGGTGTTGCCGGGTGTGTTACCGAGGGTGTTGCCGAGCGTGTCGCTCGGCGGGTCACCGAGCGGGAGACGAAACCTACGGCATCGTAGGCTACGTATCCGTAGGTTACGAAACCGTAGGTTAAGTTCGCTGTAAAGAGTGCCTGATCAGTGGGGGTCTGAGTAGCGAGCGGGCGTGCTCAGACGTACAGCTCCCGAAGCCGTACCGAGAGGCATGTCACACACCCCTCGAGCTTCTCGAACTCGCTGATGTCCACGAGAACCGGCTCGTGACCGAGGCCCGTGAGCAGCTCCGCCGTCTTCGGGGCGCTCGCCGCCATCAGCAGCTTCCCGCCGCCGAGCAGCACGACGTGCGCCCCGGACTCCTCCGGTACCGGCAGGAAGCGCGGGAACAGCGACGGCGTGTCCACCAGGGGCTCATGGCCGATGACCGTCCCGTCGGGCAGCGCGGTGACCGCCGACTTCAGATGCAGCACCTTGTTCACGGGTACGGCCACGACCCGCGCCCCGAGCGGTTCGAGGGCCGCCCGCAGCTGCTGGACCCCGGCCGCGTTGGTGCGCCCGCCGCGGCCCACGTACACCGTGTCGCCGACCTTCAGGACGTCGCCGCCGTCCAGGGTGCCCGGTTCCCAGATCCAGTTCACCGAGCAGCCCAGCCGGGCCACGGCCTCCTCGACCCCGGCGGTCTCGGCGCGGCGGGACTCGGCGCCGGGGCGGGAGATCAGCGCGACATTGCGGAAGACGACCACGGCGTCCTCGACGAACACCGAGTCGGGGCAGTCGTCGGCCGGATCGACCTCGACGGTCTCCCAGCCGTGCGTGCGCAGCGCCTCGGCGTACGCCTCCCACTGCTCGACGGCCAGGTCGACGTCCACCTTCTCGCGCTCGATGTGCGTCACCAGTCCCTCGGCGAGACGGGGACTGGGCCTGCGGATGAGGGCTTTCTGGCTGGGCACGTGCGGTCTCCGAATCGGCAGGGTGCATCGGCGCACATCATGCAGCGCCGTTCGCGCGCACAACAGCCCCCGACTCGGCACCCCCGGACCGGACGGCGGGCGGACCCGCGTCCGAATGTGACGCGGGGCGGTGCCCGGAGGCGACGTTAGTCAGCCTCCGGGCCCGGCGCTATGTCGGATACCCGACAGCTTCCGCCGTGGTTTCTTTCAGTTCTCCTCCTTCCAGCAACAGCCGGCGTGTGATTCCGATCGACTCCAGGAACGGCAGGTCATGGCTGGCGACGATCAGCGCGCCCTCGTAGGACTCGAGCGCCGTGGTGAGCTGGCGGACGCTCGCCAGGTCGAGGTTGTTGGTCGGCTCGTCGAGCATCAGGAGCTGCGGCGCGGGCTCGGCGAGCATCAGCGCCGCGAGCGCCGCCCGGAAGCGTTCGCCGCCGGAGAGCGTCGCCGCCCGCTGGTCGGCCTTCGCCCCCTTGAACAGGAAGCGGGCGAGCCGCGCCCGGACCCGGTTGTTGGTGGCGGCGGGCGCGAAGCGGGCCACGTTCTCGGCCACGGTCAGCTCCCCGTCGAGCACATCGAGCCGCTGGGGCAGGAACCGGAGCGGCACATGGGCCAGCGCCTGGCCGGACACGGCCTCCAGCTCCCCGGCGATCGTCCGCAGCAGCGTCGTCTTGCCCGCGCCGTTGCGCCCGATCAGCGCGATCCGCTCGGGCCCGCGCAGATCGAACACACCGTCCACGCGCGCGCCGTACCGCAGCTCCAGGTTCTCCAGCGTGAGCACGGTGCGGCCCGGCGGTACGGCCGTGTACGGCAGGTCGACACGGATCTCGTCGTCGTCCCGTACGGCCTCCACCGCGTCGTCGAGCCGGGCCTTCGCCTCGGTGAGCTTCTCCTCATGCATGATGCGGTGCTTGCCCGCCGACTCCTGGGCGGCCCGTTTGCGCGCACCCATGACGATCTTCGGCTCGCGCTTCTGCTCGAACATCTTCTGCCCGTAGCGCTTGCGACGTGCGAGCTTGACCTGCGCGTCGACCAGCTCGCGCTTCTGCTTCTTCAGATCGGCCTCGGCGACGCGCACCATGCGCTCCGCCGCCTCCTGCTCGCCGGCGAGGACCTCCTCGTACGCGGAGAAGTTGCCCCCGTACCAGGTGACCTCTCCCACCCGTCGCCCGCCGCCACCCTCAACCGAGGCGCTTCGCGCCGCACCTCTTCCTCGGTGCAGATCGGCGATCTGGTCGACCAGATCCAGCAGTTCGCGGTCGTGGCTGACCACGACCATGACCCCGGACCATGCCTCGACGGCCGCGTACAGCCGCCTGCGCGCATACAGGTCGAGGTTGTTGGTGGGCTCGTCCAGCAGCAGGATGTCCGGCCGACGCAGCAGCAGCGCGGCCAGGCGCAGCAGGACCGACTCGCCGCCCGAGACCTCGCCGATGGTGCGGTCCAGCTCGACGTGCCCGAGTCCGAGTTCGCCGAGCATGGCGAGCGCCCGCTCCTCGACGTCCCAGTCGTCGCCGACGACGTCGAAGTGCTCCTCGGCCGCGTCGCCCGCCTCGATGGCGTGCAGCGCGGCACGCGTGGCGGCGATGCCGAGCGCCTCGTCGACCCGCAGGGCGGTGTCGAGCGTGACGTTCTGCGGCAGGTAGCCGACCTCGCCGGTGACGCGGATCGTGCCGTCGGCCGGGGCCAGTTCGCCCGCGATCAGCTTCAACAGGGTGGATTTCCCTGATCCGTTGACGCCGACGAGCCCGGTCCTGCCGGGGCCGAAGGCGATCTGAAGGTCGTCGAAGACGGTGGTTCCGTCAGGCCAGGTGAAGGAGAGGGAGGTGCAGCTGAGGGAGATGGGGAAAGAAGACATGAGGGCCTCGCGATTACTGGGTGCGGTCAGGGGCACGCGTTCGGGACACCGCGAGGTGACGACGATCCGGTCAGGAGGGCGGAAAGAAGGCCCCGTGATCCGGAGGACGGCTCATACGCCGAGGTCGCACGCTGCGCACACGGGGGCGCCGAAAGCCCACTGTGTGACGCGGTGTCTCAGACCTCAGACGAGCAACGTCCTTCTCCGATCGACGACAACAGGACCGCTCTACACCGTAGGAACGGCCCTGAACGCTGTCAACGCATTAACGTGGCCCCGACCTCGACCCCGAAGGAGACGCCGTGCCCAACGGCTCGCTGTCGCTGCCCGCCCGGCTCTATCTGCTGGCCTGGGACACCACGAGGCTCAAGGTCACGGGGGCGACCCACCTCCACCACCTGGTGCGGGCCGGCGCCCTCACGGAGCTCGCCCAGCGCGGACTGCTCGCCGACGTGGACGGCATCGCCACACCGGTCGACGCCGACGCCCATACGGGGGACCTCGTGCTCGACGGACTCCTGGAACTGGTGGAGGAGTCCCGGCCCCGGAAGTGGAAGGCGTGGGTGACCCTGCGGGCGCGCGTCACCCTGGACGCGGTCCGCGCGCAGCTCGCCGCCGAGGGATACCTGCGGGCCGAGAAGAAACGGGTGCTCGGGCTCTTCCCGTCCGTGGAGTACGAGCTGGAGCGGGTGTCCGCGGTGGAGGCGCTGCGGGAGGAGGCACGGACCGTGTTGGAGGGGCCCGTGGCCGTCGAGGAGGTCTCCGACCGCGACGCGGCCCTTGTCGCCCTCGCCGCCGCGGCCGAACTGCGCACGCTGGCGTCGGGCAAGGACCGCAAGCTGTACAAGCAGCGCATCGAGGAGCTGACCGACCGCAGCGGAGCGGCGGCACCGGCGCTGAAGAAGGTCATCCAGGAGGTGCGCACCGCGATCGTCGTGGCGGCCACGGCGGCGGCGACGTCGGGCGCGGCAACGGGGGGCTGAGGCGCGCGGGAAGGGGCGGGGCAGGGGCGCGGGGGGCACGCGAGCAACCCCCGGCGACCCGGACCCGGCCATGCTCCCCCTCCCCACGTACATGTCGCATTCCTGCCAGCCCCGCCCTGCCTCCGGTGATGGGATCGTCCCCATGACGAACCAGAACCCCACCCACGAAACCGCCCTCGCCTTCCGCGCCCTGCACATCCCCGGCCGCCCTCTCATCCTCCCGAACGCCTGGGACACGACGAGTGCGCGCCTGGTCGAGGAGGCGGGGAGCGCCGCCGTGGCGACGACCAGCGCGGGGCTCGCCTGGGACCTGGGAACGGCCGACGGGGACAGGCTGGACAGGGACCGGGCCCTCGGCGCGGTCGCTCGCATCGCTGCCGCGGTCCGGGTCCCGGTGAGCGCGGACATCGAGAGCGGCTATGCGAAGGACGCTGCCGGCGTCGGGGACACGATCCGCGCGGTGCTCGCGGCCGGCGCCGTGGGCGTGAACATCGAGGACGCGCTGTACGACGGCGAAGGTGACGACGGTGCGGGTGTCGGCGACGGAGGCCGTGGTCCGCTGCGTCCGGTCGCCGAGCAGGCGGAGCGTATCGCCGCGGCCCGTGCCGCAGCCGATGCGGCGGGTGTCCCGCTGTTCATCAACGCGCGCATCGACACCGTTCTGAGGAGAGCGGGAGGGGTCGAGGAGACCCTGGAGCGAGCCGCCGCCTTCCTCGCCGCCGGAGCCGACGGGATCTTCGTTCCCGGGGCCGTCGACCCGGGGACGGTCAAGTCGCTCGTGGCGGGTGTCGAGGGCCCGCTCAATGTGCTGGTCGGTCCCGGCGCACCGTCCGTCGCCGAGCTGGCCGCGCTCGGGGTCGCCCGGATCAGCACGGGCTCGAGCATCGCTGAGGCCGCGCACGCCGTGGTCCGCCGTGCCGCGCGGGAGCTGCTGGGCGCGGGGACCTACGACTCGCTGACCGGTGGACTCGACTACGCCGAGCTCAACACCCTGCTGGGCGGCGCTCGCTGAGGGCGGGGGGCGTCGCTCAGCAGGTGCCCCGCATCAGCTCCTCCAGGTCGTGGTCCAGGTCGACCTGGAGATGCTCGAGTCCGACAGGCACCAGTTCGGTCGTGCGCTGGAGGAACTTCCGCACCTCGCCCGAGCGCACATGCACCACGGCGGTGCCCTCGGGGGCGTGGAACTCCAGAACGGTGCGGTCGTAGCCGTACGGCCGCACCCGTACGTCGCCGTACCCCACGGAGTCCTCCATGCCGGACGCGAGCAGCTCGCGCGCGAACGTCCAGCAGACCTCCACGCCCTCCAGTGTGGCCGGGGCGGGGAAGGTCATACGGACAGCGAAGGGGTCGCTCCGGTCGTAGTGGAGCGTTGCGGGAATGCTCGGCATCCGCGGGGCGGCGGCGACGAGGCGGGCCTCTACGGGCTGCTCGATGACGGTGGACAACGCCTTGCTCCCTTGTGACGGCTGGACGAACTCCGGGCGGATGAGGCCGGGCAATGTATGAGACGACGGAATGAGCCATTCAGTGCACCTGAAACGCAAGTGACCTCTGTCACCGAGTTCATTCACCTCGGTGACACGTAGTGATCCATTTCTCGTTCCGACATGCCCGCGATACCGGAGAGGACACCAACCGGGGCCCCCGGGTTCCCACCGAGGGCATCTGGACGGCGCCCGGGGAGTGGGCTAGCTTCGCCCGCCATGAGGGGCTTGGGGAAGTCGAGACGTATGAGTCGGGCGGTCACCGTGGGACTGTGCGCGGCGGCGTTCGCCGCCGCGCTGACGGCGGCGCCCGCGCAGGCACACGAGGCGGGGAAGGCGGCCCACTGGGCGCTCAAGGACAGCGGCAGCGACGTTCGTTTCCGCGGACTGTCGGCCGTCAGCCGCGACACCGCCTGGGTGGCGGGTGCCAAGGGCACCGTCCTGCGCACCACCGACGGCGGCGCGAGCTGGCGGAACGTCTCGCCGCCGGGCGCCGCCGACCTGGAGTTCCGCGACATCGAGGCGTTCGACGCGCGGCGCGCGGTGGTCCTCGCCATCGGTGAGGGCGAGGCCTCCCGGGTCTTCAGGACCGACGACGGGGGCACGACCTGGACCGAGTCCTTCCGCAACACCGACGCGAAGGCCTTCTACGACTGTCTGACCTTCTTCGACCGGCGCCACGGCCTCGCGATGAGCGACCCCGTGGACGGCAGGTTCCGCATCCTGTCCACCAGCGACGGCGGACGGTCCTGGAAGGTGCTGCCCAGCGACGGCATGCCCGCCGCGCAGGACGGCGAGGCGGGCTTCGCCGCCAGTGGACAGTGCCTCGTGAGCGCGGGATCGCACGATGCCTGGCTGGCCACCGGCGGGGGCGCACACGCGCGTGTGCTGCATTCCACCGACCGGGGACTGACCTGGAAGGCGGCCGAGACGCCGATCCCGGCGGGCGACCCGGCGCGTGGCGTCTTCGCCCTCGCCTTCCGGGACCGCGCCCACGGCCTCGCGGTCGGCGGCGACTACCGCGCCGACCAGCCATCGCCCCGGGCGGCCGCACTCACCCCCGACGGCGGGCGCACCTGGACCCCCGCCGCCCAGCCGCCGCCCGCCTACCGCTCCGGTGTCGCCTGGCTCCCGCACAGCCGCAGCTCCGCGCTCGCGGTCGGCCCGACCGGCACCGACCTCACGACCGACGGCGGCCGCACCTGGCGCACCCTGGACACCGGCTCGTACGACACCGTGGACTGCACCCCCGACCTGGGCTGCTGGGCGTCCGGCGAGAAGGGCCGGGTGGCACGTCTGGAACGCTGACCGTCGCGTGCCCCGAGGCGAGCGGGGTACCCGTGTCGCCGACGCGCAAGCGAGCGATCGGCGACACGGAAGGAAGTGAGCCGCCATGCCCCGTGGCTCCAGCCCCAAGCGGGAACGCCAGTACGAGCACATCAAGGAGAGTGCTCTCGACCGGGGAGAGAGCAGGGAGCGCGCCGAGGAGATCGCCGCGCGCACCGTCAACAAGGAGCGCGCCCGGGCCGGCGAGTCGAAGACCGCGAGCCGCACGTCCACCGAGGACATCTCCTCCGGCAGGCGCGGCGGCCTGCGCTCCCACCGGGGCGCCCAGGGACCCACGTACGACCAGCTGTACGAGGAGGCCAAGCGCCGCGACATCCACGGCCGGTCGGACATGAACAAGGAGGAGCTGAGGCGCGCGCTGGGCGACAAGTGACCGCCCAAAGACCTCTTCCGGTGCTGTGGGCCTAGGCTCGTCGGCACCATGAACACCTCGTTGAACACCGTACCGATTCCGGCGGGTTGGCCCGCGACCGAGGAGCAGGCCCGCGCCGTGCAGGACGCACTGCGGGGGCGCGTGGTGCTCGACGAGCCCGGGCCGCCGCCCGGCGCCGGCAGAGTGACGGGCGTGGACGTGGCGTACGACGACGAGCGGGACGTCGTCGTGGCCGCGGCCGTCGTGCTCGACGCGGCGACCCTCGCCGTCGTCGCCGAGGCCACTGCCGTCGGACAGGTCTCCTTCCCCTACGTCCCCGGGCTGCTCGCCTTCCGCGAGATCCCGACCGTGCTGGCCGTGCTCGACGCGCTGCCGTGCCCGCCGGGTCTCGTGGTCTGCGACGGCTACGGGCTCGCCCACCCCCGCCGCTTCGGCCTCGCCAGCCACCTCGGCGTCCTCACCGGGCTCCCCACGATCGGGGTGGCCAAGAACCCGTTCACCTTCTCCTACGAGGAGCCCGGCGCCCCGCGCGGCAGCGCCTCCCCGCTGCTCGCGGGCGAACCGACGGGCCCGGAGGAGGTCGGTCGCGCACTGCGCACCCAGGACGGCGTCAAGCCGGTCTTCGTCTCGGTCGGCCACCGGGTGAGCCTTGACAACGCCTGCGCGCACACCCTCGCGCTCACCCCGAAATACCGCCTCCCGCAGACCACCCGAAGCGCGGACTCCCTGTGCCGACGGGCCCTGAAGGAGGCAACTCCCTCAGGAGCCTCACCCGTTGACTGAGTAGGTGCCCTGAGTACGTGTTCTGAGTACCTGTACGGATGTGCGGGCGCCGTCATGATCGGCAGGCTGTTGCGCATGACGACGCACCGTTCCCCCCAGCCCGCCACCGGAGCCACCCAGCCCGTCGAGCGCACCGTGATGGCCGCGCTGGTCCTCTCCGTCCTCGCCGGGGTCGGCTGGATCGGCGGGATGATCTACACGGTGCTGGGCTGGCCGCTCTAGAGGGACGTTCCGGACGGTCCTACCGGGACGCGGCCACCCGGAAGGTGATCCCCGCCGCGCGCAGCCGTTCGATGAGCGCGTCGCCCATCGCCACCGCCGTCGTGACCTGTCCTGCCGTTTCCGGCAGGTCGTCGAAGGCGAGCGACAGCGCGGACTCCGCGAACATCTTGGCGGTCTCGCCGTAGCCGGGGTCGCCACCCGCGACCTCCGTGAACACGCGGCGCCCGCCGCCCTCGCCCACGAATCGCACCGAGAACCAGCTCTTCGCCCGCCGCGCGGCACTGGGGCCCTCGCCCGGCTTGATCCGGCCGGACAGCCAGCGTCGCGCGGGCGGCACCTGGGCCGCCGCGAACAACGCGCCGACGGCCGTGACCCCGCCCACCGCGACCGGCAGCCGTTCGACGGCCGCGTAGTGGCGGTAGCGGAAGTCGGGCCCGTAGCGCTCCAGCGCCCGCGCCGAACGCTGCACGATCTGGGCGTCGATGGTGGGCAGCGGCAGCGCCCATGCCCCGACCTCCTTGGCGAACCGCGGAGTGCTCAGCGGCGCGTGTGCCCGCCGTCCGACCAGCCGTGGTTCGTGCCGTCCTCGATCCCGCGCCGCGGCCAGGATGAGCCGCCCGCGCGCGAACTGGGTGAGCGCGGAGGCGAACGTGCCGCCCGAGAACATCGCCTGTGCGCGCACGAAACCGTCGACCCGCAGCGGCACGTCCTCGGGCAGCTGCCGCACCGTGAAGTAGGCGCCCAGGTCGTGCGGAATCGAGTCGAAGCCGCAGGCGTGCACCAGGCGGGCCCCGGTCTCCCGCGCGCGTGCGTCGTGCCGGACGTACATCAGGTCCACGAACTCGGGCTCGCCGGTGAGGTCCAGATAGTCGGTGCCCGCGTCGGCGCAGGCGGCGATCAGCTCCTCGCCGTGCAGGATGTACGGCCCGACGGTCGTCGCCACCACGCGCGCGCCGCGGGCGAGTTCGCGCAGCGACGCCGGATCGGCGACATCCGCCAAGAGCACGTCGGGGGCGCCGGACAGCCGCTCCCGCAGCCGTGCCAGCTTTTCCTCGTCGCGGCCCGCGATCGCCCAGCGCAGCCCCTCGGGCGCGTGGGCGGCGAGGTACTCCGCGGTGAGGGCCCCGACGAACCCGGTGGCTCCGAAGAGCACGATGTCGTACGTGCGATCCGTCCCGTTCAGCCTGCTCATGACACCCCATCCGTCGTGCGCGAAGCGCCGTTGTCGGTGGCTGAGGCTAGCGTGAGGTGCGAGCAGCCGAACGACGAGGTCGACACAGAGGTCGGAGGTGGCCATGGCCGTGCAGGGGAACGCGCGCCGGCCGTGCGGCGGCATACGTCGCTGACGTGCCCTGTTTTGCGACCTTTCGGCATGATCCGCCACCCGGGATTTAACTAAGCGCTTGCTCGCTGGGGGCTTGCCCGGCGTGGAACACGTTCTTAACATCTCTGATGTCACATCAGTGGTGTCACAGTGCTGGGGGCTCGATGGCAGTGACAGGGACGCCGGCGTACGGCCCGCTGGCCGGAGTGCGTGTGGTGGAGCTGGCGGGTATCGGCCCCGGCCCGTTCGCCGCCATGCTCCTCGCCGATCTCGGCGCGGACGTCGTCCGCGTGGACCGGCCCGGCGGCACGGGGCTCGCCGTCAACCCGGAGTACGACATCACCAACCGCAACAAGCGGTCGGTCGTGATCGACCTGAAGGCCGAGGACGGCCCCGCCCGCGTCCTCGATCTGGTCGAGCGCGCGGACATCCTCGTCGAGGGCTACCGCCCCGGCGTCGCGGAGCGCCTCGGCGTCGGCCCCGAGACCTGTCACGCCCGCAACCCGCGGCTCGTCTACGGCCGGATGACCGGCTGGGGCCAGCAGGGCCCGCTCGCCCCGCGTGCCGGGCACGACATCGCGTACATCGCGCTCACCGGCACCCTCGGCATGATCGGCAGGCCGGACGAGCCGCCCGCGGTCCCCGCGAACCTCGTGGGCGACTACGCGGGCGGCTCGCTCTACCTCGTCGTCGGCGTCCTCGCCGCGCTCCACCACGCGCGCGCCACCGGCGCCGGGCAGGTCGTGGACACGGCGATCGTCGACGGCGCCGCGCACCTCGCCTCGATGATCCACGGCATGCTCGCCGCGGGCGGCTGGCAGGACAGGCGCGGCGCCAACCTCCTGGACGGCGGCTGTCCGTACTACGGAACGTACGAGACGGCCGACGGGAAGTACATGGCGGTGGGCGCCCTGGAGCAGCAGTTCTACGCCGAGTTCGTGGAACTGCTCGGCATCGAGGAGTACGCCGATGCCCGAAAGGACCTGACACGCTGGGGCGAGCTGCGCGAGGCGGTCGCCGCCCGCTTCAAGACCCGCACCAGGGACGAGTGGACCGCGGTCTTCGAGGGCTCCGACGCCTGCGTGGCCCCCGTCCTGTCGCTGAGGGAGGCCCCGGCCCACCCCCACCTCGCCGCCCGCGGCACCTTCACCGACCACGGCGGCATCACCCAGCCCGCCCCCGCACCCCGCTTCTCCCTGACCCGCACCTCCGTCCGCACCGGCCCCGCGCTGCCGGGCGCCGACACCGTGGACGTGGCCCGCGACTGGGACGTACCACGGCTGACGCGGCACGACCTCATGAAAGACGACTCGATGAAGGACGGCGACTGATGGAGCTCTCCCTCCCGCTCGACTACGCGGGCGACCCCCGGCAAGCCGCCGACGAGGTCGCCGCCCTGGAGTCCGCGGGTCTGGACGCCGTCTGGGTCGCGGAGGCCTACGGTTTCGACGCGCCCACGATCATGGGCTATCTGGCCGCCCGCACCGAGCGTATGAAGATCGGCTCCGGGATCCTCAACGTCTACTCGCGCACCCCGGCGCTCCTCGCGCAGACCGCCGCCGGACTCGACGCGATCTCGGGCGGCCGCGCCATGCTGGGGCTCGGTGCCTCGGGCCCGCAGGTCGTCGAGGGCTGGCACGGGAAGGCGTACGACAAGCCCCTGGGCCGCACCCGCGAGGCCATCGAACTGACCCGCCGCATCCTGCGCCGCGAGGTCATCGACCACCACGGCATCACCGACATGCCCCGCCCCGGCGGCCTGGGCAAGCCCCTGAAGCTCCTCACCAAGCCGGTGCGCCCCGACATCCCGCTGTACGTGGCCTCCCTGGGCCCCGCCAACGTGCGGATGACCGCCGAACTCGCCGACGGCTGGCTGCCCACCCTCTTCATCCCGGAGAAGGCCCACCAGGTGTGGGGCGGCCCCCTCGCGGAGGGCGCCGCACTGCGGGACCCGGCGCTCGGCCCGCTGCGGACCGTCGCGGGCGGCCTGCTCGCCATCGGCGAGGACGCGGCGGCCGTACGGGAGCTCGCGCGACCCACAATCGCCCTCTACGTAGGCGGCATGGGCGCCCCCGGCAAGAACTTCTACAACGACCTCGCCGTGGCCTACGGCTACGAGAAGGAGGCCCGGCTCATCCAGGAGCTGTACCTCTCCGGCCGGAAGAAGGAGGCCGAGGCCGCCGTACCGGCCGAGTTCTGCGAGCTGATCTCGCTGTGCGGGCCCAGGAGCTATGTGCGCGAGCGTGTCGAGGCCTTCCGGGAGGCCGGGGTCGACATGCTCAACATCACTCCCGTGGGACCGGAGCCGGCCCGGCTGGTCGAGACCGTCAAGAGCTGGCTCTAGGAGGGCATGCGCACATGAAGCGGCAGATTTTCGGCGCCGAGCACGACGCGTTCCGGGAGACCGTGCGCACGTTCCTCGCCAAGGAGGTGACGCCGTACTACGAGCAGTGGGAGAAGGACGGCATCGTCTCGCGCGAGGCCTGGCGTGCCGCCGGGAAACAGGGGCTGCTCGGCCTCGCCGTACCGGAGGCGTACGGAGGCGGCGGCAACGCCGACTTCCGCTACAGCGCCGTACTCGCCGAGGAGTTCACGCGCGCGGGGGCCGCCGGTCTCGCCCTCGGGCTGCACAACGACATCATCGGGCCGTATCTGACGGACCTCGCCACCGAGGAGCAGAAGCGGCGCTGGCTGCCCGGGTTCTGCGACGGTTCGCTCATCACGGCGATCGCGATGACCGAGCCCGGCGCCGGATCCGACCTCCAGGGCATCAGGACGCACGCCGAGGACCGGGGCGACCACTGGCTGCTCAACGGCTCCAAGACCTTCATCTCGAACGGGATCCTCGCCGACCTGGTGATCGTCGTCGCTAAGACGACCCCGGAGGGCGGCGCCCACGGTCTGTCTCTGCTCGTCGCCGAGCGCGGCATGGCAGGCTTCGAACGTGGCCGCAATCTCGACAAGATCGGGCAGAAGGCGCAGGACACGGCCGAGCTGTTCTTCCACGACGTACGCGTCCCCAAGGAGAACCTGCTCGGGGAGCTCAACGGCGCCTTCGTGCACCTCATGACGAACCTCGCGCAGGAACGCATGGGCATCGCCGTCGCCGGGATCGCGGCGGCCGAGCACCTGCTGGAGATCACCACCCAGTACGTCAAGGAGCGCGAGGCCTTCGGACGGCCGCTGGCCAAGCTCCAGCACATCCGCTTCGAGATAGCCGAGATGGCGACCGAGTGTGCCGTCACCCGTACGTTCCTCGACCGCTGCATCGTCGACCACACGAACGGCGAACTCGACGCCGTGCACGCCTCGATGGCCAAGTGGTGGGCCACCGAACTGCAAAAACGCGTCGCGGACCGCTGCCTCCAGCTGCACGGCGGCTACGGCTACATGACGGAGTACCGCGTCGCCAGGGCCTTCACCGACGGCCGCATCCAGACCATCTACGGCGGGACCACAGAGATCATGAAGGAGATCATCGGCCGCTCCCTGCTCGGCTGATCCTCCGCACCCTCCCCGAAAGGCTTATCAGTGAGCACCGAAGCGTACGTGTACGACGCGATCCGCACCCCGCGCGGGCGCGGCAAGGCGAACGGCGCCCTGCACGGCACCAAGCCCATCGACCTGGTCGTCGGCCTCATCCACGAGATCCAGCGCCGCTTGCCGGACCTGGACCCGGCCGCGATCGACGACATCGTGCTCGGTGTCGTGGGCCCGGTCGGCGACCAGGGCTCCGACATCGCGCGGATCGCCGCGATCGCCGCCGGACTGCCCGACACGGTCGCCGGCGTCCAGGAGAACCGCTTCTGTGCCTCGGGCCTGGAAGCCGTCAACCTGGCCGCGATGAAGGTCCGCTCCGGCTGGGAGGACCTGGTGCTCGCGGGCGGCGTCGAGTCGATGTCCCGCGTGCCCATGGCCTCGGACGGCGGCGCCTGGTTCGCCGACCCGATGACCAACATCGCCACCAACTTCGCGCCCCAGGGCATCGGCGCCGACCTCATCGCCACCATCGAGGGCTTCTCACGGCGGGACGTCGACGAGTACGCGGCCCTCTCCCAGGAGCGTGCGGCGGCCGCCTGGAAGGACGGCCGCTTCGACCGGTCCGTCGTCCCCGTGAAGGACCGCAGCGGGCTCGTCGTCCTCGACCACGACGAGCACATGCGCCCCGGCACCACCGCAGACTCGCTCGGCAAGCTGAAGCCCTCGTTCGCGGACATCGGCGAGCTGGGCGGCTTCGACGCCGTGGCCCTCCAGAAGTACCACTGGGTCGAGGCGATCGACCACGTCCACCACGCGGGCAACTCCTCCGGCATCGTCGACGGCGCCTCCCTGGTCGCCATCGGCTCCAAGGAGGTCGGCGAGCGCCACGGCCTCACCCCGCGCGCCCGGATCGTCGCCGCGGCCGTCTCCGGCTCCGAGCCCACGATCATGCTCACCGGCCCCGCGCCCGCGACCCGCAAGGCGCTCGCCAAGGCCGGGCTGACCATCGACGACATCGACCTCGTGGAGATCAACGAGGCCTTCGCCGCGGTCGTCCTGCGCTTCGTGAAGGACATGGGCCTGTCCCTCGACAAGGTCAACGTCAACGGCGGCGCGATCGCGCTCGGTCACCCGCTCGGCGCCACCGGCGCGATGATCCTCGGCAGCCTCGTCGACGAACTGGAGCGCCAGGACAAGCGCTACGGCCTGGCCACGCTGTGCGTGGGCGGCGGCATGGGCATCGCGACCATCGTCGAGCGACTGTAACCCCCGGCGGGACCCCCAGACTTCCACGGCTTAAACGGCTTCTACGGAGACCCTCCTCATGACCGAGAGCACCACCATCCGCTGGGAACAGGACGAGACCGGTGTCGTCATCCTCGTCCTCGACGACCCCAACCAGTCCGCCAACACCATGAACCAGGCCTTCAAGGACTCGATCGCGGCGATCGCCGAACGCGCCGAGGCCGAGAAGGACTCCATCCGGGGCATCATCTACACCTCCGCCAAGAAGACCTTCTTCGCGGGCGGCGACCTCAAGGACATGATCAAGGCAGGCCCGGAGAACGCCCAGGAGGCCTTCGACACCGGGACGGCCATCAAGTCCTCCCTGCGCCGCATCGAGACCCTGGGCAAGCCGGTCGTCGCCGCCATGAACGGCGCGGCCCTCGGCGGCGGCTACGAGATCGCCCTCGCCTCCCACCACCGTGTCGCCCTGGACGCCCCCGGCTCCAAGATCGGCCTGCCCGAGGTCACCCTCGGCCTGCTGCCCGCGGGCGGCGGCGTCACCCGCACCGTCCGCCTCATGGGCATCACCGACGCCCTGCTGAAGGTGCTCCTCCAGGGCACCCAGTATTCCCCGCAGCGGGCCCTGGAGAACGGGCTCGTCCACGAAGTGGCGGCCACCTCCGAGGAGATGCTCGCCAAGGCGCGCGCCTTCATCGACGCCAACCCCGAGTCGCGGCAGCCCTGGGACAAGCCCGGCTACAAGATCCCGGGCGGCACGCCGTCGAACCCGAAGTTCGCGGCCAACCTGCCCGCCTTCCCGGCCAACCTGAGGAAGCAGCTGGGCGGCGCCCCCTACCCGGCCCCGCGCAACATCATGGCGGCCGCCGTCGAGGGCTCCCAGGTCGACTTCGAGACCGCGCTGGTCATCGAGGCCCGCTACTTCACCGAGCTGGTCACCGGGCAGACCTCGAAGAACATGATCCAGGCGTTCTTCTTCGACCTCCAGGCGGTCAACTCCGGCGCCAACCGCCCCCAGGGCATCGAGCCGCGCCAGGTCCGCAAGGTCGCCGTCCTCGGCGCCGGGATGATGGGCGCCGGCATCGCCTACTCGTGCGCCCGCGCGGGCATCGACGTCGTCCTGAAGGACGTGTCGGCGGACGCGGCGGCCAAGGGCAAGGCCTACTCCGAGAAGCTCTGCGCGAAGGCCGTCTCCCGGGGCCGTACGACCCAGGCGAAGGCCGACGAGCTGCTCGCCCGCATCACGCCCACCGCCGACCCGAACGACCTGGCCGGCTGCGACGCTGTGATCGAGGCCGTCTTCGAGGACACGGCCCTCAAGCACAAGGTGTTCCAGGAGATCCAGAACGTCGTCGAGCCCGACGCGCTGCTGTGCTCCAACACCTCGACCCTGCCGATCACCGTCCTTGCCGAGGGCGTGGAGCGGCAGGAGGACTTCATCGGGCTGCACTTCTTCTCGCCCGTCGACAAGATGCCGCTCGTCGAGATCATCAAGGGCGATCGGAGCGGCGACGAGGCGCTGGCGCGCGCCTTCGACCTCGTACGGCAGATCAAGAAGACCCCGATCGTCGTCAACGACTCGCGCGGCTTCTTCACCTCCCGCGTCATCGGCCACTTCATCAACGAGGGCGTCGCGATGGTCGGCGAGGGCATCGAGCCCGCCTCCGTCGAGCAGGCGGCGGCCCAGGCGGGCTACCCGGCCAAGGTCCTCTCCCTGATGGACGAGCTGACGCTCACCCTGCCGCGCAAGATCCGCAAGGAGTCCAGGCAGGCCGTCGAGGAGGCGGGCGGCACCTGGCAGACGCACCCGGCGGAGGCGGTCATCGACCGCATGGTCGACGAGTTCGGCCGCACCGGGCGCAGCGGCGGCGCGGGCTTCTACGAGTACGGCGCGGACGGCAAGCGCGGCAAGCTCTGGCCCGGCCTGCGCGAGCACTACACCAAGCCCGGCCACGAGATCCCGTTCAAGGACATGCAGGAGCGCATGCTCTTCTCCGAGGCGCTGGACACCGTCCGGCTCCTGGAGGAGGGCGTGCTGACGTCCGTCGCCGACGCCAACATCGGATCCATCTTCGGGATCGGCTTCCCGGGCTGGACCGGCGGCGTGCTCCAGTACATCAACGGCTACGACGGAGGTCCGTCCGGATTCGTGGCACGCGCGCGTGAACTCGCCGAGCGCTACGGGGAGCGGTTCACGCCGCCCGCGCTGCTCGTCGAGAAGGCGGAGAAGGGCGAGAGGTTCAGCGACAGCTGACGTATCGCCGAGCGGGAGGCGCGCGGGTGTGGCTCAAGGAGTCCTCAGTGGCTCAGGACTCCTTGAGCCACTCCCGCAGCTCCGCCTTCAGGGAGCGCTGGAACGTGGTCAGCAGCGCCTGCACCACCAGCGGCTGCATGTGGGCGGACAGGGACTTCACCGCCGCCACCGACTCGTGCTCGCCCACCGCCTCGCGCAGCAACGCGGACAGCTCGCGTGCCGCCGCGCGGGAGTGCTCCAGCAGGACGCCGCGCGCGGCGAGGATCGACTCGTGCGCGAGCGGTACGTCGAGGAGCTGGATGCCGAGCGCCAGCAGCGCCGGGTCCACGCGGAAGGAGCCGGGGGAGCGCGAGCTGTCCGGGCCGTCGGATGTGCCCTCGGCCCGCTCGATGACGTTCATCGCGACCAGCCGCTCCAGGGCCTCCTCGCCCAGCGGGCGGCCGGCCCGTCGTTCCAGTTCCTCGCGTGTCATGTCCTCCGCCGCGTCCGGCGCCCACGAGGCGACCACGGCACGGTGAAGGGCGAGATCCCGGGCGCTCAGGTCGGCCGGCAGTTGCTGAAGATGGCGCTCGATCGCGGCCAGCGTCATGCCCTGACGCTGCAGCTCCTCGATGAGCGCGAGCCGGGCCAGGTGCTCCTGGCTGTAGTGCCCCACCCGGCGGGGTCCGATCACGGGCGGCGGGAGCAGCCCCTTGGAACTGTAGAAGCGGACCGTGCGGACCGTGACGCCCGCGCGTGCCGCCAGCTCGTCGACCGTGAGCGTCGGCTCCTCGGTGTCCGTCGTCATGGCAGGTCCTCGCCTCGTCGATGGTGCAGCGATCAGGTGCAACAGTATTGCTGTCTCACCGGTTCTGTGAAAGCGCTGTCGACGAGTTCTGCACCCTTTGATCACCATGTGAGATGTTCCGCGGTGTGAGCTGTGCCATCGCATCAGGGGGATCCCTCGGGGAAGGTGGCTCCTTGGTCTGCGCCGCGTCAGGGGTGGTGCGGGCCGAGGCACATCCGGAAACCCGCGCACTCGGTGCGTGGGCGCACCAGAGAGTAGATCCACGCGTGAGCAAGGACGCCGTAGACACGGCCAAGGCCGCATCCCGCACCGACGCGGCCCGCACGCCCGCGGACGCAGGCGACGCCGGTTACAGCAAGGACCTCAAGGCCCGCCACGTCAACATGATCGCCATCGGTGGCGCGATCGGCACCGGACTCTTCCTCGGCGCCGGCGGCCGCCTCCACAACGCGGGACCCGCGCTGGCGATCGCCTACCTCGTCTGCGGAGTCTTCGCCTTCTTCGTCGTGCGGGCGCTCGGCGAGCTGGTCCTCTACCGGCCGTCCTCCGGGTCCTTCGTGTCGTACGCGCGCGAATTCCTCGGTGAGAAGGGCGCGTACGTCGCCGGGTGGATGTACTTCCTCAACTGGTCGACGACCGGCATCGCCGACATCACCGCGATCGCGCTCTACACGCACTACTGGAGCTTCTTCACCGACATCCCCCAGTGGGTGCTGGCGCTGATCGCCCTCGCGGTGGTCCTGGCCGTCAACCTGATCTCGGTGAAGATCTTCGGCGAGATGGAGTTCTGGTTCGCGATCGTCAAGGTCGCCACCCTCGTCTCCTTCATGCTGGTCGGCATCTTCCTGCTGGCCACGCACCACGACGTGGGCGGCCAGAAGCCCGGCCTGAGCGTCATCACGGACCACGGCGGTCTGCTCCCGCACGGGATCATGCCGGTCGTCCTGGTGATGCAGGGCGTGATCTTCGCGTACGCGGCCCTGGAGCTGGTCGGCGTCGCCGCGGGCGAGACCGCCGAGCCGGAGAAGGTCGTCCCGCGCGCGGTGAACTCGATCATGTGGCGCGTGGGCCTGTTCTACGTCGGCTCGGTCGTGCTGCTCGCACTGCTGCTGCCCGGTTCGGTCTACTCGGCCGACGAGAGCCCCTTCGTCACCGTCCTGTCGAAGATCGGCGTCCAGGGCGCCGGTGACGTCATGAACCTGGTCGTCCTCACCGCGGCCATGTCGTCCCTGAACTCCGGCCTGTACTCCACCGGCCGCATCCTGCGCTCCATGGCGATGGCGGGCTCCGCGCCCCGGTTCACCGCGAAGATGAACCGCAACCAGGTCCCGTACGGTGGCATCCTGCTCACCTGCGCGGTGTGCGTGCTCGGCGTCGGCCTGAACTACCTCATGCCCAGCCAGGCCTTCGAGATCGTCCTGAACGTGGCGTCCCTGGGCATCATCAGCACCTGGGTGATCATCATGGTCTGTCACCTGGTGTTCGTCCGCCGCGCCAAGGACGGCCTGGTCACCCGCCCGTCCTTCCGGCTCCCCGGCAGCCCTGTGACCGAGATCGTCACCATCGCCTTCCTGCTGGCCGTGCTCGGCCTGATGGGGAACGACCCCGAGGTCGGCCGCAAGACCCTGCTCCTCATCCCGGTGATCGGGGCCCTGCTGGTCGGCGGCTGGTTCGCGATCCGCCACCGGGTCTCGAAGACCACGGACCAGGAACTGAGCGAGCTGACGAAGTAGCAGATCGCACGCCGCTGTCAGTGGCGGTGCCTAGGGTGGCGTCATGTCGGAGATCACATATGTCCGGGGTGACGCCACCGCTCCGTCGGTCAAGGGCGTCAAGCTGATCGCTCATGTCTGCAATGACATCGGGGGCTGGGGGAAGGGGTTCGTCCTGGCCCTGTCCCGCCGCTGGCCCGAGCCGGAGGCGGCGTACCGGGCGTGGCACCGGGACCGGGCGCACAACGACTTCGGGCTGGGCGCGACCCGGTTCGTCCAGGTCGAGAAGTATGTGTGGGTGGCGAACCTGATAGGTCAGCGGGGCACTCGGACGGGCAGCAAGGGGGTCCCCGTCCGCTACGAGGCGATCGACACGGGCCTCGCCCACGTGGCGGTCAAGGCCGCCGAACTCGACGCGTCCGTCCACATGCCCCGCATCGGCTGCGGTCTGGCCGGCGGCGACTGGTCCCGGGTGGAGCCGCTGATCATGCGACGGCTGGTGGAGCGGGGGGTGGCGGTGACGGTGTACGACTACGGGGCATGAGCGGGGCCCGCAGGACGGGCGCGCGGTTTCTCGCGCCGATGGTGGGCCCACCGGGGGCGTTCAGACGGGCTGTTTTCGGTCAACTCTGGCGCAGATGCGCGTTGGTTCGCACGCATGAGCGGGTAAGTCACGGCCATGGAACTCATCCCCTACCCGATAGGTCCACTCAACCCGAAGGTTCAGGACCTGGGCTACGCCCTGGCGCTGTTCGCCTTCATCTACCTGTTCGTCGCCCGCGTGCTCCCGCGGATGAACCGGGCGCTCGCACTGCGGGACGACGCGATCAACGGCGCCAAGGAGCGCGCCGAAGCCGTGCGCGCCCGCGCCGAGAGTGAGCGTCTCGGGACCGAGGCCCTGTTGGCCGAGGCCCGCCACGAAGCCGCCCGCATCCGCCAGCAGGCCCTCGAACAGGGCTCCGCCCTGATCGCCGAGGCCCGCGCGGACGGGCAGCGCGAACGTGACGCCGTGGTGGCCGACGGCCGCGCCCGCATCGAGTCCGAGTGCGCGGCGGCCGACGCCGAACTCCGGATGTCCGTATCGGAGTTGGCCTCGGAGCTGGCGAGCCGCATCGTGGGCGAGCGGATCACGGCCCCGGTGGAGCAGGGCAACTGACGCCCGTTCGCGAACGGCCCGCACTCGCCCGCCCTGGGAGACGGAAGCACGGGCGAGTGGGCTGAGGCCCCGTTGAGGGGCCCGCGGTGCCGGTTCAGCCGGAGTGGACGGAATCCGTTGCCGCGATCTTCTTCCACGACCTGGGCTGCGCCGGGGCCCCCGCCGTGGCCGGGGCCACCGCGATCGACGCACCCCGCGCCGCGGGCGCCGCCGGCTTCGACGGCTCGAACAGCCAGGTGTCGAAGAGCGTGGCGAGCGACTTGCCCGACACCTTCTCCGCGTACTTCTGGAAGTCCCCGACCGACGCGTTCCCGTAGGCGTGTTCCCGCGGCCATCCCTTCAGGATGGCGAAGAACGTGTCGTCCCCGACCTCGTTGCGCAGCGCCTGCACCGCCACCGCCCCCCGGTCGTAGACCGCCGTGTCGAACTGGTTGTCCGGACCGGGGTCACCCGGCGCGACCTTCCAGAAGGCGTCGTCCGCCGGATGCGAGGCGTACACGTAGTCCGCGAGCTCCTGCGCCGTCCCCTCGCCCTCGTGCTCGGACCACAGCCACTGCGCGTACCGCGCGAAGCCCTCGTTGATCCAGATGTCCTTCCAGCCCTTCAGGGACACGTCGTCGCCGTACCACTGATGCGCCAGCTCATGGACGACCACCGAGGTGTTGGAGCCGTTCGCGAACTGCCGGGGGCTGTAGTAGACGCGGGTCTGGGTCTCCAGCGCGTACCCGGTGGTGGTGTTCGGCACGTATCCGCCCACCGAGCTGAAGGGGTACGGGCCGAAGTAGCCGGTCAGCCAGTCGACGATCTCCCCGGTCCGTTCGACGCTCGCCCGCGCGGCCCCGTCGTTGTCGCCGAGGTCCTTGCTGTACGCGTTGACGACCGGGACGCCGCCGGCCGTCGTGCCCGTCGTGATGTCGAACTTTCCGATGGCGAGCGTGGCGAGATAGGTCGCCTGCGGTTTGTTGGACCGCCAGCTGTAGCGGGTCCAGCCGAGCCGTGAACTCGTCGACTGGAGCGTGCCGTTGGAGATCGCCTGCGTACCGTCCGGCACGGCCACCGAGACGTCATAGGTGGCCTTGTCGCTCGGGTGGTCGTTGCTGGGGAACCACCACCAGGCCGACTCGGGCTCGTCCGCCGCGACGGCCCCGTCCGGAGTGCGGTGCCAGGTCGAGAAGCCGTACGCGCTCTTCGTCGAGGGCACCCCGCTGTAACGGACGACGACCGTGACGGGCGTGCCCTTCGGCAGCGGAGTCGCCGGGGTGATCTCCAGCTCGTGCTGGCCCGAGGTGGTGAAGGAGGCCTTCGCCCCGTTGACCCGCACCTCGCTTACATCGAGCAGGAAGTCGAGGTCGAAGCGTGAGAGGTCCTGCGTGGTGGTGGCCAGGAGGGTCGCCGTTCCCTGCAACTCGTCGGTGGCCGGCTGGTACTGGAGCCGCAGGTCGTAGTGCGAGACGTCGTATCCGCCGTTGCCGTAGGCCGGGTAGTAGGGGTCGCCGATACCGGGCGCCCCGGGGGTGTAGTCCGCCGCCGATGCCGGGATCGCCAGCAGCAGGGAGGCGGCGAGCGCGCCCGGGGCGATGAGTCTGCGGTGCACGAAGAGCTCCAAGTCATGGGGGAACGAGGACAGTTCGGAGCCTATTGACTCCCTGTGCCGTCCCCCTGTCCATCGCCCCTCGCGTCACACGATCGCCATTCGGCCGACATGACCGATTCGGGCCCGGCTGCCTCCACCGACCCTCTTTTGTACCGGAGTTGACCGGGGTACCTTCCGCGCATGCCGAAACCAGCGCGCCGTATGCGCTTCACGACCTGGAGATCGCTCGCGACGGCGGTCACCGCCGCCCTGATGGCCGTCTTCCTCGCCCCCGCCGCCGCACACGGCGCGCCCCGGGAGAGCACCCCCGCCTACTCGTACGAGAACGCGATCCGCGAAGCCGTCTGGGTGGACACCGGCCTCGACGGCGACGGCGACGGGAAGAGCGACCGCGTCGCCGTCGACATCGTCCGGCCCCGTGAACTCGCCCAGCAGGGCCGCAAGGTTCCCGTGATCATGGACGCAAGCCCGTACTACTCCTGCTGCGGGCGCGGCAACGAGAGCCAGCTCAAGACGTACGACGCGAACGGCGACGTCGTCCAGATGCCGCTGTTCTACGACAACTACTTCGTGCCGCGCGGCTACGCCGTCGTCGGCGTCGACCTGGCCGGAACCAATCGCTCCGACGGCTGCGTGGACGTCGGCGGCCGCTCCGACGTCCAGTCCGCGAAGGCCGTGGTCGACTGGCTCAACGGCCGGGCCAAGGGCTACACGACGCGTACCGGCGCCGACCGGGCCAAGGCGACCTGGACCAACGGCAGAACCGGCATGATCGGCAAGAGCTGGGACGGCACCATCGCCAACGGTGTCGCCGCGACCGGCGTCAAGGGCCTGAAGACCATCGTGCCGATCAGCGCCATCTCCTCCTGGTACGACTACTACTTCGCCAAGGGCGCCCCGCTGTACGACTCGGGCCCGGACTGGCTCTCCGGCTACGTCGACAGCCCCGAGGCCACCGCCAAGTGCGCCGCCGTGCAGCAGAAGCTCGTCGACGGAGCGCCGCGCACCGGTGACTGGACCAAGTTCTGGACCGAGCGCGACTACGTGAAGGACGCGAGCAAGGTCAGGGCGAGCGTCTTCCTGGTGCACGGCATGCAGGACCTCAACGTCCGCACCAAGAACTTCGGCCAGTGGTGGAGCGCCCTCGCCAAGAACGGCGTCGAGCGCAAGATCTGGCTCTCCCAGACCGGCCATGTCGACCCCTTCGACTTCCGCCGCGCCGCCTGGGTCGACACCCTGCACCGCTGGTTCGACCACGAACTCCTCGGCTACGACAACGGCATCGACGACGAGCCCATGGCCGACATCGAGCGCCACCCCGACCAGTGGGTCACCTCCGGCGTCTGGCCGCCCCGCGGGACGCAGACGACGACACTGCGTCCGGGCACGGGCACCCAGGCGGGCGTCGGCACCCTCGGCCTGCGTACGGGTTCCGGAACCGAGGCCTTCACCGACGACCCGCAGCTGAGCGAGACCGACTGGGCGGCCCACATCGACCGGTCCACCTCCGAGAAGGCCGGGTTCGTCACCAAGCCGCTGACCAGGGACCTGCGTCTGTCCGGCTCCTCCAAGGTGATCGTCACGGCCACGCCGACCACCTCGACCGCCCACCTCTCCGCGGTCCTGGTCGACCTGGGCCCGGACACCATCCGCGACTACGCCGACGGCGGTGAGGGCATCACCACCCTCACCGACCGCACCTGCTGGGGTCCGAGCACGACCGGCGACAACTCCTGCTACAAGGTCACCCAGGCGAAGAAGACCGACGTCGCCGCCACGGTCTTCAGCCGCGGCTGGGCCGACCTCGGCAACTACGCCTCCGACCTCAAGGGCGGCCCGCTCACCCCGGGCAAGGCGTACACGATCACGCTCGACCTGGCCGCCACCGACCACGTCGTCCCGGCCGGACACCGGCTCGCCCTGATCGTCGCGGGCACCGACAAGGACCTCATCGACCCGCCGTCGACCACTCCGACCCTCACGCTGGACCTGTCCCGTACGTCCGCCCATGTGCCGTTCGTCGGCGGCGCCGGTGCCTTCGCCAGGGCCACGGCGGGCTCCACCGCCGCCGCGAGCACGGCCGGCCTCGACGGCGTACGCGATCCGAGCAGTGCCCTCCGGGTCCCGGGGGACTCCCGCTGATCCGCTGACCCCCTCAAGGGCGCACGGCGGCCGGTTCCTCGCCCAGCGCGAGCCCGGCCGCCTCCCGCGCACAGCCCCAGGCCACCGTGACGCCCGCGCCGCCATGACCGTAGTGGTGCACCAACACCCGCCCGTCGGGCAGTACTTCACGCTCCAGCCGGACCGTGTCACGCACCGGCCGCAGCCCCACCCGATGGCCCAGCACGCGCGCCCCGGCGATCTCCGGCCGCAGCGCCACACACCGTTCGACGATCGCTTCGGCCGCCGCCGGATCCGGCGTGAGCGACCAGTCATCGTCGTCGGTCGTGCCACCCAGCACGAGCCGGTCCGGGTGCGGGAAGACATAGGTTGTCGTGCCGGCGTCCCTGTCCGTCGACACGAGCCAGGTATGGACCCCGGGGTTCTCCACGATCACGAGCTGCCCGCGCACGGGCCGTACGGCCGGATCCGGTACGAGCGTGTGGGCGCCCAGACCTGTGCAGTTGACGACGACCGGAGCCTGGACCTCCGCGAGATCCGTCACTGTCCGTGTCTCGATGGCTCCGCCCGCCCGCAGGAACCGCTCGCGCAGCCAGCGCAGATGCACCGGCATGTCGATCAGCGGCAGCCGCGCCCACAGCCCCGTACCCGCGTACTCCTCGGCCGTGGCCACGCGCAGCCCCGGCACCCGGGCGGCCCACGGCTCCAGCGCGTCCAGTCGCGTCTCGCCCTGTACGCCCTCGACCACGCGTACGCCCGTCTCCTGGGACCGGGCCGCCAACTCCTCGTACACGGAGAGTGATTGCAGGGCCCATTCACCCGCGAGCGCCTTCGGCCGGATGTGGTACGGCCACCACAGCGCGCCGGCAACGGCCGAGGTGGTCAGCTCGCCGGACTCCCGCGCCCACACCCGTACCCGCCGGCCGCGCTCGGCCAGGACGATCGCCGTCGTCAACCCGACGACACCGCTTCCGACCACGATCACGTCACCGCTGGGCGCGTTGTCCATGCCGGGACGTTAGCGGAATATGTCATGCCGTGCTCACATCACTCTCAGTCTGGGGATACTCACAGCATGTCTGCCGAGTACGCGACCTTCGGCCTGGCACCGGCGATGCGTGCCGGTGGAGTCCTCGCCAACGGTGACTACCAAGTGCACCGGGACTTCGTCGACTTCATCGTCGACGGCCGCCCGCTGCTGTACCAGCTCTCCGACCTCGACGCGGTGTCCCCGCTCGCCTCCGACGTACCACCCGCCATCTTCACCGCCCAGGTCCGAAGCCTCCTCCTGGAGGCCGAGGCGCCGCTCGACGACGGCCGCTACGTGATCTACGGCTGTCCCGAGTGCGAGGGCATCGAATGCGGTGCCGTGACCGCCGTCATCGAGAAGGACGACTCCTGCGACGACTACGTGTGGCGCGACTTCGCCTGGCAGACCGGCGAACACGCGGATCTGGAGCTCAACGGCTACCACGGGATAGGGCCGTTCCGCTTCCAGGGCGCCGAGTACCGCAGCGCCCTGAACTCGCTGCTCCTGGGCGACCCCGGGGCGCGCCGCCGGGTCCTGCTCATCGGCGCACGGGTCGCCGTGCTCGCCAAGCTCGCCGCCGCCCTGCGCACCATCGGCATCGGCGCCGACATCACCCGCGACGCCACCGACGTCCCGGCCGAGGAACTCCGCGGATACGGCGCGGTGGCCTTCGGGCGCGCCGTCGGCGAACAGGAGCGCGCGGCCGTACGGCGGTCCTTCGAGCGGGCCGGGGTCGAGGTCGCCTACGTCGACGGCCTGGCCCCCGTCGTCCCGCTCCTCGTCGCGCAGATCGAGAATGCCCTGGACCGCAGTCCCCACGAGCTGCGCCGCCTCACCCGCCTGGTCGCCGCCGACGGCGAGGCGGGCATCGAGGTGACCTCCACCTGCCGGGTCCAGATCACCGCGTACCGCCTCGACCGGCTGTACCGCACGCACACGCAGGAGGTCTTCGACGGGATCCTGGAGGCGGGCAGACACCGGATCGCCCTGGACGCCAAGGCCGTGAAGGGGGAGTCCTTCCTCGTGGCGCGGACCTCGGGGAGTGTGCTGGTGGAGGCGATGGCCCACTGAGCGGGCCGCACGGACACGGGGGTGCGGCCCCGCACGGAAACCGGGACGTGGCCCCGCACGGAATCGGGAGGCGCAGCCGGGGCGGCCGGGCCGTTAGGATCGGCCTCCTGATGACTGCCACTCTCGTCGCCAAGAACCTCGCCGCCGGACACGGCGACCGCTCGCTCTTCTCCGGGCTCGACCTCGTGGTCGCGCCCGGCGATGTGATCGGACTCGTCGGTGCCAACGGCGCGGGCAAGTCCACCCTGCTGCGGATGCTCGCCGGACTGCTCACGCCCGAGGAGGGGGAGCTGCGGCTGTCCCCGCCGTCGGCGAGCGTCGGCCATCTGCCGCAGGAGCCGGAGCGGCGGGAGGGCGAGAGCGTCCGGGAGTTCCTGGCCCGGCGCACCGGTGTGGCCGAGGCCCAGCGTGTCATGGACGAGGCGACGCAGGCACTCGTCGACGGCGCGCCGGGCGCGGACGACGCGTACGCGGAGAGCCTGGAGCGCTGGCTCGACCTGGGCGGCGCCGACCTCGACGAGCGTGCCGAGGAGGTCGCCGACACCCTCGGGCTCGGCGTCGACCTCGACCAGCCGATGACGTCCCTGTCCGGCGGCCAGGCGGCCCGCGCCGGACTCGCCTCCCTGCTCCTGTCCCGCTACGACGTCTTCCTGCTCGACGAACCCACCAACGACCTGGACCTGGAGGGCCTGGAGCGGCTCGAACGCTTCGTCTCCGGGCTGCGCGCGGGCACCGTCGTCGTCAGCCACGACCGCGAGTTCCTGACCCGCACGGTCACCAAGGTGCTCGAACTCGACCTCGCCCAGCAGCAGATCACCCTCTACGGCGGCGGCTACGAGGCCTACCTGGAGGAGCGCGACACCGCCCGCCGGCACGCCCGCGACGACTACGAGGAGTACGCCGACAAGCGCTCCGCCCTCGAAGGCCGCGCCCAGATGCAGCGCTCCTGGATGGACAAGGGCGTGAAGAACGCCCGGCGCAAGGCGAACAACGACAACGACAAGATCGGCCGCAAGTTCCGCAGCGAGGCCAGCGAGAAGCAGGCCGCCAAGGCCCGTCAGACCCAGCGCATGATCGAGCGCCTGGACGTCGTCGACGAGCCGCGCAAGGAGTGGGAGCTGCGGATGGAGATCGCGGCCGCACCGCGCTCCGGCGCCGTCGTCGCCACCCTGCGTGACGCCGAGGTGCGGCGCGGCGACTTCACCTTCGGCCCCGCGACCCTCCAGATCGACTGGGCGGACCGGGTCGCCGTCACGGGTGCCAACGGCGCGGGCAAGTCGACCCTGCTCGGCGCCCTGCTCGGCCGGGTCCCGCTGGACGCCGGTCACGCGACCCTCGGCTCCGGCGTCGTCGTCGGCGAGGTCGACCAGGCCCGCAAACTCTTCCACGGCTCCGAGTCCCTGCTCGACGCGTTCAGCGCCGCCGTCCCCGACACCGAACCGGCCGAGGTCCGCACCCTGCTGGCCAAGTTCGGCCTCAAGGCGGAACACGTCCTGCGCCCGGCGGCCACCCTCTCTCCCGGCGAGCGCACTCGCTCGGCCCTCGCCCTCCTCCAGGGCCGTGGTGTCAACCTCCTCGTCCTCGACGAGCCGACCAACCACCTCGACCTCCCGGCGATCGAACAGCTGGAGGCGGCGCTCGACACGTACGAGGGCACCCTGCTCCTCGTGACCCACGACCGCCGCATGCTCGACGCGGTCCACACCACGCGCCGGCTGGAAGTGGCGGCGGGCAAGGTGACGGAGCGCTGACCTACGCCGTGACCAGCCGTCGCGCCATCGTGGGGTAGTCCACGACGTACCCCTCCGCGTCGAACTCCAGATCGCTGCGGTCGTCACCGGACGAGAAACGCACGCGCCCGCCGTCCCCGGTGCGCCCGAGATGCGTGTACGTCTGCTGCGACGCCCGCACGGCCAGGTCCGGCACCGACACCCAGGCGATCAGGAACTCCCGCTCACCCGGCCCGAGATGCAGCCCGTGGCGCAGCACCGGCATCGTGTTGGTGAGCGGACACAGGCCCAGGTCGCAGTCGAGGGCTCCACCGAGGTCGGGCAGCCAGTCCCCGTCCGCCGTCCAGTGCCCCTCACCGTCGTGCCGCAGGTCCAGCGAGCGGGTGCCCGAGGCCGTCTCGGCGCTCACACGCAGCCGCCGGGTCACGAACCCGTCGACGGTGTCGAGCTCGTAAGAGATCCAGTACGGCTCGGGAACCGTCCCGACTGCACGCCCGCGCGCCCGCAACGAACGGGCGCCGGACGTGATCCAAGAGGTCTCGAGCCCCTTGCTCTCAGTGACTTCCCAGGTAATGACACGCGAGCCGACCATACGGTCACCTTAGGATCCGGGGCTCGTACAGCGCCCCGAAAGGGGCGCGGGGCAGTGACATACACGCACGCGGCTCCGCTGCGTGGGCGCGCTCAGCCACTGATCACCCGCAGCTCCCCCGGTGGCTCAGCGCCTGCCCTTCTTCGGATCGACAAGCCCCGCGCGCCGCAGCGCGTCGGCCATCGCACTGTTGGCCGGCGGCGGAGCGGCCTGCCGCGAACCGCCACCACCACCGCCTCCGCCCGCCCCGCCCCGCTGCTGACGCTGCTGCTGGCGCTGCTGCGGAGGCCGGCCGCCCCGCTGCGGACGCCCACCCCCACCCTGCTCATCCGACCCGGTCGCCTCGTCGTCGAGCCGCAGCGTGAGAGAGATCCGCTTGCGCGGGATGTCGATCTCGAGCACCTTCACCTTGACGATGTCACCCGGCTTCACCACATCACGCGGGTCCTTCACGAACGTCTTCGACATCGCCGAGACATGCACCAGACCGTCCTGGTGGACGCCGATGTCCACGAAAGCCCCGAACGCGGCCACGTTCGTGACGACCCCCTCGAGCACCATCCCGGAGGCCAGGTCGGAGATCTTCTCGACGCCCTCCTTGAAGGTGGCCGTCTTGAAGGCGGGGCGCGGGTCGCGCCCGGGCTTCTCCAGCTCCTTCAGGATGTCCGTGACGGTCGGCAGACCGAACGTCTCGTCCACGAAGTCGGTCGGCCTGAGCGAGCGCAGCACACCGGTGTTGCCGATCAGGGAGGCGACCTCGCTGCCCGCCGTCTTCACCATCCGCCGCACCACCGGGTACGCCTCCGGGTGCACGCTGGACGCGTCCAGCGGGTCGTCCCCGCCCCGGATGCGCAGGAAGCCCGCGCACTGCTCGTACGCCTTCGGGCCGAGCCGGGCCACCTTCTTGAGGGTGGTACGGGACGTGAAGGGGCCGTTGGCGTCGCGGTGCGCCACGATGTTCTCCGCGAGCCCGGAGGTGATGCCGGAGACGCGGGCGAGCAGCGGGGCGGAGGCCGTGTTCACGTCCACGCCCACGCCGTTCACACAGTCCTCGACCACCGCGTCCAGGGACCGGGAGAGTTTCACCTCGGACAGGTCGTGCTGGTACTGCCCGACGCCGATGGACTTCGGGTCGATCTTCACCAGCTCGGCCAGCGGGTCCTGGAGGCGGCGCGCGATGGAGACGGCGCCGCGCAGCGACACGTCCATGTCGGGCAGCTCCTGCGAGGCGAACGCGGACGCCGAGTACACCGACGCCCCCGCCTCGGACACCATCACCTTGGTGAGGTTCAACTCCGGGTGCTTGGTGATGAGTTCACCGGCGAGCTTGTCGGTCTCGCGGGACGCCGTGCCGTTGCCGATCGCGATCAGCTCGACCGCGTGCTCCTTGGCGAGGCGGGCGAGCTTGGCGATGGCCTCGTCCCACTTGTTGGCCGGGACGTGCGGGTAGATGACGTCCGTGGCCACGACCTTGCCGGTCGCGTCGACCACGGCGACCTTGACACCCGTACGGAAACCGGGGTCGAGGCCCAGCGTCGCGCGGGTGCCCGCCGGGGCGGCGAGCAGCAGGTCCCGCAGGTTCGCCGCGAAGACGTTCACCGCCTCGTCCTCGGCGGCCGTGCGCAGCCGAAGGCGCAGGTCGATGCCGAGGTGCACGAGGATGCGGGTCCGCCAGGCCCAGCGGACCGTGTCCGTGAGCCACTTGTCGCCGGGACGACCGCGCTCGGCGATCTGGAAGCGGTGGGCGACGATCCCCTCGTACGAGGAGGGACCGGGCCGCTCGGAGGGCTCCTCGGGCTCCAGGACGAGGTCGAGGACCTCCTCCTTCTCACCGCGCAGCATGGCGAGGACGCGGTGCGAGGGCAGCTCCTTGAAGGGCTCGGCGAAGTCGAAGTAGTCGGCGAACTTGGCGCCCGCCTCCTCCTTGCCGTCCCGCACCTTGGCGGCCAGGCGCCCGCGCACCCACATGCGCTCGCGCAGCTCGCCGATCAGGTCGGCGTCCTCCGAGAACCGCTCCGTGAGGATCGACCGGGCGCCGTCCAGCGCGGCCTGCGGGTCGGCGACGCCCTTGTCCGCGTCGACGAACGCCGTCGCCGCGGCGAGCGGGTCGACCGACGGGTCGCCGAGCAGGCCCTCGGCCAGCGGCTCCAGGCCCGCCTCGCGTGCGATCTGCGCCTTCGTGCGCCGCTTCGGCTTGAACGGCAGATAGATGTCCTCGAGCCGCGCCTTCGTCTCGGCGCCCCGGATCTGCGCCTCGACCTCCTCGGTGAGCTTGCCCTGCTCGCGCACCGATTCGAGGATCGCCGTGCGCCGCTCCTCCAGCTCCCGCAGATAGCGCAGCCGCTCCTCGAGGGTGCGCAACTGCGCATCGTCGAGCATCTCGGTCGCTTCCTTGCGGTAGCGGGCGATGAAGGGCACCGTCGACCCGCCGTCGAGCAAGTCGACGGCGGCCTTGACCTGCCGCTCCCGTACGCCGAGCTCCTCGGCGATCCTGCCTTCGATGGACCCTACGAGGGGTGTCGTCACGATCCCGTACCGCCTTCTCCACTGAGGTTGCGCGGCAATTGTGGCAGGTGGCACCGACAACGGGGGATCAGGGCGCCGATCGGCGCTGTCAGCCCTTGCCGGTCATGCCCTCGGGGAACGCGCCGGCCGCCAGCGCCCGCATCAGGATGCCCCGTGCCAGCTCGGTGAGGCGCTCCACGCCCGCGGCGCCCAGATGCTCGTACGGGGCACGGTCCAGCCGGTCCGTGCGGTCCTCGATCTCCTGGCGCAGGGTCACCCCTGCCTCGGTCAACTCTCCGTCCGAGTCGAGCAGTCCGCGCTCGCGCAGCCGTTCGACCGCCGCGTCCCAGTGCGCCCGCGACCAGCCGCGCGTGCCCAGTGCCCACTTCGGGGCCATGCCCTTGCCGGTCGCGGTGTGGCTCACCAGAGCCTCGACCGGGTCGAGTTCCGCGTCGAGCAGCGCCGCGAGGTGACCGTCGCCCCGGTGCTCGCGCAGCAGCGTGGCGCCGTGCCAGAGGGCGAGGTGCGGCGCGTCGGGCACGGGCAGGTCCGCGTGGGCGGAGTACAGCGGGCGCGCGGTCCTGGCGCAGGCCTCGGCCGCCCGCAGGGCGAGCTCCGCGGCCTCGGCCATCTCCTTGGAGGCGAGGACGTCCTCGCCGAGGAGCCGGCGCCAGGTCGCGTCGACGGCACGCACGCGTGCCGCGAGGACGGTCTCCGGGGACGCCTTCTTCCACACCTCGGGCACATGCCGGGCCACCAGCTCGTGGCGGAAGTTGTAGAACGTCGCCGTCACCGTGCCGGGACCCACCGGCCCCATGGCGGCGGCCCGCACGGCGAAGTACGCGCCGCTGCTGTCCTCGATCCCGACGGCGGCCAGCTCCCGGCCCAGGTCCGGCGAGAAGTAGTGCGTCGAGTGCAGCGGGTTGAGGACGTTGTGGCAGCGCCGCCCGGCGCGCTCCGGCAGAGGTGTGCTCATATCCGAAGGTTACCGACTGGTCGGTACGCAGGGAAGGCGGGAGAGGCGATGGCAGGAAAGGTGGGGTACCCGTCCTTGCGGCCATCACCCCGCTCGCCAAGAATCGAGAGCATGCGAACCGTCCTGGTCGTCCTCTTCGACGACGTGCAGAGCCTCGACGTCACGGGCCCCGTGGAGGTCTTCGCGGGCGCCGAGGCCTTCCGCGGCGGCTCGTACCGCATCCACACCGCCTCCCTGGACGGCGCACCCGTGCGTACCACCAGCGGCCTCACCCTCGTCCCGGACCACGCCCTCGCCGACGCGCCCGCCCCGCACACCCTGCTGGTCCCGGGTGGCCGGGGCACCCGGCGCCCCGACCCCCGGCTGACCGACTGGCTGCGCGCGCACGGGCCGCGCGCCGAGCGCCTGGTCTCCGTCTGCACCGGCGCCATCCCGCTCGCCGAGGCGGGCCTCCTGGACGGCCGCCGCGCGACGACGCACTGGGCGTACTGCGACAAGCTCGCCCGCGACCATCCGGCCGTCCAGGTCGACCCCGACCCCATCTACGTGCGGGACGGACAGGTGTCCACCTCGGCCGGCGTCACCTCCGGCATCGACCTCGCCCTCGCGCTCGTGGAGGAGGACCTCGGCCGCGAGGCCGCCCTGACGGTCGCCCGCCACCTCGTCGTCTTCCTGCGGCGCCCGGGCAACCAGGCCCAGTTCAGCGCCCAGCTGGCCGCGCAGACGGCGCGGCGCGAACCGCTCCGCGAGGTCCAGCAGTGGATCACCGAGCACCCCGGCGACGACCTGTCCGTCGAGTCGCTCGCCGCCCGTGCCCGGCTCTCGCCCCGGCACTTCGCCCGCGCCTTCCAGGCCGAGACGGGCATGGCCCCGGGCCGGTACGTCGACCGCGTGCGCCTCGAACACGCCCGGCGTCTCCTGGAGGACACCCCCGACGGGGTCGAGGAGATCTCCCGCGCCTGCGGCTACGGCACCCCCGAGACGATGCGCCGTGCCTTCGTGAAGGCGCTCGGCACGGCACCGGCGGAGTACCGGCGCCGCTTCCGCCCCGCCCCCACCCGCTGACCAGCCCTCACCTGTCGCCCCTGTCCCACCCACCCGTGGAAAGGAACCCGATGCAGATCGCCATCGTCCTCTTCGACCGCTTCACCGCCCTGGACGCCGTGGGACCCTACGAGACCCTCGGCCGCCTGCCCGACGCGGAGACCGTCTTCGTCGCGGAGCACACCGGCCCCGTCCGTAACGAGACCGGCAACCTGGCCCTGACCGCCGACAGGGCCCTGGCGGAGGTGCCGCACCCGGACATCGTCGTGGTCCCCGGCGGGCCGGGCCAGACCCCGCAGATGGACAACCGGGTCCTGCTGGACTGGCTGCGCGCCGCCGACACCACGAGCACCTGGACGACCTCCGTGTGCACCGGCTCCCTGCTGCTGGCCGCCGCGGGGCTGCTCGAGGGCCGCCGGGCCACCTCGCACTGGCTGGCCCTCGACCACCTCAAACGCTTCGGTGCCGAGCCGACCGGAGAGCGGGTGGTGTTCGACGGGAAGTACGTCACCGCGGCCGGCGTGTCGTCCGGCATCGACATGGGGCTCGCCCTGCTCGGACGGATCGCGGGCGACGAACACGCACAGGCCGTACAGCTGCTGACGGAGTACGACCCGCAGCCGCCCTACGACGCAGGGTCCCCCCAGAAGGCTCCCGCACATCTCGTGGCGGAGTTCCGGGCGAAGAGCCGCTTCATCATGGAGTAGTCGCGGTGGAGGACTGGGCAGTCGCGGTGGAGGCCGGCGTGGTCCAGGTGAAGCGCGGCGGCCGGCGCTCCAGGAACGCGGCGACGCCCTCCGCGGTGTCGTCGCTCCCGCGCGCCTGCTCGGCCCAGTACGCGTCCCGGTCGGTCCGTCCATGGGCGAATTCCTTGGCGGACGCCTGCGTCAGCAACGACCGTGCGGCCAGGACGCGGGTGAACTCCCCGACCCGCTTGTCGAGTTCGCCCTCGGGCAGCACCTCGTCCACCAGACCCGTGCGCAGCGCCCGTTCGGTGTCGATCAGCTCGCCCGAGAACAGCAGGTACTTGGCGGTCGCCGGACCCACCAGCGACACCAGCCGCCGGGTGGCCGAGGCCGCGTAGACGATCCCCAGCTTCGCCGGCGTCACTCCGAACCGCGCGCCTTCCTCCGCGAGCCGCAGATCGCAGGCCGCCGCGAGCTGGGATCCACCGCCGACGCAGTACCCGCGGATCGCCGCGAGCGTCGGTTTGGGGAACGCGGCTAGCGCCTCCTCGGCGTTCACGGCGAGCCCCTGCGCCTCGTCCGAGGAGCCCCGCAGCGTCGAGATGTCGGCCCCCGCGCAGAAGGTGCCGCCCTCGCCGGTGAGCACGAGGACGCGGACATCCGGGTCGGCGGCGAGCCCGTCGAGCAGGGGCGGCAGCGCCCTCCACATGTCGGCCGTCATGGCGTTGCGCTTGGCCGGGTGGTGAATGACGACGGTGGCGACCCCGTCGCCCACGCTGTGCAGCAGCTGCGGCTCCATACGCCGGATGCTATCCGCAACCCTCGAACGTACGATCAAGAAGGGGCCGGGCGCGAGGAGGCGCTGATGGCCAGGACCAAGGACAGGGCGCCGAGCGACGCGACCACGAATCTGACGCGCGGCCTCAGCTGGACCGCCGCGTTCGGCGTGATCCTGGTGCTCGCGGGGCTCGTCGGGCTCGTCTACACCGGCGTGGCGACCCTGACCTCGATGATCCTGTTCGGCTGGCTGCTGCTGATCGGCGGCGCGGTCGGACTGCTGCACGCCGTCCAGGCCCGCGGCACCAACTTCTTCTGGCTCGGGGTGGTGGTCGCGGCCCTGAACATCGCGGCCGGAGTGGTGGTGATCCGCCGCCCGGACGCGGCGGCCGAGGCGCTCACCATGTTCGCGGCCCTGCTGTTCCTGACCGGCGGGGTGTTCCGGGTGGTCGGCAGTCTCGTGGTGCGCGGCGCGCAGTTCGGCTGGACCCTCCTGCAGGGCGCCTTCGACCTGCTCCTCGGCATCCTGGTGCTGGACAACTGGCCGAGCAGCAGCAAGTACGTCATCGGCTGCTTCTTCTCGCTCGCGCTGCTCTTCGACGGGCTGGGCCTGATCGCCACCGGCCTCGGCGGGCGGCGCATCGTACATCTGGTCTCGGGGCGCGGCCACTGACGGACGAAACGGGCGAGCCCGGCGCCCAACCCGTACAACCCGAATAGTTCTCGAAGCAGACACCACACGGGCAGGAGTGGTCGCGCGGCCGTCCATGCCATGCGCCAACGGTCAGAAGCCGTCGATAGTCGCTGACTTCTGTTCAGGGATGCGGTCCGGACCAGCGCGTTACCAACACTCGACGTGTGGTGACAATCGAGCGCAAGGGTGGCGACCGGACGATGGAGAACCACGGGCGGGGGTTCGACTCCCGCCCTGAAGGCGCCGGGGATGTGCCTCCTGATCGGAGACCGCCGGGTCCGCTGCCGTACGAGGGGGTGTGGCGGTTCACCGCTCCCGCCATCGACGCCTCGGTTCCGCAGGCACGACACGCCGTTCGTGACCTGCTCTTCCGTCAACAAGTGCCCGTCTCGGACGACCTCGTCCACGGGCTTTTGCTGATCGTCTCCGAACTGGTCACGAACGCGGTGCGGCACGCGGCACTGCTGTCCCCGATGCTCGCCGTGGAGGTGGCCGTAGGAGCCGAGTGGGTGCGGGTCTCGGTGGAGGACAACCACCCCTACCGTCCCACCGCCCTGGAGGCCGACCACGGCCAGACCGGCGGCCGGGGGCTGCTGCTGGTACGGGAGGTCGCCAGGGAGTCGGGCGGGGTGTGCGACGTCGAGCACACGGCGAGTGGCGGCAAGGTGATCTGGGCCGCCCTGCCGCTCACTGTGAGCATCGTCTAGGGCTTGGCCCTCTCGGGGAGTTTTCGCACGGACGGGTCCGTCACCAGCCGGCCGACGGGCCCGTCAGCTCCCTGATCGCCGGACGGGCCGCGTCCAGGACCGTCATGAACCACGCCGAGAACGGGTCCTTCGCGTGCCGCTCCATGAGCTCGGCGGCGGTCACGAACGCGGTGTCCCCGACCTCCTCGGGATCGGGGTGCAGCGACGACTGCACCATGCCGACGAAGAGATGGTTGTACTCCTGCTCCACCAGGCCCGACTCCGGGTCCGGGTGGTTGTAGCGGACCGTGCCTGCCTCCGCGAGCAACGAGGGCGAGACGCCGAGCTCCTCGTACGTCCGCCGGGCCGCCGCCGCGAAGGGCGCCTCGGCGGGGTAGGGGTGGCCGCAGCAGGTGTTGGACCAGACACCGGGGGAGTGGTACTTGCCCAGGGCGCGCTGCTGGAGCAGCAGCCTGCCGTGCTCGTCGAAGAGGAACACGGAGAAGGCCCGGTGCAGCTGTCCCGGTGGCTGATGGGCGGCGAGCTTCTCCGCCGTGCCGATCGTGTTGCCGTCCTCGTCGACCAACTCGAGCAAGATCGCTTCAACGGTGCCGTTCGACGAACTGTGCGTCGCGGTGGCAGGTGTGATCGGCATACCCATCCTTCGCATCGGTCTTCGAGCCCCAAGTCTGCCGTACGAAACCGGCACTCCCGGCACTTCGCGGCTCCCCGCATGTCCCGCTCCGGGAGCCCGGAGCGGGACACGCGGCCGACGTCCATCGGTCACCGAAAGCGGCCGGACACTTGATCGTGCCCGGTGCCACGGACGGGGAACCGTCCAGGACAGGGGCCATCAGATGTTCGCCCGGAGCCCCGGAGCCGGTGCTCGTCCGGCCCGTCGGACCGGGGCCGGATGCCGTGGTCAGCGGCCGGTCCACCCCGGTGCGCGGCGCACCCGCGGTACGGCGACGGACGCAGGCGCCGACACGGGCACCGCGCGAGACGGGACGCGTCAGGCGCCGACGGTGACCGGACGCAGGACATAGCCCACGTAGCCGTACTCCCTCCCGTGCTCGCGGCGCATGGCGATCTCCGCCCGGGCGCCCGCCACTGCCTCGGCCATGCCGGGCCGGGTGACATCAGCCACGTCGGCGTGGACGCCGAGCGCGTCGTAGTACTCGTCCCAGTCGGACTCCGGCTGGAGATACACCCCCAGTACGGAGTACCCGGCGTCGCGGGCGACCCGGGTGTCCTGGTCGGTCGTGCGCAACGAGTCGTCCTCCCAGAACGCGCGGGCCTGGTCGGACGGCGTGTCGGTGGTCCACACGCAGTGGGTGAGGACCAGCGTGCCGCCGGGGGCGAGCAGTCGCCGCCAGCGGCGCAGGGCGGTGGCGAAACCGATCAGATAGGCCGAGCCCTCGGCCCAGACCAGGTCGAACGAGCCGTCGGGGTGGGTGAGATCTCCCATGTCCCCGTTGACGGTGTCGATCGAGGCGGTGAGACCCCGGGCCTCGGCGGCCGTCCGCAGTTCGTCGAGAAACGGTTCATGCAGGTCGACGGCCGTCACTTCGGCCGCGGCCTCGGCGGCCAGGAGCAGCGCCGAGCGGCCGGGGCCGCAGCCCAGGTCGAGCACGCGGGGACGGGCGGGCAGCGGGCCCGCGAGTGAGAGGAGGTGACGGGTGGTGGCGTCGGAGCCGGGGCCCTGCCGGGGCAGTCGGTGGTGCAGGGTGAAGAAGGCCTCGCGGCGGGCGTCGCGCTCGGACGCGTCGTGGTGCTCGGACAAGTCGTGATGTTCGGACAACGTGGGAAACCTTTGGATGCGGGGGCCCGGGCCGCCGCGCACGCCGCTCGGCGTGGGTCAGCCGTGGACCCGGAGGATGGGGACGCACCTGTCGCCGCGCGCAGCGGCACCGAACGCGACAGTCATCAACCCACCTCTTCCTCGGATCGGTGGCCACGCTAGCACTGGAGCCGCCGACCGCACCCGCGAATTAAGTGCCTCCCGCTGGAGCCTTTCAGTGGCAGAGCTTCGCCTCGTGCTCCGCGTGCCCGCTCGGTTCCAGCTGGAAGGTGCAGTGCTCCACGTCGAAGTGGTGGCCCAGACAGCCCTGGAGCTCGTGGAGCATCTTCTCGTGGCCGATGGCGTTCAGGACGTCGGAGCTGACGACCACATGGGCGGAGAGGACCGGCATGCCCGACGTGATGGTCCAGGCGTGCAGGTCGTGCACGTCCTCGACGCCGGGCAGGGCGAGGATGTGGGCGCGCACCTCCGCCATGTCGACGTTCTTGGGCGCCGCCTCCAGGAGCACCTCGAGCGTCTCGTGGAGCAGTTTCCAGGTGCGCGGGACGATCATGATGCTGATGAGGATCGAGGCGATCGGGTCGGCCGCCTGCCAGCCGGTGGTCATGATCACCACGGCGGAGATGATCACCGCCACCGAACCCAGCGCGTCCGCGACCACCTCCAGGAAGGCGCCGCGCACGTTCAGGCTCTCCTTCTGGCCGCGCAGCAGCAGCGTGAGCGAGATCGTGTTCGCGACCAGACCGATCAGCCCGAAGACGACGGTCAGACCGCCCTCGGTGTCGGCGGGTGTCACGAAGCGGTGGATCGCCTCGTACAGGACGTAGCCGCCGACACCGAGCAGCAGCAGACAGTTGGCGAGCGCGGCGAGGATCTCGGCCCGCGCGTAGCCGAACGTGCGGTTGCCGCTGGGCGGCCGGTTGGCGAAGTGGATCGCGAGGAGCGCCATGCCCAGCCCCACCGCGTCCGTCGCCATGTGCGCCGCGTCGGCCACGAGCGCGAGGGAGTCGGCCATGAGGCCGCCGACGATCTCGACCACCATCACGGTGAGCGTGATGGACAGCGCGACCCGCAGTCTCCCGCGGTACGCGGCTGCCGCCGTGCCGGTGGCGGGCGCGCCGTGGGCGTGCCCGTGATCGTGTCCAGCCCCCATGGAAGCCGCCTCCTGTGCTCTGCCCGGGATCACAGTGAACTACGGGTGGGGGGTATCGGGCAACGCGGCACTGAACACCGTTGTCATATGCTCTGACCTGCGGAAACGATCCGCAGGTCAGAGCGTGGTCAAGATCGTTGATCCAGGGTCCGGGGGTGATGCAGCACCCACCCCTGCCACGCCGACTCCACCATCTCCGGGACCCCGCGCCGCGCGCTCCAGTCGAGTTCCCGCGCGGCCAGGCCGGCCGAGGCGACCGCGCGCGGCGCGTCCCCGGGCCGGCGCGGCTCGACGACCGGTCGCCGGGTGTCCCCGCTCACCTCGCCGATCAGCGTGAGCAGTTCACGTACCGAGACCCCTTCGCCGCGGCCGATGTTCGCCGTGAGGTCGCCCGTCGCGCCGCCGGCCAGCCGCCGGGCCGCCGCGAGGTGTGCCTCGGCGAGGTCGGCGACGTGGATGTAGTCACGGACGCAGGTGCCGTCCGGCGTCGGGTAGTCGTCGCCGAAGATCCGCGGGGCCTCGTCGCGGGTGAGGCGGTCGAAGACCATCGGGATCACGTTGAACACGCCGGTGTCGGCCAGCTCGGGCGTGGCCGCACCCGCCACGTTGAAGTAGCGCAGGCACACGGTCGCGATGCCGTGGGCCCGGCCCGCCGCGCGGACCAGCCACTCCCCTGCGAGCTTCGTCTCGCCGTACGGGCTCATCGGCGCACAGGGGGTGTCCTCCGTGATGAGGTCCACATCCGGGTTGCCGTAGACGGCGGCGGACGAGGAGAAGACGAAGCGCTTGACGCCGGCCCCGGCGACCGCCTCCAGGAGCGTCGCGAGCCCGCCGACGTTCTCCTGGTAGTAGCGCGTCGGCTGGGCCACGGACTCACCGACCTGCTTGCGCGCGGCGAGATGCACCACACCCGTCACCGCGTGCTCCGCGAGGACCCGCTTGAGCAGGTCCCCGTCCAGCGAGGAGCCCTGCACCAGCGGAATGCTCTCCGGGAGCCGGTGGGGAACCCCGGCCGAGAGGTCGTCGAGGGCGACGACGCGCTCCCCGGCCTCCGCCATCGCCCGCGCCACGTGTGCCCCGATGTATCCGGCCCCGCCTGTGATCAGCCATGTCATGGACGACCACCCTATGTCGGTCCGCCGCCGGTGGCGCCGCTGCCGGCCGCCGATCCGACCGCCCTGCCCCGCTACGGAGCGGTCTGGAGGGGTGTCGTGATCAATGACGCGAATTATGCGTTCTGTGAGTGCGGGTTTGTGGCAGGGCCCCCGGATCACGGATGATGATCGCGGCGGAGGCGGTACGCAGATGTGGTTGATCGCCCAGTGAACGGGCGGTGAACGCCTGCTTCTCATCATCCGATAGCCTCTGCCGACATGCCGCCCAGCGGCCTGAGCCCCCTCGGGCCTGGGGCCGGGGCCTTCCCACCACGTACACGCCCGGCGCGAGGCCGCGTCGGCACCCAGGGAGTGAGTTCGCTGTCGACCGCCATCCTCACCGGCCAGCCGGTCCCCGGATCGTCGCTCGAGAGCGATCTGCGGTCGCTCGGCTTCGACGTGCGGCTCGCCGGCGAAGCCGGTGACGCCGAGACACTGCTGGCCGCCGTACCGGCGGACCAGCGGGTCGCCGTCGTCGACGCCCGCTTCGTGGGGCACCTGCACGCGCTGCGCCTCGGCCTCACGGACCCACGGTTCGCGGCCTCCGCGCTGCCCGGCGCCGTATCGGTACAGCCCGAGGCCCGCCGGGCGCTGACCCGTGCCGTGGCCCGTGAGAGCTCCGCCTCCGGCGGCCTCGCCGTCGCCACCGACAACCTCGCCGAGCGGCTCACCGCGGCCCTCGACGCGGACGGCGTCGCCGTGTTCCGCCCCGAGCTCGGCACGCTCGTCGCCGCGGTCCCCACCGACCCGCAGGAGCGCAACGAGGCACGGCAGGCCGTGTCCGCCGTGGACGACGAGGCCGTACGCCTGCGCAGCGCGGTCAAGGCCCGCGACGGCTTCTTCACCACGTACTGCATCAGCCCGTACTCGCGCTACATCGCCCGCTGGTGCGCCCGTCGCGGACTGACCCCGAACCAGGTCACCACCGCCTCCCTGCTCACCGCGCTGGTCGCCGCGGGCTGCGCCGCCACCGGCACCCGCGCCGGATTCGTCGCGGCCGGGCTGCTGCTCCTGTTCTCCTTCGTCCTGGACTGCACGGACGGGCAGCTCGCCCGCTACTCGCTCCAGTACTCGACGCTCGGCGCCTGGCTGGACGCGACCTTCGACCGCGCCAAGGAGTACGCCTACTACGCGGGCCTCGCCCTCGGAGCGGCCCGCGGCGGCGACGACGTATGGGCCCTGGCGCTCGGCGCGATGATCCTCCAGACCTGCCGGCACGTCGTGGACTTCTCCTTCAACGAGGCGAACCACGACGCCACCGCCAACACCAGCCCCACCGCCGCCCTCTCGGACAAGCTCGACAGCGTCGGCTGGACGGTCTGGGTGCGCCGGATGATAGTCCTGCCCATCGGCGAACGATGGGCGATGGTCGCCGTCCTCACGGCGCTGACGACCCCCCGCATCACCTTCTACGCGCTGCTCGTCGGATGCGCGTTCGCCGCGACGTACACCACGGCGGGCCGCGTACTGCGCTCGCTCACCCGCAAGGCCCGGCGCACGGACCGGGCGGCGCAGGCGCTGGCGGATCTCGCGGACAGCGGACCGCTCGTCGAACTGCTGGCGCGCCTCGCGCGCGGCACGGTCCGTGTCGCGGCGCCCGTCAGTGCCGCCGTCGGCGGCGTCCTCGTGGTGACCTCTGCCCTGCTCTGGGGCGCGGGCTGGCAGACCGTCCTGTGCGCTGTCGGCTACGTGCTCCTGTCCGCCCTCGCCGTCGTCCGCCCCCTCAAGGGCGCCCTCGACTGGCTGGTGCCCCCCTTCTTCCGCGCCGCCGAATACCTCACCGTTCTGGTACTGGCGGCCAAAGCCGATGTGAACGGAGCGCTTCCTGCGGCTTTCGGCCTGGTGGCCGCCGTCGCCTACCATCACTACGACACGGTGTACCGCATCCGCGGCAACGCCGGAGCCCCCCCGCACTGGCTGGTGCGGGCGATCGGCGGGCACGAAGGCAGGACGCTGGTGGTCACCGTCCTGGCCGCGCTGCTCACCGCCGCACAGTTCAAGGTCGCGCTCACGGTGCTCGCCGTGGCCGTGGCGCTGCTGGTGCTCGTGGAGAGCATCCGCTTCTGGGTGTCCTCCGGGGCCCCCGCCGTACACGACGAAGGAGAACCCGCATGATCGGCCTCGTGCTGGCGGCCGGCGCCGGACGGCGTCTGCGTCCCTACACCGACAGCCTCCCAAAGGCTCTCGTGCCGGTGGGTCCCGCGGGCATAGAGGACAGCATCACGGTCCTGGACCTGACCCTCGGCAACTTCGCCGAGATCGGTCTGACCGAGGTCGGGATCATCGTCGGCTACCGCAAGGAAGCCGTGTACGACCGCAAGGACGCCCTGGAGGCCAAGTACGGCCTCAAGATCACCCTCATCGACAACGACAAGGCCGAGGAGTGGAACAACGCCTACTCCCTGTGGTGCGGCCGTGACGCCCTCAAGGACGGTGTGATCCTCGCCAACGGCGACACCGTGCACCCGGTCTCCGTCGAGAAGACGCTGCTGGCCGCCCGCGGCGACGGCAAGCGGATCATCCTCGCCCTCGACACGGTGAAGAAGCTCGCCGACGAGGAGATGAAGGTCGTCGTGGACCCCGACAAGGGCGTCCGGAAGATCACCAAGCTGATGGAGCCCGCCGAGGCCACCGGCGAGTACATCGGTGTCACCCTCATCGAGGGCGACGCCGCCGCCGACCTGACCGACGCCCTGAAGACGGTGTGGGAGACGGACCCGCAGCAGTTCTACGAGCACGGCTACCAGGAGCTCGTCAACCGCGGCTTCAAGATCGACGTGGCGCCGATCGGCGACGTCAAGTGGGTCGAGATCGACAACCACGACGACCTCGCCAAGGGACGGGAGATCGCGTGCCAGTACTGACAAGGCTCATCCCCTCCCCGGTTGTCGTCGACATCCGCGCGGGTGCCCTGGACGACCTAGCGAGCGTGCTCTCCGACCAGCGGATCTCGCACTCCGGGAAGCTGGCCGTCGCCGTGAGCAACGGCTCCGGCGCGAAGCTGCGCGAGCGGATCGCCCCGGCCCTGCCCGGCGCCACCTGGTACGAGGTCGGCGGCGGCACCCTCGACGACGCGATCCGGCTGGCCGGTGCCATCAAGGCCGGCCACTACGACGCGGTCGTGGGCCTGGGCGGCGGCAAGATCATCGACTGCGCGAAGTTCGCCGCGGCGCGCGTCGGCCTCCCGCTGGTCGCCGTGCCCACCAACCTCGCGCACGACGGCCTGTGCTCGCCCGTCGCGACCCTCGACAACGACGCGGGCCGCGGCTCCTACGGTGTGCCGAACCCGATCGCGGTCGTCATCGACCTCGATGTGATCCGCGAGGCCCCCGTACGGTTCGTGCGCTCCGGCATCGGTGACGCCGTCTCCAACATCTCCGCCATCGCGGACTGGGAGCTCGCCCATCGCGTCAACGGCGAGAAGATCGACGGTCTCGCGGCCGCGATGGCACGCCAGGCCGGAGAGGCCGTACTGCGTCACCCCGGCGGCATCGGCGACAACGACTTCCTCCAGGTGCTCGCCGAGGCACTGGTCCTCAGCGGGATCGCCATGTCGGTGTCGGGCGACTCACGGCCCTCGTCGGGCGCCTGCCACGAGATCAACCACGCCTTCGACCTCCTCTTCCCCAAGCGCGCGGCCAGCCACGGCGAGCAGTGCGGTCTTGGCGCGGCCTTCGCGATGTACCTGCGGGGGGCGCACGAGGAGTCGGCGTACATGGCCGAGGTGCTGCACCGGCACGGGCTGCCGGTGCTGCCCGAGGAGATCGGGTTCACCGTGGACGAGTTCGTGCAGGTCGTGGAGTTCGCTCCGCAGACCCGGCCGGGCCGGTACACGATCCTCGAACACCTCGACCTGAAAACCAACCAGATCAAGGACATCTACTCCGACTATGCCAAGGCCATCAGTAGCTGAACTCCGCCCCGTCGTTCATCCCGCAGGGGTGAAGGACCGGCGCAGCGGTGAGCATTGGGCGGGACGCCTGTACATGCGAGAGATCTCGCTGCGCTGCGACCGCTACCTGGTGAACACCAGGATCACGCCCAACCAGCTCACGTACCTGATGACTGTCTTCGGCGTGCTAGCCGCCCCGGCCCTGCTGGTGCCGGGGATCCCGGGCGCCGTGCTCGGCGTGATCATGGTCCAGCTCTACCTGCTGCTCGACTGTGTCGACGGTGAGGTGGCGCGCTGGAAGAAGCAGTTCTCGCTCGGCGGGGTCTACCTGGACCGGGTCGGTGCCTATCTGACCGATGCCGCGGTGCTCGTGGGCTTCGGCCTGCGCGCCGCCGATCCCTGGGGTTCCGGGCGGATCGACTGGCTCTGGGCCTTCCTCGGCACCCTGGCGGCCCTCGGCGCGATCCTGATCAAGGCCGAGACCGACCTCGTCGGCGTCGCCCGCCACCAGGGCGGCCTGCCGCCGGTCAAGGAGTCGGCGTCCGAGCCGCGCTCCTCCGGCATGGCGCTGGCCCGCAAGGCCGCCGCCGCGCTGAAGTTCCACCGGCTGGTGCTCGGCATCGAGGCGTCCCTGCTGATCCTGGTGCTGGCCATCGTGGACTCGGTGCGCGGGGACCTGTTCTTCACCCGCCTCGGCGTCGCGGTCCTGGCCGGCATCGCCCTCCTCCAGACCGTGCTGCATCTCGTGTCCATCCTCGCCTCCAGCAGGCTGAAGTGAGTACGGCGATGAAGGTCGGCGCGGTCATCATCACCATGGGCAACCGCCCCGACGAGCTCCGAGCCCTGTTGGACTCCGTCGCCAAGCAGGACGGCGACCGGGTCGAGGTGGTCGTGGTCGGCAACGGCTCGCCCGTCCCCGACGTCCCCGAGGGCGTACGCACCGTCGAGCTGCCCGAGAACCTCGGCATACCCGGCGGCCGCAACGTGGGCATCGAGGCCTTCGGCCCCGGTGGCACGGACGTCGACGTCCTGCTCTTCCTCGACGACGACGGCCTCCTCGCCACCCACGACACCGCCGAGCTGTGCCGCCGGGCCTTCGCCGCCGACCCCGAGCTCGGCATCATCAGCTTCCGGATCGCGGACCCCGAGACCAAGGAGACCCAGCGCCGCCACGTACCGCGGCTGCGCGCCTCCGACCCGATGCGCTCCTCGCGCGTGACCACCTTCCTCGGTGGCGCCAACGCGGTCCGTACGAAGGTCTTCGCCGAGGTCGGCGGGCTTCCGGACGAGTTCTTCTACGCCCACGAGGAGACCGACCTCGCATGGCGGGCCCTCGACGCGGGCTGGATGATCGACTACCGGTCCGACATGGTGCTGTACCACCCCACGACCGCCCCTTCGCGGCACGCGGTGTACCACCGCATGGTGGCCCGCAACCGCGTCTGGCTCGCGCGCCGCAACCTTCCGGCGCCGCTCGTCCCCGTCTACCTCGGCGTCTGGATGCTCCTGACCCTGGCCCGCCGTCCCTCGGGACCTGCCCTGAAGGCGTGGTTCGGCGGTTTCAAGGAGGGCTGGACCAGTTCCTGCGGGCCCCGGCGCCCCATGAAGTGGCGTACGGTGTGGCGGCTGACCCGCCTCGGTCGTCCTCCTGTCATCTGACAAGCGGCTACGCCATCTGACAAGCTCGTTCCCGGGAGCACGTTCGCCGTACCCCGGTGTCCCGTGCCCTCAGCCCCTGCCGACCAGGCCGTGCGCATCATGAAGACGAAAGTTTCCATTTGTGAGTGAGACAACGCATGACGGAGCTGTCGCGGTGAGCGACCGTCCGTCCCCCGATGACGGGCTCTCCGCGGCCGACCTGGCCGACAAGTACGGGCTCGCGGTGAGCGGCGCCCGGCCCGGACTCGTCGAGTACGTGCGTCAGCTGTGGGGGCGGCGGCACTTCATCCTCGCCTTCTCGCAGGCGAAACTCACCGCGCAGTACAGCCAGGCCAAGCTGGGCCAGCTGTGGCAGGTGGCGACGCCGCTGCTGAACGCGGCCGTGTACTACTTCATCTTCGGCGTGATCCTCAAGGCCAGCCGGGGCATGTCGCACGACACCTACATCCCGTTCCTGGTGACCGGTGTGTTCGTCTTCACGTTCACGCAGAGCTCGATCATGGCGGGCGTCCGTGCGATCTCGGGCAACCTGGGGCTGGTGCGCGCGCTGCACTTCCCGCGCGCCTCGCTGCCCATCTCCTTCGCGCTCCAGCAGCTCCAGCAGCTGCTGTTCTCGATGATCGTGCTGTTCGTCGTGGTGATCGGTTTCGGCAGCGTGCCGGGTCTGTCCTGGCTGCTGATCGTCCCGGTGCTGGTGCTGCAGTTCCTCTTCAACACCGGCCTCGCGCTGATCGTGGCGCGCATGGGCGCCAAGACGCCGGACCTCGCCCAGCTGATGCCGTTCATCCTGCGCACCTGGATGTACACCTCGGGCGTCATGTTCTCCATCAGCAACATGCTCGTCGGACGGCCCGAGTGGTTCATCCGCGCGCTCCAGGTGAACCCGGCCGCGATCTACATGGACCTGATGCGCTTCGCCCTCATCGACGGCTACGGCGCCTCGAACCTGCCGCCCCATGTGTGGGCCATCGCCACCTTCTGGGCCGTGGTCGTCGCCGCCGGCGGGTTCGTGTACTTCTGGAAGGCGGAAGAGAGGTACGGCCGTGGCTGAGCAGACATCCCACATCCCGACCGTGATCGCGGACGAGCTGCACATCGTCTACCGCGTGAACGGCGCCAAGACCGGCAAGGGCAGCGCCACCGCCGCCCTCAGCCGCATCATCAAGCGCGGCGAGGAGCGGGGCGTACGCAAGGTGCACGCCGTCAAGGGCGTCTCCTTCACGGCCTACCGCGGCGAGGCCATCGGCCTGATCGGCTCCAACGGCTCCGGAAAGTCGACGCTCCTGCGTGCCATCGCCGGTCTGCTGCCCGCCGAGAAGGGCAAGGTCTACACCGACGGCCAGCCCTCGCTGCTCGGCGTGAACGCGGCCCTGATGAACGACCTCACGGGCGAACGCAACGTCATATTGGGCGGGCTCGCGATGGGCATGTCCCGCGAGCAGATCAGGGAGCGCTACCAGGAGATCGTCGACTTCTCGGGCATCAACGAGAAGGGCGACTTCATCACCCTGCCGATGCGCACCTACTCCTCCGGCATGGCGGCGCGGCTGCGCTTCTCCATCGCGGCTGCCAAGGACCACGACGTCCTCATGATCGACGAGGCCCTCGCCACCGGAGACCGCTCCTTCCAGAAGCGCTCCGAGCAGCGGATCCGCGAGCTGCGCAAGAGCGCGGGCACGGTGTTTCTGGTCAGCCACAACAACAAGTCGATCCGCGACACCTGCGACCGCGTGCTCTGGCTGGAGCGCGGTGAGCTGCGGATGGACGGTCCGACCGAAGAGGTCCTCAAGGAGTACGAGAAGTTCACGGGCAAGTAGCTCGTAGTAGCCAGGGCCCCGCCGCAACGATTCGGCGGGGCCCTGCGTCTGCAAAGGAAACGCCAACTCCTGCTGGCCTTAGGAATCTTGACACCAATCGGTGTGTTGTTGTGATGTGCAGGACACCCCGACGAACCTTGCTGCGTTGTACAACGTAAGCTGTACCGGTGCTGAATCGCGGCAAGTGGGGCGATACTGCGCGACACCCGGCACCGGCGCGCCGCGCGGAGTCCCGGGCGGCGTGTCCGAAATGGGCACTATTGGGTCGGCAGTGTAGAACGGGAGATGTGACGGCAATGGCTACGGAAACTCTCCAGCTCCGCGACGCGTGTGCCGTCCCCGCGCCGGGCGGCGAGCGGTGACCCAAGCCGGTACGGCGCGCACTGGTGAGACGGAGCGCGGAACGCTCGACAAGGCCGCGGGCGAGAACTTCCCCGTGGCACCCTTCTTCCTGCCCCAGGCCTGGCGCGACGACCTGATGGCCGTCTACGGCTTCGCCCGCCTCGTCGACGACATCGGTGACGGCGACCTCGCCCCGGGCGGCGCGGACGCCGGACTGCTCGGCGTGTCGCCCGAGGAGGCCGAGGACCGTCTCGTACTCCTGGACGCCTTCGAGGCCGATCTGCACCGCGTGTTCGACTCGACGCCGCACCACCCGCTGCTGCGCCGCCTGCAGCCCACGGTCCGCCGCGCGGACCTCACCCCCGAACCCTTCCTCGGGCTGATCGCGGCCAACCGCCAGGACCAGCTGATCAAGCGCTACGAGACCTATGACGACCTCGTGGCCTACTGCGAGCTGTCCGCCAACCCCGTCGGCCGCCTGGTGCTGTCCGTCACCGGCGCCTCCACGCCCGAGCGGATCCGCCGCTCGGACGCGGTGTGCACGGCGCTGCAGATCGTCGAGCACCTCCAGGACGTCGCCGAGGACCTCGGCCGCGACCGCATCTACCTGCCGGCCGAGGACATGAAGCGCTTCCATGTCCAGGAGGCGGATCTCGCCACGGCCACCGCGGGCGCATCGGTGCGCGCGCTGGTCGCATACGAAGCAGAACGCGCGCTCCACCTCCTGAATGAAGGCACCCCCCTCGTGGGTAGCGTCCACGGCAGGTTGAAGCTGTTGCTCGCGGGGTTCGTGGCAGGGGGAAGGGCGGCGATCCGCGCGATCGCCGCCGCCGAATACGACGTACTTCACGGCCCGCCCAAGCCCGGCAAGCTCCAGCTGCTGCGCGAGGTGGGAGTGACTCTGCGAGGAGAGGGGTGATCCGGACCGTGGAGTCGGAACAACACGTGTCCGCACCGGTACTCGCCGCATACAGCTACTGCGAGGCAGTGACCGGTCAGCAGGCTCGTAATTTCGCCTATGGCATCAGACTTCTGCCGACGCCCAAGCGTCGTGCGATGTCGGCGCTCTACGCGTTCTCACGGCGTGTCGACGACATCGGCGACGGCGCGCTGCCGACGGACGTGAAGGCGGCGCGGCTCGAGGACACCCGGGCTCTGCTCGCCCGGGTCCGCGAGGGCCGGGTCGACGAGGACGACACCGACCCGGTCGCGGTCGCCCTCAGTCACACCGCCGCGTACTTCCCGGTGCCGCTGGGCGGCCTCGACGAACTCATCGACGGCGTCCTGATGGACGTACGCGGTGAGACGTACGAGACCTGGGACGATCTGAAGGTGTACTGCCGGTGCGTGGCCGGGGCGATCGGGCGGCTCTCGCTCGGCGTGTTCGGTACGGAACCGGGGGCGCGCGGCGCCGAGCGCGCGCCGGAGTATGCGGACACGCTCGGGCTCGCGCTCCAGCTCACCAACATCCTCCGGGACGTACGGGAGGACGCCGCCGGCGGGCGCACCTATCTGCCCGCCGACGACCTCGCGAAGTTCGGCTGCTCGGCCGGGTTCAACGGCCCGAAGCCGCCCGAGGGCTCCGACTTCGCGGGCCTCGTCCACTTCGAAGTGCGACGGGCCCGCACCCTTTTCGCCGAGGGCTACCGGCTGCTGCCCATGCTCGACCGGCGCAGCGGCGCCTGTGTCGCGGCCATGGCCGGCATCTACCGGCGGCTCCTCGACCGTATCGAGCGCGAGCCGGAGGCCGTGCTGCGCGGCCGCGTCTCGCTGCCGGGGCGCGAGAAGGCGTACGTCGCCGTGCGCGGCCTCTCCGGTCTGGACGCCCGGCATGTCTCCCGGCGTACCGTCAGGAGGCGTACCTGATGGACAATATGGGCCAAGGTGATTCCACCGGCGAAAAGCGGCACGCAACCCTCCGGCACCGGGTGGCGTCCCTGACTGCGATGGCCTGCCGTGCACCGTTCAATCACCGCGGCACGGCCGCTGGGGAGGGTGCACGATGAGCGAGGACACGCAGCCCACGGGGGCTTCGGGCCGCCCGGAAGGGGCCGGCGCCGTAGTGATCGGCGGCGGGCTGGCCGGAATCACCGCCGCGCTCGCACTGGCCGACGCCGGGGTGCGTGTCACCCTGCTCGAAGGCCGGCCGCGGCTCGGCGGGCTCGCCTTCTCCTTCCGGCGCGGCGAACTCACCGTGGACAACGGACAGCATGTGTATCTGCGCTGCTGCACCGCCTACCGCTGGTTCCTCGACCGTGTCGACGGGGCCTCGCTCGCGCCCCTGCAGGATCGTCTCGACGTGCCCGTTCTCGACGCCGAGGCGAAACCCGGGCGGCGGCTCGGCAGAATCGGCCGCAGCGCGCTGCCCGTACCTCTGCATCTCGCGCGCAGCCTGGCGACCTATCAGCATCTGTCGCTCGCCGAGCGCGCCAAGGTCGGCCGTGCCGCACTGGCGCTCAAAGCGCTCGATCTCGACGATCCGGCCCTTGACGACCAGAACTTCGGCCAATGGCTCACCGAACACGGTCAGTCGGAGCGTGCCGTCGAGGCACTGTGGGACCTGGTGGGGGTCGCCACCCTCAACGCGGTGGCCGGCGACTCCTCGCTCGGGCTCGCCGCGATGGTGTTCAAGACCGGTCTGCTGTCCGACCCGGGCGCGGCCGACATCGGCTGGGCACGCGTCCCGCTGGGCGAACTGCACGACACGCTGGCCCGCAAGGCGCTCGACTCCGCGGGCGTGCGTACCGAAGTCCGTACACGCGTCACCTCCATCTCCCTTAACGAGAACGGGCGTTGGAGCGTTCAGGTTCCCGGCGAGACGCTCGACGCCGACACCGTCGTCCTCGCCGTACCCCAGCGCGAGGCGCACGATCTGCTGCCCGAGGGAGCGCTCGACGCCCCTGAACAGCTGCTGGAGATCGGCACCGCGCCGATCCTCAACGTCCATGTCGTCTACGACCGGAAGGTGCTCGCGCGACCGTTCTTCGCCGCCCTCGGCTCCCCGGTGCAGTGGGTCTTCGACCGGACCGACGCGTCCGGACTGCGGGAAGGGCAGTACCTCGCCCTGTCGCAGTCGGCCGCCCAGGACGAGATCGACGCACCCGTCGCCGTCCTGCGCGAGCGCTATCTGCCGGAGCTGGAGCGGCTGCTGCCTGCCGCGCGCGGCGCGGAGGTGAAGGACTTCTTCGTGACCAGGGAGCGCACCGCGACGTTCGCCCCCACCCCGGGCGTCGGGCGGCTGCGGCCCGGCGCTCGCACCAGAGCCCCCGGCCTGTATCTGGCCGGCGCGTGGACCGCCACCGGGTGGCCCGCGACCATGGAGAGTGCGGTCCGCAGCGGCGCCGGTGCGGCGCGAGCCGCACTGGGCGCCCTGGGCCGGCCCCGCGACCACCTCCTCGCGTTCGAGGAGGCGGCCTGATGCTCGACGAGCGCGCGGCAGACCCCCGCACCCCCGGTACCGCAACAAGAGGAGAGACTGTGCCCACTGTGCCCCCGGCCGACAAGGCTGCCGACGCGGTGGACGTGACCGCGCTCCTGGAGCGCGGCCGGACCCTGGCCACACCGGTGCTGAAGGCGGCCGTCGACCGCCTGGCGTCGCCCATGGACACCGTCGCCGCCTACCACTTCGGCTGGATCGACGCCCAGGGCAACCCCGCGGACGGCGACGGCGGCAAGGCCGTACGCCCCGCGCTGGCCGTGCTGTCCGCGCAGGCCGCCGGTGCCGCCCCCGAGGTCGGCGTGCCCGGCGCGGTTGCGGTCGAGCTGGTGCACAACTTCTCCCTGCTGCACGACGACCTGATGGACGGCGACGAGCAGCGCCGCCACCGCGACACCGTCTGGAAGGTGCACGGCCCCGCCCAGGCGATCCTCGTCGGCGACGCCCTGTTCGCGCTGGCCAACGAGATCCTCCTCGAACTCGGCACCGTCGAGGCCGGCCGCGCCACCCGCAGGCTGACCAGCGCCACCCGCGCCCTCATCGACGGCCAGGCCCAGGACATCTCCTACGAGCACCGCGACCGCGTCAGCGTCGAGGAGTGCCTGGAGATGGAGGGCAACAAGACGGGCGCCCTGCTCGCCTGCGCCTGCTCCATCGGCGCGGTCCTCGGCGGCGCGGACGACCGCACCGCGGACACGCTGGAGAAGTACGGCTACCACCTCGGCCTGGCCTTCCAGGCCGTCGACGACCTCCTCGGCATCTGGGGCGACCCGGAGGCCACCGGCAAGCAGACCTGGAGCGATCTGCGCCAGCGCAAGAAGTCCCTGCCGGTCGTGGCGGCGCTCGCCGCGGGCGGCCCCGCCTCCGAGCGGCTCGGCGAACTGCTCGCCGAGGACGCCAAGGCCAGCGACTTCGAGAACTTCTCCGAGGAGGAGTTCGCCGTGCGCGCCGCGCTCATCGAGGAGGCGGGCGGCCGCGAGTGGACCGCCCAGGAGGCACGCCGCCAGCACACCATCGCCATCGAAGCACTGGACGCCGTGGAGATGCCCGACCAGGTGCGGGCCCAGCTCGTGGCGCTCGCCGACTTCGTCGTCGTACGGAAGAGATGATCACTATCGGTCGAATAAACCTCGCGTAGTCGCCGGCCGGTGCCTCCCCCAAGCTCTCAACTCCGTTCGAGCAGGGTGGGACCCCCATGAGACAGACGCACCGGCCGACGGCGGACCCAGCAGAGTCGTACCACTGCACGAAGGGGAAGCCATGACAGCGACGACCGACGGAAGTACCGGGGCACTGCCGCCCCGCGCTGCCGCGGCCAGCGAAATCCACCCAGAGACGACTCCCGTGGCGGCCGGGACAGTCGAGACCCGAGACGTCGCCACGCACGCCATACAGCGCGCCACCGATTTCCTGCTCTCACGGCAGGACGCGGAGGGCTGGTGGAAGGGCGACCTCGAGACGAACGTCACGATGGACGCCGAGGACCTGCTCCTCCGTCAGTTCCTGGGAATCCGCGACGAGACGATCACACGCGCCGCCGGACTGTTCATCCGCGGCGAGCAGCGCGAGGACGGCACCTGGGCCACCTTCTACGGCGGCCCCGGCGAACTCTCCACCACCATCGAGGCGTACGTCGCCCTGCGGCTGGCCGGGGACGGCCCGGACGAGCCGCACATGGCGAGGGCGGCCGCCTGGATCCGCGAGCGGGGCGGCATCGCCTCGGCCCGCGTCTTCACCCGGATCTGGCTCGCCCTGTTCGGCTGGTGGAAGTGGGACGACCTGCCCGAACTCCCGCCGGAACTCATCTACTTCCCGAAGTGGATGCCGCTCAACATCTACGACTTCGGCTGCTGGGCGCGGCAGACGATCGTGCCGCTGACCATCGTCTCGGCGAAGCGCCCGGTGCGGCCCGCGCCGTTCCCGCTCGACGAGCTGCACACCGACGCCAATGACCCCAACCCGGTCAAACCCCTCGCTCCCGTGGCGAGTTGGGACGGGGCCTTCCAGCGTCTCGACAAGGCCCTGCACCAGTACCGCAAGGTCGTCCCGCGCAAGCTGCGCCGGGCCGCGATGAACACGGCGGCGCGCTGGATCATCGAACGGCAGGAGAACGACGGCTGCTGGGGCGGCATCCAGCCACCCGCGGTGTACTCGGTCATCGCGCTGCACCTGCTCGGCTACGACCTCCAACACCCCGTCATGCGTGAGGGGTTGGCGTCGCTGGACCGGTTCGCCGTCTGGCGCGAGGACGGCGCCCGGATGATCGAGGCCTGTCAGTCACCGGTCTGGGACACCTGCCTCGCCACCATCGCACTCGCCGACGCGGGCCTGCCCGCCGACCATCCGCAGCTGGTGAAGGCCGCGGACTGGATGCTCGGCGAGGAGATCGTGCGGCCCGGGGACTGGGCGGTGAAGCGGCCCCACCTTCCGCCCGGGGGTTGGGCCTTCGAGTTCCACAACGACAACTACCCCGACATCGACGACACCGCCGAGGTCGCCCTCGCGCTGCGCCGCGTCCGCCACCACGACCCGGAGCGCGTCGAGCACGCCATCGGGCGCGGGGTGCGCTGGAACCTCGGTATGCAGTCCAAGGACGGCGGCTGGGGCGCCTTCGACGTCGACAACACCAGCGCCTTCCCCAACCGGCTCCCGTTCTGCGACTTCGGGGAGGTCATCGACCCGCCGTCCGCCGACGTCACCGCCCATGTGGTGGAGATGCTCGCGGTCGAGGGGCTCTCGCACGACCCGCGCACCCGCCGGGGCATCGAGTGGCTGCTCGCCCACCAGGAGCCGGACGGCTCGTGGTTCGGGCGCTGGGGTGTCAACTACGTCTACGGAACGGGGTCGGTGCTCCCGGCGCTCGTGGCCGCCGGACTGCCGGCCTCGCACCCGGCGATCCGCCGGGCCGTAGCCTGGCTGGAAACCGTCCAGAACGACGACGGCGGCTGGGGCGAGGACCTGCGCTCCTACCACGAGGCCGCCGAGTGGAGCGGACGCGGCGCCTCGACCGCCTCCCAGACCGGCTGGGCGCTGCTCGCCCTGCTGGCCGCGGGGGAGCGGGGCTCCAAGGCGGTGGAACGCGGGATCGCCTGGCTCGCGGAGACCCAGCTGGCGGACGGCTCCTGGGACGAGCCGTACTTCACCGGCACCGGGTTCCCGTGGGACTTCTCGATCAACTACCACCTCTACCGGCAGGTCTTCCCGCTCACCGCACTCGGCCGCTATGTCCACGGCGAACCGAGCTTCGTCCACGGCGAGTCGTTCGCCGAGGTCAAGGGGGGTAGATGAGCACGAAGCCCGATCCGGCCCCGCTGCTGATCGCCTGCGCGCTCGGCATCGAGCACCTCGCCCTGCGCAGCGGTGACCGCACCGGGGCCGACGGGCCCGTCACCGTCCTGCGCACCGGCATGGGGCCCAAGGCCGCCGAACGCTCGCTCACCCGGGTCCTGGCCGACCCGGCGCTGAGCGAGGCCGCCGTCCTGGCCACGGGCTTCTGCGCGGGGCTCGCCCCGGGCATGCACCCCGGTGACCTGGTGGTCGCCGAGGAGACCCGGGACCCACGCGGCAGCACCCCGTGCGTGGGCACCGAACTACTCGTCAAGGAACTACTGCGTACCGTGCCCGGGCGCACCGTCCACACCGGGCCCCTCATCGGTTCCGATCACGTCGTCCGAGGTCACGAGCGGTCGGATCTGCTCGCGACCGGCGCGATCGCGGTCGACATGGAATCCGCGGCCACGCTCCACAGCGCCGTGCGGACGGGCGCGCGCCCGGTTGCGGCCGTACGGGTGGTCGTGGACGCTCCAGAACATGAACTCGTCCGAATCGGCACAGTGCGCGGTGGAATATCAGCTTTCCGTGTTCTTCGTGCCGTCCTTCCCGCTTTCTTTGAATGGCACCGTTCTTTGTTGCTCCCCCGGAGGTGAGCCAGATGGCCATGCCGCTTCGGCAGACCATGAAAGTCGCTGCGTACCTGTTTGAACAGAAGCTCAGGAAGCGGGACAAGTTCGCGCTGCTGGTCGAGTTGGAACCCCTCTTCGCCTGCAATCTCAAATGCGAGGGCTGCGGCAAGATCCAGCACCCGGCGGGGGTGCTCAAGCAGCGCATGCCCGTCGCCCAGGCCGTGGGAGCGGTTCTCGAATCCGGTGCGCCGATGGTGTCCATCGCCGGCGGCGAGCCGCTGATGCACCCGCAGATCGACGAGATCGTGCGGCAGTTGGTGGCCAAGAAGAAATACGTCTTCCTGTGCACGAACGCGCTGTTGATGCGCAAGAAGATGGACAAGTTCAAGCCCTCGCCGTATTTCGCCTGGGCCGTGCACATCGACGGGCTGCGCGAGCGGCACGACGAGTCGGTGGCCAAGGAGGGCACCTTCGACGAGGCGGTCGCGGCCATCAAGGAGGCCAAGCGGCGCGGCTTCCGGGTCACCACCAACTCGACCTTCTTCAACACCGACACCCCGCAGACCGTCATCGAGGTCCTCAACTTCCTCAACGACGACCTGAAGGTGGACGAGATGATGCTCTCGCCCGCCTACGCCTACGAGAAGGCGCCCGACCAGGAGCACTTCCTCGGTGTCCAGCAGACCCGGGAGCTGTTCAAGAAGGCCTTCTCGGGCGGCAACCGGCGCCGCTGGCGGCTCAACCAGAGCCCCCTCTTCCTGGACTTCCTGGAAGGCAAGGTCGACTTCCCGTGCACCGCGTGGGCGATCCCCAGCTACTCGCTCTTCGGCTGGCAGCGGCCCTGCTACCTGATGAGCGACGGGTACGTGCAGACGTACAAGCAGCTCCTGGAGGACACCGACTGGGACTCCTACGGGCGCGGCAGGGACGAGCGGTGCGCGAACTGCATGGCGCACTGCGGCTACGAGCCGACCGCCGTCCTCGCCACGATGGGCTCCCTCAAGGAGTCGCTGCGCGCCGCCCGCGAGACCTTCACGGAAAGCCGCGGGTGACGACATGACCGCCGTTTCCTTGGGCCTCCCCGAGGTGCCGGTCCGACCGATCGCCGAACGCCGTGTGTCGCGGCGGATCCAGGTCGGAGCGGTGGCGGTCGGGGGCGGAGCACCCGTTTCGGTGCAGTCGATGACGACGACGCGTACGTCGGACATCGGTGCCACCCTGCAGCAGATCGCGGAACTCACCGCGTCCGGCTGCCAGATCGTGCGCGTCGCCTGCCCCACGCAGGACGACGCGGACGCCCTCGCGACCATCGCCCGCAAGTCCCAGATCCCGGTGATCGCGGACATCCACTTCCAGCCCAAGTACGTGTTCGCGGCCATCGACGCGGGCTGTGCGGCGGTGCGGGTGAACCCGGGCAACATCAAGCAGTTCGACGACAAGGTCCGCGAGATCGCACGGGCCGCCTCGGACGCCGGGACGCCGATCCGGATCGGGGTCAACGCCGGGTCGCTCGACCGGCGGCTGCTGCAGAAGTACGGCAGGGCGACCCCCGAGGCGCTGGTCGAGTCGGCGCTGTGGGAGGCGTCCCTCTTCGAGGAGCACGGGTTCCGGGACATCAAGATCTCGGTGAAGCACAACGACCCGGTGGTGATGGTCAACGCCTACCGGCAGCTCGCCGCCCAGTGCGACTACCCGCTGCACCTCGGTGTGACGGAGGCCGGTCCGGCGTTCCAAGGCACGATCAAGTCCGCCGTCGCCTTCGGGGCGCTGCTCAGTGAGGGCATCGGGGACACCATCCGGGTCTCCCTGAGCGCCCCGCCCGCCGAGGAGGTCAAGGTCGGCCTCCAGATCCTGGAGTCGCTGAACCTGAAGCAGCGCCGCCTGGAGATCGTCTCGTGTCCGTCCTGCGGGCGCGCCCAGGTGGACGTCTACAAGCTGGCCGACGAGGTCACGGCCGGTCTGGAGGGGATGGAGGTCCCGTTGCGCGTCGCGGTCATGGGCTGCGTCGTCAACGGCCCCGGCGAGGCACGGGAGGCGGACCTGGGGGTCGCCTCCGGCAACGGCAAGGGGCAGATCTTCGTCAAGGGCGAGGTCATCAAGACCGTGCCCGAGTCGAAGATCGTCGAGACCCTCATCGAGGAAGCGATGAAGATCGCCGAGCAGATGGAGAAGGACGGCGTCGCCTCCGGCGAACCCGCCGTCACCGTGAGCTGATCAGCACGGACCGAGAGGGGGCCCGAGCGTGACGATTCTGGAGAGCATCCGGGGACCACGCGACCTGAAGGCGCTGTCCGAGGCGGACGTCGGTGAACTGGCGGATGAGATCAGGGAGTTCCTGGTGCACGCGGTGGCCAGGACCGGCGGTCACCTCGGACCCAATCTGGGGGTGGTGGAACTCTCCATCGCGCTCCACCGGGTCTTCGAGTCACCCGTCGACCGCATCCTGTGGGACACCGGCCACCAGAGCTACGTACACAAGCTGCTGACGGGACGCCAGGACTTCTCCAAGCTGCGCGGAAAAGGTGGCCTGTCCGGCTATCCCTCGCGTGAGGAGTCCGAGCACGACATCATCGAGAACAGCCACGCCTCCACGGCGCTCGGCTGGGCGGACGGGCTCGCCAAGGCCCGTCAGGTGCAGGGCGAGAAGGGCCATGTCGTCGCGGTCATCGGCGACGGCGCGCTGACCGGCGGCATGGCGTGGGAGGCGCTGAACAACATCGCCGCCGCCAAGGACCGCCCGCTGATCATCGTCGTCAACGACAACGAGCGCTCGTACGCGCCGACCATCGGTGGCCTCGCCAACCACCTCGCGACCCTGCGGACGACCGACGGTTACGAGAAGGTCCTCGCCTGGGGCAAGGACGTACTGCTGCGCACCCCCGTCGTCGGGCACACGATCTACGAGTCGCTGCACGGCGCGAAGAAGGGGTTCAAGGACGCCTTCGCGCCGCAGGGCATGTTCGAGGACCTCGGGCTCAAGTACGTCGGGCCGATCGACGGGCACGACGTCGGCGCCGTGGAGTCCGCGCTGCGCCGCGCGAAACGTTTCCACGGGCCGGTTCTGGTGCACTGCCTGACCGAGAAGGGGCGCGGTTACGAGCCCGCGCTCGCGCACGAGGAGGACCACTTCCACACGGTCGGTGTGATGGATCCGCTGACGTGCGAGCCGCTCGCGCCTTCGGGCGGGCCGTCCTGGACCTCGGTGTTCGGGGACGAGATCCTCCGGATCGGCGAGGAGCGGGACGACGTCGTGGCGATCACGGCGGCCATGCTGCACCCGGTGGGGCTCGGGAAGTTCGCCGAGCGGTTCCCCGACCGGGTGTGGGACGTCGGGATCGCCGAACAGCACGCCACGGTGTCGGCGGCCGGGCTCGCCACGGGCGGTCTCCACCCGGTCGTCGCCGTCTACGCGACCTTCCTCAACCGGGCCTTCGACCAGCTCCTCATGGACGTCGCGCTGCACCGCTGCGGAGTGACCTTCGTGCTGGACCGGGCGGGGGTCACCGGTGTCGACGGGGCCTCGCACAACGGCATGTGGGACATGTCGATCCTCCAGGTCGTGCCGGGCCTGAGGATCGCCGCGCCGCGCGACGCCGACCAGCTGCGGGCCCAGCTGCGGGAGGCGGTCGCCGTCGACGACGCGCCGACGCTGATCCGCTTCCCGAAGGAGTCGGTGGGCCCCGAGATCCCGGCGGTCGACCACCTGGGCGGACTCGACGTCCTGCACCGCTCCGACGACACCCCGCAGGTCCTTCTGGTCGCCGTCGGCGTGATGGCGCCGGTCTGCCTCCAGGCGGCCGAGCTGCTGGAGGCCCGTGGGGTCGGCTGCACGGTCGTCGACCCGCGCTGGGTCAAACCCGTCGACCCGGCGTTGCCCGGCCTCGCGGCCGAGCACCGGCTCGTCGCGGTCGTCGAGGACAACAGCCGGGCGGCCGGCGTCGGCGCGGCGGTCGCGCTGGCGCTCGGGGACGCCGAGGTCGACGTGCCCGTACGGCGCTTCGGCATCCCGGAGCAGTTCCTCGCGCACGCCAAGCGCGGGGAGGTGCTGGCCGACATAGGTCTCACGCCCGTCGAGATCGCCGGGCGGATCAGCGCCGGCCTGGCCGTCAAGGACGCGCTGTCGAAGGACGCGCCGTTCGAGGATGAGTTGTCCAAGGAGAAACAGGAATGACCGACCCTGCGGAGAAGGGGGAGTTCGACCTCGGCGCGCTCCTCGCCGAGCGCGGAGCCGAGCGCTACGAGCTGCACACCAAGTACCTGAACCACCAGCTCCCGCGCATGCTGCACACCATCGGCTTCGACAAGGTGTACGAGCGGGCCGAGGGCGCGCACTTCTGGGACGCGGACGGCAACGACTACCTGGACATGCTCGCCGGCTTCGGGGTGATGGGTCTGGGCCGCCACCACCCCGTCGTCCGCAAGGCGCTGCACGACGTCCTGGACGCCTCGCTCGCCGACCTCACCCGCTTCGACTGCCAGCCGCTGCCCGGGCTCCTCGCCGAGAGGCTGCTCGCCCACAGTCCCCACCTGGACCGGGTGTTCTTCGGCAACAGCGGTACGGAGGCGGTGGAGACCGCGCTCAAGTTCGCCCGGTACGCCACCGGGAGGCCGAGGATCCTCTACTGCTCCCACGCCTTCCACGGGCTGACCACCGGCTCGCTGTCCGTCAACGGCGAGGACGGCTTCCGCGACGGCTTCGCCCCGCTGCTGCCCGACACCCCCGTTCCGCTCGGTGACCTGGACGCTCTGGCCCGGGAGCTGAAGAAGGGGGATGTCGCCGGGCTGATCGTCGAGCCCATCCAGGGCAAGGGCGTGCACGAGGCCCCACCCGGATATCTGCGTGCCGCGCAGGAGCTGCTGCACCGGCACAAGGCGCTGCTCATCGCGGACGAGGTGCAGACGGGCCTCGGGCGGACCGGGGACTTCTACGCCTACCAGCACGAGGAGGGCGTCGAACCGGACCTGGTGTGCGTGGCGAAGGCGCTGTCCGGCGGCTATGTGCCGGTCGGCGCGACGCTCGGCAAGGACTGGATCTTCAAGAAGGTCTACTCGTCCATGGACCGGGTCCTCGTGCACTCGGCGAGCTTCGGCTCCAACGCGCAGGCCATGGCGGCGGGCCTCGCCGTGCTCTCCGTGATGGAGAACGAACAGATCGTCGCGGGCGCCCGGACCACCGGAGAACAACTCAGGTCCCGGCTCGCGGCGCTCATCGACAAGTACGAGCTGCTGAGCGACGTACGCGGCCGGGGCCTGATGATCGGCATCGAGTTCGGTCGGCCCAAGTCGCTCAAGCTGCGCAGTCGTTGGACCATGCTGCAGGCCGCGCGCAAGGGACTGTTCGCGCAGATGGTCGTCGTCCCGCTGCTCCAGCGGCACCGCATCCTCACCCAGGTCTCCGGCGACCACCTGGAGGTGATCAAGCTGATCCCGCCGCTGATCATCGGCGAACGGGACGTGGACCGGTTCGTGGAGGCCTTCACCGCCGTGATGGACGACGCCCACAGCGGCGGCGGCCTGATGTGGGACTTCGGAAAAACCCTGGTCAAGCAGGCGGTCGCCAACCGCTAGCCCCGCGGCGCGAAGAGACGGGGCGGGCTCGAAGCAGGGGCCGCCCGAATCGGGGCGGGCTCGAGGTATGGGCCCGCCTCAACCAGAATCGTTTTGCCTCTGGGGCAAGAAATTTGCCCGAGAGGCAAGTGTGCGGCTCAATGGAGTGCATGAGCCCTGTCGAGTCGGGGGCGGCCGCCACACCGCCCGAGTCCGCAGCAGCCGAGGTGCTGCCCGCCGTCGCACCGCAGCTGCGTGCGCTGCGCCGCCGGGCCTCGCTCACCCTGGAGGCCGCGGCCGGCGCCGCCGGCCTTTCGGCTGCCCACCTCTCCCGACTGGAGACGGGACAGCGTCAGCCCTCGCTGCCGATGCTGCTCGCACTCGCTCGTATCTACGGTACGACGGTCTCGGAGCTGCTGGGCGAGACGGTCGCCGAACGGGACGCGATCGTTCGGGCCACCGACATGGAGCCGACGAAGGCGGGCGGCTGGACCTACTGGCAGGCCGGTGCCCCGGGCCGCGGAATGCAGGCCCTGCGGGTGCACGTCCCCTACGGCTCGCAGGGCGACATCGTGCGCGTCCACCCCGGTGAGGAGTGGCTCTACGTCCTCCAGGGGCGGCTGCGGCTGCGCCTCGGGGACACCGCCCAGGTGCTCGCCCCCGGGGACAGCGCGCACTTCGACTCGCTGACCCCGCACCGCATCGCGGCTGCCGATCAGTCGGGGGCCGACCTCCTCTTCGTACACACCCTGCTGCAGAGCCCCACCGCCGCGCTGTGTCTCGGCCCGGCGGCAGGACACCCGACCATGGGAGAGCTGTCATGACGGAATCCACGCAACCCCCGGAGTCCACGGAATCCGCCGACCTCGCCCCTCGGCGGCGCATGGTCGAGAAGTTCCCCCGCGCCCTGTGGGTACGTCTCTTCATCTACATCGCCGTCGGCCACCTCTTCGCGGCCTTCATCTATCTGCTGTTCGAGCTGGGCGGGCAGAACCAGTAGCCCAGGGTTCAGTCCAGCAGGCGCTCGCGCAGCCGCTCCCGCTGCTCGGGCGTGACCCCCAGCCCCTGCTCCAGGTAGGCGTCGATGCCGCCCCAGGTCTCCTCGATCGTCTCGAAGGCCGCGGTCAGATACTCGGCGCGGGCGTCGAACAGGGGACTGAGCAGCTCCATGACCTCGGGGGAGCGGGCCGCTTCCGAGGAGCCGGTGCGGCGCACCTTGTAGCGGCGGTGGGTCGCGTTCGACTCCAGGTAGTCGGCCACGATCGCGTCGCGCTCGACGTCGAGGGCGAGGAGCGTCACGGCTATGGAGAGGCCCGCGCGGTCCTTGCCCGCCGCGCAGTGCATCAGCGCGGGCACGCTGTCCTCGGCCAGGGCGTGCAGCACGTGGGAGTGCTCGGCCGTGCGCTCCTTGACGATCGTGCGGTAGGAACCGATCATCCGGTTCGCCGCCTTGCCGTCGCCGAGGTGGCCGCGCAGCTGTTCGACGTCACCCTCACGGACCATCTTCCAGAACTCGCTGCCGTCGGCAGGGTCGGTGAGCGGAAGGTTCACGTTCCGTACACCGGGCAGATCGACGTCCGGCCCCTCCAGCTTCTGGTCCGCGGCATTGCGGAAGTCGAAGACCGTGTGCAGCCCGAGAGAGGAGAGGAACGCGGCGTCCTCCTCCGTGGCGTGCGCGAGATGACCACTGCGGAACAGCCGTCCGTAGCGCACTCGCCGGCCGTCCACGGTGGGCAGGCCGCCCACGTCTCGGAAGTTGCGCACTCCGGCCAGCTCCGGCTCGGTCGACGGCACCTGCTGCGTCACGGGGACTCCTCCCATTGGACCGCCGGCACTGCTCGGCGACGCTCGCCGACGGGAATCGCGCTTTCGACGATACGACATGGGTTCCTCAGGCAATGAAGTTGTCCACAGCCGTTGCCTCCCGCGTGAGACGCCGTTGATGATGTTGGTGATTGAGTGCGGATGTTCGAATCTGTGAGGGTTTGATGATCGATATCGGCGAAGATGGTCGTACGTGGCTTCTTTCGGGTCCCACGAGCAGCTACGCACTACGGCTGACCGACCTCGACGAACTGCTCCATCTCCACTGGGGGCCACGGATCGCCCTCGCCGACGCCGAGTCGCTGGCCGACCTGCCCGGCCCGCCGTACCGGCCCTTCGAGTCCCGGCTCGACGGGCGCGAGGAGTATCCCGTCGAGGGCGGCCCCCGCTTCGTACGCCCGGCGCTGTCCGTACGGACGCAGGAGCGGCGCGGCACCGAGTGGCGTTTCGAGACGTCCTTCGTGGAGCAACACGCCGACGGCGACGAACTGCGGCTGCGCTTCGCGGACGACGGGCTCGGCATCACCCTGCACTACCGGATGCGCGGCGACGTCGTCGAGCGCTGGGTGACCCTGGCCAACGAAGGACCTTCCCTGGAGCTGCTGCGCGCGGACTCCGCGACCTGGACGCTGCCCGAGCGCGACGGGTGGCGCCTCTCCCAGCTGCACGGGCGGTGGGCGGCCGAGTCCCGACTCGCGCGCTCCCCCCTCACCTACGGTGAGAAGGTCATCGGCAGCCGCCGCGGGCACACCGGGCACCAGCACCTGCCGTGGGTCGCGCTGGACAGCGGGGCGAGTGAGGAGAGCGGCGAGGTCTACGGGTGCGCGCTCGGCTGGTCGGGCTCGTGGCGGATGTGCGTGGCCCAACTCCCCGACGCGCGCGTGCAGATCTCCGCCGGCGCCGGGTACGACGACTCCGGACTGCTGCGCCTGGAGACGGGGGAGTCGTACACCACCCCCGTCTTCGCGGGGCTGTGGAGCGACGGCGGCTTCGGCGCGGCGAGCCGGACGTGGCACGCGTACCAGCGGGCGTTCGTGATCCCGGACGCGGACCAGGACCGGCCGGTGCTCTTCAACTCCTGGGAGGCGACCCACTTCGACATCTCCGAGGAGCGGCAGCGGGAGCTGGCCCGGCGGGCCGCGGAGATGGGCGTCGAGCTGTTCGTCGTCGACGACGGCTGGTTCGGGGCACGGACGAGCGACCGCGCCGGGCTCGGCGACTGGGCCCCCAACCCGGACCGCTTCCCGCAGGGTCTGAAGCCGCTCGCCGACGACGTGCACGCGCTCGGCATGCAGTTCGGGATCTGGGTCGAGCCGGAGATGGTCAACCCGGACAGCGAGCTGTACCGCGCGCACCCCGACTGGGTGCAGTTCCAGCCGGGGCGGACCAGGACGGAGTTCCGCAACCAGCTCGTCCTCAACCTCGCCCGACCGGATGTCCAGGAGTACCTGTGGGAGCAGCTCGACGGTCTGCTCTCGAGCGCCCCGATCGACTATGTGAAGTGGGACTTCAACCGCTGCTTCACGGACGCCGGTTGGCCCGGTGAGCCGTATCCGCAGAAACTGTGGGTCGAGCACGTGGAGGCCCTGTACGGGCTCCTGGACCGGCTGCGCGCCGAGCATCCCGGGGTCGCCTTCGAGTCCTGTTCGGGCGGTGGCGGCCGGATCGACCTCGGCGTCATGGCGCGTACGGACCAGGTGTGGACCTCCGACAACACCGACCCGCTCGACCGGCTCGCCATCCAGCACGGCTTCAGCCAGATCCACCCGGCCCGGATCATGGCCGCCTGGGTCACCGACAGTCCGAACGCGCAGCTCAACGGTCGGATCAGTTCGCTGCGCTTCCGGTTCGTGAGCGCCATGGCCGGGGTGCTGGGGGTCGGCGGTGACCTGGCCGACTGGAGCGAGGCGGACCTCGTCGAGGCGCGGGAGTGGGTGGAGCTCTACAAGGAGATCCGGCCGGTCGTGCAGCGCGGCGACCTCTACCGGCTGCGGCCTCCGGAGGGCGGGCTGAGCGCCGTGCAGTACGTCCACGGCGACGAGACCGTCGTCCTCGCCCTGCTCCAGGCCCAGCGTCACGGCGAGCCGGTCGCCCCGCTCCGGTTGCGCGGGCTCGATGCGAGCGCCGCGTATGAATGCCGCGAAACGGGCGAAATGCATCGAGGTGCGGTGCTGCTGCATCACGGGTTGCGGACGAGGCTGCGCGGGGACTTTGATGCGGCAGTTGTCCGACTACGTCGTATGTGAGCGATCTGCCCTTATTGATGCCTTAATTCCAACTGGACCTGGAATAAAGGACCGTGGTGTGACCTGCGTGAGCAGCGTCATATTCGTGACGATGCGTTGCGGGCCCGCTTTCTCGATCCGCCCGAATTCCCGGGTAGTTCGAGAGACCGCGGAGATCATTGTCCACGGAGGGTGACCGGAATTCCGGCCTGGATCAAGAAAGGCACGTGCACAGAAAAGCCACATGGTTGGCGATGCGCCTCCATCTCGCTTACGTTCGCCCTCAATCCGGACGGACGCCCAATCCTGCCGCCGCCCGGTATCCGCACACCCACCGGTAACCGGCAGGAGCGGGGGACCCACAGGTACCACGCCTGTTCCGGTCTCCGGAACGGCTAGGGGTATAGCCGCGCAGCCGCGTGGCCGGGCATCTCCAGCCCGCACCCGACAGCTCACCTCGCAGGCGCCGGAGAGGAATTCTTCATGCCCGCGAAGGGTAAGCACCGCCGACCCAAGTCCCAGCGTTTCTCACGCTCGATCGCCGTGGCCGGAACCGGTGGTGCCGCCCTTGCGCTGCCGCTGATGGGGACCGCCGGTGCCCATGCCGCGACGCCGACGGCCGCGGTTTCGTCCACTCCGGAAAAGACCGCGATCATTTACGGCGCGGCGGTTTCGGAAAAGACCGTGACGGTTTCGGAAAAGACGGCGACGACGTCCACGGTCTCGACGAAAACCTATTCGGTGAAGGCCGGCGACTGGCTCTCCAGGATCGCCGAGCGGCAGCACGTCAGCGGCGGCTGGCAGAAGCTCTACTCCGACAACCGCCAGGCCATCGGCAGCGACCCCTCGCTGATCCACCCCGGCCTGAAGCTCACGATCGGCGAGAGGGCCGCGTCGACCGACGACACCAAGCCGTCGACCAAGACGTCCACGCAGTCGTCCGCCAAGACGTCCACGCGGTCGTCGGCGCAGTCGGCCACCGGGTCGTCCGGCGCGGCGGACGCGCCCAAGACCCAGGCCGCCGCCCCCCGGGTCACCGGCACCGCCACCGACACCGGTTACACCCTGCCGGTCGGGGGCGCCACCATCGGCACCGGCTACAAGGTCGCCGGCAGCATGTGGTCCAGCGGCTATCACACCGGCGTGGACTTCGTGGTCCCGACCGGCACCACCATCAAGGCCGTCGCCGCCGGCACCGTCGTATCGGCCGGCTGGGGTGGCGCGTACGGCAACCAGGTCGTCATCCAGCACGCCGACGGCCGGTACTCGCAGTACGCCCACATGTCCGCCCTGTCCGTCTCGGCGGGCCAGACCGTGACCGAGGGCCAGCAGATCGGCCTCTCCGGCGCGACCGGCAACGTCACCGGTCCGCACCTGCACTTCGAGATCCGCACCACCCCGAACTACGGCTCGGACATGGACCCGGTCGCGTATCTGCGCTCGCACGGTGTCGCCGTCGGCTGACACCCGCCGCGCCTCTCACGTCCTCGAGGGTCGGGGCCCCCCCCCCCCCGGGGCCCCCCCCCCCCGCGCGCCCCCCGCCCCCCCCCGGGTTTTTGATATAGGGCCCAATAGGGGGGTTTGGCCCGGGGGCAAGAAGGGGGTGAACGGGGGGGGGTGGGG
>NZ_JBIWFN010000034.1:0-74707 GCF_044763085.1 Streptomyces sp. NPDC096311
GGAGTCCTTGCCGCCGGAGAAGAGGATCACCGGCCGTTCGAACTCGCCCGCGACCTCACGGAAGATGTGGACGGCCTCCGACTCCAGGGCATCCAGGTGCGAGAGCGCGTACGGGCTGCTGTCCGTCTCCTCGGAGACACTGGCGACGGTCGTCATGCGAGACCCCTTTCGGTGAGCAGCGCATGGAGCGCGGCCGCGGACTCCTGCACGGACTGGGTGTGCGACTCGATGCGCAGATCGGGCGACGTGGGCTCCTCGTACGGGTCGTCGACGCCGGTCAGCCCCGAGATCTCCCCCGCGGCCTGCTTGGCGTACAGCCCCTTCACATCGCGCACGGAGCAGACCTCGACCGGCGTCGCCACGTGCACCTCCAGGTACGGGGTGCCGCCGGTCTGGTGACGCCCCCGGACCGCCTCGCGGCTGTCGGCGTACGGCGCGATCACCGGGACGAGCGCCTTGACGCCGTTGCGGGAGAGCAGCTCGGCGAGGAAACCGATCCGCTGCACGTTCGTGTCGCGGTCCTCGCGCGAGAAGCCGAGGCCGGACGAGAGGAACTCGCGGATCTCGTCGCCGTCGAGCACCTCGACACGGTGGCCCTCGTCGCGCAGCCGGCCGGCCAGCTCGTACGCGATGGTGGTCTTGCCGGCGCTCGGCAGACCCGTGAGCCAGATGGTGGCTCCGGTCGTCACTTGCTGCTCCTGGGAGATCTGGGTGGTCGTGGTCATCCGTGCAGCCCGCACTCGGTCTTGGACCGTCCCGCCCAGCGGCCGGCGCGGGCGTCCTCGCCCTCCAGCACACGGCGGGTGCAGGGCGCGCAGCCGACGGAGGCGTAGCCGTCCATCAGCAGCGGGTTGGTGAGGACGCCGTGCTCCGCGACGTACGCGTCCACGTCGTCCTGCGTCCAGCGGGCGATCGGCGAGATCTTGACCTTCTGCCGCTTCTCGTCCCAGCCGACGACCGGGGTGTTCGCCCGGGTCGGGGACTCGTCGCGGCGCAGTCCGGTCGCCCAGGCGTCGTACCTGGTCAGGCCCTCTTCCAGGGGCTTGACCTTACGCAGGGCGCAGCACAGGTCGGGGTCGCGGTCGTGCAGCTTGGGGCCGTACTCGGCGTCCTGCTCGGCGACGGTCTGGCGCGGGGTGAGGGTGATGACGTTGACGTCCATCACGGCCTCGACCGCGTCCCGGGTGCCGATGGTCTCGGGGAAGTGGTAGCCGGTGTCGAGGAAGACCACGTCGACTGGGCTGTCGCCCGGCTGAGCGCGGGAGGCGAGGTGGGCGACGACCGCGTCCTCCATGGAGGAGGTCACGCAGAACGCCTTGCCGAAGGTCTCGACGGCCCACTGGAGGATCTCCAGGGCCGAGGCGTCCTCGAGGTCGCGCCCCGCCTGCTCGGCGAGGCGCTTCAGGTCCTCGGCCGTACGGTCTTCCCGGTCTTCCTGGTCTTCCTGGTCTTTCTGAACCGTCGTCATATTTCGTCCCCTCCGCCTTCGTTGCGCTGAACCCCACGGGCGAGCAGCCCGAGGAACTTCAACTGGAAGGCTCGGTTGCACGCCGCGCATTCCCACGCGCCGTGGCCCTGCTCGCTCGGACGGAGGTCTTCGTCGCCGCAGTAGGGGCAGTAGAAGGGAGCCGCTCGCTCGCTCATGACAGCGACTCCTCGCTCGCACGGGCGGCCCAGGTGGCGAAGCGCTCGTCGTCCTCGCGCTCCGCCTGGAAGCGTGTGAGGACCCGCTCGATGTAGTCGGGCAGCTCGTCCGAGGTGACCTTCAGACCACGGACCTTGCGGCCGAAGCCGGCCTCCAGGCCGAGCGCGCCGCCCAGGTGCACCTGGAAGCCCTCGACCTGCTCGCCCTGGTCGTTCAGGACCAGCTGGCCCTTGAGACCGATGTCCGCGACCTGGATACGGGCGCAGGCGTTCGGGCAGCCGTTGATGTTGATGGTGATGGGTTCTTCGAACTCGGGGATGCGGCGCTCGAGTTCGTCGATCAGGGAAGCACCGCGCGCCTTGGTCTCGACGATCGCGAGCTTGCAGTACTCGATGCCGGTGCAGGCCATCGTGCCGCGCCGGAAGGTGGAGGGCCTGACGGTCAGGTCGAGGGCTTCGAGGCCCTCCACCAGCGAGTCGATCTGGTCCTCCGTCACGTCGAGCACGATCATCTTCTGCTCGACGGTGGTGCGCAGCCGGCCCGAGCCGTGTGCCGCGGCCAGCTCGGCGATCTTTGTGAGGGTGGTGCCGTCCACGCGGCCGACGCGCGGCGCGAAGCCGACGTAGAAGCGGCCGTCCTGCTGGCGGTGCACACCGACGTGGTCGCGCCAGCGGGCGACCGGCTGCTCGGGGGCCGGGCCGTCGACGAGCTTCCGCTCGAGGTACTCGTCCTCCAGGATCTGGCGGAACTTCTCCACGCCCCAGTCGGCGACCAGGAACTTCAGACGGGCGCGGGTGCGCAGGCGCCGGTAGCCGTAGTCGCGGAAGATCGAGATGACGCCCTCGTAGACGTCCGGGACCTCGTCCAGCGGGACCCAGGCGCCGAGGCGCTGGCCGATCTTCGGGTTGGTGGAGAGGCCGCCGCCGACCCAGAGGTCGAAGCCGGGGCCGTGCTCCGGGTGGTTCACGCCGACGAAGGCGACGTCGTTGATCTCGTGCGCCACGTCGAGCAGCGGCGAGCCGGAGATCGCGGACTTGAACTTGCGGGGCAGGTTCGAGAAGTCCTTGTTGCCGATGATCCGGCGGTGGATCTCGTCGATGGCCGGGGAGCCGTCGATGATCTCGTCCTCGGCGATGCCGGCGACGGGCGAGCCGAGGATGACGCGGGGCGTGTCACCGCAGGCCTCGGTGGTGGACAGCCCGACGGCTTCGAGCCGGTTCCAGATCTCGGGGACGTCCTCGATACGGATCCAGTGGTACTGCACGTTCTGGCGGTCGGTGAGGTCGGCGGTGCCGCGCGCGAACTCCTGCGAGATCTCGCCGATGACGCGCAGCTGGTCGGTGGTCAGCCGGCCGCCGTCGATGCGGACGCGCAGCATGAAGTACTTGTCGTCCAGCTCCTCCGGCTCCAGGATCGCCGTCTTGCCGCCGTCGATCCCGGGCTTGCGCTGGGTGTACAGCCCCCACCAGCGCATACGTCCACGAAGGTCGTTGGGGTCGATCGAGTCGAAGCCGCGCTTCGAGTAGATCGTCTCAATGCGTGTCCGCACATTGAGACCGTCGTCGTCCTTCTTGAACTGTTCGTTTCCGTTGAGCGGGGTGAAGTGACCCACGGCCCACTGACCCTCGCCGCGGTGACGACTCACCTTGCGGCGGGGCGCGGCGGCGGGATTCTGCGGGGTGGCGGCCATGGTTGATACGTCCTTCGGGACTGCGGGACAGGAAGGAGAGCGGCTCTCAACTGCGCATATGGGCGCATACGGAAAGTACGCGCGCGTCATTGCGCAGAGGGAGGCAAAAGGGAGAATGTCGGCTGGGCCGGGGCTGTCAGCTCGCCGGACAGATGGCGCTGGACATGCGGCCGAGGTCGACGTGCCGCCGACTCACCAAGGCAATTCCAGTTCCAGACATGACGGAAGCGTGTCACGCGGATCTCGGGCCAGTCCACCGTTATCCATCATGTGGACACCCATGTCCCGAATGGCGAGATGGAGGTGTTGTCGGTCACACGGCTGGGCAGGAATGGACGACCAGGCGGCCAGGTGACCGCCCGATGGCGGGCCGAGGGCCGGCCCGTGGCGGGTCAGATCGCTCGTGCGCCAGGCCAGGGCCCGGGAGCGGCGACCTCCGCCTCCTCCTCCACCTTGGTGTCGAAGAGCTTGAAGCCGCGGCGCAGATAGTTGTCCATCGCGTGCTCCCCGTCCTTGCTGCATGTATGCAGCCAGACACGCTTCGTCTCGGGCCGCTCCGGCCAGCGCTCCGCCAGGTCCCAGGCGCGCGCCACCCCGTACGAGAGCAGGTGTCCGCCGATCCTGCGGCCCCGGAAGGCGGGTATCAGCCCGAAGTACATGACCTCGACCACGCCGTCGTCCTGCGGGTCCAGCTCGACATAGCCCGCGGGTGTTCCCCGGTCGTAGGCGACCCAGGTCTCCACGCCGGGGCGGTTCAGGACCTCCTGCCACTGCGCGTACGTCCAGCTCAGGCGGTCGGTCCAGCGGATGTCTCCGCCCACGGAGGCGTACAGGAAGCGGTTGAACTCGGGCGAGGGGACTTCGGAGCGCACGATCCGGACGTCGCCGTCGGGCGTGATCGCGGGGAGCAGGTCGCTCGACGCGGTCTGCTCCAGGGACCAGGTGGTCACAGTGACGTTGCTCATGGAGGCCAGGGAACCACGGGGCCGCGCCGCGCTCCAAAGCGGGGCGGCGTCGCCGGACGCTGGGATGTGTTCTTCGGCTGCGGGCCCGGCGGGGGCTGGTCGCGCAGTTCCCCGCGCCCCTGGGGCCGGGGCTGCGCCCCGGATCTCCCGCACGCCCGACGTTCTTCGGCTGCCGCCCGGTGGGGCCGTTCGCGTAGTTCCCCGCGCCCCTGAAGACTCCCAGCCCGTCCGGCGTCCGAGGACGAGGCTGTTCGGGCCGAACGGGGGTCCGGGGGCGTAGCCCCTGGCGGGGGCGAAGGGGCGGAGCCCCTGGGGATGGGACGGGTAGGGGCGGCGGGGGCGAAGACCCCCGGGGCCTCTACCCCAGGGACTTGTTCACCGCGGTCAAAGGGACCGCGTACAGGACGCGCTCCGGTGTCGTGTCCGGGTCGGCGCCGGTGAGGCTCCACAGTTCGCCGGTCTCCTGCCAGTAGGACAGGGACGCGGTGTGCTGACCCCAGCAGGCGTAGGACCGGTCCCCGGTGCACTGCACCGCCTCGGCGGTGTGCCCGCTCTGGCGCCACAGCGTGCCGTGCCGGCCACCGCTGGCGGGCGTGTGGCCGACGTACCAGTCGGCCCTGCGCGCCCCGGCCGGCGTGTAGGAGAGGACACCGGACAGCCCGGCGGCCTTGGTCGTGTAGGCCTCGCGTGCGTCGACCCGCCCCAGGGAGTCGCTGGCGAGCAACCCCGCCCGGTCGGCGACGGTGCTGTACGAGTACCGCCAGATCCGGGTCCGCTCCGTGCCGTCGGCCGGTGCGGCCTCGGTGGCGACCAGGCTGTCCGGCGTCGAGGTGCGGTCCAGCGACAGGGAACCGAAACAGGGGTTCGCCCGGGCCTCGCCCGAGCCGCACGTGCCGCCCGCCGGGCTGTACGAGCCGATGGCCGGCAGCACGTACCGGTAGCCGTGCGCGGAGTAGCCGCCCCGCACCTTGCCGATCGTCCCGCTGTCCACGCCCGCCTTCAGGAGGTGGTGCAGGTCGAAGACGAGCAGGGAGTCGTCCTGCCCCGCGCCGTTCTGCGCGGTGACGATCAGCTTGCCCTGGTACCAGACCATGCCGCCCAGCCGGGAACGGACCGCGCCGAAGTCCCTGCCGCCGTCGCGCGGCGCGACCAGCAGCACCCAGCGGTACCTGAGCGCCGCCGGGTCGCTCGCGTCGATGAAGGCGACCCGGGCCAGACCCCGGTCGGTGGCGGAGGCGCCCGCGGCCCGGTCGTCGTGGTTCCAGCCCGCCAGGACGACCCGCCGGTCGCCCCACCGGCCGTCCTGGTCGGCGTCACCGGAGGTGGTGACGGAGGCGGGCGCCCACTGCCGGGTCCGCGCGTCGTCCGAGGCCCAGCAGTACGCGCGGGTGGCGACCGGTTCGAGCGGCAGCGCGGCCCGCTCGGTCCCGGAGCAGTCGGCCTCGTCGCGCATCGTGTGGTCGGCGCTCGCCAACACGCCGGCGACCCCGACGTTCCCGCCCATGTTCCGGCTGAGCGTGCTGAGAGTGTCCCCGGCGACCAGGTTCTCGTGCAGTTGGAGCCTGCTGGTCTCGGCGGCCGAGGTGAGCGGGGTCAGCGCGCCCGGACTGTTGCTGCCCGTGGCCTGGGAGGTGCTGATCAGCGTGGCGGCCGCGGTGAGCGCGAGGGCGGTTCCGGCCAGGGCGGCGCGCAGCGCCTGTCCCCTTCGCCTGCGACGGTGCCTGCCGCGGTGCTTCATGCGTCCTCCCGAGGAAGGCCAACTGCCTCTCATGATCAGAACGTTGACGGAGAGACAGGTGGGGTGGCCTGTGGAGGGATGCTACGTCAGAGAGCCACGCGCCTGGTCAAGGACCCCGGAAGACGGTCCCGAAATACGCTCCTTGCCTCTCGCAGGGGGCATATTCGGCCGGTCGGGTGATGCGTCGGGCCCTGGTGCGGTACAAGGGGGCCCGGGTTTCCGCGCCCTGCGCACCGCCGGCGCCGTCGAGTGGGGGAGCAGGTCCCGGGGGTCCTCCGGGAGCACCAACTCGACCTCCGCGGTCTCGCAGAATCGATACGGCCGGTGTTCCAGGAAGGCCCCGAGATACCGCCGTACGCGCGACATCTCGGCCCGCACCGTCACCGTACGACCGGGGTCGTCGAACAGGTCGTCGGCGAGCCCCGAGGCGCTGCGCCCGGCGGGCCGGACGGCCAGCAGGTACAGCAACTCGGCATGCCGGGGGCTCAGTTCGTGGCACCAGGAGCCCGCTTCGGACGAGACGGTCACCGAGGAGCGGCGCGGGTGCGCCAGGTCCAGGACGATCCGCGCGGCGCCCCGGGGCCCCGGCTGGTCGGCGGCCCGCAGCAGCCAGCCGCCGGGCAGCGGCTCCACCACGCACAGCCCGAGCGTCGGCAGCCGGCTCCGCCCGGGAGCGAGCGCCTTGGGCAGCGCGAGCCGTCCGGTGTACGGCATCCCGGTGACCGCGGCCGTCCAGCCGTCCTGGTCCACGGCGAGGGCGCGCCCGCCGAGCCGGGCGAGCACCGGCGCCGCCACCGCGCGCAGCCCCTCCAGCGAGGTCAGGTGCAGCTCGCGCAGGCGCGCCTCGGCGAGTTTGGCCACCGAGCCGACCAGGGCGAGCGTTGCCGGATGCAGGGTGTCCAGCGGCCCGCTCACGTCCACGACGCCGATCAGACTGCCATCGCGCGGGTCGGTGATCGGGGCGCCGGAGCAGGTCCACGAGTGGTGGGTACGCACGAAGTGCTCGGCGGAGAAGACCTGGACGGGGCGCCGGGCGACCAGCGGGGTGCCCACACCGTTCGTACCGACCACGCCCTCGCGCCAGTCCGCCCCGAGTTCGAAGCCGAACCCGTCGGCCTTGCGCAGCACGGACGCGCTGCCCTCCCGCCACAGCACCCGGCCCTCCGCGTCCGCGACCACCATGATGTGGTGCGCGACGTCCGCGACCGAGAGCAGGCCCTCGCGCAGGACCGGCAGGACGTGCCGCAGCTGTGAGGTCTGGCGCCGCCGCTCGACCTCGTCACGGACCAGTAGCCCGGCCCGGAAGTCGTGGTCGGGGTCGACTCCGCCGCGCAGCATGCGCTCCCAGGACTGCTCGATCACCGGGCGTGGCGCGAGGCGGGCGGGCTGTCCGGAGAGCGTGGCGTCGCGCACCTCGCGCAGGACACGGGCCGCCTGGGCGGCGTCCAGGGCGGCGAGCCGCGTCACGTCGATCGGCGAGTGCGCCACGGAATCCTCCCCCATCCTTCCCGGACGGACGGACCGACGGGTTCGGGACACCTGTGGCCCGCCACTGCCCGGCCCTTTTCGGCCACGGTCGCCCGGGCCCGTACTGACTGCTGTTCTCATAGTGCCGCTCGGCGCCGACGGAGGGACACAGTCCGGCCACAGAGGCCGGAAAAGTTGCAACCCCCTGCAACCCTGGCGAACAGCCGTACGGGGTCGGAAACTTGAGCAACGCCGCCCGTGCGGCGTTCGCGCTCCTCACAACGGGGCCAGAGAGCGGGGGTGGTGCCGTGTCGGCGCAGCACCACCCCCGCGCCCGGTACGGAGACCGGCTCAGGACACGGCTCAGGAAACCGGTCGGGCCCGTTCCACCACCGTGGCCAGATCGAGACTGTGCGGCAGCGTGCCGAAGGCCGAGCCCCAGTCGCCGCCCAGCCGTGAGGCGCAGAACGCGTCGGCGACCTCCGGCGGCGCGTACTGCACCAGCAGCGACCCCTGCAGCACCAGCGCGACACGCTCCGCGAGCCTGCGCCCGCGGCCCTCGATACCGTCCAGGTCGGCGAGTTCGCCCAGCAGGTTCTTGATCGCGCCGTCGAGCCGGTGGTCGGCGCCGCGGGCCCGGCCCACCTCCTGCAGGAACGCGTTCAGCGCCTGCGGCTCCCGCTGGATCGCGCGCAGCAGGTCGAGGGCCTGCACATTGCCCGCTCCCTCCCAGATGGAGTTGAGCGGCGACTCGCGCAGCAGCCTCGGCATGCCGGACTCCTCGACGTACCCGTTGCCGCCCAGGCACTCCAGTGCCTCCACCGCCACCGGGGTGCAGCGCTTGGTCACCCAGTACTTGGCGGCCGGCACCGCGAGCCGCAGGAAGGCCCGCTCGTCCTCGCCGCCGTCGTCGTACGCCGCCGCCAGACGCATCGCCAGCGTCGTCGCCGCCTCCGACTCCAGCGCCAGGTCCGCCAGCACATTGCGCATCAGCGGCTTGTCGATCAGCTTGCCGCCGAAGGCCTCCCGGTAGGTGCAGTGGTGCACGGCCTGCGCCACGGCCTGCCGCATGACGGCGGCGGCGCCGAGCACACAGTCCAGCCGGGTCACCGCGACCATCTCGATGATGGTGCGCACCCCGCGCCCCTCGTCCCCGACCCGGCGCGCCCAGGTCCCGTCGAACTCGACCTCGCTCGACGCGTTCGACTTGTTGCCGAGCTTGTCCTTGAGCCGCTGGATGCGGAACACGTTGTGGGTCCCGTCCTCCAGCACCCTCGGCACCAGAAAACAGGTGAGCCCGCCCGGCGCCTGCGCCAGCACCAGGAACCCGTCCGACATCGGTGCCGAACAGAACCACTTGTGCCCGGTCAGCTCGTAGGTCCCGTCCTCGGCGAGCGGCCGCGCCTCGGTCCTGTTCGCCCGTACGTCACTGCCGCCCTGCTTCTCCGTCATGCCCATCCCGAAGAGCACACCGGCCTTCTGGGAGGCGGGCCGCAGCCCCTGGTCGTAGACGGTGGACGTGAGCAGTGGTTCCCAGAGGGCGGCGAGGGCCGGGTCGGTGCGCAGGGCGGGCACCGCCGCGTGGGTCATCGACAGCGGGCAGCCGTGGCCCGCCTCGGCCTGCGACCACACGACGAAGCCGGCCGCGCGCCTGAGGTGACCGCCGGGACGGCTCCAGGCCGCCGTCAGCCCCGCAGAGACCCCCTTGCCGAGCAGTCGGTGCCAGGCGGGATGGAAATCGACCTCGTCGACGCGGTTGCCGTAGCGGTCGTGGGTGCGCAGCTTCGGCGGATTCTCGTTGGCCAGCACCCCCCACTCCTGCACCTGCGCGGAGCCCGTCGTACGCCCGAGCAGCGACAGCTCCTCGCGTGTCTCGTCGAGAAGTCCTGGATCCAGGTGCCGCTCGACCGCCTCCACGAGGGCCCGGTCGGCGGCAAAGACGTCATATCCGACCAGGGGCGGAGCCTGGTTGGTCACGGTGTGGGTGCTGGCTGCCATACGGATACGGTAAGGACGTGCACCAGGCAAAAGAAACACCTGAACGGTCTCCCGTGGGCCGCTTTCACCGCGCTCGCGCGCTGTACAGGGACGTGTCGAAGCGAAGGACCGCCTGGCTGCTGCTCAAGGACACCATCAACTCCTGCATGGAGTACCGGATCCTGGGGCTGGCGGCCGAGGCCGCCTTCTTCACACTCCTGTCCGTGCCGCCCCTACTGCTGAGCCTCATCGGGCTGCTCGGGTACGTGGACGACTGGACCGGCGCGCACTCGATCGCGAGCCTGGAATCCAACATCATGGAGGCCTCCCGCACGGTCCTCACGGACAAGGGCGTCCACCAGATCGCCGAACCGATCCTTCACGACGTGATGAAGGGCGGCAGGCCCGACATCATCTCCCTCGGCTTCCTCTTCGCCCTGTGGTCGGGCTCACGCGCGGTGAACGTCTTCGTCGACACCATCACCGTGATGTACGGCCTCGACGGCACCCGGGGGATCGTGGCGACCCGCGTGATGTCGTTCCTGCTGTTCATCGTGGCGCTGCTGATCGGCTCGATCGCGCTGCCGCTGATGGTCGCGGGCCCGGACGCGGTGGTGCAGATCGTGCCGTGGTCGGCGACGCTCGTACAGGTCCTGTACTGGCCTGTCGTCATCGTGCTCTCGGTCGTGTTCCTGACCACGCTGTACCACGTGTCCGTGCCCGTCCGCTCACCCTGGGTGGAGGACGTGCCCGGCGCCCTGGTCGCCCTCGCCATGTGGGTCTTCGGCAGCTTCCTGCTCCGTATCTACCTGACCAGCACGGTCGAGGGCCCGACGATCTACGGCTCACTCGCCGCCCCCGTGGCCGTCCTGCTGTGGATCGGTGTGTCCGCGTTCGCCGTCCTCGTCGGCGCCGCCGTCAACGCGGCCATCGACCGGGTCTGGCCCGCCGCCGCCACGGCCGCGGCCCGCGCCGCGAACGAGCGCCTGCGTCAGGAGCAGGCCGCCGAGTACGTGGCCCGCGCCGCCGCCCACCGCGCCGCCGACCCCGACCCCGACGACCCGGACATGCCCTCCGAGTTCCCGGAACGCTGGTCCCGCTTCCTCCCCCCGGAGGACGTGACCTCCCGCCTCCGCACCCACGTCAAGAGCACCCACCACCACCGCAAGAGCAACGACGACGACCACTGCGCCGACGAATAGCACGTTGCGGGCGGAGCATCACCCCTTCCAGGCCCCCGCGCCCGCCGCCTCCCGGGCGAATTCCGCGAAGTCCCGCGGCTCCCGCCCCAGAACCTCCCGCACGCCCTGCGACAGGTAGGAGTTACGCCCGTCGAGCAGGCTCTCGAAGAGCTCGACGAGGAACTCGGCCTCCTCCGCCGGCACCCCGAACCCGGCCAGCTGATCGCCGTACTGGCGCGCCGTCACCGGGAGATACGTCAGCTCACCCCCCGTCGCCGCCGCGATCTCCCCCACCGCCTCCCGGAAACTCAGCAGCCGGGGCCCGGAGACGGCGAGCTCCTGCCCGGCATACCGGTCGCCCCCCGTGAGCACGGCCACCACGACGTCCGCGATGTCCCGCACATCGATGAACGGCTCCCGCACCTCACCGGCGGGAAAGACCAGCTCCCCGCGGAGCAGCCCCTCCACCAACGGCCCCTCGCTGAAGTTCTGCGCGAACCACGCGGCCCGTACGACCGTCCAGTCGGCGCCCGACGCCCGCAGCGCCTCCTCGGCCGGCCGCGCCCGCTCCTCACCCCGCGAGGACAGCAGCACCAGCCGCCGCACCCCCAGCCCGACCGCCTCCCGTGCCAGACCCCCGACCATCTCGGCCGCGTCGGGTGAGCCGACGTCCGTGGGGTGGACGAGATACGCCGCGTCGGCGCCCCGCAGGGTGTCCGCCCACGTCGACCGGTCCGTCCAGTCGAACCCCGCCGCACGGGACGCGGCCCGCACGCTCAGCCCCGCCGCCCGCGCGGCCTCGGCCACCCGCCGGCCGGTACGCCCCGTGGCGCCCGTCACCAGCACCGTCATGTCCCGTACGTGCTCTTCTCGTGCCCTGTTCTGCGTCATACCGCCAGTGAATCGCCGCTCGCGCAGGGCTCCCATCGCCGAGGGACTCATTCCCATAAGCGGACGTCTACGTCCCTTCCCCAGGGACGTCTACGCTGACGCCATGGACGCACTCGCCGGTCTGCTGGAGGGCCCCCGGGCACGCGGCGCCTTCATGATCCGTGCGTGCTTCGACCCGCCCTGGTGCGTGCGCGTCGAGGACCGCGCCCCCCTCACGATCATGCTCGTGGTGCGCGGCGAGGCCTGGGTCGTGCCGGACACGGGGGAGCGCGTGTTCCTGCGGGCCGGTGACCTCGCGATCGCCCGCGGCCCTGACCCGTACACGTGCGCGGACGAACCGGGGACCCCGCCGCAGGCGGTGATCCTGCCGGGCGGCGAGTGCACCTACCCCGACGGGCGGTCCCTGAAGGGCCAGTGGGACCTGGACGTCCGCACCTGGGGCGACCGGCTCGACGGCTCCACGGTGCTGCTGATCGGGACCTACATGATGCGGGGCGAGATCAACGGCAGACTGCTCGACGCCCTGCCGCCGCTGCTCTCCCTCACCCAGGACGTCTGGGACTGCCCGCTCACCGCGATCCTCACCGAGGAGATCGTCCGTGACGAGCCCGGCCAGGAGGTGGTCCTGGACCGGCTCCTCGACCTCCTCATGATCGCCGCGCTGCGCGCCTGGTTCTCCCGTGCGGACGCCGCCGCCCCCGCCTGGTACCGGGCGCTCGCGGACCCCGTCGTCGGCAGGGTGCTGCGGTTCGTCCAGGACGACCCGGCACACCCCTGGACGGTGGCGACGCTCGCCGCGAAGGCCGGGGTGTCCCGGGCCGCGCTGGCCCGCCGCTTCAGCGAACTCGTGGGCGAGCCCCCGATGACGTACCTCACCGGCTGGCGCCTCGCCCTGGCCGCCGACCGGCTGCGCGAGACGGACGACACCCTTGAGGCGATCGCCCGCCACGTCGGCTACGGCAGCGCGTTCGCCCTGTCCAGCGCCTTCAAACGGGTGTACGGGGTGAGCCCGCAGGAGCACCGGACGCGGGCGGCGTAGCCTGTCGTGCATGTACGTGGAGCGGCCTTCCCGGTTGGCGGGCGCCGTCGTGTGGTCCCGTGGAACGTCCTGTTCCACGGTGGGGTCCGTGCTTCCCGACGGCTGTATGGACCTGCTCTGGCACGAGGGGCGACTGTCCGTCGCCGGGCCCGACACCCGGGCGTACGCCCCCGAGGGCGCGGCCGGGCCCTGGGCGGGCGTCCGTTTCTACCCCGGCACCGGGCCGACGTTCCTCGGCGTACCCGCCCATGAACTGCGCGACCTGCGCGTCGACTTGGCGGACCTGTGGCCGGCCTCGGAGGTCCGGCGCCGCACCGCGCGGGTCGCCGCGGCCGCCGACCCGGCGACCGCGCTGGAGCAGGTGGCACTGGACCTGGCGGCTGTCACCGATCCCCCCGACCCGCTGCTGCGGGAGGTCGTGACGGCCCTGGACGCGGGCCGGTCGATCGCGGCGACGGCAGACCGGCTCGGCCTGAGCGCACGCCAGTTGCACCGCCGCTCACTGACCGCATTCGGCTACGGCCCCAAGACCCTCGCCCGCGTCCTGCGCCTGCAACGGGCGCTCGCCCTCGCCCGCGCAGGGGTCCCCTTCGCGGCGACGGCGGCCCGCTCCGGCTTCGCCGACCAGGCTCATCTGGCCCGGGACGTACGGGAGTTGGCGGGCATGCCGCTGGGGGAGCTACTCGGGCGCGGGTAGCGGCGCGAACAGGTCGACGCCATTGCCGTCCGGGTCGTGCACGATCGCGTACCGCATCCCCCAGAAGGCGTCCCACGGCTTGAGCTCGCCGTGGTACCCGGCGCCGACCAGGTCCTCGTAGACGGAGTCGACCTGCGCGGGACTGTCACAGCCGAAGGCGAGCGAGACCCGGCCGCCCCCGTCGGCCGGTGGTCGCCACCCCGGGTGGAACGACCGGATCGTGTCCTCGGTGTCGATCGCCAGCCGCAGCACGCCGGACAGTTCGGCCTCGACGTGCGGCTGGTCCTCGGCGCCCTCGGGGAAGACGAGCCCGAGGCGGCGGTAGAAGGCGAGCGTGGCGGCCATGTCGGAGGCGACCAGGCCGATCACGGCGAATCGTGGAGTCATGGGGACACCGTAGGCAGGGCGCGCGAAGCGGGTCTTGAACGAATCGGACAGAGTCCCTCCGAGGGCCCAAGCTCCTCCCAGGGGTCCGGGGCGCGGCCCCGAGAGGACGGGAGGGATAGCGGCGGCGGGGGTGAAACCGAAATTTTCGGGGCTGTCGTCCCGTTGGGGCGCACTCCACCGCCCGCATAGGCTCGCGCCCATGACCACCCGCGTTCTCGTCTACACCCGTACCACCGCCTACCGGCACGACTCCATCCCGGCCGCCGTCGCCGCCGTACGCTCCCTGGGCGCGACTCACGGCTTCAGCGTCGACGCCACCGAGGACCCGGGCGCGTTCGAGACGCCCCTCGACCCCTACGCGGCGGTCGTCTTCCTCTCCACCAGCGGGGACGTTCTGACCCCGGAGGGACGGACCCGGCTCGCGGCGTACGTCGAGGGCGGCGGCGGGTTCGTCGGGGTGCACGCGGCGGCCTGCACCGAGTACGACTGGCCGTACTACGGCGAGCTGCTCGGCGCACGCTTCGACCGGCATCCGGAGTACCAGCCGGGCAAGGCCGTCGTCGAGGACCGCGACCATCCGGCGACTCGACACCTGCCTCCCGTCTGGGAGTTCACTGACGAGTGGTACGACTTCCGAGCCGGCCCCCGTGGTTCGGTGCGGGTCCTCGCCTTCGCCGACGAATCCTCGTACGAGGGTGGGGGAATGGGCCAGGACCATCCTCTGGTGTGGTGCCGGGAGCAGGGTTCGGGCAGGGTCTTCTACACAGCACTCGGGCATGCCTCGGAGGCGTACGAGGACCCGGACTTCCGTGCGCATCTGCTCGGCGGGATCACCTGGGCGGCCGCACGCTAAGAGCCCGGTACCGGTCCCGTACTGGCCCGTTCCACCAGCCGGGTCGACAACTCCGTTCGCGTGCCCTCCGGTTGATCGCCCGCCCTCAGCCGTACGAGCAGACGCACCGCCGTCGCGGCCATCTCGGAGAGCGGCTGGCGCACGGTGGTGAGCGCCGGGGTGGCCCAGCGCGACTCGGGAAGATCGTCGAAACCGACCACGCTGATGTCGTCCGGGACGCTCAACTTCCGTTCGGCCAGGGCCTGGTAGGCGCCCAGCGCCATCTTGTCGGAGCAGACGAAGACGGCGGTGGGCGGTTCGGGGAGGTCGAGGAGATCCCGCATGAGATGGTGGGCGGCCGTCTCGTCGAAGTTGCCGTAGCGGATGTACTCGGGGCGGTGCCGCAGGCCGGCCGAGGCGAGGGCCGAGCGGTAGCCGGCGACCCGGGCGCTGCTGCACATCTTGCGGCGGTAGCCGCCGATGACGGCGATGCGCTCATGGCCCAGGGACAGCAGGTGTTCCGTCGCAAGCAGTCCGCCCTGCCAGTTCGCCGCGCCCACCGACACGACGCCCGGCGGCGGTTCGTGGACCGGATCGATCATCACGAACGGGATGCGGCGCTGGTCGAGCCAGGCGTACTGCGACGGTGTCAGCTCGGCCAGGTTGAACAACACCCCTGACGAACCGCGGGTGGTGAGCTTGTCCAGCCAGCCCGGCTCGGGGCGCCCGTCCCTCGTCCGGGTCAGCCCCGCCGAGACCACCACCTCCAGGCCCGCCTCGTGCGCCGCGCCCTCCACACCGTGCAGCACCGCACCCGACCAGGAGCTCTCCAGCGAGTGCACCACGAGGTCGACCAGGCCGGGTGCCTTCGATGCCTCGAAGCGGGGTCGGCGCACATAGCCGAGGCGGTCGAGAGCCTCGGTGACCCGGCGGCGGGTCTCCGGGGCCACGTCCTCCCGGCCGTTGACGACCTTCGAAGCCGTGGGCACGGACACCCCGGCCTCGCGGGCGACGACCGCCAAAGTGGGGCCGGCCGTCGTGCTCCCGCTCCCGGTACTGGCCATCGAGGACCGCCTCTCCGGCCCGCCCGAGGGCCATCGAAAGTTTCGCGTCGCGCTGCTGGCGCACAGGCAACCGAGCGACGTATGGTAAGCGCTTCCTACATTAAGCCAGCCCACATGGGGGCGTGAAGAGGCTGGTATTCGCAGGATCGCGCTGGTCAAAACTTTCGAAACATCGAACGCTGACGGAAGGTCACTCGGGAGTGCACCTGAGCCGGAAGCCGGTGAAGTCCGCGGTGAAGGCGGCGTCGACGAGATCATGGGCGCGGATGCCGGCGAACGCGCCGGTGAAACGCAGCCGGGATCCGTAGTCGTCGGACAGCCGGCTGAAGTCGAGCGGTGGTCCGATCGGCGTGCGTTTCCCGTCCCGAAGGAACCAGAACCGCGCGTCGGCGCCGTCGATGCGCACGCCCAGGGTGACCGGGGCTCCCGCGTCGACGTCGACCGGGGCGGTCACTTGTCGGGGACCCTCGGGATCCCGTTCCTGGAGGCTGAGCACGGTACGGCCGGTGCCCTGCCACTGCTGGCCGCGCTGTGGCTCGCCCGCGGGCTCGGCCCAGGTGAGGTCGAGCGTGAGATAGGACTCCGTGTTGTACCAGAGCACCAGGCCGGCGGCCTGGGTGAAGGTGCGGGGGGAAGCCTCGACGGTGACCTCGGCCTCCGCCCGGTGTTCGGTGACGCGTTGGGCGAGCAGGCTCTGGGACCACAGCGACTCGGGGCCCTGACGGCCGCGCAGCCGGATCCAGCCGGGGCGGGCGGTGGTGTCGGCCCAGGAGGGATCCACGTACTCGCGCAGCGTGCTCCATGGCCAGGCCAGGGCGGGGGCCTCAGCGGCGGGCGACGACGGCCGGGTACCGGGACGGGCGGGCACGTCGACCTCGACCGCGGGGTGCCGGCCCCCCTGGCGCAGCCGGGGCCAGCCGTCGGCGTCCCAGGTCACGGCCTGGATCGCGGTCTCACGGCCGAGGGTACAACGCGGGCCGTCCGCGGTCCGCAGCGGACGGGCCGTCAGATGGCTCAGGAACCACTCGCCTTCCGGCGTCTCGACCAGCTCCGCGTGCCCGGCCTTCTGCAACGGCGCTTCAGGATCGTCCCGTGTCGTCAGCAGGGGCAGGCTGTCGAGCTCGTACGGCCCGGTGAGGGCACGGCTGCGGGCCACCAGGACCCCGTGCTCGAATCCCGTTCCGCCCTCCGCGAGCACGAGGTAGTACCAGCCCTCCCGCATCAGCAGCTTGGGGCCCTCGATGAGCCGGTCGTGCTGGAGCAGCAGACGCGTCTCGCCGACCGGGGCGAGCGTGTCGCGGTCGAGCTCGGTCAGGACGATCCCGGCGAAACGCCGTCCCCCCGGACGGTGGTCGCTCTGCATGTTGAGCAGCCACAGGCGTCCCTCGTGGTGGAAGAGGGCGGGGTCGAAGCCATGGCTCGCGATCCGGCGCGCCGTCGTCCACTTCCCGCTGACGTCGGTGGCCGTGGTGACGTAGGTGTCCAGGTCGAAGTAGGCGGTGCCCACCGAGCGCACGATCGAGTAGACAAGCCAGAACCGCTCGCCGTCCCAGCTCAGCGACGGCGCCCAGATGCCGCCCGAGTCGGGAACCCCGGCCAGCGATTCCCCCGGGACCGCACCCCGCACATGCCCCGCGTACTCCCAGCGCGCCAGGTCCCGGGACCGGTGGACGGGGATGGTGGGGAACCACTCGAACGAGCTGGTGGCCACGTAGTACCACTCGCCGACCCGGACCAGTGAGGGGTCCGGGGCGAAGCCGCGGATGACGGGGTTGCGCGCCACGGTCCGGGGTCCGGTCATTTGAGGGCTCCCAGGGTGACGCCGGTACGCCAGTAGCGGCGCATCGCGGTCATCATGATCGCCATCGGCACGATGGACAGCAGCGCGCCGGTCAGGACGAGGCTCGTCAGGTCGACGCCGGACTCCAGCCGCTTGCCGGTCCAGTTGTACAGGCCGATGTTGAGGGTCCAGTTGTCCTCGCCTCGCAGCACGGTCAGCGGGAGGAAGAACGCGTTCCAGGTGTTCACGAAGGCGAGCAGGAACACGGTGGCGCCGCCCGTGGTCATCATCCGCAGCACGATGCTGAAGAAGATCCGCAGCTCCCCGGCGCCGTCCAGGCGGGCCGCCTCCAGGAGTTCGAAGGGGATCGTGGCCTCGGTGTAGACCTTGGCCAGGTACACGCTGAACGGGTTGATCAGACACGGGATGAGCATCGCCCACGGGGTGTCGACCAGCCCGATCTTCGAGAACAGCAGGTACAGCGGGAGGGTGAGCAGGGCGAGCGGGATCAGGAAGGAGCCCACGACACAGGCGAAGACCACACCGCGCCCGGGGAACTCGAAGCGGGCCAGGCCGTATCCGGTGGCGAGGGCGATGAGGGTGCCGCCGAGGGAGCCGACCCCCGCGTACAGGAAGGAGTTGGCGGTCCAGCGCAGGAAGATGCCGTTCTCGTAGGTGAACAGCTGATGCAGGTTGTCCCACAGGTGCATGCCGGAGAACCACAGGCCGTTGCTCTGGTACAGCCCCGTCCGGTCCTTGGTGGCGGCGACGATCAGCCACCACACCGGGAAGAGGCTGTAGGCGCTGGCCAGGATCAGACCGACCAGGAGGAAGCGCTGGCCACCCCGTCCGCGGGAGGCGCCGTCGGGGCGGGTGAGGCGCCGGACGGGGCGCGCGGGGGGCCGCGCGGTGCTGTTTTCGCTCCGCTGTTCCGTCAGCATGATCAGTCGACCTCCTTCGAAGTGAACCGGTAGAAGAGGAAGGAGGCGACGCCGAGGATGAGGGCGAGCAGCACCGACAGGGCCGCGGCGTAGTGGTAGTTGCCCGCGTTGAACGCCTGGTTGTAGATGATCATGATCGGGGTGAAGCTGTCGTCGACGGTCTGCGGCGTGACGTTTCTGAACAGGGCGGGCTCGTTGAAGATCTGCAGCATCTGGATGATGGACAGCAGGCCGGTCAGCACCAGGGCTCCGCGCACGTACGGGATCTTGATGCTCCGCGCGATGCGCACCTCGGAGGCCCCGTCCAGCCGTGCGGCCTCGAACAGGTCGCGGGGCACGCCCTGGAGTGCCGAGTAGATGATCACCATGTTGTAGCCGATGCCGTGCCAGGTGAGCAGGTTGCCGATGGACGGCCAGACCATCGAGGGGGCGAAGAAGTTCCAGTGGAACCCGAAGAAATCGCCCAGCGGTGTCAGCGGGCCCACAGCGGGGCTGTAGAGGTTGATCCACACGATGGCGGCGACCACCCCGGGGATCATGTACGGGACCAGCAGCAGGATCCGGAACCGGCCGGCCGCCCGTGTGGTGAGCGCGTCCAGCATCAGGGCGAGCAACAGGCTGGTGGCGAGCATCAACGGGATCTGGACACAAGCGAACAGGAACACCCGCAGGACGGAGTTCATGAACGCCGAATCGGTCAGGCCGTGCTGGTAGTTGTCCAGGCCGACGAACTTCTCCGTCGCGCCGCCGAGGCCGAGTCCGGACTGCTGTTCCAGGAACAGGGACTGGTAGACGGCGTAGCCGATCGGGACGAGGTACAGGAAGACGAAGCCGAGCTGGAAGGGCACCGTGAAGGCGGCACCCTTCCAGCGCTGGGAGCGGATCATGCGGGGAGCCTTCAGTTCTTGACGTTGATGCCGCGGGACTTGAGGTCGCCCACCGTCCACTCCTGCATGTGCGCCAGCAGGTCGGTGACCTTCTGGTCCTTGTTGATGACCTTGGCCCAGCCGCTCTGCATCTCCGTGAACATCGCGGTCCAGTCAGGGCCGAAGGTCCAGTCGCTGGTGACCGTGCCCAGGCTGTCCGTCACGACCTTCTTGCCCGGCTCGTAGTTGCCTCCGAGCAGCTTGTCGGAGATCGCCTCGCCGACGTACGAGTCGCTGCCGGCCAGCGCGGGCATGACGCCGTTGCCGGTGGTCGGGCTCGCCATCGTCTTGACCGCGCCGTTGTCGGTCGACATCCACAGAGCCGCCTCGGCGGCCTGCCGCTGGTTCTTGCACTGCTTGGTGACCAGGGTCAGTCCGCCGCTCTGGTTGGTCCCGGCCGGGGTCTTGGCCGCCTCACCCTTGAACGTCGGCCACGGCGCCAGCGCCCACTTCCCGTTGGACTTGGTGAAGTTCTGCACCATGCCGGCCATCTGCCAGGTCGAGATCTGCCGGGTGGCGGTGGCGCCGTTGTCGTAGTTGCGCTGCACGGCCGCGTAGTCGGCGAAGGAGAGCTTGGAGTTCAGGTCGTTGTCGATGATCTCCTGGATCGTCTGCGCGGCCTTGAGGGTGCCCGCGTCCTGGAAGTTCACCTTCCAGGCGTTGCCGTCGATGCCGTACCAGTGCGCCCCGGCCTGCATCGCGAGTACCTCAAGGGTGCTCGGGTCCTCACCGGCGTAGTTGGTGACCTTGATGCCGTGCTTCTTCAGTACCTTGCCGGCGGCGATGAAGTCGTCCCACGTCGCCGGCGGCTTCAGGCCGTACTTCTGGAAGATGTCGGTGCGGTAGATGGTGAAGGCGGGCGCGGAACTGGTGGGAACGCCGTAGACCTTGCCCTGCACCTGGGCACCGGCCCAGGCACCGGCGTTGAACTTGTCCTCGCTGGACCCGACGTACTGGGTGATGTCGGCGAGCGCACCCTGCGAAACCCATGTGGTCACGTACTCGGCGGTGTTCTGCACCAGACAGGGGGCGTTACCGGCCTTGACGGCGTTGGTCAGCTGCTTCTGCATGGTCAGCTGGTCGGTGACCTTCGTGTACTTGAGTTTGATGTCCTTGTGGCTTGCGTTGAAGGCTTTGACGACGGCTTCCTGACCGTTGGCCCAGCCCCAGAAGGGGAGGGTGACCGGACCGGAGGAGGACGAGTCTCCGGAGCCGGATCCACCGCACGCGGTGAGCAGGCCGGTCAACGCGAGACCCGCGACTGCGGCGTGGACGACTCTTCTGCGGGGGCTGATGGAGTTCATCTGACCGTGATCCTTCGGGAGGTTGGCGTTCTCAGAACTAGAGGACGGCGGCTCCGCGTTGGCCGGCAACGGTGGCCGGGAAACCGTCGGCTCGCGGTTGCGGGGGGTCTGGGCCAAGCAGAAGCGGTAGTAAGCGGTTGCTGTGGACGGTAGGCCGAGCGGTCAGCCCCAAGCAAGAGGTCTGCTGAAGATTGTTACGCCGAGTTGTCCGTGCGGTGATGCCGGCAGCCGTCGCACGTGCCGACGCCAGGGAGGAACTGCCCAGGCCAGAGGGTGCTTCGGTGGTGACCGCCCGGCTCCCTGAGGGCGCTGTGCACGCCCTTGACGAGCCGCGAAAAACTCTGTGAAAACGCTTACGTAACAGCGCCGCGAAACAGGCTAGACCCGCTGAGCGGGTGGCTGGACGGAGTGCCGTACGACGACATGCGTACCCAGCACCAGGTGCTCACCGTCGCTGCCCTTGCGGCGGCCGGCGCCGCCCTCACGCCGGTCGGCCACCGCCCGCAGGGCGACGCGGCCCATCTCTTCGTACGGGACATGCACGGTCGTCAGCTGCGGAGTGAGCTGGGAGGCCAGTGGGATGTCGTCGTAGCCGACGATCGAGACGTCCTCGGGCACTCTCATCCCGGCCGCGCGTAGCGCCTGCATGGCGCCCGCGGCGACCACATCGGTCCCCGCGAGCACCGCGGTGAAGTCGAGTCCTCGCCGCAGACCCTCCTCGACCGCCTCGTACCCGTGCTCGTAGTCGTATGGGCCGTGCAGTACCAGGCCCGGATCGAAGGTCACGCCATACGCCTCGAAGGCCCGCCGGGCCCCTCTCAAGCGGCCCTGTGCCGTGGTGAGTTCGGCAGGTCCCGGCAGTACCAGGACACGGCGATGGCCCGCGGACAGGAGGTGGCTGGCCATGGCGTAGGCGCCGCCCTCGTTGTCGTAGTCGACCGTCGTGGCCGGTACGTCGCCCTCCAACGGAGGCCTGCCGACCAGCACGAGATGCGAGCCCGCCGCGTCGAGGGAGCGGGCGAAGCGGGCCATCCTCAGCTGGTACTCGTCGAAGTCGTACGCGCCGCCGAGCAGGATCACCGCGGCGACGCCCTGCTGGCGCATCAGGTTCACCAGCGCGAGTTCCCGCTCCGGGTCGTCCCCGGTGGTGCCGACCAGCGAGAGCCAGCCGCGCAGCGAGGCGGCACCCTCGACTCCCTTGGCCACATGCGCGAACGCGGCACCGGTGATGTTGTTGATGAGGATGGCCACTGTCGGAGTGCCGCCGCCGGCGAGGGAGCGGGCGTGGGCGTTGGTGACGTAGTCCAGGTCCCGTACGACCTTCATCACGCGTCGGCGCAGTTCGTCCGAGACCGGATAGTTGCCGGACAGGACGCGCGAGACACTGGCCACGGAGACGCCCGCGCGTTCCGCCACGTCCCGGATGGTGGCCCGGCCGGCGTCGCCCGATGCCTTGCGCTGACTCACCGTAGCGGCTCCTTCGCCGTAGCGACTCCTTGACCGGACGTGCCGGGGATGCCCCTCGCCGGTGCCGAAACCGTATCCCATCGTTACTTCGAGGCAGGGCGGTCGTCGGTGCGGGGCTCAGGCGACATGTGCCAGATCCGCACGACGCACCTCATGGGCCGGCGGCAGGCCCGCGACCAGGCGTTCCAACTCCTCGACGACGATGCCGCCGAGGCGTGCCAGCTCGTTGCCGAGCGAGCCGGCGATGTGCGGGGTGAGGAAGACGTTGGGCAGGCCGTACAACGGGGATCCGGCGGGCAGCGGCTCCGGTTCGGTCACGTCCAGCACCGCGCTCAGCCGACCGGAGAGCAGCTCGTCGGTGAGCGCGGCGGGGTCGACCAGGGCGCCGCGGGAGGTGTTGATCAGTACGCCGCCGTCCCTGACGAGGGCGAGCCGGTCGCGATCGAGCATGCGGTGGGTCTCGGGGATGTCGGGGGCGTGCAGGCTGACGATGTCGCTGGTGCGCAACAGATCCTCCAGCGACAGCGGTTCGGCCCCCAGCGCGACCGCTTCGGTGGCGCTCACATAGGGGTCGTACAGCGACACGGCGAGGTCGAACGGCCGCAGTAGTGCCAGCAGTCGGCGACCTACGCGGGAGGCGCCGATGATCCCCACCCGGCGGCCGAGATTGCCCGTGTCCGCGGTCTCGGCAGGGGAGGGGTGGGTGTGGGTGCTCCGGAAGCGCTCGCGGAGCGCGAAGGCGTTCTTGCCGCAGAGCAGGATCATGGCGAGCGTGTACTCCGCGACCGGCAGCGCGTTGCCGGTCACCGCGCTGGCGACGGTGACCCTGCTCCGCCACAGGGCCTCGCCGACCAGGGAGCGGACGGAGCCCGCGGCGTGCAGGACGGCGCGCAGCCGGGGCGCCGCCGCCAGGGCCTCCCCGTCGAGTCGGGGGCAGCCCCATCCGGTGATCAGTACCTCGGCCCGGGACAACGCGTCCGCCGCCGCGGGATCGGCGAAGTCCTGGACGACGAGGGCGGGGTCGAGGTCGGCCGTCCGCTGAAGCCGTGCCAGGAGGGGCGGAGGGAAGAGCAGAGGCAGGTGCACCGGATCCATGGCGAACACGACCCTCGGCGGCTGGGCGCTTGGCATGACTCTCCTGAAGTGCGCTGGGAAACAGTTTCAGAAAGCGCCTTCTACCGTAGATCCGCCGGGAAGGGTGGGTCAATCGTGCGGGAGGGGGAGCTGCGTGCGGACGCCGGTGGGAGCTGTCCCGCTGTATGTGCCCATGTCGCGGCGGGGGCGAGGTGCGCGATCGGGGATCGCGGGGAATTGGGGCGGTCCGTGTTCGTGCCGCTGGTGGGCTCCTGAAGTGGCATCGTTTCGAAAACGGTTACTCGTCGTTCCTGATCGTCAGCGGCTCTGTGGCTCTGCGGTTCGGTTGCGCGAAGGTCGCGGCGCCGGCCGTGTTCTCCGGATGCGCGCGGGTGTCCACGGGGCTGCGATGCAGGGTGCGGTGCGATGAACGTCAGGGTGCGCGCAGGCGGTCCTGTCCTTCCCGGCCATGCGGCTGAGGGTGGCGGCCGGGTCGGAGGTCTTGCTGAGGACGAGCGAGGCGCCGCCCGGCGCCGCGATGCGTGCACATGCGACCAGGGTCGGCCCGGCAGGGGCACCCCGACGGCTCCGGTCTCACGGTGGATGGGGCCCGGGATGCCCACATCGACGCAGATGGCCTGCTGTCTGTCCCACCTGGCGGCTTCCGAAGCCGGTGCGGGATCGACCTGCCGGTTTCGACGCGCCCGGCCGCTCCGGTACGGGGACCGGAGCCCTGCCGGAGCCGGTGATCCTTCTCGTGGCCGGGTTGCTGAGATGCGCCCAGACGCTTTTGAGCGAGCAACCGGTTTCCGGCGTGGTCGACGAGGGAGCCGTCAGGCTCCTCGTCGATCGTGGTGATCAGGCCGGGATCCGCCGGCTCGTCGACGATCGTCGTAACCGTGGTCCGGGACACCCGGCCTGACGTGCCGACTCGGCTGGGCTCATGGGCCCTTGGGTGAGGAGCAGGGCGATGATCTGCTCCTCGTTCGCCGCCGCAGGCGGCGCGAACCCTCCGGCGGCCGGCTCGTGTCTCTGGGTTTACTCATTGTTTTCGAAAGTGCGCCAAGGCCCTTGACGCGGTTTCCGGACAGGAAGAAGCTCTGCCCCATTGCTCAGCAACCGGTTGCCGAGCCAATCGGCCGCCGATCGATAGGCCGATTCGTGGTCGATATCTCGAACCGATGGAGCAGGAGGTGATGCGTTCATGCGCCCACACGCTGGTGCCCCGCTGAGCCGCCGCCGATTTCTCGCACGCTCGGCGGCCGGCGCCGCTACCGGTGCGGCAGCGTTGAGCGGCTGTGCGCTCCAGGTGTCCACCGGGGTCGGCGGTTCGGGTGAGACCGTCACGCTGATGGTCAAGCCCGACGACATCTCCCCGGAACTGGTCAAGCAGGCCCGGAAGGACATCGGTGTCAAGATCGTCACGGTGCGGTACGACCTCACCAAGCTGATCGGGATGATGACCAACGGCAACCCGCCCGACCTGGTGCGCGGTCTCGGCGCTGTGGACGCGCCGTACTTTGCGGCGCGGGACGTCATGGAGGAGCTGGACCCGTATTTCGCCCGCAGCAGCGTTCTCAGGCTCGACGACCTGGACCCGGTCAACGACCTGTGGCGGTACGACGGTCGGACCCAGGGTCAGGGCCCGCGCTACGGCATGGCGAAGGACTTCTCCCAGGACTCCATGTACTGGTACAACACCGCGCTCTTCGACAAGGCGGGCCTCGGCTACCCGCCGGAGACCGAGCCGGTCACGTACGACGAGTGGTTGGACTGCGCCAAGCGGCTCACTCGCCGCAAGGACGGCCAGACGACCGTCTTCGGCGGCAGCTACAACGGCGTACTCACCCCCAATCTCCTGGCGAGCCTGACGGTGTCCGCCGGAGGAAGTCTCTTCACCGACGACTTCTCCCGGGTCGACTTCACCACACCGGAGGCCCGCAAGGCACTGGGCTGGTACATCGACTACTGCCGGGCCAAGGTGGGGCCGAGTCTCGTCCAGCCGGACCCCAACGCCTGGGACGGGCCCACCTACCAGGCGAACCGGATGGCCATGTCGAACTCGGGCTACTGGCTCGGCGGCCTGATCAACGCCGACAAGAAGCTGGCGCCGGTGTCCCGCCTCGCCCCCGCCCCCGTCTTCGAGGGCGGCCGGCGGATCAGCCCTTGCCAGGCCGGCACCGGCCTCTGGATGCCGAGAAGGGCACGGAACAAGGACGCCGCCTGGCGGGTCTTCGAGTGGTTCTTCGGCGAGGCGCCCGCCAAGGCGCGCGCCTCCAGCGGCTGGGGAATTCCCACCCTGAAGTCCCTGCGGTCGTTGATGCCGGCTCAGGAGGAGTACCAGAAGCGGGTGCTGAAGGCGCAGAACGCCGAGCTGAGGCACTTCTCGGTGATCGCCTTCACGCCCTACGCCACAGCGGATTCGCTCTACGCCCTCTTCAACCAGATCGCCCCGGCCGCGATGCAGGGCCAGATGTCCGTCGACACCTTGGCGGGCCGTCTGGACTCGGTCATGAACGAGCAGCTGAAGCGCGGTAAGGAGCAGGTGGGATGACGGTCGACCAGATCTCCTCCGTCGCGGACCGGCCCGGTCCGGCGGCGAACGCGGACCCCGCGCGGGCCGAGGAGCGGCCGCGGACATCCATGACCACGCGCAGGCACCGGGCGTTCTACCGGTTCACCGCGCCCTGGATCATCGGGTTTCTGCTGCTGACCGTCCTCCCCATGGCGTACGCACTGTGGCTGAGCTTCACCACGTTCGACGGCATCTCGCCCAACTGGCGCTACGTCGGCCTCGGCAACTACCGCGAGCTGTTCTCCGACAGGCAGACCTGGGACGCCCTGGGCCGCACGGGCCTGTTCGCGGTGACCTCAGTGCCGCTGTCGATCATCGCCGGGCTCGGGCTCGCCGTCCTGGTCAACCGGCCGATCAAGGCACGGGGACTGTTCCGCACGCTGCTCTATCTGCCGGCCGTGGTGCCCCCGGTGGGCGTGGGCCTCGCCTTCAAGGCGCTCTTCGACCAGAACTCCGGTGCCGTCAACGGTGCCCTGACCCTCTTCGGCATCGACGCCCTCGGCTGGCTCGCCGACCCCTACGCACGGTACGTGCTCCTGATGAGCGTGTTGTGGGGCGCCGGAAATATCATGATCATCTCACTGGCCGGTCTCCAGGACGTGCCCCGCGAACTCCACGAGGCGGCCCGCATCGACGGGGCGAGCGCCTGGCGGACCTTCCGCAGCATCACCGTGCCGCTGCTCTCCCCGGTGCTGCTCTTCCAGACGGTGACCGGCGTGATCGCCTCGGTGCAGACCATCATGCCGCTGCTGCTGTCGCCGGACGGCACCACGGCGGGCGTCACGGCACTGCCGCAGTCCAACTACCTGTACATGATGCACGTGTTCAGCCAGTACTTCGCGCTCGGCCGCTACGGCTACGCCTCCGCACTCCTATGGGTGCTCTTCGTCCTGATCCTCATCGTGACCGGACTCATCTTCAAGTTCACGTCCGGCGTGGTGTTCTACAACGTCGACCCGGAGGCGAAGAAGTGACCGCGACCAGCCCTCCCCCCAACTCCGCTCCCCCGGTGCGGGTACGCGTCAACCGCCTCGTCCTCTACACCGTTCTCGTCGCCATCATCGGGCTGTTCCTCGGCCCCTTCGGCTGGCTGATCCTCACCGGACTGAAGACCCCGGCCGAACTGGCCGCCTCACCCGTGCACTGGCTGCCCGACCACTTCCAGTGGCACAACTTCGCGGACGCCTTCCACCTGATCGACTTCCTGGGCTACGCCCGCAACTCGCTGATCATCGCCCTCGTCTACGCCACCCTGGTCACCCTGAGTTCGGCCTGGGTCGGCTTCGGATTCGCCCGCCTCGACGCGCCCGGCAAGAAGACGCTGTTCGGCATCCTGCTCGGCTCGATGATGTTGCCCCAGCTCATCACGCTCCTGCCGACCTACCTGATCTTCGCCAAGCTCGGCATGGTCGACACCTACTGGCCGTGGGTGCTGTGGGGCCTGTCCGCCGCGCCGTATCTCGTCTTCCTCTTCCGCCAGTTCTTCGCCGGTCTGCCCCGCGAACTGGAGGAGGCCGCGATCGTCGACGGCTGCGGCTACACGGCGATCTTCTGGCGGATCTTCCTGCCGCAGTCCTGGCCCGCACTGTCCGCGAGCTTCGTGATCGCCTTCACCTGGTCCTGGGGCGACTACATCGCCCCGCAGCTACTGCTGTCCACCGACCGCTCCACGCTCGCCGTCGCCGTCATGTCCACCTACGTCACGTCGGCCGGCACACCGGTCGCCAACCTCCAGGCCGCGGCCTCCGTGATGTACGTCGTCCCCATCCTGCTGGTCTTCCTCGTCGCCCAGCGCGGTTTCGTCGCCGGGATGTCGACCTCCGGCCTCAAGTGACCTTCCATTCCCCTTTGTTCACCATCGCGAGGAGTCATAGATGAACACGCCACTGTCCCGCCGTACCGCCCTCCAGGCCGTGGGTGCCACCGTGCTCGCCGCCGGTCTGACCGGCGGACCGACCGCCACGGTGGCCCACGCGGACGGCGACTCCGCGCCGAAGCTGGTCACCTACCCCCGCCCGTCCACCATGCCGACCAACACCAGCTTCAAGGTGCGGGTGCGCACCGCTCCCGACGGCGAGTGGCAGACCCTGGACATCTACCGGCCGCGGCTGGAGGAGATCAACCCCACCACCGGCTCCGGCAAGGTCTGGGACACCTCGATGGCGTACTTCGACTTCCAGGGCTCGGTCGAGGTCGAGGTCACCTACCTCAAGGGCGGCACCACCAAGGCTCGCGTGAGACCGGACGCACTCGGCATCACGTTCGAACTCCTCGGCGACACCCTGCGGTTCATCCTCGACGAGCCGCGTGACGTCGTCGTCCAGATCAACGACGGGGTCTTCGACTGTCTGCAGCTGTTCAGCAACCACATCGACCCCAACCCGCCCTCGGCCGACGACCCGGACGTCATCTACTTCGGCCCCGGCGTGCACACCGTCCCTGGCGGCACGCTCACCGTCCCCAGCGGCAAGACCGTCCACCTGGCGGGCGGTGCCGTCCTGACCGGCCTGGTCTACTTCAAGGACGTGGAGAAGGCCTCCCTCACCGGCCACGGCATGGTCTACGGGGGTACGGCGAACGGTGTCCTCTGCGAGGGCAGCAAGAACATCCGGATCGAGGACGTCATCGTCATGAACCCGGGGGGCGGCTACATCGCGACCCTCGGCGAGAGCGAGAACGTCCACATCAAGCACCTGCGCGGGTTCAGCTCCCGGGGCAACGGCGACGGCATCGACATCTTCTCCAGCAGCAGCGTCGTGCTCGACGGCTGCTTCCTGCGCAACTCCGACGACTGCATCGCCATCTACGCCCACCGCTGGGACTACTACGGCGACACCCGCGACATCACCGTCCAGAACTGCACCCTGTGGGCCGACGTCGCCCACCCGATCAACGTCGGCACCCACGGCAACACCGACGCCCCCGAGGTGCTGGAGAACCTGGTCTTCAAGAACCTCGACATCCTCGACCACCGCGAGCCCCAGATGGGCTACCAGGGCTGCATCGCCCTCAATCCCGGCGACTCCAACCTCATCAGGAACGTGCTCATCGAGGACGTGCGGATCGAGGACTTCCGCTGGGGCCAGGTGATCCACATGCGGGTCATGTACAACACGAAATACAACACCTCGGTCGGCCGCGGCATCGAGGACGTCTACGTCAAGAATCTCACCTACACGGGCACGCACGCCAACCCGTCACTCTTCCTCGGCTACGACGCCGACCACGCCATCAAGAACGTCACCTTCGAGAACCTGGTGATCAATGGCACGGTCATCGCCGACTCGATGAAGAAGCCCAAGTGGTACGCGACCACCGACGCGATGCAGTGGTACTCCAACGAGCACGTCCTGAACCTCACGTTCCTCACCACCGCCGAGGCCGAGGCGGCCGCCGCGTCATGACGACCCACGCACCGAGCCGCCGGGTCTTCCTCGGCGGCGCCGCGGCCCTGCTGCTGACCTCGGGCGCGAGCGGACTGCTCGTGCCCGGCACGGCACGGGCAGAGGACGACGACACCTCTGCCGGCCTCAGAGCCTTCACCCACCCCGGTCTGCTGCACACCGCAGACGACCTCGCCCGTATGAAGGGCGCGCTCGCCGCGAAGGAATCGCCCATCTATGAGGGCTACTTGGCGTTCGCTGCCCACCCGCGTTCCTCGTCGTCGTACCCTGTGCAGAACACGGGCCAGATCACCTCGTGGGGCCGCGGCCCCTCCAACTACCAGAACCAGGCGGTGGCCGACTCGGCCGCCGCCTACCAGAACGCCCTTGCCTGGGCCGTGACCGGCGACCGCGCGCACGCCGACAAGGCCCGCGACATCCTCAACGCATGGTCGGCGTCCCTGACGGCGGTCACGGGGGCCGACGGACCGCTCGGCGTGGGCCTTCAGGCCTTCAAGTTCGTCAACGCGGCCGAGCTGCTGCGCCACGGCGACTACGACGGATGGGTCAAGGAGGACATCGCCCGCTGCGAGGAGTCCTTCCTGCGCGTGTGGTATCCGGCAATGTCCGGCTACATGCTCTACGCCAACGGCAACTGGGATCTGACGTCCATTCAGTCCATCCTGGCCATCGGCGTGTTCTGCGAGGAGCGCACCGTCGTCGAGGACGCCCTGCGATTCGCCGCCGTCGGCGCGGGCAACGGCAGCGTCCTGCACCGCATCGTGACCGACGCGGGCCAGGGCCAGGAGAGCGGCCGCGACCAGGGCCACGAACAGCTCGCGGTCGGCCTGATGGGAGACATCGCGCAGGTCGCCTGGAACCAGGGCGTCGACCTGTGGGCCTTCGACGACGACCGGATCCTCGCGAACGCCGAGTACGCTGCCCGTTACAACCTCGGCGGCGAGGTCCCCTTCACCCCCGACCTCGACCGCACCGGCAAGTACATCAAGACGGCCGTCTCGGCCGTCTCGCGCGGCACCCTGCCGCCGATCTACGAGATGTACTACGCCCACTACGCCGGCGTCCGCGGCCTCGACACCCCGTACACCAAGGCCGCCGTCTTCCGCGGCACCGGCGGCGCCCGCGTCGTCGAGGGCAGCAACGACGACCTGCCCAGCTGGGGCACCTTCGCCTACGCCGGTGCCAAGGCGCCCGCGCCGACCGAGCCCACCCCTCCGTCCGGTGTCACGGCGGTCGGCGACGACAAGGACGTCACCGTGACCTGGCTGCCCTCGGCGTGGGCCGCCACCTACACGGTCCTGCGGGCCGACACCGCCGAGGGCCCCTACGAGGAGATCGCGACCGGCGTCGACAAGCCGACGTACAGCGACCGCACCGCCCACACGGGCCGCACCTACTACTACACCCTCACCGCCACCAACTCGGTGGGCACGAGCGGAACTTCGGCGTGGGCGGCGGCCACCGCCGGACTCCCCGCCCCTTGGGCGACCCGCGACATCGGGGACGTCAGGATCCCCGGCTCCGCCGCCTTCGACGGCGAGCGGTTCGTGCTGGAGGCCTCCGGCACCGCCGACACCCACCGCCTGGCGTATCTGCCGCTGCACGGCGACGGCTCGATCACCGCGCGGATCGTGTGGCCGCTCAGCTCCCAGTACGCCAAGATCGGCGTCAGTGTCCGCGACTCCCTCGACGCGGACGCTGCCCACGCCGCGATGCTGATCCAGGGGCTGCCGCTGCACACCTGGAGCGGCGTGTGGACCGTGCGCCCGAAGGCCGGGGCCGCCATCTCCGCGACCGGCAGCACACCCGTGCCGCCGTCCCAGCAGCAGGCCATCACCTCGGCGGCCGCCTTCCCGATCTCGAACCTCGGCGCGCTGCCCGAGTCGGCGACCCCGCTGGAGGCCCCGTACGTCGAGGGTGCGGGCGACGGCTACCGGCTGAGGGCACCGTACTGGGTGCGAGTGACCCGCAAGGGCCGCCGCTGCACCGGCGCGATCTCTCCGGACGGCATCCGCTGGACCGAAGTCGGCTCCACCGAGGTCGAGTTGGGCAATACCGCCTGCGCGGGTCTCGCCCTAACCTCCTGCCTCGGCATGGACGAGGCCTACGCCGAGACCGGCACCGGCGCCTTCGACGACGTCAGCGTGGACTCCGCGTCCGGCGAGGTCTGGTCCGTGCCGCGCCCGGCCCGCACCGCCACCGGCCTGCGGGCCGCCGCGGGAGCGGACGCCGTCGAACTGGCCTGGACCGACCCGGACCTCTCGGCCCGGTACAAGGTGCTGCGGTCCGCCGAGGACCATGGCCCGTACGTGACCGTCGCCAGCGGCGTCGGACCCGTCGGGTTCGGCACCCGCATCCGGTACACGGACGCGACCGGCGCGCCCGGCACGACGTACCACTACGTCGTCGCGAAGACCAACAGCTCCGGACGCGGCCCGCTGTCCGAATCCGCCGCCGCTGTGATGCCGACCCCGTCCGCGCCGGAACTCACTTCCGCCACCGCCGCGTTCGCGAACAAGGGAGCCGCCTTCCGATATCTGCTCCGCGCCTCGCACGAGCCCATCCGGTTCGCCGCCGAGGGCCTGCCCGACGGTCTGGGCGTCGACAAGCGCACCGGCCTGATCTCCGGAACACCCACTGAGACCGGCGAGCTCACCGTCACCACCGCCGCGGGCAACGCGGCCGGTGACACGACCGGCACCCTCACCCTCACGGTCGGCACCCCGCCGCCCGCGCCCTGGACGTACGGCGACCTCGGCGACGCCGTCCTCGACGACCGCGCCTTTGGGACGTTCGGCGTGGTCGCGACCCAGACCCCCGGCAGCACCGCCCACGAAGACGGGACCTTTGTGGTGCGGGGAGCCGGGACCGACCTCACCGTCAACAACCAGGGCATGACCGGGCAGTTCGTACGGCAGCCGGTGACCGGTGACTGCCAGGTCACCGCCCGGCTCGTCTCTCGCACGGGCGCGAGCGCCGACCGGGTGGGCCTGCTCATGGCCAAGTCCCTGTCGCCGTTCGACCAGGCGGCCGGGACGATCGTCACCGGCGGCACCACCGCGCAACTCATGCTGCGCACGACGGTGGCCGGAAAGTCCACCTTCACGGGCAACGGGACGGTCACCGCCCCCTGCCTGCTGCGGCTGAAGCGCACCGGGACAGCCTTCGCCGCGGCCGTCTCCACCGATGACGGCGTCACCTGGACCCCCCTCGCCGCGGGAGACATCCCCGGCTTCGGTGACGCCCCCTACTACGTGGGCCTCGTGGTCTGCTCCCGCAGCCCCCTGGTCCGCAGCACCACCCAGTTCGACGAGGTGAGCATCATCACCCTGTAGTCCACGATGGGAGATGCACCAATGAGCCGCACTTCCCCCCACACGCACCTCCACGACAGCGGGTTGAGCCGCCGCAGTCTGCTGAGGACCGTCGGCGGTGTCACCGCCGCCGTTGCCCTCGGCGCCACGGCCACCGCCACCACGGCCGCCGCCGCACCGGCGACCTTCACCCACCCCGGCATGCTGCACAACGCCGGCGACGTCAACCGAGCCAAGGTCAGGGTCGCGGCGGGAACCGACCCCTGGCTGTCCGGCTGGAACAAGCTGACCGCCAACTCCCACTCCGCGTCCACCTGGACGCCCAACCCGCAGGCCACGGTCTACCGAGGATCGGGCTACCCCGAGAACTACGGCATCCTGTACAACGACATCGCCGCCGCCTACCAGAACGCCCTGCGCTGGCAGGTCGCCGGCACCGCCGCGAACGGCGACTGCGCCGTCCGCATCCTCAACGCCTGGGCGAACAAGCTCACGTCCATCCAGGGCAACGCCGACCGGTTCCTCGCCGCCGGGATCTACGGCTGGGAGTTCGCCAACGCCGCCGAACTCATGCGCGGCTACGCGGGGTTCGACCTCAGCAAGTTCCAGCAGATGATGCTGAACGTCTTCTACCCGCTCAACAACCAGTTCCTCACCGGCCACAACGACGCTTGCGTCACCAACTACTGGGCGAACTGGGACCTGTGCAACATGGCCTCGATCATGGCCATCGGGATCCTGTGCGACGACGGCGCCAAGTACGACCAGGCCGTCAACTACTTCAAGACCGGCGCGGGCAACGGCTCCATCCAGCACGCGGTGCCGTTCCTGTACAGCAACGTCGACGGCTACGACCTCGGCCAGTGGCAGGAGTCCGGCCGTGACCAGGGCCACACCGTCATGGGCATGGGCCAGATGGGTGCGATCTGCGAGATGGCCTGGAACCAGGGCGACGACCTGTACTCGTACGACGGCAGGCGGTTCATGAAGGCCGCCCAGTACGTCGCCAAGTACAACCTGGGGAATGACGTGCCCTACAGCACCTATACGTGGGGCACCGGGCAGAGCTGCGCCCAGCAGTCCCAGACGGTGATCGCCTCCGGGTCCCGCGGTCAGATACGCCCGGTGTGGGCGATGCTCCACTTCCACTACAACCGGCGCGTGTACCTCGACGACAAGTACATCTCGCAGATGTACTACAACCTCGTCGCCCCCGAGGGCGGAGGAGGTGACTACGGCTCCACCAGCGGCGGATACGACCAGCTCGGCTTCGGCACGCTGATGTACGCCAAGTAGCGCTATCTCGCCCGATCAGCCCCCCAGCCGCCTCGTGCGCCGGAATACCGGGCCGTGATGTGGTGCTCTGTTGTTCACGGTGCGCGAGGGCGGTGAGGAAGCTGGTGGGCGGATGACGGCAGACCAGGCAGGCCCCGTGGTGAGGACGCCGCACGGGGTCGTACGAGGCAGATACGAGCACGGCATCGCGGTGTTCCGGGGCATCCCCTACGCGGCCCCGCCGTTCGGCGCCCGGCGCTTTCGGCCACCCGTTCCTCCGGAGCCCTGGGACGGTGTGCGCGACGCGGGGGGCTTTGGACCGACGCCGCCCAAGCCGCCGTACTCCGAGGCGTTCGCGCGGCTTCTCGCCGACCCCGCGGTGCCCGGCGACGACTGCCTCAACCTGAACGTGTGGACACCCGAGCCCGGTTCCGCTGCCCGGCTCCCCGTCATGGTGTGAATCCACGGCGGCGCCCTGACCCGCGGCTCGTCGGCCGTACCCGTCTACGACGGTCGCGCTTTCGCACGGGACGGGATCGTCCTCGTCTCGATCAACTACCGGCTGGGGGTGGAGGGTTACGGCCTCTTCCCGGACGCGCCGCCCAACGCGGGGCTGCGCGATCAACTCGCCGCGCTGGAGTGGGTGCGGGAGTCGATCGCGCGGTTCGGCGGCGACCCGGACAGGGTGACCGTGTTCGGCGAGTCGGCCGGGGCCATCAGCGTCGGGGCGCTGCTGGCCAGTCCGCGCGCCCAGGGGCTGTTCCGGCGGGCCGTCCTGCAGAGCGGACCGCCGGAGGCGAGCGAGCGCGACAAGGTACGGCGGATGGTGCGCAGAATGGCCACCCGGCTGAAGGTCCCGGCGACGGCGCGGGCATTCGCCGCCGTCGACCGCGCTCTGCTGCTGCGCACCCAGGCCGACGTGGCCAGGCTCAGCAGCCCCCTCCTCGGCGGGCCCGCCTTCGGGATCGTCGTCGACGGCGACCTCGTCCCGCGCGACCCGATGGAGGCACTCGTCGAGGGCGGCGCGCCCGGCGTCGAACTGCTGCTGGGCTGGACCAGCGAGGAGTACCGGCTGTGGCTGGCCCCGGGAGGACTGCTGGAGCGTGTCGACCGGCTCGGTCCCGTCGCCCTGGCCGGTGCCATGGCCCGCTGCCGCTGCGGCCACGAGGTGCCCCGCGGCTATCGCGCGATCCATCCGGGTGCGGGCACCGCGGACCTCGTCGGGCAGATGGTCACCGACCACCTCCTGCGGGTGCCACTGCACCGGCTGGCCGATTCCCGCCCGCCGCGAACCCCCGCGTACGTCTACGAGTTCGCGTGGCCCTCGAACGTACCGGACCTCGGCGCCTGTCATGCTCTGGAGCTCGGCTTCGTCTTCGACACCGCCGACGTGCCGGAGTCGGCGATGCTCGCGGGTGCGGGCGCCCCGCAGGAGCTCGCCGACGCGATGCACACCGCCTGGGTGCGGTTCGCTGCCGAGGGCGACCCGGGCTGGGGGGCCTGGGATACCACGCATCCGGTCCGTGTCTTCGGCACCGGCGAACCGCACACCGTCCACGGGCCGCGCGACCGTGAACTCGCCCTGTGGGACGCGGAGTCGGCCGGGCCACTCAGCTCTCCGAAATCCACCCCCGCGGCGCGCCTTCCCGTCGGTCCGCCCACGCGCGGTACGCCACCACTGTCAGCCGTACGACGCTTCCGTCGCTCCGGGGGAGCCCCTCGGCCGTGACGGCGGCGGCCCCGCCGAACGGGTCCGGCTCGCGGATGACCGTCAGGCCGGAACCGTGGGGCAGGGTGCGACAACCGGTTGCTCTGCGCAGATCTCGTCCCCCGGCCCCGCCACGGAGTCGCGCACCACCACGTGCGTCCCCAGGAGAAGGTGCTCGTTCGGGGCGTCCGGGGTGCGGCCGAGGACGGTGCGGACGGCCAGCCGGCCCAGTTCCTCGTAGGGGACGTGGACCGTCGTCAGCGGGGGATGGAGGTCGCGGGCGAAGGGGATGTCGTCGTAGCCGACGAGGGAGACGTCGGCCGGGACCCGCAGACCCGCCTCGTGCAGGGCCGTCAGGGCACCGGAGGCGACCATGTCGGTGGAGGCCATCACCGCCGTGAAGTCCAGGCCCTGTTCCAGCGCCCGGCGCACCAGGCGGTGGCCCGAGTCCCGGGTGAAGTCGCCGACCAGGCGCAGCGCCGGGTCGGGTTCGAGGCCGCGTGCCCGGTGGGCGGCGAGATAGCCGCGCTCGCGGCCCAGGGCCGTGGTGCTGTCCGGCTTCCCCCCGAGGAACAGGACCCGCCGGTGGCCCTGGGCGAGGACGTGTGCGCACAGGGCGTAGGCGCCGCCCTCGTTGTCGTACTCGATGACCGTCACCGGCGTCCCGGGGGCCAGTGGTGGCCGCCCGCACAGGACCAGCCGTGACCCGGCCGACGCCAGGGAGTCGGCGATGCGGGCCATCCGTGCGCGGTACTCCTCGGTGTCCGTGGCGCCGCCGACCAGGATCACCGCGGCGGCCCGCTGGGCACGCATCATGTCGATGAACTCCAGCTCGTGTTCGGCGTCGCCGTCCGTGCTGCACACCAGGCACAGATGGCCGAGCCGGGTCGCCTCGCGCTCCACGCCGTGCGCCATGTGCGCGAACGAGGGCCCGGTGATGTCGTCGAGGACAAAGGCGAGCGTCGGTGTGCCGGCCCCCGCGATCGCCTTCGCGCGGGCGTCGGCCACGTAGTCCAGCTCGCGCACCGCCCGCATCACCCGGGTACGCGTCGCTGCGCTCACCGGATACTCGCCGCCGAGCACCCGCGACACCGTCGACGCGGACACCCCCGCGCGTGCCGCCACGTCCCGGATCGTGCGCCGGCTCCCGGCGTCCGTGGTGCTCTTCCTCGTCATGCCGGCCCCTCTCCTCCGCCCCGGGCGGCGACTTCTCCGCCGCCGGGGCCTGCCCGCCCCTCGGGAAGTGCGGCAACACCGAAGGCAACCGGTTCCCGAGCCGGAGGCTAGCAGCGGGAGCGGAACGCGACGAGAGGCGGACTCGACCCCGCCGATGTCCTCGGTGCCTCTGCGGCCTCGAGGCGCGCGGCGACCGAGGCCGGGTCGGCGGGTCGAGGAGTGTGCCGAAGCCGCCATCCAGGAGTCACCACCCGAACGTCACCGCACCGGCGTCAGCGCCCGGGTGATCCCCGCGATCGCCGCCGGTCCCACCCGGCAGCACCCCCCGATCAGCCGTGCCCCGCCCTCTCGCCAGCCGGTCACCTGCTCGGCCGTGAAGGTCGAGAGCCCGTTCCAGGCCCGCGCCTCGGCGTCCCACACCTCCCCGCTGTTCGGGTACACCACCACCGGCTTCCCGGTCACCCGCGCCGCCGTCGCCACCGCGCCGGCCACGTCCTCGGGGGCGCAACAGTTCACGCCGACCGCGATGATCTCGTCCGCGTCGGCGGCCAGGGCGAAGGCTTCTTCCAGGGGCTGCCCGGCCCGCGTACGGTCCCCGGCGACGGTGTACGACAGCCACGCCGGTACGCCGAGACCGCGTACCGCCCGCAGCAGCGCCTCGGCCTCGTCGGCGTCCGGCACGGTCTCCAGGGCCAGTACGTCGGGCGCGGCGGCGGCCAGCACCTCCAGGCGGGGGCGGTGGAACCGCTCCAGCTCGGCGACGCTCAGCCCGTACCGCCCCCGGTACTCCGAACCGTCCGCGAGCATCGCCCCGTACGGGCCGACCGAAGCGGCCACCCACAGCGGTTGGGTCGCCCCCTTCGCGTGCGCGCGACGGGCCGCCTCCCGCGCCAGCTCCACGCTGAGGCCGAGGAGTTCGGCCGCCCGGCCTTGCGGGATGCCGCGCTTCGCGAAGCCTTCGAAGGTGGCCTGGTAGCTGGAGGTGATCGCCACGTCCGCGCCGGCCTCGAAGTACGCGAGGTGCGCCTCGGTGATCGCCTCGGGCCGCTCGGCGAGCAGCCGCGCCGACCACAGCTCGTCGCTCAGGTCGTGCCCGGCCGACCCCAGCTGGTTGGACATGCCGCCGTCCAGGACGACCGTTCCGGAGGCGAGGGCGTCGGCGAGGGAGGGGGAGGAAGCGCTGCGGGGGGTGTCGCTGGTCATGTGACGACGCTAGTCGATGGGGACGGCCGCGACCGGTCATGTCCATCTGGTGAGTGGAACAGCCCTGGCCTGGGGGCATGCGTGAAGTCGATCAACTCGACGCCGAAGGGGGTGAGATCCTCCGCGCCGAAGTGCGGGAGATCCTCGGGGCCCCGGCGGACCGGGCCGTCTTCGAACCCCTCGTCCACCACCTCAAGAACGGTGTCACCGACGGCGTGTGGCGTGTCACGGTCGGTGATCGCTCCGTCGTCCTGAAGGTGCTCACCCGGGGCAAGGACACCGGCGGCGCCCGGGATGCGTCCGACGGCCCCCGACACCGTCCGGGACCTGACGGAACTCGCGGAGCGCGGGGTGACCGTCGTCCGCCCATGACTCACCGGGAGGCAGCGTGCCGTCGTCCGCCTCGTCGCCGTGACCGCCCCCGCCGGACCACCGGCACGGCGAGCGCGGCCAGCAGCGGTGCGAGCAGCAGCGGCCACCACGCGTTCGCGTTCTCGCTCTCGCCGACGGCGGTGGAGTTCCGCACGGACGCAGCGCCGGACGGGGCGGGGGACGGGGCCGCGGTGCGGTGCTTCGGTACGGCCTTCAGGGTGACGTCGTTGCCGTCGCCCCCGCGATAGCTGATCCGGTACGTGGTGTCGGCGAGCGCGACCGTGGCGCCCTCGCGCAGGCCGGAGAAGGCGCCGGTCGTCCTCGCCCGGCCGGTGTGGTCGAGCACCCTGATCTCGCGGGCGGGGCCGGTCCCGGCGGCCGACAGGTCGAGGTCCCCGGCCAGCCGGACCGCGCCCGTCACCTTCAGGGGCTTGTCGCGCAGGACCAGCGTGCCCTTCGCGCCCTGCGTGTAGTCGCCGGTCACCGTGAGGGCGCCCGCGACCTCGCCGTCGTTGACGACCGTGCCCCGTACCGTGCCCTTGCCGCTGAGGGACGTGGACACCCGAAGTCCCGCCGTCCGCACGTCCAGCCGCGCACCGGCCGAGGTGAGCCGGATCGCCTTGCTGTGCGCGAGTGTGGCGCCGGAGGCCAGGGCGAGCGTGCCCCTGGTGACCGTCGTCGGGCCCGTGTACGACACCTCGCCGCCCGTCAGGGTCGTCGTCGCGGCGCCCGACTGGGTGAGCCCGCCGACGCCGTCGACACGGGACAGCGACAGGGGAGTTGAGGTGTTGCGGACGATCAGCGTGCCGTCGTCGACGATCCGCCTGCGCTCGGTGCCGGTCAGCAGCGAGCCGTCACCGCCCCGCGCGCCCGAGCCCAGCCGCAGCACGGCGCCCTTCTCGATGGTCGTCGACCCGTCGTAGTACTGCTGTGCCGCGAAGGTCACGTCGTTGCCGGGCGTCCCCTTGATCACGACGTCCCCGGCGCCGGGCGCGGCGAGTGTGTCGTGGTACCGGCCGCCGCCGATGGGCGCGCCCAGGGTGACGGGACCGTCGTAGGCGAAGGTCAGCCGGGACCGGACGCCGCTCGCCCTGTGCAGATTGACGTAGACGGTGTCCTTCGTCCCCGGCATGAAGATCTTGTGGGTGGTTCCGTCGCCCCACTGGACGTCCGCACCCTCGATATTGGTACCGCGCTTGTTCAACTGATGAGGAATGGAACGCCAGTTGATGCCCGGGTCGCTCAACGACGGGTCGGTGTCGCCGCCCTGGTCGCTGTAGCCGTACTGGCCGGTGAGCACGACCTTGCTGCCGGGCCGCGAGTGGACGTTGACGTCGCTGCCGTACGCGCGCTGGTAGAAGTTCTGGCGCAGGGTGATCGTCTGGTGCAGCGGGGTGTCGATGATCCAGGAGCCCTGGTTGAGAATGGCGCGGGCGTTCGGGAGTGCCACCGGGTACTCGGGGCGGCCCACTGCCATGCCGGTGCCGTTGTCGATCACTCCGGAGAAGGGGTGGGTGCCCGCCAGGTCGAGGGTGCCCCACATGGTGCGCGGCTGGGTGACCAGGCCCGAGCCGCTGATGGTGCCGATGTTGAAGGTGCGGGTGAGGGAGAGGCGCAGGGTGCCGTCGACGCGCACGTTGAGCTGGTTCAGCCGGTAGCCGGGCGTGTTGTAGGGGAAGTGGCCGATCAGACCGGTGCCGCCGCCGGTGCCGTACTGGAGGGTGGCACCCCGCTCGACGGTGATCGCGGGCGGGTCGGGGTTGCTCACGGTGGTGTACGGGTGGTTGCCGCCCTGGGTGGTCACCTTCTGCCGCTGCCGGGCCGCCGGGAGCGTGAAGTCGCTGTCCTTGGCGAGGATCAGCGTGCCGCCGCCGCGCACGGTGAGGGTGCCCCGGCCACGGAACACCCCGTCGTACGTCGTCGTGCCGGACGGCACGGTGACCACCGTGTCGCCGGTGAGCGTGACGTCCCGGTCCGCGAGGACGTCGGCGGTGGCGTCACGCCCGCCGGCGGCCGCGGCGGTGGGGGCGCCGAGTGTGAGGGCGACCGTGGCGAGGGCCCCGGCGACGGCTGCTGTCTTGTGGGTATGGCTGCGCACGTCATCGGAGACGTACGCGGACGGCGGCGATAACAGAAATCTCGCGTCCATCTTTGTCACGCGCGACCCGTTGACCTTCCCGTAACACACCCTTACCTTTTCGGCGTTCGTAATGACAGATGCCGTACGAAATCTCGACCCCCCTCCGAGAGGCGTCCGATGAGACGTGTGTACGCAATCCTTGTCGCCCTGTGCTGTGCGTTCGCCGCGGCACTGGCGACCGCAGGACCGGCCCAGGCGGCGGCCCAGACCCTCACCAACGGCACCCAGTTCACTGACACTTCGGGCAACGCCGTGCACGCGCACGGCGGCGGGGTGATCAAGGTCGGCGGCTACTACTACTGGTTCGGCGAGGACCGCAACGCCGACAACACCTTCAAGTACGTGGACGCCTACCGCTCCACCGACCTGAAGAACTGGGAGTTCCGCAATCACGTACTGACCCAGTCCAGCGCCTCCGAGCTGGGCACCGCCTACATCGAGCGGCCGAAGGTCATCTACAACGCGTCCACCGGCAAGTTCGTCATGTGGATGCACAAGGAGAACGGCGTCGACTACAGCCAGGCGCGCGCCGCCGTCGCCGTCTCGGACACGGTCGACGGGAACTACACCTACCAGGGCAGCTTCCAGCCGCTCGGCCAGTACATGTCCCGTGACATCACGACCTTCGTCGACACGGACGGCACCGGCTACATGGTGTCGGCGGCCCGCGAGAACTACGACCTGCAGATATACAAGCTCACCGCCGACTACACGGGCATCGACAGCCTGGTCGCCAACCCGTGGGTGGGCGGCCACCGCGAGGCACCGGCGCTGTTCAAGCGGGGCGGCGTCTACTTCATGCTGACCTCGGCGGCCACGGGCTGGAACGCCAACCAGCAGCAGTACGCCACCGCGACCAGCCTCGCCGGCCCCTGGACCGCGATGACCAACGTCGGCGACTCGACGACCTACAACTCGCAGACCGCGTACGTCCTTCCGGTCCAGGGGACTTCGGGTACCTCGTACCTGTACATGGGCGACCGGTGGGGCAACTCCTTCGGCGGCACCGTCAACGACTCGCGTTACGTCTGGCTGCCGTTGACCTTCCCGACCTCCACCTCGATGTCCATGTCCTGGTATCCGGAGGTCTCGGTCGACACCACCGCCGGCACGGTCACCGGGACGAGCGCCACGTACAACACCCTCGTCGGCCGGTCCAGCGCCAAGTGCGCGGACGTTCCCAGCCAGTCGCTGTGGCAGGGCGTCGCGATCAGCCAGTACACCTGCAACAGCGGCACCAACCAGAGGTGGTGGTTCAAGGACCTGGGCACCGGCTACTACGAACTCATGGGCCGGAGCAGCTCCCTGTGCCTCCAGGAGAACTCCGCCAGTGTCACCCAGGAGAACTGCACCGGCGCCACCGCCCAGCAGTGGAGCCTGACCACGTCCGGCAGCTACGTGCTCGTCAAGGCCCGGGCGAGCGGCGAGTGCCTGGACGTGTCCGGCGCGTCCACCGCCAACTCCGCCGCGATCATCACGTACACCTGCAACGGAGGAACCAACCAGCAGTGGACGCGCGGAACATGACGTCAGGTCAGTAGGTCGACGGCGTCGATGGAGGTGCCCGCGCTGAGGAAGGAGGTCGACCCCGAGCCGCTCGCCACGTAGATCTTCAGCGTGTTGTACGCACTGGTGTCCGCCAGCCAGGCGGACGCGGGAACGCTGTAGGTGAACGTGTAGTTGTTGCCCCGGTAGGAGCCCACGGTCAGCGACCGGGTGCTCGGCTGGGTGGGCGGTGAGGGGACGGCCGAGGTCCAGGTGTCGTTGACCACGATCTGCGGGCGGCCGTTCGCGTAGGCCGTGGTCACGCCGATGCGCAGGGTGTGCGCGGCGGCGGCCTGGGCGGCGGTCAGCTTGAAGTACACGATGATGCCGCTGTTGACGTCCTTCCACAGATAGCAGGGGAACGCCGAGGTCTCGGTGCCGCTGCCGATGACCACGTTGCCGGTCCAGGACGCGGCCCGCACGTCCGACGGATGCGCGTACGTCATCAGGTCCGCGTTCTTGAAACCGCTCGGCGTGCCGTCCCAGGTGCCGATCCGCCAGATCGCGCTCGCGTGGGACGGGTCGTTGGAGGTGGGGATCGCGATGCTGTTCAGCGCCGTGGTCCCGCCCGCCGTGACCGTCACCGACGACGAGTACACGGCGAGTTCGCCCTTGAAGACCGTGAGGGTGTACGACCCCGGGAGCACGCCCGCGATCGAGAAGTAGCCGTCCGAGGCACGCGCCGAACCCCAGTACTGCGCTGCCGAGTTGGCGAGCCCGACCGTGTACGCGTACGCCGTGTCGCGCCCCGAGATGCCCACGCCCGCGACCCGGCCCCGGCCGCTCGCGGCCGTGTACCCGGAGATGCCGAGCGAGTCCGCCCAGGAGGTGGTGAGGTTTCCCGCGTACAGCGCGGAGGAGGGCGCGCCGCCGTCCGTGAAGGCGATGACGTACGGACCCTGGAGGCCGAAGCGCTCCGACTCCGTCTGGTTCTCGCCGTAGTACAGGATCTCGTACAGCCCGCCGCCGTCCGCGCTCTGGTGCCGCAGCAGGGAGCGGTAGAACGGGCCGCCGGAGGCTTTCTCGTGGTTGCTGCGCACGATCCACAGACCGGCGCTTCCGGTGGTCCAGCCGAGGTAGTTGTAGTCGATGACCCGGAGCTTCGCGTAGTGCTTCGAGCGGGTCTGACCGTCGGACTTCGCGAACACGTCCGCGGACTCGATGGTGGTGGGCGCGTACGTGTAGGAGTCCGGCTCGTCGTTGAGGAACAGGCCCGCCTTGACGCGCACGATGTAACGGGTGGCGCTGACCGACGTGTCGGCCTTGTTGGTCCACAGATAGACGTTGTTCTCGCCGCTGCGGGCCGCGTAGTAGTGCAGAAGCGTGCCGTGCGCGACGGAGACGAGGATCGTCGAACCGGACTGCGTGATGGTCACGGTGGAGGTGCCGAGGCCGGACTCGACGTGCGAGTTCTTGCCGCCGTAGCCCTGGTACTCGGTGCCGCGGTAGACGAGCGAGGTCAGGTCGCCGTTGGTCTTGCTGACCTTGAAGACGAGGTTCGCGCCGGTGTCGACGACGTAGTTCGAGCCGTCGTCCGTGTAACCGAAGCTCGCGGCGGCGGCCGTCGGGGTGAGGGCCGTCGCGCTCACGGCCGCCGCGGTCGTACCGAGGACGAAGGTGCGGCGTCCGAGGGATCTGTCGGTGGATCCGGACATGGGGGTGCCTCCTTCGGAGGTGGGGGTGTGCGGGTGTCCGGAAGACTGACAGTTGAATCGATTTCGCGAAAGGGCTTTCGCTGCTTGGGAGTTGGCAATCATGTGAAAACACGCCGGACACTAGAAAGCGCTTACGGAGAGCGGTACGGTCCTGCCGCCAGGTCTTGTCGTCCTGTTGGAGGAGCCGCAATGAGACGTTTCATCCCAGGCGTGGCCGTGCTGGCCGCTGCCACCGCGCTGTCGGTCACGCCCGCGCAGGCGCACGGAGGGCCCCGCGCCCTGGGCCTGGAGAACTGCACCGCGACCGCCTGCCACTTCGACGTCGCGCCCGGCACGTACGACGTGCGCGTACGGCTCGGCGGGCAGGCCGCGGCGAGCACGAGCGTCAGCGGTGAGACGCGCCGCGCGCTGCTGCCCGAGACCGTCACGGCGGCCGGGAAGCCCGTGACCCGCAGCTTCACGGTGAACGTCCGCACCCCCGAGGGTGAGCCGACCGGCCCTGACGGCACCCCGGGCCTGGATCTGATCCTCGGCGGCTCCGCGCCCGCGCTGGCCGACATCCGGGTGACCCCGGCCGCCCTGCGCACCCGTCAGATCTTCCTGGTCGGCGACTCCACCGTCTGTGACCAGTCCGGCGACCCCTACACCGGCTGGGGCCAGCAGCTGCCCCAGTACCTCCGCAAGGGCGTCTCGGTCGCCAACTACGCGGACTCCGGGGAGAGCACGGTCACCTACCTCGAGAACCCCGCGCTCTTCCCGACCGTCCAGCCGCTCATCCGGCGCCACGACCTGGTCCTCATCCAGCTCGCGCACAACGACAAGACGACCGATGAGCCGACGTACCGCGCGAACCTGGAGACCCTGGTCGCCGGGGTCCGCGCGCGGGGCGGCGACCCGGTCCTGGTCACCCCCATCGTCCGCCGCTGGTTCAACGCGGACGGCACCCTGAACAACGACACCGCGCTGCTGGTCAACGGCCTCGGCGTGAACCACCCGGCTGTCATCCGCTCGGTCGCCGCCGCCGAGCACGTGCCCCTCATCGACCTGACGGCCAAGACCAAGGCCCTCGTGGAGTCGCTGGGCGTCGAGGGCTCCAAGGCGATCTACCTCTACAACGAGAAGCGGGACAACACACACACCTCCGTGCACGGCGCCACGGTCTACGCGGGCCTCGTCCGCGACGAACTCCTCGCCCAGCATCTGGTGCCCGAGCGCCAGGTGAGGGTGGGATGAACTCCTGGGGCGTCCCGTCCGGAACCGGGGCGCCCCAGGTACCACCCGACCGAGCCGCACCACCACGGAGCGCCACTGATGCCCGACGAGGACCGCACCCTCAGCCCGTACACCGGCTACACCCGCGCCCACTGGGAGGCGGCGGCCGACTCCCTGCTCGCCGCGGTCGCCCCGTACGCGACCGAGAACGGCTCCCTCTACCACCTCCCCGGTGCGCACACGAGCTGGTCGGGCCGGCTCTCCGACGGCCTGGAGGGTTACGCCCGCACCCTGCTCCTGGCCGCCTTCCGCCGCGACGAGAAGGCCCTGGAGCGGTACGCCGACGGACTCGCCGCCGGTACGGCCGGCGTCTGGCCACGCGTCGAGGACCGCAGCCAGCCCCTCGTCGAGGCCGCCTCGATCGCCCTCGCCCTGCGGCTCACCCGGCCGCTGCTGTGGGACCGCCTGGACGACGGTGTGCGACAGCGGGCCGCGGCCTGGCTCGGCGACGCGCTGACGGCCGAACCCTGGGCCTGCAACTGGGAGTTGTTCCCGGTGACCGTCGGCGGCTTCCTGGCGGAGATCGGCCACGAGCCCGAGGCGTCGCGGGCCGCGATCGACCGGGGCCTGGAGCGGATCGAGGAGTGGTACGTCGGCGACGGCTGGTACACCGACGGCCCCGGGCGCGCCTTCGACTACTACAACGGCTGGGCGATGCACCTGTATCCGGTGCTGCACGCGTGGCTCGCGGACGACACCCGGCTCCTCGACCTGTACGGCGGCCGGCTCTCCCGCCATCTCACCGACTACGCACGGCTGTTCGGCGGCGACGGCGCCCCGATGCGCCAGGGCCGCTCCCTCACCTACCGCTTCGCGACGACCGCCCCGCTGTGGCTCGGCGCCCTCACCGGCCGTACGCCGCTGTCTCCGGGCGAGACCCGACGCCTGGCGTCCGGCGCCCTGCGCCACTTCCTCGACCGGGGCGCGGTCGACGACCGTGGCCTGCTCACCCTCGGCTGGCACGGCCCCGACGAGACGGTCCTGCAGGGCTATTCGGGCCCGGCCTCCCCCTACTGGGCGAGCAAGGCCTTCGTCGGCCTGCTCCTCCCACCGGACCACGAGGTGTGGACGGCGCGGGAGGAGCCGGGCCCGACCGACCGCGCCGACGCCGTCACCCCCGTCGGACCCCCCAACTGGCTGCTCCAGACCACGACGTCGGACGGCCTGGTCCGACTCCACAACCACGGCAGCGAGGACGTCCGCTACGACCCCTACTACACGCGGCTCGCGTACTCGACCGCGACCGCGCCCTCGGCGTCGTACGACAACAGCGTGCTCGTCGGTGACGATCCGAGCCGGACGGACATCGAGCCGCTGGGCGCCGGGGACGGCTGGGCGGCGTCCCGGCACACGGGGGGTGGGGGAGCGCGGGTCGTGAACCTGGTCGTCGCGCGCGGAGCGGTGGAGGTGCGGGCCCACCTGGTGGCGGGAGCGGCACCGGGGACGCCGGTACGCGTCACAGGGTGGCCGGAGGACGACGGCGTGCACGCCGAACTCCTCCCCGCACACAACCTGTTGGACTCCGCCGGTGTCACGGGACCCGCCGCCACCCTCTTCGTCGCCCTCGCCCGGCTCACCGGAGAGCCGGACCCCCTGCCCCTCACGGAGTCGGTGTCCGTGGACGTGGAGGGGGAGGAGCAGGGGGAGTACGACGTGCGCGTGAGCTGGCCCTCGGGCCCCTCGACGTGCTTCCGGTTCAGGGCTTCAGACGGGCGACCTTCAGCGTCGTCGTGGTCGGTGAAGCCCCGGTGAGGGCGCTCGCGTAGGACGGGGTGACGGGGGCGTACGCCCAGGTCAGGGAGCCGTCCTTGAGGGTCGCGATATCACCGGAGATACGTGCCTGGACGACCTTGTCCGGCGTCTTGAGGGCGCCGTTCCAGTCGATCAGGCGCAGATGGGTGCCGGTGAAGGTGCCCGTGCAGGTGCCGGCCGAGCACTTGGCGTTCTTCAGGGACTCCCAGGAGACGAGGAGCCGGTCCTTGCCGTAGGGGGCTATGTGGACGTTGACGTTCTCGGTGCCGGCGGCGCTGGTGAGGCGGACCGGCTTGCCCGCCGGGGTGGTGCGGTTCTTGAGGAAGGCGACCGTCACCTGGTGGGTCGACGTCTTCGGCTTCACCGTCCAGCCGCGCCCGCTCGCGTCGGCCGGGTTCTTGGCCGCGGACGCGGCGCCCCGGGAGGCGAAGGCGGTGGCGTACCGGCCCGTCGAGGACTTCACCAGGTCGCCGGTACGGCCCGCGAACGTGCCGCCGCAGTAGCCCGCCCAGCACTGCTCGCGCTGCACGGCGGGCGCGTTGTCGGGGGCGCCGATGCCGGTCGAGACGAACAGGCCCGAGCGCCAGTCGTCGAAGCACAGGGAGGTGAACGCGCCCGTCGTCTCCGCGTGCAGCGCGATGCCCTCGTTGTGGCTGCACCCCCAGCTCCAGCCGCCCGTCAGTTTCGCGCCCTTGGCGCTGACGTAGCTCAGCTTGTCGCCGAAGTGGCCGTCCGCGAAGCCGCCCGCGCCGTGCACGACGAAGTACGTGCCGTACTTGGTGCCGTTCCAGGTGAGCTGGCCGTCCAGCAGCGGGGCCGTGTCGTGCGAGGCGGTCCCCGTGAGCTTCGTACGGAAGGCCTGGGTGCCGTTCTTGTAGCGGACGAGGGCCGCCGCCGTCTCCTTCCACTTGTTGGTGTCGGAGACGCGGGTCAGCAGCGCGAAGCCGTCGTTGTGCGCGACCAGGCCGCCGACCTCCTTGGCGCCCTTGACGACCGTGTCGGCGCCGGAGCGCTTCCCGGCCGCCGTCAGCGGGGTGACGTGGACGCCGTCGGACGCGGGCCAGGCCACGCGCAGGGTGCCGTTCGGGGCGACGGCGGTCGCGGTGCGCGTCCACTCGCGGGCGTTGTTGTATCCCGCGGACAGGTACGGGAACCTGGCGGCCAGGTTCACCGTGGTGTTCGTGACGGCCGCGAGTTGCGGGGCGGCGGCCGTCGTGGTCGTCGTCGGCGTGGCGGTCGCGTACCAGGCACCGGCCAGGACACCGACGGCCCCGAGTCCGGCCGCCAGCGGCTTACGGGCCACGTGGCGGCGGCGGTGCGATGTGGTGGGTCTTGCGTTGGTCATGCCGGGTGGTCGCCGCCGCGCGGCGAAAGGTTGCCGCGCTTCTCGGCGCGCGGTGGACGGATACGGTTCGGCGGGCGCCGAAGGATCGCGCGCTTAGCGTTGCCGGTACGAGCGACTTCCCCGGGAGGCCGACATGACGTGGAAGGCCGACATGACCGCGACTCCCTTCGCCGCGCTCCACCACGCCGACGCGCCCCTCCTGCTGCCCAACGCCTGGGACCACGCCTCGGCCGCGCTCCTTGCCGCTCAGGGTTTCGCGGCGATCGGCACGACGAGTCTCGGTGTCGCCGCGGCGGCCGGACTGCCGGACGGGGCCGCGGCGACCCGGGAACCGACCGTGCGGCTCGCGCGGCAGCTCGGCACCGGCCCGTACCTGCTGTCCGTCGACGCCGAGGACGGATACGCCCAGGACCCGTCCGAGGTGGCGGAGTTGGCGAGCGAACTGGCTGCCGCCGGGGCGGTGGGGATCAACCTGGAGGACGGCCTCGGCCCCGCCGACCTGCACGCGGCGAAGATCGCGGCGGTCAAGGCAGCCGTACCGGACCTCTTCGTCAACGCCCGCACCGACACCCACTGGCTCGGCGACGGCGCGGACGAGCGGGAGACCGTCAGCCGTCTCGACGCCTACCAACAGGCGGGCGCCGACGGCGTGTTCGTCCCCGGACTGACCGACCCGGCCCGCGTCACCGTCCTGCTCAAGACCCTCGACGTACCGCTGAACATCCTCTACTCACCCGCGGGCCCGCCCGTCTCCCACCTCGCCGACCTCGGCGTACGCAGGATCAGCCTGGGCTCGTACCTCTACCGGCGGGCCCTGGGCGCGGCGCTGGACGCGATGGCGGACATCCGCTCCGGCCGCCCGCCGCGGGGCACCGCGCCGACGTACGACGAGGTACAGGCACTGAGCACGCACGACCGCACATCCTAGGCCTGCTCAGGCTTCGTGATCCGCCCGCAGGCCAACCGACTCGTGAGCCCGCGTGGTGGGGCTTAGTGTGGATGTTGTACGAGGAGGCGTTGTCATGCCCCTCACCCGAGCGGCGAAAGAGGCCGCGGGCTGGTGACGGCCAAGGGCGGGGAGGGTGCCGTCACGTTCCTCGCGTCGCGTCGCACGCGATGTCGTCGCACGCGATGTCGGGGAGCTGCCGACCGCCCCTGACGAAAGGGAATCCCGTGCGAACCAAGAGCAATCGAATACGTCGTGTCTGCGTTGCCGCGTGTGCGGCCCCTCTGCTGGTGCTCTCCGGAGCGGCCGCCGCAGGCGCCGCGGCGACGGCCACCGTGCCCGCTTCCGTGCCGCGCGCCCCGCAGACCTCGCCCGGCGAGATTCTGCAACTGGTAAACGCCGAACGCGCCAAGGTCAACTGCCCCGCGCTCCACGAGAACGCGCAGCTGACCCACGCCGCCAAGGTCTTCGCGGACGACGCCGACAAGAACAACATCACAACGCACACAGGCTCCGACGGCTCCTCGCCCCAGCAGCGCATCAAGGACGCCGGCTACAACGCGGGGCCGTCAGCGGAGAACATGTCCTGGGGAGACACCAGCGCCAAGCAGGTCGTCGACGGCTGGATGAACAGCACCAAGGGCCACAAGGAGAACATCCTCAACTGCTCGTTCAAGGACACCGGCGTTGCCGTCAGCGGAAAGTACTCAGTACAGCTTTTCGCGGCGCCTAGTTGATCCCTCCCTCCGCCGGGCGACTCGGAGTGCCTCGGTCAGCCGGTCCGCGAAGGTGACGGGGTGCTGGAGGACTCCGAGGTGACCGCCGGGGAACTCGACGAAGTCACCGCCGCTGAGCTCGGCGAGCAAGGCGGCGGTGCGGAAGGGGAGTTGGCCCCGGGAGTCGCTTCCGGCACCGAGCGTCAGCCGGGAGGACAGACCCTTCAGGGCGTCCAGGTCCAGGGCATGGGAGGTGAAGGGGCGCAGGACGTGGCCGAGGAAGATGTCCATGGGCGTGTTCTGCGCCCCTTGGGAGTCCGGCGTGCTCCGTGTGTTCTCGCCGCCGTCGGCGGCAGCAGACGCGGGGCGTGGACCGGGCTCCCAACTCCGGCCCTCCAGACCGGCGCTGAGCCGGGCCGTGGCCGCCGCCACCCCCTCCGTACGGTGGATCTCGTACACCTCTGTGATCATCGCGTGCTGCCGGGCCGAGTCCGGCAGCACACCGATGCTCGGCGGCTCGTGCGCGACCACGCGCCGCAGCCGCTCCGGGTACCGGGCCAGCAGGTCGAGGGCGACGATCCCACCGGAGCTGCTCCCGAAGACGCAGGCGGACTCGCCGTCCGGGAGGAGGGAGTCCAGCAGCTGGTGGGCGCGGTCGCTCCACACCTCCACTCGCTGGTCTTCGACCGGCCCGTCGAGCGGGCCGCGGGACAGCCCGAGCGGGTCGTACGTCACCACGGTGAACCGCTCGGAAAGGCGCGCGACGGCGCCGTCCAGCCCCATGGGGTGACCGGCCCCGCCGGGAATGACCAGCAGCAGGGGCCCGCTGCCGCACACGTCGTAGTGTCCGTCACGCATGGTCTTCTTCCTTCTCTTCGGTCTGCTGCTCGCTCCGTGGCCAGTGCTCCAGGGCCGTGTGCAGGCCGTCGAGGGCTCGCTCCCACGAGGTCTGCACGTCCCTGGCGGCGTGAAAGCCGCCGATCGCCTCCAGAGCGCAGAAACCGTGGAAGGTGCTGCGCAACAGCCGTACGGCGTCGGTGAGGTCCGGCTCGGACAGGCCGTACGCGTGGAGCATGCCGTAGGTGATCTCGGCGGTACGCCGGAACGCGTCGGACGCAGCGCCGACGGCGGGGTCGACCGGGGTGTGCGTGGCGGCGTAGCGGCCGGGGTGCGCGAGCGCGTACGTCCGGTAGGCGCCCGCGAAGGCGACGAGCGCGTCCTTGCCGGCCCGTCCGGCGATCGCGATCGCGATCCCGTCGATCATCTCGCCCGAGGCCAGCAGCGCGACCCGCGTCCGCAGATCCTGCAAGTTCTTGACGTGCGAGTACAGGCTCGCGTCCTTCACCCCGAACCGGCGCGCCAACGCGGACAGGGTGACGTTCTCGAACCCGACCTCGTCGGCGAGATCGGCCGCGGCCTCGACGACACGGTCGGCCGTGAGCCCGGCACGGGCCATGGGGACCACCTCTGGAGCACTCGCTTGTCTGATGTGCCTCGCCTGATTGCCTAGGACTCCTAGGTAAAGACCTAATATACACAGGCATGTGGGGAGTGAGAGGCTGTGGCGGACCGGGGAGGACGTAGTGGTGCGGGGAGGACGTAGTGATGCTTGAGCAACTGCCCGAAGGGCTCGTCACGCCCGCGCTGGTCGTGGACGCCGACGTACTGGACCGCAACATCGCCCGCATGGCAGAGGCCGCCAGGACCGGCGGCTTCGCTCTCCGGCCGCACGCCAAGAGCCACAAGTGCGCGGAGATCGCGGGGCGGCAGCTCCGGGCGGGTGCGCGCGGGCTGTCGGTGGCGACGCTGAGCGAGGCGGAGGCGTTCGCGGCGGCGGGCGTGGACGACCTGTTCATCGCCTATCCGCTCTGGCCGGACGAGAGCAGGGCGCGGCGCCTGCGCCGACTGGCCGACGTGGTCGCGCTACGGGTCGGCGTCGACTCGGTGGAGGCGGCGCGGCGGCTGGGGGACGCGGTGCGGGGGAGTGACCGTGCGGTGGAGGTGCTGGTCGAGGTGGACTGCGGGACGGCACGGACCGGGGTGCCGGCCGCGGACGCGGGTCAGGTGGCCCGCGCCGCGTCGGACGCCGGGCTGAGCGTGCTCGGCGCGTTCACCTTCCCCGGACACGGATACGGCCATGACCCCGAGGCCCGGGAGCGGGCGGCCCGCGACGAGGAGCAGGCCCTGTCCGAGGCGGCGGAGGCTCTGCGCGAACTGGGCCTGGAGCCCCGGGTGTTGAGCGGCGGCTCGACTCCGACGGCGGGTCGCTGGCGCCCCGGCCCGGTCGACGAACTCCGTCCCGGCGTCTACGTCTTCAACGACGCCCAGCAACTGGCCATGGGCTGCTGCGGTGTCGACGACCTGGCCCTCGCGGCCGCCTCGACGGTCATCAGTGTCCCCGCCCCGGACCGCTTCGTCCTCGACGCGGGCAGCAAGGTCCTCGGCGCGGACCGCTCCGCGTGGGTGACCGGCCACGGTTACCTCCCGCAGTACCCCGAAGCCACGATCACCGCCCTCTGGGAGCACCACGCCGTGGTCCGCCTCCCTCGGGGCGTCCCCGCTCCCCGCCTCGGCTCGGTACTCGCCGTCGTCCCCAACCACGTCTGCACCCCGGTGAACCTCGCGGAGGAACTGGTGATCGCCCGCCGGGGAGTGGAACTGGACCGGTGGCGGGTGGCGGCACGCGGCGCCAACACCTGACGGCGGGCGGGGGCCGCGCTGTGGACTCAGTGTGCGGCGAACTCCACGAACTCGGTCCAGGTGGTGGGGGAGAGGGTGAGCTGAGGGCCGGAGGTGTTCTTGGAGTCGCGGATGTGGATGGTGGTGGGGCAGGTGGCGACCTCGACGCAGTCGCCCTGGCTGCCGCTGCTGTAGGTCGACTTGCGCCAGGAGAGGGCCACTTCGATGCAGTCGCCAGAGCTGTCGCCGCTGTAGGTGCTCTTGAACCAGGCCAGTTCCGTGGTGCTCATAGCGCTCCTCGCATGTCCCGGAGCAGGCTCACCGTGTCTTCGGGGGTGAGAGCCTGTGAGCGCATCTTGGCATACCGCTGCTGGATCAAGCTGATGTCTTTCCGGTCGGAGATGAGAACCCCGGTCTGCTGGCCCTCCGAGTAAGCGAACCACTCGTTCTCCGGCGTCTCCAGCAGCTGTACAGGGCCGTCGAGGCCCGCGTGCGTTGTCTGCTGGCGGGGCATCAGCTGCAACTCGACGTTCCAGTGGCGGTTGTTCACCTCCAGTAGATGGTGGATCAACTCCCGCGTGACGTCGTCCCCGCCAGTGCGGCGTTCCAGCACGGCCTGCTCGATGATGAAGCTGAACGCAGTCGGGGGCTCGCTGCGCGCGCTGAGTAACTCCTGACGGGCCAGCCGCGCGGTCACACGATGCTCGACCTGTTCCTCGGTAGGCAGCGGCGGCACGCTCCAGATCACCGCCCGGGCGTACGCATCGGTCTGCAACAGGCCCGGGACGACACGGCATTCGTATGTGTGCAGGGTGACCGCTTGCTCCTCCAGCTCCGCCCACTCGCGAAACCACGACGCCAACCCCGGCTGCCGCGTCGCGTACTTCGCCGCCGCCCTCAGTACACCGAACGCATCCAACACCTCCTCCGCCCGCTCCACATACCCCCGCGGCGGCAGTCGTCTCCCCTGTTCGATCGACGCCACCGTGCACGGCTGGTACCCCACCAGGGGAGCGAACTCCTCCTGCGTCAGCCCCGCCCGCTTGCGGCAGGCCTTGTGAACCAGGCCGAACGTCTTCAGACTGTCCGACGGTTCGGGCTCGTTCGTGGTGCTGTAGGTCATGCCGGGTATGGTCACGGACGGTGACCCGTACTGTCCATAGCGTGAACTCCTACAGAACGCGGCGTACGAGTGGCGTAGCTGGTCGACCCCTGCGATTCCCGGGACCGTTGAACCATGCAAGGAGACACCCGGGCCCAAGAACCGGTCACCGTACGTACGTTCACGCAACTTTTCAGCTGCACGCCGCGAGGCGCCCGGCTCGCGCGGCGGCTGGTCGCGAACCGGATGGACGTGTGGGGTTTCGCCTACGACAGCGAGGCGAGCGAGAGCGTGGTCCTCGTCGTGGCCGAGCTGGCCGCGAACGCCGTACGGCACGGGCACGTGCGCGGGCGCAGCTTCCGCGTACGGCTGGTGCTGCGCGACGGCCTCGTCCGCGTGGAGGTGGCCGACGGACGGACCGAGCGGCTGCCGTTCCTGCGGGCGCCGGACGACGAAGGCGGGCGCGGGCTGGTGATCGTCGCCGCGCTGGCCGAGCGGTGGGGTGTGGTGCCCCGGATCGGGATGGCCTACAAGGTCGTGTGGGCGGAGCTACTGGTGGGGCTGGGTAGGTAGTTGAGGTGGGAGCGGTGAGTCGACTCGCCCTCATCGCCCGCCGAACACGCGCCCGCCGTCCCCCGTTCACGTTCCGCACCGAATCTCCTCGTGGCGAACGCTCGCACGCGCGGTGCACAACTCAGGAGGCAACGATGGGGCACGGGCATCACCACCACGGGCACAGTCACGATCACGGTCACGATCACAGTCACGGCCACGAGGGCGACGTGCTGCCCGCCGCCTTCGACGTCTCCGTGCCCGACGAGGCCCTGACCCCCGAGCAGCAGTCGCGCCGCTCGATGCTGCGCCGCGCGGGACTGCTCGGCGCGGGACTCGCCGCCGGTGGTGTTCTCGCGCAGGGGGCGACCGCCCCGGCGTACGCCTCCAGCTCCACGAGCGGTCGCAGACGGAACGGGTTCCTCTGGCTGTCCGGTGACCACCACATCCACACCCAGTACAGCAGCGACGGCAAGTACCGCGTCGGTGACCAGGTCCGGCAGGGTGCCCGGCACGGTCTGGACTGGATGGTCATCACCGACCACGGCAGCGACACGCATGCCAAGATCGGTGTCGACAAGGTCAACCCGGACATCAAGGAGGCCCGGGAGAAGTACGAGGACACGCTCGTCTTCCAGGGCCTGGAGTGGAACATCCCGGGCGCCGAGCACGGCACGGTCTTCGTGCACCCCGGCCGGAACGAGGTCGCGGTCCTCAAGGAGTTCGAGACCTCGTACGACGGCAGTGTGAAGGCGGCGGGTGACTCCACCCCCGCCAACGAGGCGCTCGCCGTCGCGGGCCTCAACTTCCTTTCCGAGCAGGTCCAGCGTCGTCGCGTCAAGGACATCCTGATGCTGGCCAACCACCCCGCGCGCAAGGGCATCGACTCTCCGCACGAGATCCGGGCCTGGCGCGACGCGACGCCCGCGTCCCACCAGATCGCGGTCGGTATGGAGGGCGCGCCGGGCCACCAGGCGGGCGGCATCCCGAAGGCGTACGGCATGGGCAGCGGGCGCGGTCTGTACGACAACAGCCCGAGCGCGGGCTCGTTCGCCGGCTACCCGCTGGAGAGCTACCGCACCTGGGGCGGCTTCGACTGGATGACCGCCACGGTCGGCGGCCTGTGGGACAGCCTCCTCGCCGAGGGCAAGCCCTGGTGGATCACCGCCAACTCCGACTCCCACCAGGTGTACACGGACACCGCCGTACGGGGCGGCCCGGACAGCGACTTCCTCGCCAACGGCAAGCACACCGACCCGGTCTACGGCGGCAAGGTCGACCTCACCCAGGGCGACTACTGGCCCGGCCAGTACAGCCGTACCCACGTCGGCGCGGACGGCTTCTCGTACGCCGCCGTCATGGACGGCATCCGCGCCGGACGCGTGTGGGTCGACCACGGGCAGCTCATCAGCGGCCTCGACGCGCGGGTGGCGGGCGGCAGCCGCTGGGCGACCCTCGGCGGCGCGCTGCACGTCAAGAAGGGGCAGAAGGTCACGCTGACGGTCGACATCGCGCTCGCCGACGGACCCAACTGGGCAGGCTTTGTACCGAAGTTGGCTCGCGTGGATGTCATCCAGGGCGATGTCACGGGCACCGTCGCCGACAAGGACACCTTCACCGCGCCGACCGCGAAGGTCGTCCAGTCGTACGAGGTGAACAAGTCCACGGGCGTGGTGCGTCTGTCGTACTCCCTCGGCGCGGTCGACCGCCCGGTGTACGTCCGGCTGCGCGGCACCGACGGCAACCGTTCCGCCACCGGTCTGATGGGCGCGGCGATCGACCCGGCGGGCCCGGCCGTGGACGTCGTCGGCGACGCGGACCCGTGGAAGGACCTGTGGTTCTACTCCAACCCGGTGTGGATCCTGCCGTCGTGACCGAACGGTACGTGGTCGGGGTCGACACCGGCCTGTCCGGGACCCTGCGGGCAGCCGACCATCTCCTTCTCGACCTCGCCGCCGAACTCGGCCTGGACGACGGAGTGGTGGGCTGCACGCACCATGTGCGGGAGGGGCGGCCGCACACCGCGCTGTCCTTCTCCACCCCCTCGGAGCGGGTGGCCCGTGCGGCCTGGCGGGCGCTCACGGAACGGGAGTTCGGCGCCGCCCTCGGCGCCGAACGGCACGGTCCGGACGAGCTGGCCGCCGGTGCCGCGCACGCCGCCGCGGAGCACCTCGCGCGCAGCGGGGGCCGTGCCGTCCGGTACGCCGGGGCCGACGCCCTCACCGGCACGGTGACCGTCGCCCGGCTGCTGGCCGTCTCCGCGGTCGAGCGGATCGTCGTCCTCGGGGCGCCCGAAGGGCCCGACCCGGACCAGCGGATCGTCACCCGTGATCACGTACGACCGGAGTGGCGCGAAGAGCGACTGGTCCTGGCCGCGATGCCGGCCGCGGGCGGGACACTGGTCCCGTTCGAGGTACCGGACCCGACACCGTGCTGCGCGGACCACTGACCCGACGAGGACGATCGAGGGTAGTCGGCTGGAACCGTGGTGACGGTTCCAGCCGACGTTGCCGGTGGCGGCCCGCGGGGAGGTTCCTTCCGAGGGCGGGGACAGCAGGCGCCGGCGGCGTAATCCGCCGACCGCCCGGTCCTGCAGTGAGCAGATGAGGAGCCGTAGAACTCCGAGGTCACGGCCGTCCGTGGAGTCGACCTGCCGGGTCAGCCCCGGGCCACGGCGATGGATCCCGCGAGCCGCTCTCCCGCCTCGTAGATCATGTACGGGACGCCGCCATCGGTGCCGAAGGAAGGCGCCGCGGCGCGCCCGTTCTCTGGGGCCGCGCCGCGCGAGTTGTAGAAGACGCCGAGGTGGGTGCGCTTGCTGAAGTCGTTGCCGACTTCCGTGATCATGATGTCGCCGCCGCTCGACTTGTCCTTGTTGTAGACGACGAAGGTGCTGTTGTCGCGGTGGAGGAGGTGCGGACCGCCGACGTTGACGGCGCCGACGTCGCCGTGCCGGATCAGCGGCTCCTGGTCGAAGGTCCAGGTGCGGCCGTCCGCGGACCAACCCCAGTGGATGTCACGGTGGTTGGTGGTGTTGTTGAGCATGAAGACCATCACGTAGCGGGCGCCGCGTGAGGGCAGGTCGTGGCGGAAGACGCGGGCGTACGACGTCTCCGTGGTGCCCGCCGGGAGCATGGACGCCGACAGCACGACCTTGTCGTACGTGAAGTGGATCCCGTCGGCAGAGCGGGCGAGGCGGGTGGTGGTGTTCTCTCCGTGGAAGTACAGCCAGAACTCGTCGACGTCCTGGTTCCACAGCACGTGGGGCGACGAGACATGGGTGACGGAGTAGTGCGGTGACCACTTGTTGGAGACGATCGGGTTCGACGGGTACTCCGTGAACGGACCCTCCAGTGAGTCGCCGTACGCCAGGCATATCCCACCGGGCGCGTCGTGCGGCGCGTAGTACAGGTAGTAGCGGCCGAGGGGGGAGCTCAGCCTGTCGTAGACGCCCCGGATGCAGGGGAAGATGATCTCGCCGGTGGGGTTGTACTTCAGCTTGGACGCGGTCAGAAGGGTGCGGACGTAGGTGTAGTCGGGGAATCCGCCGGGCGCCGCGGCGGCGGGCTGGGCACCCAGGGCCGTCCCGACGGTGAGGGCGGCTCCTGTGGCGGCGGTGGCGCGCAGGAAGAGACGTCTGTCGAGGGGTTGCTCGTGCATGGGGGGCTCCAATGACGGATCAGATGACAGAAAGCGGCTCAGAGACGGGTGGCGGCGGTGACGCACAGGCCGCCGAGCGCGACCGCCCAGACGTACGGCAGGGTGCGCACCATGACCTGTTGGGGGGTGACGCCCGCGTACTGGGCGCTCCACACGGTCTGTGTGCTGGTGGGGTCGGCGACGCCGAAGACCTGGTTGTACGAGGTGGCCATGCCGAGGACGGCGGCCGCGGGGTAGATGCCGGCGGCGATGAGGACGCCGGCGATGCCCGCGCCGAGCCCGAACACATTGAGCGGGCCGCGGTAGAGGCACAGCGGGACGAGCAGGGTGAAGACGAGGACGAACACCACGGGGTTCTGCGGACTGACCGCCTTGACCAGCGGTTCGAGCGCGTCCACGGCGCCCGGCAGTTTCACGGCCGCGAGCAGGATGCCGATGGCGATGAACAGGGCGATCGGCGGGGCGGCCACCTCGAAGCCGCCGTACAAAGTGCGCAGCAGCCGCTTGTTCATCTCGCCGGGCCGGGTCGTGGTCGCCAGCGCGTACAGGACGCCCGCCAACAGCGAGGGGATGATGGCGAGTTCGAATCCCAGGGCGAGGACGAGCGGGACGGCGGGGGCGAGCAGCGCGTACCAGGGTGCGTCGCCCAGCTCGGCGCGACGTGAACGAGGCTTCGCGTCAACGGACTTGAGCGACCAGGCGTGCTCGGTGCCACGCCGCCGTGTCTCGATGAGGACGAACGCGAGGGCGGCGACCAGGGCGAACGGGAAGAGCTTCACCATGAAGCCGCGCACGGTCGGGATCGGCAGATTCAGCGCGGTGGAGAAGAACTGCCACACCGGCAGCTCGAAGGGGATGCCCACGGCGATGCCCATCAGCACCGTGCCCGCGGCGGTCACCTTGGGCACGCCGACGGCGATCATGGCGGGGATGCCGATGATGCCGGCGAGCATGGCGGCGGGTGCCGAGCCGGTCACCGTTCCGACGAGTGCGGACACGGCGAGGACGCCGAGGGCCACCACGGTCGGGCGGTCACCGCCGAACTCGACGATCTTGCGGACGAGCGTGCCCGCGATACCGGTCTCATCGAGGAGCTTGCCCAGCCAGGAGCCCAGAATGATCGCGATCATCGTGGCGGCCAGGGTCGGCGCGCCTTCCTGGAGAACGGTGTCCAGCACGCTGTTCTTGCCGGTGAGCGGTGCCCCGGCGAGGAAGGCGATGACGACGGCGAGCAGCACCAGCGCGAAGGCGGTGGGGAGTCTGCGGGTGAGCATCAGGCCGACGCCGGCGGCCATGACGAGGAGGATGACGACACCCATGGGTCAGTTCTCTCTTCCGGGCCGGGGGAGCGCCGCGCGCAGTGCGGCGGTGAGGAGCAGCGGGCTGCGGCCGAGCCCGCACACGGTTCGGGCGTGGGCGTGGGCGGCGACCTCTTCGGCGCCGGCGACATGGCCGGCCACGCGGTGGCGGCCCAGACGCAGCACGGTGTGGCCGAGTGCCTGCTTGAGCGCGGCCTTCGCCGGGCCGTGGTGGAGGTGGGCGTGCACGGCCTCGTGGGCGAGCGCGGCCGCGCGCACCGAGCCCGGCGGGTACCAGGCACGCCAGCCGCGGGCGTCGACCAACTCCTCGGCGAGCGCGAGCGTGTCGGTGTAGAGCTCGACCGTCGGGGGCCGCGACGTGTAGCGGGCGAGCAGCATCCGCTCCAGGCCGTCGTCCCGCTCGATCACGCGCGCGGTGGACGGGACGGGTTCGAGTCCGGATCCGAACGCGTCGGCTCTACGGGCCCATTGGCGCAGCAGCTCGCGGTCGCGGCCCTCGTGGGTGGGCGTGGCGGCCAGCAGCCGGACGCCCCATTCGACGTCGTCGACGGACGCGGGTTCTTCCAACTCCCGCTCAGGAACGAAGAGGTGTCGGGTCGTCATGACCGTACCTCCAGGACCGCGACCACCGGCTCGTCGGCCGCGCGGGTCCGTAACTCGCTGTGGGCCAGCGCGAGCAGAGGCTGCGGATCGAGGACGCCGGACAGGTCGGCGATGCGGGAGCCGAGCAACAGCCGCAGGGCAGGAGCGCGTACCCCGCCGTCGCCGTACGAGGTGGACTCGCCCACGAGCCGGGCGAGCAACTCGGGGGCGCCGGCCACGGTGGTGGTCTCCACGCGGGCGTCGGCGGCGTGGTGGCGTACGACGCCGTCCATGTCGACGATCCGTACGGGCCTGCGGGCAGGCCGCAGGCGGCGGTGCGTCTGCGTGCCGTAGACGGTGTGGGCGGCGGTGCCCGCCAGGACGTGGACGTCCGCGGGGTCGGTCCTGAGACTGGCCGCCGCGGCACGCAGGCGCTCGGTGTCGTCGACGCGGTGGGAGCGGTCCTGGGTGCGCAGTTCGGTGGCGCCGGTCGCGACCGCGCGCACGGTGTTGGTCTGCGGGTCGACGGTGACTTCGACCTCGACGCCGGCGGCGGCGCCCTGGGCGACGACCGCCCGCTCCGCCTCGGCGCGGACGGCGAGGATCTGCTCCTGCGAAGCGCCGGGCACGATCCGCTCGACCTGTTCCCGTACGAGCGCGAGGGCGACGCCGATGGGGCTGATGACCTCGTTGTGCCGGGCGATCCGGCCCTCCATGCCGCTGGTGCGGGCGAGGTGCGGGGTGACGGTCGCGGCCCCTCCGCCGCCGCCGACGAGGACGGCCGTGTCCTTGTCGAGGCGGTAGTCGCGCATCATGGCGTCCACCACCACCTTGACCTGGGCGATGCCCGCGTCGAGGATCCGCGTGGCCGCCGTCGCGACATCGGTGCCGAGCACGGCGGCCAGCGGCGCGATCGCGGCGCGCGCGGTCTGCGGATCGCAGTGGGCGAAGTCGCCCTCGGGGACGCGGCCGAGGGCATTGGCGGCACAGGTCATGGTGACGGCGAACCGCCCGCCCGCCGCGTCGATCACGGCGTAGTCGGCGGGGTCGCCCTCCATGGGCCGGACGGTCTCCACACGCGCGTCGCGCAGCTGGTCGGGGGAGGCGAAGCAGGCGTACGGCAGTCCCGCGATGTGGGCGCTGCGCGGTCCGACGCCCGTCACCCGGCCTGCTTCGATCCGCACCATGGAGCCGCCGCCGACGCCGACCGTGCGCACGTCGAGGGCGTTCAGATACGAGGTCCTGCCGAGGATGGTGGCGTGCCGGACGGCGACCTTGCCGCGGCGTACGACGCTGATGTCGGTCGACGTGCCTCCGGTCTCCAGGAACGCGCCCTCGCTCACCCGCTCCTGCATCAGCGCGCCCGCGACTCCGGCGGCCGGTCCCGACAGCACCGTCAGGAGCGGTCGGCGGCGCATCTCGTCGAGAGCCATCACGCCGCCGTCGCAGCGCATCACCATCAGGGGCGCGGTCACTCCCGCCTTGGTGATGGAGGTGTCGACGAGGTCGGCGGTGGCCAGCATGCGGGGCAGGATCGCCGCGTTGACCACGGCGGTGCGGGTGCGCTTGTGCAGCCCGTACAGCGAGGTGATCCCGTGCGCGGCGGTCATCGGCAGTCCGTACGGCCGTGCCGCGTCCAGGACGGCCTGCTCGCCCTCGGGGCGGTCGACGCTGAACGGCTGGCTGGCGACGAGGACCGATGCGCCGTCGCCCTTCAGTTGCTCGACGGCCCGGCGGACGGCTGACGTGTCCTGGGGGTCGGCGACATGCGCGTAGGCCAGCGGGAGCCTTTTGCCGGGGGCGAGTTCGAGCTTGCCGAACGAGGCGAGACGGCGGGTGAACACCGCTGAGGGGCCGGTCCCGATGCCGATCAGTCCGACTCTCGCCACGTCGCCCTCCAGGAGGGCGTTGGTGGCCTGGGTCGTGCCGTGCGCCAGGAAGGCGACGTCGGTCGAGGCGCGGCCGGTCTGTTCCAGGAGCCGGTCGAGCGCCTCGACGATGCCGTGCGCGACGCCGTCCTCGTGGTGGTGGCTGGTGGGGACCTTGACCTGCCCCAGGAGTTCCAGGGTCGCGGCGTCCACGGCCACGGCGTCGGTGAAGGTTCCGCCCACGTCGATGCCGACGCGTATGCGGGGAGTGTTCATGTCCGGGCACCTCCTTGTGCTGGATCGGTTCGCGCGGGCCGCCGCCGGGCGCGGCGGCTCCGTTCGCCCCGCCCGGAACTCCCGGCCGTGCGGGGGTCGTTCAGTAGCCGCGTACGTCCGGCCAGTGGCGTTGCACTCCGTCGCGGTCGAGCAGCCGCGCGAACTCCTCGAACCGTTTGTCCTCGGCCTGGACCTGGTGCGGCTCGACGTCCTCGGCCACGCAGTGGGCGGCCAGTGCGCCGGCGACCTCGCCGACGTTCCACTCCACCGGGTGGAGCCGGTAGCAGCCGTTGGTGATGTGGGTCGTGCCGATGTTCTTGCCCGCGGCCAGCAGGTTGCGGACCCGCCGCGGTACCAGCGCCCCGAGGGGGATCTCGAAGGGCACCGAGCCGATGTCGATGTAGTTGTCGCCGCCGGTCGAGGGATGCAGGTCGATGCGGTAGCTCCCGACACCCACCGAGTCGCGGTGGCGCGTGCCGCCGTGCGGGCCGACGAGGTCGATCGCCACGTCGTGCTCGGTGACCGTGGTGACGGCCTTGATACGGCGGGATTCGCGGACGTACGCCGCCTTGGCCAGGCCGTCCGCCCGGCCGGTCACGTCCGGGCGGATCCGCAGGCCCGGGAAGCCGGTGCCGCCGTCCGGGCGCGGTGCCTCGGTCTGCAGCCAGTACAGCAGTGAGAGCGACAACTGCCGTGCCTCGCGCAGCGCTTCGGCCTCCTGCCCGATGTACGGCTTGAGCCAGTAGTCGTTGAGCGGCCAGTTGACGAGTGTGATGTCGGAGTCGAAGGCGCCCGGCGCGTGCAGCTTGCGCGCGAGGACACGGCGAAAGCCCCACAGTTCCTTGTCACCGGCATCGGCGCTCTGGTCGGCGGAGACACTGAGCGGGTCGAGATCGGGATTCGGTACGAAGGTCCGCGGCACCGGCTCCAGTGTGCGGGGGTCGGGGGCCGCGAAGCCGAGCAGTGGGCCGGGCCAGAACGAGGGCTGGTAGGTGCGCCAGAAGCCGAAGTCCTCCGGCCGGTCGATCGTGTGGTCCTCGCCCTCGTGGTGGGAGAGCGCGAAGCAGACCGTGATGCCCTGCTGGTTGTGGGGCTGGGCCTCGTCCGGGGCGTGCGGCTCGTCGAACTCGGCGCGTGCCTCGGCCCCGTTCGCGTGCTCGACGCCCGCGAGGTCGAGGAGTTCGCCGGTCTCGGTGGCGTCCAGGACGTAACGCGCCGCGAGGGTGCGACGCGTTCCGTCGCGCAGGTCCTCCAGGGTCACCGCCCGTAGGACGTCGTTGCCGCACTCGGCGGAGATCGGCCGGTGCTCGGTGAGTACCGTCAGTCGGCCCGCCGCCCGGTGGGGCGCGAGCATGCCCTCCAGGACGGCGAGGGCGACCCTCGGCTCATGGCAGAGCTTGCTGACGCGGCCCGCTCCCGGGTTGAGGTCGGTGAGCGCCAGGGCCTCGGCCCGCAGCGGGTACCAGTGGCGGTAGTACCGCCGGATCTCCTCGCGCAGCCGCCGGTACGAGGCGGTCGTGCCGAACCGCTCGACCCACGGGTGTTCGTCGGGCGGTACGGCCTGGCTGGTGAGCTGGCCGCCGATCCAGTCCGTCTCCTCGGTGAGTACGACGCTGCGTCCTGCCCGGCAGGCGGCGAGTGCGGCGGCGACGCCACCGAGGCCGCCGCCCACGACGAGGATGTCTGCTTCGGGTAACACGCTTCTCCTTGGCGCTGCATCAGGTTCATGGGAGGGGGAGGAGATCCGTACGGACCGTGCTCAGGGACGGGTAGGCGGCGGTCCGGTCGTCGGGCCTGGACGGAAGACACAGCCGACGAGTGGCTCGCGCGCCTCCTCTCCCGCGACGAGCGCGGCCAGCAGCCGCACGGCCGCGGCGCCCAACTGCGGCCGGGGAATGTCGAATCCGGTCGGTACGGGCTCGCTCGCCAGATCGGAGGGCGGGCTGCCGAGCAGGGCGAGGGACACCTCCGCGGGGCAGTCGAGGCCCGCCTGGCGCACGGCGGCGAGCAGGCCTCGCCAGGCCGCCCCGGTGTCGGTCTCCTCCGCGACGAAGGCCGTGACCCCTTCGTCGGTCCAGGCACGCAGCCGTTCGGGCGTGAGCTCCCGCTGCGGATCCGCGGACCGGAAGACGGTCGTGGTCCCGGAGGGCAGACCCGCCGCTTCCAGCCCTTCCAGGAAGCCGCGCTGACGGTCCGCCGAGGCGGGCGCGTCGTCGTCCTCGCGGACGAGGACGATCCGCCGGTGCCCCAGCTCGGACAGCTGGCCTACGACGTCACGTGTGGCCTCGACATAGTCCGCGCCCACCCATGCCACACCCTCCAACTCCTCGCGGCGGCCCAGGTGCACGACCGGGAAGCCGTCCTCGACCAGCCGCTTGAGCTCCGCCCCGGGTGTGTGGCGGCCGATGAAGAGACAGCCGTCGGCGAGCCGGACCCGGCTCAGCGCGTCGGGAACCGCGGCTCCCGCGCCGCCGGTGCTCGACCCGGTGAACAGCACCAGGTCGTAGCCGAGCGCCGCCGCCTCGTGCTCCACGCCGACCAGGAAGGGGTAGTACGAGTGCTGCACATCGGTGGGGAACGTGGCGGTGAAGCTGAAAACACCGAGGAGGTTGTTGCGGGCCGCGGCGAGCCGCCGGGCGGCCGGGTCGGGCACGTAGCCCAGGCTGCGGGCTGCCTCCAGGACCCGTTGGCGGGTCTCCGCGGAGATGATGCGTCCCTTGCCGTCGGGCTTCGGGGAGAGCACCAGGGACACGGTCGCCTGGGACACTCCCGCGAGCCGGGCGACCTCGGCCTGGCGTGGCCGTGCCGTACGTCCGGCCGGCGCGGGCGTCCGGCCGGGCCGCTTCCTGGGTTCCACAGTGACTTCCCTCGTTAATGCGTATTAGCTAATACGCATTAACGAGATTGCACCTCCCCGACCAGTAGGTCAAGGCTTGGGAATGGCGCGGTGTTCGTCCATCGCCTTGTAACCCTCGGCGACCTGGTCCGGTGCGCAGGGAACAACGCCCCGCTGCCTTACGCGGAGTTCTCGCCGGTACGGCGCTGGCCGCGCACTTCGCCACCTTCATGACCAGCACACGGCTGCCCCGTGTCGCCATGGCAACCGCCCTGGCCGCCACCCAGCCCGTCCGGCAGGCCCTCATCGCGACTCTGCAGGGCAACCGGCTTCCGCGCGCCACGTGGGCGGGTCTGGCTGTTTCCGTGGCAGGCGCGGCGGTCGCCAGCGGCATGGACGCCCGGGCGGGCATCGAAGCGATCACCGGTGACATGCTCGCTCTCGCGGGCGCGATCGCGCTCGCCGGCTTCCGCCCTTACGAGCACGGATCAAGCACGGATCGAGCACGGATCGGGCATGGCGGGGGCTACTTGTGTTTCCCGTTGCCCTTGTCGCCGCTTGCCTGGCCGTTTCCGGCCGCGTTGTTCGTGCCGCCGGGGTTGTTGCCGGAGGCGCCAGTGCTCCCCGCCGTGCCGTTGCCGGTGGACCTGCCCGGCGCGGCCGTCGCCCGCGCCAGCTGCTCGGAGCAGTACGCGGCGACGTTGTCCTTACCGCCGGCGGCCGTGACGAGTTGCTGCCAGGCCGTCGCCTCGAGCGCTTTGCCGCGGTCCTTGATGTGCTCGTAGGCGCGGCAGTGGGCTTCGGTGTTCTTGGCGGTGGCCGGGCCGTCCGTCGGTCCGTGGCCGCCGGAGGGTGCCGACGAGCCCTTACCGCCGGGCTGGTCCGGGGCGACCGCCGACGGGTGCGCGGCCCCCCGCCCGGCACCGTCACCGTCCGTGGACGAGCCGACGGAACCGATGGCCGCGACCGCGACTCCACCCAGCGTGAGGCTGGCGAACACCACGCCGAACGTCATCTTCACAGGACGCCTGGCACGCCGCTCCGCGGGCAGCCGCCAGTCGTCCCGGCGCCGGGTACGCGCCCGGTGCGCGCCTGCGCCGTGGGTGGCCCGGAAGTCGGCCAGGGCCCGCTGCTCGGCCTCGGGGTCGAGATGACCTTCGCGTAGGGCGGCGCCCAGCATCGTTTCCAGCGTGGTGGCGTCACGCACCTCCCACGGGCCGGACGCGGCGCCGCCGGGGTGCACACGTCGACGGCCCGGAGCTCCGTCGCCGCTCAGCCGTTCACCCATGTCCGCTTCCGTTCCTGTTCGACCGGTTTGATTCGTTCGGCGTACCGGGCGTGATGCCTGTCCGTCGGTCACTGTTGTCGTCGCCGTTCATTCCGACTTCCCCAGCGTTCGGGAGGCCTCATCCGTCACACCCTCGTCCGCTTCGCCGGCGACGCCCAGTTGGCGGGCGAGGCGTTTCAGGCCTCGGTGGGCGGCGGTGCGCACCGCTCCGGGGCGCTTGCCGAGGACGCGAGCGGTGGCGGGACCGTCCAGGCCGACGACGACCCTCAGGAGCACGGCCTCGGCCTGGTCCCGCGGCAGCCCGCGGACCAGTTCCAGCGCCCGCTCGGTGGACAGGGCCTCCAGAGCCTCTTCATGGGTGCTGTGCCGGCTGGGCAGGTCCAGTACGTCCTGTTCGGTCCCGCCTGGCCGGGGCCGCACGCGTTGGCGGCGCAGATGGTCCAGCGCCCGGTGCCGGGCGATGGTCGAGGTCCAGCCGCGGAACCCGGCCCCGTCCCCCTTGAAACGGCCGAGGTCGCGGGCTATCTCCAGCCAGGCGTCGGAGGCCACGTCCTCCGCGTCGTCGCCGACCAGGCCGCGCAGATAGCCGAGCAGGCCCGGCTGCACGATCCGGTAGGCGACCGCGAAAGCGGTCTCGTCGCCGTCCTGGGCCCGCGCGACTGCCGCGCCCAATTCCCCGTCGTACGCCTGTACGTGCCGGGCTTGTCGTACCTGGCCCAAGACTGTCCTCGTTCGTACCGGGTTCATGGCGAGTGCTTGCCGTCCGTCGTGCTCCGGTCGCATCGACGGCCCCATGGTGACCAGCGTGTGATCTCACAGAAGTGTCACAACGCCCGGGCGCCCCTTCGCATCGTCGCCGGTGGCCGCCGCACAGCCGCCGGGGACGCGAGTGCCGGTACGGCAGCTCCCGAAAGCCACGCCGCGGCGGGGACGCGTGCCCGCGCCAGGGCGTCCGGGGCCGGGTGAGGCCTCCTTGGCGCCTCGTCGATCCGGTGTGCGTAGACGCGGCGCGACCCGCACTGTTGCGGCCGGGTGACGTTTCGCGCCGGTCACGCGCTGGGTGAGTACTGGGTTCGGTACCGCACACGCCGAGGGTGCCCACCCGCCGGATGTCGGCGCCGCACCCTCCCCGGGACCTCTCTCCGTGCCGCTTCCGACTCCCCCCGTGAGCGGCACGGAGAGGGACGGGGCGGGGGGGGGCCCCCCCCCCCCCCCGGGGGGGGGGCGCCCCCCGGGGGGGGGGGGCCCCCGCGGGGGGGCCCCCGCGGGGGGGGGGGGGGGGGGGGGGGGGGCCCCCCCCCCCCCCCCCCGGGGGGGGGGCCCCCCCCCGCCGCATGGGCTCTCGTCTCCCGCTGTGTCGTCACATACGAAGAGAGCGAGGTCGGCGGTCGATCCGTCACCCTGCTCCGGGAGATTCCCGGCAACTGGCGCGTGTCGCCCCACCCTCGCGCGCATGACGGTCGAGGTGCCTCGCCGCAACGGGGTCCGTCGGGCCACGTAATGCTTTGGCGTCCCCGTGCGCTCCCTCTGGCATGAGTACCTACCTCCGTCTGCGAGCGGTGCCGCCTCCCGCGCTGCGCAACAGCACGACCTGGCTTGAACGGCTGTTCGATGACGATCCGGAGACCGTCCGGCACCGGGTCGGCCGGCATCGTGAAGGGGCGCTGGGCAAGCGTTATCTGGACCAGGAGCGCATCTATGCCGGCGCTCCCGCGCATCCCGCCGAGGGTCGGCCCCAGAGCCAGGTCGTTCTCGGTGGCCGACGGGTGTTCCGCACCGACCGGCACAAGCCGCCGTTCCTGGTGCTGACGGCGGCCCAGGCCCGCCGGGTGGCCAGGTTTTTGGCGATGGCCGACTTCGACGCGCTGTGGGATTTCGCCCGCGACGAACTGCTGCCGCGCTACGGCGGCGTGACCGCGGAGCCCGAGGCGTGGTGCGCGTTCGCGGCGGCGCACCAGGAGTTGAGGGCGTTCTACGCACAGACGGCCGAGTGCGGGGACGCTGTGGTGAAGTGGCTGCCGGCCTGAGGCGCGCGAAGGGCTCGGGTCGGGAATCCGCGGCTGGTTGAGGCGCCGCGTGTCCGCCCCGCCGAGGGTGAAACGGCAGGCTTGCTCCCCGTCGGCCTCGCGCACGCCGACCGTCCTCCCGCGCGCGGGCCCCCGGGCAAACACGCCGTACGTGCAACCCTGGTGGCGGCGGACGGAGGTACCGGGCCGCCAAGCCTGGTCCGCTCGCCCGTCGGCCCCGTCGGCCCCGTCGGCCCCGTCGGCCCCGTCGGCCCCGTCGGCCCCGTCGACGGCCGAGCGGACCCGCTGGCTCGCCGAGCGGCACCGCGCGAAACGGCCACGCCCCTCGCATGCGGCGCCCCGCTCCCGGACCACCGCTGGGTGCGGGCCGGCGCTCGGTGTCATCCATCGCGTCCGGAATGGAACCTCGGACATCTGTTCGTCATCAAGGAGGGCGGACAGGCTGCGGCGTACGGACGACATGGGGTGGCACACGGTGGACAGGCGAATCAGTGGGGCGGTGCTGGCCTGTGTCCTTCTCGCGACGGGCTTTGCGACGGGTTGCACGGCCGAACCCCCGGCGGACTCCCGTCCCGGCACGGCGGCTCGTCCCGTACCGTCCGCACGGCTTCCCCGCGGCGACGCGGGCGCGCAGGTGGGAGCCGAGGCCGCCTACCGCAAGTGGGGCATCACACCACTGGCCGCTCCGCCCGCCCCGCCCGCGACCAAGCCGACGGGGCGGGCGGCTGCCGGAGGCCGGGTGCCGGTGATCAGCGAGATACCCACCAAGGAGAACATCGTCTTCCTCACGTTCGACGACGGGGCGGAGAAGGACCCGGAGTTCGTGACGATGATGCGGGAGCTGAAGATCCCCTTCACGATGTTCCTGACGGACTCCGTCATCCGCGCCGACTACGGCTACTTCAAGAAACTCCAGCGACTGGGCAACAGCATCCAGAACCACACCCTGACTCATCCGAACCTCCGCACCCTGGGTGCCGCTGCCCAGAAGCAGGAGATCTGCGGCCAGCAGAAGAAGCTGAAGGATCGATACGGCACCATGCCACGGCTGTTCCGTCCGCCCTACGGCAACTGGAACGAGAACACCCGGGCCGCCGCGGCGTCCTGCGGCATCGAGAACATCGTCCTCTGGCGCGAGTCCATGCAGATCAAGAACATGCAGTACCAGGGCGCCGTCAAGAAGCTCCACCCGGGCGACATCATTCTTGCCCACTTCCGCGGGCCGTCCGAGCTCAAGGGCACGACGATGACGCGGATGACGGCGAACCTGCTACGCCACATCCAGGAACAGGGTTTCACGGTCGCCCGCCTGGAGGACTACCTGTAGCCCACCCGACCGCCCTACGGTTGCTGAGGGATGCCCTCGACGACGAGATCGGGCCCGGCCCAGACGTACGTGGACCGGTCCGCGACGGTCGAGCAGCTCCGGTAGCCGTTGAACGGCTGAGGATTCCATCGCGGCCCGGTCGCGACGCCGATCGCCGCACTTCTCCCTCACATGGTGTCGCACGCCCCGCTCTCAGCTCGGGAAGCTGCGGTCATGTGCGGCTGGTTCGGGCGTTGACCTGGGCAATCGTCAGGACCTGTGGAGGGGAGCCGTGCCGATCCAGCGGTGGTAGGCGTCCACGTCGACGTTGCTGCCGCACACGATGGTGACGACGTGTCGGTCGGCGAAGCGGTCGCGGTCTTCGAGGATCGCGGCGATGCCGAGCGCGGCCGAAGGCTCGACGACGAGGCCGGCGTGGTCGAGGAGCATCCGCATACCGCTGATGATCGACGCCTCCTGGACGAGGACGGCGGCGTCGGCGACCAGGAGGAGGTCGTCCAGGACGGCCGGGATGGGATACCGGCCGGCGACGCCGTCGGCGATGGTGTCGGTCGAGTCGGTGGTGACGACACGTCGCCTGCGCCACGAGAGTGTCAGCGCCGGTGCGCCCAGCGGCTGGACGCAGATCACCTCGACTTCGGGTGCCAACGCCTTCACCACATGACCCACGCCGGTGGCCAGCGCCCCGCCGCCGAGAGCGATCAGGACGGTGTCGAACGACGGCGCGGTGTCCACCAGTTCCAGGCCGATGGTCGCCGCGCCCTCGCAGGTCTCGATGTCCAGGCTGTCTTCGACCAGCCGGATGCCGTCGTACCGTGCGATGGCCGCCGCCCGCTCGCGAGCCATCTCGTGGTCGCCGTCCACCAGCTCCAGCCCGGCGTCCAGTGCGCGGATGCGATCAAGCTTGGCCCGGGTCGCGAAGCGGGATGCCACGACGGTGACGTCGAGCCCCCGGCCGCGACCGGACCACGCGAGGGCTTGGCCAAGGTTGCCGGCGCTCGCGCACACCGCGGCTCGCGAGGCATGGTCGGCCAGCAGGCTCGCGACCACCTCGGTGCCGCGGCCCTTGAAGCTGCGGACCGGGTTCGCCGTTTCGAGCTTGATGCTCACCGTGCACCCGAGGCCGGGCTCCAGCGCCTCGCAGCGGTACAGCGGAGTGTCGAGGAAGACCGGGTCGATCACCCGGCGAGCCGCCCGGATCCGAGCAGTGTCGAGACGTGTCTCCTGCACGGCACAGCAGCGTAGCGCCACCGCCGCTGTTTCTATGAGGAGCAGTCAAGAGGCGTGCGTGATCAGGTTGCTGGGGGCGGAGTAACAGCGGGAGGCAGGGTTGAGCGTCACGGGTGTGCGGGCCGTCGGCGCGATGCCTGACGACAAGGTGTGGGACCTGATGCCTGGCAGGGGGAGCGCTGACGAGGACGCCTTCCGGCTGAGCTCGTTCCTCGACGCCTGCCGTGACGACTCAGAGCATGTGGAGGCCCTGCGTGACGCCGATAGGGATCAGTTTCCGTCCCATGGCGAGAAGGGCTTGTTCGTGGCCGTGGCCCGCAAGGCCAGCCCGTTCTCGGCCTTGGCCTACGCGCTCGGTCCCGACGCGGTGCCGCCGACGAGCTCCTCGACGGCCCGCTGCGTGTGCTGCGCCACGCCGCCCGTACCGCCCGGTCCGCGGCCGCCCACGTCCGCTGGTACGGACGGGGCGGAACATCCGCATGCGCCCTGACGCCCGAGTGCCTGCCGACCAGAAGAAGGGTCCACCGGCTGATCCAGCACTCAGGGCAGGATCGGAAGCCCGGCACGACGCCGGGCCCTCTTCGGCTCTGTGGTTCAGTCGGTGGCGTCGCCGCACTTGGGCTCGGTGAGCCTGTCCTGCCGAGCCGTTCGTGTCGGCGGGGACAGCTGGGTGCCGTCCTTGGTCACCGGCTGGAAGTAGTGGGCCAGGGCCCAGGCGGCCACGCGGGTGCCGGCCCGGCAGCCGTCTACGTCCGCCGTGCGGGAGTGGACGCCGCCCCACACACGGGCGTCGACGATGTCCCGGTTGAGGTCGTCGGCGGACCCGTAGAACCGCGTGGTGCCGGTGACCTCGGAGGGGACGTAGAGGTCGATGTGCGAGGTGCCGAGGACGCTGGTCAGGGCGCGTGCCACGGCAGCGGCGACGGTCGTATGGCCGGCGATGTAGTCCGGGTGCGGAGGGGTGATGAGCAGCGGCTCCCACGCCGGGTCCGCCGTCGTCGCGGGGTTGCCGTCGGTGTCGGCGAGACGGATGGCGGTGATCGGCCGCCAGGAGCCGTAGTGGAGCTTGGTGTCCCATGCCGTGACGACGGCGTCGGTCGCCGCCGCGTTCACCGCGGCGAACAGCCGGGCCGTCTCGGCGATGCCGAGCCGGTGCCGGGCGGCGTGGTCTCGTACGGCTGTCTGGACCTGTTCGACCAGGTTGCCGCTGAAGAAGAGGGCGGTCTCGGTCTGCCGCGCGCTCCTGCCCGAGCCGGTCTTCGCGCCCATGGACTTCAATTCCTGGAAATCCTTGGCGTAAGCGGCCGAGGAGAGGGCGCGGGGCCCGCCGGGGCGGAACTGCTGCGGGGAGGCGAGCAGGAGGGGGCGGAGCCTGGCGAGCCAGGTGTCGATGAAGGGCTGGAACGCGGGCGGGGTGGGCCGCCAGACCCCCGGTGCCGGGGAGGCGGTGAACGGAACGTCCGCGAACCTTCCGTCCCCTTCCCGGAGTTCGAGGATGCGGGCAGCGGCGCGCCTTCCGTAGTCAACGCCCCGGTCTCTGGCCTGACCGGCCGGAAGGGCGGCGAGCGAGTCCGCGTAGGCGGTGTCGAGCCGCTCCTTGAAGGCAGGGAAGCAGGCGAGCAGCACATCGTGGGCCGCAGTGGCGGCCGCCGCCGCGGAGGATGCCTTGGCCGGACCGTGCTCGCGCCACTTGTACAGGGCGTAGCCGCCTTCGATCCCCACCACGGCGTTGTACACGGCGACGGAGACGAACCCCTCCCAGATCGCTGCCTGCCCGGAGGGACGGGGGCCAAGGCTGGTCTTGATCGTGTCGGTGGCGATGGCGTTCCACTCGCGGACCACGGCTGCCGGGGCCGCCGCGGTCCGGATGTCCGCGTCGGGGGGACTTGCCGCGGCGGTGAGCGTGACGAGGGTGGTGGCCGTGACGGCGCAGACGAATCCCCGGACACGTGAACGCGGAGGAACGGGACGAGGGGCCTCTTGATGCACAGCGTCCTCCATAGAGTCGAGTGCCCAAGGCTTAGCAACGGCCTACTGCGTGAGCAAGACAACTCGCCGCGAATCGGGCAGGCGCGACCGGGTGCTCCCGTTCGCCTTCGACTGGCGGGTCGAGGACTCGACAGCGCCAGGTTCACGAACTGACATGCCATCACACACCACCGAGCCCCCTCCCGGACGGGAAGGGCTCAAAGGCCAGGTGACCGTTCTCGAAGGGCCGCGGCCTGGATACCCGCGCCCCTGGTGACCTCGGTCCGGGGTTCTATCGCGAGCCGGTGTCCGACGGCGGCACCTCGACGACGAAGAACAGGAAGCAGGCTCGGGTCGAGAGGTCATGGAAGTCGTCGGGGAACAGCTCACGGGCGGCCGGGTCGGGCTGCGGCTCGCTGATGACGGAAAGACGGAAACCGGCGGTGGTGAAGGCATCGGTCATCGCGTGCAGCGGCTTGCGCCAGAACCTCATCGGGACGGACTGCCCGTTGAACGTCCAGTCGAAGGTGTAGCTGGTGGTCGCGAAGTAGTCGGGCCGAGGCTCCTGGAACGTGTAGGCCACGAAAGGGTGGTCCACCGACGCGATCAGCCGGCCGCCGGGCCTGAGCACCCGCCGCAACTCGGCCAGTGTCGGCCCCCAGTCCTCCAGGTAGTGCAGCACCAGGGACGCGACCACGTCGTCGAACGCACCGTCGGCGAACGGTAGGCGGTCGCTCAGGTCGACCACGTGCAGGGCTGCGTCGTCACCGAGCCGCCGCCTCGCCAACGCCAGCATCCCGGCGTCGGCGTCGATGCCGGTGACGACGGCACCGCGGTCGCGCAGTGCGGCGGACAGGGGGCCCGAGCCGCAACCGGCGTCCAGGATCCGGCGCCCGGACACGCCTCCGGCGAGGGCCAACATCGCGGGCCGCTCGTAGTACGCGTTCACGAGGTTGTTCTCGGCTTCCGCCGAGTACGCCTCGGCGAAGCTGGCGTAGTCATTCGCCGGGGCCGGTTGTGCAGGCTCGGCGAGACTCTCGGGCACGTCGGCCAAGTGTTCCATCGGCGCAGCCTAGTAGCCACATGATCCGCCGGACAGGCCCTACGCTGGTCGACGACTGGATCGGGTGACGGGGGCCGGCGCGGTGACGTTCAGGGCGTGGCGCGGGAGAGATCCCAGGGCTTTGGAGCGGGCCGCAGAAGGCACGGTTGACGAAGAACCCCCACAACCGCTGCGGCGGGACCGTGACTTCGGTGTCTTCTGGGTCGCGCAGACTCTTTCGGTCCTCGGGGACTCCTTCGCCCTGATCGCGTTGCCGCTGCTCGTGCTGCACGCGACCGGATCCGTCGCGCAGATGGGCCTGTTGACGGCCGTCGGCGGGGCGGCCTCGGTCGTGGCCGGGGTGTTCGCCGGGGTCGTCGTCGACCGGGTGGACCGCAGGAAACTGCTGGTCACCTGCGATCTGGTCCGTATGGCCCTGTACGCGGTGATTCCGCTGGTCTGGGTCTTCGGACCGCGGATCTGGCTGCTCTACGTGGTCCTGCCGCTGTGCGAGGCCGTCGGCATGCTGTTCTCCGTCGCCTACGTCACCGTCGTCCGCAACCTCGTCGGCGTCGAGCGGATCACGGAGGCCAACGGCAGGCTGAACGCGACCGCGGCGGCGGCCGGGGTGGCCGGTCCGGTGGGCGCGGGGCTGGTGGCGGCGTGGCTCGGGCCGGCCGCCGCCGTCGGCGTGGACGCGGCGAGCTTCGGCGTGTCGGCCGCCTGTGTCGGCTTCGTACGGTTCAAGGGCAGCACGCGCCCCGCACCGGGACCCGTGGCCGAAGCGGGAGCGGTCCGGCGGCTGTGGACGGATCTGCTCGCCGGGGTGTCCTTCCTGGTCCGGCATCCGGTGCTGCGCGTGCTGACCGTCCTGCTGTCCTTCTTCAGCTTCCTGACACTCGGACTGAACGACCTGCTGATCTACCACCTCAAGCACGATCTCGGCCGCGACGACGCGGCGGTCGGCACCGTGTTCGCGGTCGGCGCGCTCGGCACGATCGCCGGGGCGCTCCTGGTGGCCCGGGTGCGCCGACGGCTGGGCTTCGGCCCGACCTGGATCGGTTCGGTGGCGGTGTGCGGATGTGCGCTGGCGGGTCTGGGCTGGGCCCGCAGCGTGCCGGCCGTCGCCGTCCTGACCGCGGTCTTCCTGGGCTTCGGGAGCGTGGCGGGTACGTGCTCCATGTCGCTGCGGCAGGAGGTGACTCCGGAGCATCTGCTCGGCCGGGTCACCTCGGCGTTCTGGACCTTGCACTACTCGGCGGCCCCGGCCGGCGCGGCCGTCCTCACCTGGACCGCGGGGCGCCACGGCACGGCGGCGGTGGGCATGGTCGCGGGCGCCTGCTGCGTGCTCGTCGCCTTGCTGGCCCTGCTCACCCCGGTGCGGCCGCCCCCGCCCGACGCGGGCCGGCGCCCCCGCCGGCGGCCGGGTACCCCGCCGGCTGGGCCCCGCGCCCCCCCCCCCCCCCCCCCCCCCCCCCCCAGGCCCCC
>NZ_JBIWFN010000035.1:0-13219 GCF_044763085.1 Streptomyces sp. NPDC096311
GGCCGGACGAACTCCCACTCGACATCGGACAGTTCATGGCGACGTATCACCCGACCATGATCCACCATCCAAGATCAATTGAAGACACCGCCTAGCCCCTAGCTCAGCTCCACCCGCACGGTGTCGTCGTCGGGGAGGACCACGACCTTGGTGCTGTAGTAGTCCGCGGTCTTGGAGACCAGGTAGTAGCGGCTCGGCGACTTCGCGATCAGGCGGAAGCCGCTGTACTGGTAGCGGTACGGACCGGCTCTGTCGCCCAGGTCCTTGTATTTGATGCCCTGCGCGTGGTGCTGGAGGATCACACGTGAGTGGATCACTACGTGCTGACTCTTCCGGTAGTGGTCCTGAGCGGTCGCGACGGCGTTGCTCACGCCCGCCATGGACGCGTAGCGGGCCATGGTGAAGAAGAGCGTCATCGTCAGAAGCCCGAGGAGCAGGGCTCCCCCCGACAGCCACAGCCGGTCCCCGGTGCGGCCGGGTCGGTCGTGTGTCCCTGCGTCGTGGGTGAGACGCAGCTGTACGGCGAAGAAGGCCAAGGTTGCGCCCAGTGCCACCAGCATCGCAGGCACGAACTGGGCGGCCCAGCCACCCGGAAGCGTGGGGAGATTCTCCTCCCAGAAGAAGACCGGGAAGCCCAGCAGCAACAGGACAAGGCCCGAGCCCAGCAGCCAGAGGATCACCTTGCTGCGACGGGCCGCGTGCCGTGGCCCGCTGAGCGACTGTCCTGCCCAGCCGAGCACCAGCAACACGATGAGCCCGCACACGAGCAGGAACCACAGCGGCAGGAAGATGGCGTCCGGGCTCTCGGCCAGCATGGCCTGCACGGAGAACTGCAGATCTTCGGGGATCACCCCGAGTGCGGTGTAGTACGCGCGCTGATAGACGTTGCCAAAGTAGTACAGCAGCCCGATAGCCACAGTCCCGGGCGCCGCGACGTACGCCGCCTTGTCCAGGAACCCGGATTTCGGAGGCCGCGGGGGAGGCTCGGTTGCCGACCTGGGCGGCGGTTCCTCGGGCGCGGGCATGGCACCAGTCTGTTCATGGGGTGCCCTGCCCGCACGTGAGGCGAGTCCGGTCGAATGACCATGCGCGTCAGGCGTGTCGCTGGACGCAGCGCATACGTTCGGCATGTCTATCGGGTATGGCGGACCCTGCCCAGCGTGCCGGAGCCGCTCGCGGCACGGCGGTTCCGGTGGGGCAAGGTCGCGCCGGGTGAGACGGTTGGGCAGGCTGCCGTTCGGGAGGCGCTGGGGGAGGCGGGTGCGGTCGTGGAGCCACTCTCATTGGTTCAGGCCTGGGCTCCACCCGGGCCCTGCGCGCCGGGCCAACCCGTCGCGACGCACCGACGGCTGCTCGCAAGCATGCATGAGAATCAGGTAGCCATCCATTGACGCGTTCACGGCAAGCGCTTACGCGTTCCGCTTCGAGGGCGCCGGAAGGCGCTTTCTCTTGCACGGCGCCCCTGGCCGACATCGCGGTCAACCATGTGATCTGGCGGGGAGTGATGCTGCCGATGCCCTGACCCTGATCGGGGCCCGCACCCCTGCGTACCCTGTGTCCGTGTCAGCCTCCCGCCTGCGTCGCGTCGCCGTTCTTGTGCTCGAGGGTGCGAAGCCGCTCGATGTCGGAATCCCCGCACAGGTGTTCAGCACGCGCGCGAGCATGCCGTACGAGGTGCGGCTGTGCGGCGCGGCACCTGGTCTCGTGGCCGGTGGCGACGGCCTTTCGTACCACGTCGCCCATGGCCTTGACGCACTTGCGTGGGCCGACATCGTCTTCATCCCCGGCTATCGGTTCCCGGACCGTGACGATCCGCCGCAGACCGTCGTCGACGCGCTGATCGCTGCCCACGACCGGGGCGCGCGGCTCGCCGCCATCTCGACGGGCGCCTTCGCGCTCGCCGTCACGGGCCTGCTCGACGGCAGGCGTGCCACGACGCACTGGCACTACACACGGGCGCTGGTGGCGAGGCATCCGCTCGTCGAGGTCGACGAGAACGTTCTGTTCGTCGACGAGGGCAGCGTGCTGACGTCGGCCGGCGCCGCCTCGGGCATCGACCTGTGCCTGCACATCCTGCGCGGCGACCTCGGGGTGGCTGCGTCGAACCACGCGGCCCGGCGATTGGTCGCAGCCCCCTACCGCAGCGGCGGTCAGGCGCAGTATGTGCCGCGCAGCGTGCCTGAGCCGCTCGGTGAGCGGTTCGCCGTCACCCGGGAGTGGGCGCTGCACCGGCTCGACGAGCCCCTCAGCCTCGAGGTGCTGGCGCGGCAGGCGGCGGTCTCGCCGCGCACGTTCTCGCGGCGCTTCGTGGCGGAGACCGGGTACACGCCGATGCAGTGGGTCATGCGAGCCCGTATCGACATGGCCCGCGAGCTGCTCGAGCGTTCGCAGCGCAGCGTCGAGCAGATCGCCGCCGACGTCGGTCTCGGCACCGGTGCGAATCTGCGGCTGCACTTCCATCGCATCCTCGGCACCACGCCGAGCGAGTACCGGCGCACCTTCGCCCAGGGTGAGTAGCTCTGCCACCGGCGCACGTGGCGCGATCCTTTTGAACCGTGGCGATCCCGCCACTGTCACCGGGTGGGTGCCGCGAGTGAACCTTGCTGGCGAACCGAAGGGACAGCACTTATGACTCGCATCGCCATCAACGGATTCGGCCGCATCGGACGCAACGTGCTGCGCGCACTGCTCGAACGCGACAGCACCCTCGAGGTCGTGGCCGTCAACGACCTCACGGAGCCCGTCGCCCTCGCGCGACTGCTCGCCTACGACACGACGGCCGGCCGGCTCGGTCGCCCGGTGACCGTCGACGGGGACGCCCTCGTCGTCGACGGCCGTCGCATCAAGGTGCTCGCCGAGCGTGAACCGTCGCAGCTGCCGTGGGCCGAACTCGGTGTCGACATCGTCCTCGAAGCGACCGGCCGCTTCACGTCGGCAGAGGCTGCCCGCGCCCACGTCGATGCGGGCGCGAAGAAGGTGCTGGTCAGCGCGCCGTCGGACGGCGCTGACGTCACGCTGGCGTTCGGGGTCAACAGCGACACGTACGACCCGACCCTGCACACGATCGTCTCGAACGCCTCGTGCACGACCAACGCGCTCGCACCGCTGGCCGCGGTACTCGACGAGCTCGCCGGCATCGAGCACGGCTTCATGACGACGGTGCACGCCTACACGCAGGAGCAGAACCTGCTGGATGGTCCGCACCGTGACGCCCGTCGCGCCCGCGCTGCCGCCGTCAACATCGTGCCGACCACGACGGGCGCCGCCAAGGCGATCGGCCTCGTGCTGCCGAACCTGGCCGGCAAGCTGTCGGGCGACTCGATCCGTGTGCCGGTCCCGGTGGGCTCGATTGTCGAGCTCAACACGACCGTCACCCGTGACGTGACGCGCGACGACGTGCTGAGCGCGTACCGCGCCGCGGCGGATGGGCCGCTCGCCGGCATCCTCGAGTACTCGGACTTCCCGCTCGTGTCCTCCGACATCACGGGCAATCCGGCCTCGTCGATCTTCGACTCGGCCCTCACCCGGGTCGACGGCCGGCACGTGAAGGTGGTCGCCTGGTACGACAACGAGTGGGGCTTCTCGAACCGCGTGATCGACACACTCGAGCTCCTCGCCAGCAGCTGACCCGAGCGTGTCCTGCCACTGCGGGACAGGCGCGCGTCGGTACCCGACCGGTCAAGACGCGCTCCGCACGCGGACCCGCACAGTGCCGGACCGCCCTGGGGCCGGCTCCCATCGGCGAAGGGCAAGACCGGCCGACTGGACTCAAGGGGCGCGATCACGGCATCCATGCCGGTCAGCCGCAGCGTGTGGCATGGCGCGTAGAACGACGCAGAAGCGCCACTCCAACGGCCGTCAGGGCGACCACGGCTACGGCGGGACCGCCCACAGTGAGGATCCGCTGGAGAGACGTCGCGGCCGCGTACCCGACGCCGGCCTCGGCTGTGGCCCACAGGCAGGCGGCGGTGACGCTGTACGGAGCGATGCGGCGGTACGGCAGTCGGGTGGCGCCTGCGAAGTGCGGGGCGAGCGTGCGGACCACGGGCAGGAACCGGGCCGGCAAGACGGCCCGGCCGCCGTGGCGGGTCATGAGTGTCTCAGTCCGGTGCCAGGCGGCGCCGGGGATACGACGGACCACGCGGCCGGTGCGCAGGTGATCACCGAAGAGCCTGCCCGTGCGGTGGGCGAGGAAGTAGCCCACCACCACGGCGCCGGCCGCGGAAGAGATGATGAGGGGAAGGCTGACGTGGCCGGTGCGAGCCAGGGCGCCGGCGGTCAGTAGCAGAGTGAGTGTGGGGACGAACGCGCCGACCCGGAGGAGCGACTCGGCCAGGACGGCCAGGGTCACCACCGGGTAAGCGGCGGCGGCAGGGGGGAGGTGGTCGAGGATGTCGGACAGGATGTTCACCGCATTGCTCCGTCCGCTGTCGGCTGCGACTCGTGGGGGACCGCATGGGGCCGTTGCAGGTGCCAGACGTGCGCCGGAGGCAGGTTCGCCCAGACCGTCCAGCGGCCGGTGGCGGTAGCTGCGCTGGTAGGCGGCCATCACCTCGCCCACCCCGGCGTGGCGGCTTGCTTCGGCTAGTGATGCCGTCAGGGAACGGGCTTTGCGTGTGCCGACGTAGGCGAGGTACGTCAGGGTGCCGCCGGGGTGCAGCAGGTCCAGGTAGCGGGCCATGATGCGCTCGACCTGTGCGGGTCGCTCAGCGATGGCCGTTACTTGATCCCCGTGACCGTCGTGGCCCTGCTGTGCGGAGCGGCCTTGCTCGTGCCCCGGCTGCGGTGGCCGGTCGCGCCGCTGCTGATCACCGCGGCCACGGTGTGATGGGGATCGCCGCTGCTGCCGCTGCTGGTGATCGCCCTGTTCGACCTGGCGGTGAATCGCCGGGCGCGGGCGGCGGTGGGATGTGCCGTGGCCGCGCTGGGTGCCCACCTGCTCAGCTGGGACTCGTCGACGAGGCCCGTTCTGTCGGGCAGCACATCGAACTGACCGCGGACGGCCCTGCCGAGCAGGCTCCCACCACCCATCGACTGGCGGTGTAGCGGATCGTCCAGGAAGCACTGACCAACGCCCGCAAGCATGCGGACGGGGCCGAAGTGACCGTACGCATCGACTACCGGCCGCCGGCCACACCGGTCGAGGTCATCAACTCCCCTGGAGCACCTCGCACAGACACCGTCGGTCAGGCTACGGGCTTGTCGGTCTGCGTGAACGCGTCACCGCCCTCGGCGGTCATCTCGCTGCCGGACCCGCCGGGGCGGGCGCCTGGCGGCTGGCCGCCCGCATTCCCCACCCCAGCGGCGACGGAAAGAACGGCACCCGCACATGATTCGCACCATGATCGTCGATGATGACGCTCTGGTCCGCCTCGGTCTGGCCGACCTCCTCGACGGCGACGTAGGCATCGAGGTGGTCGCCCAAGCCGCCGACGGGCTCCAGGCCATCGAGCAGGCCACCGCCCACCACATCGACGTCGCCCTCGTCGACGTACGCATGCCCCGCATGGACGGCATCACCGCCACCACCCGGCTGCGGGCCCTTCCCCACCCCCGAAGGTGATCACCCTGACCACCTTCGACCTCGACGAGTACGTCTACAACGCCCTCGCCGCCGGAGCCGACGGGTTCCTGCTCAAGGACACCGACCCGGCCGAGATCCTGCGCGCCGTCCACCTGGTGGCCGCCGGCTCGGCGATGCTCCACCCCACCGCGGCCCGCCGCCTCATCGACCGGTACCACGCGACCAACCAGCCCCAAGCCGCCACAGCGCAGGCCTGACGGGACCAGCTCACCCCCCGTGAGCGCGATGTGCTCGCCCTCCTCGCCCGAGGCGACACCAACGCCGACATCGCCACCCGCCTCGCCATGCGCGAGAGCACCGTCAAGGCCCACGTCAGCCGCATCCTGGCCGCGCTGGAGGTTATCAACCGCGTGCAAGCGGCCCTCATGGCCCGCGACGCAGGACTCACCACCTGACCAGAGCAGGACCGGCCGCGGCGCCACTATCGACGCGGGCTATGGCGACTTGATGCGCCATCAGGCTCGCGCGGCCTCGTCGGCAGGTGGCCTCATCGATGAGGTTGGCGCAATCTCCTGCGCTCCGGGAACAAAAACGCCCAGGCCAGAGCCGTGTGCCTGGCCTCGTTCGGCGAGGTGCGGACGGGTCCCTCGCTGCCACAGCAGTTGGCGGTACTTGTCGTGGTCGTGGTCGTAGCCACGGTCCGCAAGGAGCGCGTCGGGCCGGCGGCCGGGCCGGCCGACGACATCGCCCACGCCAGGGACCGTGCCGAGCAGAGACGGGAGTTGAGTGACGTCGCCCATACATGAAGTCGGGGGTCGACCAGTCCCGGTTCGGTTCCGCCCGCCGGAGATGCCGCCGACGGCCGGAGCCGGACCGAGCTGGTCTTCCGAGTTACCCATGTGTGAGATCAAGGAGTGAGACGTACGGGGGCTTGCCGCGCGATAATCCGGGGCGCGTTCGAAGGATGGGAGTAGGCACTCCACATGGCGCGAGCGCCGGGCTGATCCGCTTCATCGGCCGGCTGACGGCGCTCAGTTGTCGGCCTGGCCGCGGGTCTCTGCGGGTAGCCCGTGACCACCGCAATCGGCTTGGCGACGGTCGGTGCGCCCCTCTCCTCGGCGAGTCGGCGGCTTCGCCGATTCCCGGCACCCGAGGAAACGCCACGGAATCCCTCGTGCCGCCCGCAGACCGTGGCTCCGCCGTACAGCGATGAGTACAGCGATGGTGTGTTGCGACGCCGGCCGCAGGAGCTGCGTAGGGGCGTGCCGTTGGTGCGTGTCTGATCAGGGGAGGCCGAACACCGGTTACGCCTGGTGGTTGGTCGCCCCGTCGCGAGTGCCGTACGCCGGCTCGTGGCCGGTTGCCCCGGCGTCCGAGGCGTCTCGGCGGCGGCTCGGTGTCCAAAGGACGGCGCCGGCGGTCAGGCCGAGAGCGGCGAAGAGCCACCAGACGCGGTGGAAGGAGTCGACGGCGGTGGCCGCCGTAGGGGTGCCGAGGACGGCTACGAAGAGGCTGATACCGAGGACCGCGCCGAGTTGACGGAGGCTCGCGTTGATCGCCGAGCCGAGTGCGAATCGCCCCGGGGGCAGCGTCTGGACGGCCGCTCCGGACTGGACGGGCAGGGTGAGGCCGATGCCGAGTCCGGTGAGCAGCGCCGCGGGCAGCCAGTGAGTGCTCCAGTGGGGGGTGGCGCCGACGGCGGTCGCGTCGAGGGCGAGGCCGGCTGTCCAGAAGACCGCGCCGAGGGTGAGTACACGGCGTGCCCCGTAGGTGTGGGAGAGGCGGCTGGCGGAACCGGCTATGGCGGTCACCACCAGCGGGGTCGGTGCGGTGGCGAGCGCGGCGCGCAGCACCGAGTAGTGCCACACCGTCTGCAGGAAGATGATGTTGCTCAGCAGCATGCCGTAGAAGGCGGCGGCGAACACCAGCGTCGCGGCGTTCACGAGCCGGAACTGGCGGACGTGGAAGAGGGCGAAGTCCATCACGGGCTGTGCGGTGGAGCGGTTGCGCAGTACGAAGACGGGGAGCAGCAGCGCGGCGAGCACGAAGGCGCCGATCACGCGTGGGTCGGTCCATCCCCAGTTCGGTCCCTCGATGATGCCCAGACTCAGCGCCGCGGGCATCGCGGCGACCAGCAGTACGCCGAGGGGGTCGGGCAGGCCGCGGGCGTGCGGGTCGCGGGCCTCGCGCAGCAGGCGCAGGCCGAAGACGGCGATCAGCGCGCAGATCGGCAGGTTGACCAGGAAGATCCAGCGCCAGGAGGCGTACTGGGTCAACAGCGCGCCCAGGGTGGGGCCGAGGGCGGCCGCCGCCGCGCCCATGGAGCCCCAGGTGCCGATCGCGACCGCTCGCCGGGCGGCCGGGAATTCCGGGAGGATCAGGGCCAGTGAGGTGGGAGTGACCAGGGCGGCGAACACCGCTTGCAGGGCCCGCCCCGCGATGAGCGTCCCGGCGTTCGGTGCCAGGCCGCACAGGGCGCTCGTCACCGCGAAGCCGGTGATGCCCGTGAGGAAGACTCGCTTGCGCCCGTAACGGTCGGCGAGGCGCCCGGCCGGTATGAGAACGGCGGCGAACACCAGGCTGTAGGCGTTGAGCACCCACGCCAGATGGCCGGCCGTGTCATGGAAACTGCGGCTGATGGTCTCGAACGCGACGTTGACGATCGTGGTGTCGAGGAACACCACGAACGCGCCGAGGCTGCTCAGGGCCAGTACCCGCAGCGCGTGCCGTCGGGCCGCGGCGTCCTGGACCGGCTCGCCCGCCGTCGGTGACTCCGCAGGCGCGGCTGTGGAGCCCGCGTCGGATACAGCCATGGATTCCTCGCAAGTGAGTTGTGATTTCCTACTGACTTGCGCGACGCTAGCGTGAGTGAGTCGTGAAACGCAACCAACCAGGGGTAACGTGGGATCATGGACGTACAACCCCAGCAGGACAGGGAGCAGCCGGTGGGTGGGGCCGGGACTGGGGCCGTCGCAAGGCCCCTGGCCTCGGCGATGGCGGGCATGCCCGTAGGCGTGCGCCCCTGCTCGATGGCTGCCGCGCTGCAGATCGTCGGTGAGCGGTGGTCGCTGCTCGCGCTGCGGGAATTGGCTTACGGCGTGCACCGTTTCGCGAAGATCGTCGGCTACACGGGCGCGCCGCGCGACATCCTCGCCGACCGGCTGCGCAAGCTCGAAGCGGCAGGTGTGATCGAGCGGCGGCAGTACAGCGAACATCCACCGCGCCACGAATACCATCTGACCCAGGCGGGGCAGGAGCTCTTCCCGGTCATGATCGGACTCCTGCAATGGGGCGACAAGTGGGCAGTCGATGCGCCTGCGGTCGCCTTCGGGCATGAGTGCGGTCATCCGCTGCGGATGGACTCCGGGTGCCGGCACTGTGCTGGAGAGATCACTCCGGATTCCCTCTCCTTGCTGCCGCGCGATGCGGGCGGGTCCGACGGCGGATGACGCGCATCGGGGCAGCTGCCGGCACTCCGCCCGGCTTGTGGTCCATGCGTGCCGAAGCCGACGCTCCGGAAGGGCGTCGTAGAGGGTGCCGAGGTCGCCGTCTACGGCCCCGGCGGCCGTGGCGACTGTCCCCGCTGCCGCTCGGGCCGCTACCAGCGTGCCCGCACTCCCGTGGCTGGCTCGGTATCGCCCGCCCCGGCGCTTTCGCCGAGTACGTCGCCGAGCCCGACGCCCGCCGTCTGCTCCCGCTCGACGGCCTCGACCCGGTGCGCGCGGCACCCCTGACGGACGTGGGCTTGACCGCCCACCACGCGGTGCGGCGCGCGGCACCCGCGTGCACCCCGACGGGCACGCTGGTGGTGATCGGGCTGGGCGACGTCGGCCAGGCCGCCACGCCGGATTCGCCCGGCAAGCGGGCCCGCTCGGAGTCGTGATCACGTGGCTGGGAAATGATTGGACGGGGTGATGCTCGGGCTTGTAGCTTGCAGTGGACCGCGACACCGCCCGAGGAGGTGAGACCCATGAACGCTGTATCGACGTGGGTGCTCCCCCTTCCCGTCACGGCCGGCGATTGACGTAGGTGTCGCCGGGAGCGCCTCGACAACAAGGTCCTCCCGAAAGGCAACACCTATGCAGTCTCTGCAATTCACCTCCGAGTCGTCGTCGAACGATGCGGTCGAACGCGACTTCACCGTGGGCGACGTCCCCGGACTCCAGTCGTCGGCCTCTGGCGGCGATCGCGCGCCCCTCATGTTCGACGTGATCATTGCCGGGTGCGGGCCGACTGGCGCGATGCTGGCCGCCGAACTGCGGCTGCACGATGTGCGGGTACTCGTTCTGGAGAAGGAAACGGAGCCCGTGTCGTTCGCCCGCATAGTCGGTCTGCACATTCGCAGTATCGAGCTGATGGCAATGCGCGGACTGCTGGATCGCATTCTCGAACACGGAAGGAAGCGTCCGGCCGGCGGATTCTTCGCCGCCATCACCAAACCCGCGCCCGAGGGTTTGGATTCCGCGCACGCCTATCTGCTGGGCATCCCACAGCCGGCCATCGTTCGCCTGCTCGAAGAACGTGCGATGCAACTGGGTGCGCAGGTCCGGCGCGGCTGTGCGGTGGCCGATTTCGAGCAGGACGACGAGGGCGTGACCGTCGAGCTGGCCGACGGCGAACAGCTGCGTTCGCGCTATCTCGTCGGCTGTGACGGCGGGCGCAGTACGGTGCGCAAACTGCTCGGCGTCGGCTTCCCCGGCGAGCCCTCGCGGACCGAGACGCTGATGGGCGAGATGGAAGTGGGTGTGCCACAGGAGGAGATCGCCGCCAAGGTGGCCGAAATCAACGAGACCAACAAGATTTTCAGTCTCAGGCCCTTCGGTGAAGGGGTCTATCGCGTCGTAGTCCCCGTCGCGGGAGTCAGCGATCGCGCGGAACCGCTCACCCTCGAGGATTTCAAACAACAGCTGCGCACCATCGCCGGAACCGATTTCGGCGTGCACGCGCCGCGCTGGTTGTCCCGCTTCGGGGACGCCACCCGGCTGGCCGAACGTTATCGGGTCGGGCGGGTGCTGCTGGCCGGCGATGCGGCACACATCCATCCACCCACCGGGGGACAGGGCCTCAACCTGGGGGTTCAGGACGCATTCAACCTCGGCTGGAAACTGGCCGGACAGATCCGCGGCTGGGCGCCGGAAACACTGCTGGACACCTACCAGGCTGAGCGTCATCCGGTCGCCGAGGACGTGCTGGACAACACCCGCGCCCAGATGGAACTGCTGTCCACCGAACCGGGCGCGCAGGCCGTGCGCAGGCTGCTCACCGAACTGATGGACTTCGATGAGGTGAACCGCTATCTGATCGAGAAGATCACCGCGATCGGCATCCGCTACGACTTCGGCGAAGGCCCCGACCTGGTCGGCCGCCGCCTGCGCGACATCGACGTGAAACAGGGCCACCTCTACGGTCTGCTGCATCGCGGCCGCGGACTGCTGCTGGACCGCACCGAACGTCTGACCGTCAGTGGCTGGTCAGACCGGGTCGATTACCTCGCGGATCCCTCTGCGGGACTGGATGTTCCGTGTGTCCTGCTACGCCCCGACGGCCACGTCGCCTGGATCGGCGACGATCAGCAGGACCTGGACGACCACCTCTCCCGTTGGTTCGGCAAGCCCGTCAGCTGATTTCGCCTGAGTAACCGAAATGGCCGTCCGCTTCTACGGCTATCGCGCGGACCACGCCGAGACCTTGGCGCAGATGGGCCGCTGGGCGGGATTCTGCAGGGGGTACCAGGATCTCGTCCGGCTCTATCTCTAGAGAAGGTCTCGAACTCGCGAAGGGTGTGGAGGAGATGGCGCTGGTCCCGGATCAGCGTGCGGTCCAGCAGTTCTCGGAGGCAGGTCTGCGCCCACCGCTCCATGATTGAGTTCATGCGGGGCATCTGGACGCCGCTGAAGGCGACCTCGATGCCGGCGTCCTGGAGGATCGTGTGGAACAGTTCCGGGAACTTCCCCTCCCGGTCTCTGATCAGGTAGCGGGCCTGGCAGCCGGCGTCATCGAGGTCCATGACAAGAGTTTTCGCGGCCTGGGTGACTCAGGAGGCGGTCGGGTGTGCGGTCGCAGCGAGGATCCGGATCGTCCGGTTCGCCTGCTCGATCACCGCGAGCCCGTACAGCCGTGCTCCGCTCAGAGTGACGGTTTCGCCGCGGTACGCCGCCCGCCTCTTCGAGGCCTAGGAGCAGGGCGCGTCCGATCAGCGTCTGCAGGAGATCGCCGCCGAAGCGCTCAAGGAGGTGTATTTCGAGGACGGCGGTCGCCGGGCCGGAAGCCTGGAGGAGGTCCGCTTCACGGACATCGAGCACCTCGACCTCGACCTGTAGAAGGCCTCCGAACAGCCGGGGGCTGTCGCGGTGTTGTGACTGAGCGCTTCAGTTGTCGGGTGAGTGCGAGACTCGGCACGTTTGAGCGCGTTGGCCGGTGCCGGGCGCCCGCTCGGCCAGTGGAAGGCTGCCGAAGCGCTTGTTAGGTATTTAGCTAAGGTGCTAAATATTGGCTATGACAGGAGCCCAGGACGAGGCGGGGGCCTTCCGTGCGCTCGCTGACCCAACGAGACGCCAGATCCTTGAAGACCTCAGGGGTGGCGAGCTTGCGGCCGGTGAGATCGCGAGCAGGTTCGCCATCAGTGCGCCATCCGTCTCGCGGCATCTGGGCGTGCTCAAGAGTGCCGGGCTTGTCACCGAGCGCCGGGACGGCAACCGGATCCTCTACACGCTGGCCGAGGACCGCCTGGCGATCTGCATCGGGCGGTTCCTCACCGTCGTGTGCCCAGAGCAAATCGTGCTGCGTCACACCAAATGGCGCCCTGGAGCGCAGAGCGAGGGGTCATGAGGCAGCCACGCTTGTCCAGCGTCATTGAACGACGGCTTCTGGTGAACTACCGGGTCGCCCGGGACGCCGCGGCACGCCTGCTCCCCGAGCCGCTGCGCCCGCATCTGGTGCACGGTTACGCGGTCGCGGGCATCTGCCTGCTGAGGCTGGGAAGCGTGCGGCCCACCTGGGCACCCAAGGCGGTCGGCCTGCGGAGCGAGAACGCGGCCCATCGAATCGCCGTGGAATGGGACGGACCGCACGGGGTGGAGACCGGCGTGTACATCCCACGGCGCGACACTGCCTCGCGGCTCAATGCCTGGGCCGGAGGCCGCGCCTTCCCCGGCGAACACGGCCGCGCCGATTTCGAGGTGCACGAGACACCCGGCCAAGTACATGTCGCCTTCGCGACACGGGATGGCGACACCCGAGTGGACACCACCGTCGAGGTGTCCGACGAGCTGCGGGGCAGCGAACTCTTCGCCGACCTCGCAGAGGCTTCTCGCTTCTTCCAAGGTGGGACAAAGGGCTTCTCGGCCACCAGGTCCGGCCGTCACCTGGACGGCATGGAACTGCACACCGACGCCTGGCACGTGGAAGCCGGCCGGGTTCGCTCCGTCGCGTCGTCCTTCTTCGACGACGCAGACCGGTTCCCGTTGGGGAGTGCAACCCTGGACTGCGCCCTGGTCATGCGGAACGTCCCCGCCCATTGGACTCCCCTCCCGGTCGTACCCGTCAACCGAGGCGCTCAACTCGCCAACTGAAGCGCTCAGTCACACGGGCCTGTGGTGGGGGGGGGCCGGGCCCAATGCCCGGGGGCCCGGGGTAACCCCCCCCACCCCCCCCCCCGGGAGTTTGGCCCCCCCCCGGGGGGGGGAGGCGGCAAGG
>NZ_JBIWFN010000035.1:13229-69744 GCF_044763085.1 Streptomyces sp. NPDC096311
CCCGCTGGTCCCCCCACCCCCCCCCCCCCCCCCCCCCCCGGCCGGCCCCCCCCCCCCCGGGGGGGGGGGGGGGGGCCCCCGCCCCCGGGGGGGGGGGCCCGGCCCCCCCCCACCACAGCAGCGCCACGGTGAAGTTGGCCCAGCCGCGTGTCGTCGATGCCTCCTGGGGGCTGCCCGGCCCCTGACTTTTCTGCACGGCAACTCCTGGGATTCCAAGCACGGTTCCTCCTTGGTTGTACTGGGAGCCGAATGAAGACATCGCAAGGGACGGTTCACGGGGTGGGCGGTCTCAGCTTCCGCCCTGCCCCGCACGTGCCCGGCGACGCTGGGCGACTGCGAGGGCGGGCAGGGAAGCGTCGGGTGAGGGAGTGCGTTTGATGCCGCGGCTGACGATGGCTGTCTCGACGTGGCTGATTCCCAGGCCCGCCAGGTCGCGGGAGAGCAAGTCGTAGAGGGCGGTCAGGTCTGGGAAGTACGCGGCCGCGTGCAGGTTCGAGGGTCCCGACGTGGCGAACGCGCCGTGCACGGCAGGATGATCGGCCAGCGCTTGCCCGGCGGCGGCCAGGTAGTCCGGGGCCACGTGCAGCAGGAGTTTGGCCTCGATGGGCAGCCCGAGTCGGCGGGGATCGACGAGGACCTGGGTGATCAGGCGGCCCTGAGCGGTCAATCGGGCGATGCGCCGGCGCACCGTGCTCTCGGGGTGTCCGGTGCGGGCGGCCAGGGTCGCGGCGGTCAGGCGGGCGTCCGGGGTGAGGGCGTCGATGAGGGACTGTTCCAGGGCATCGGTGTCGACGCCGTACGGGCCCTGGGAATCGGAAGCCGCTGCCCCCGGGACCGGCTCGGCCGGGGTCAGGGCCGCGCGTTCCGGTGCGGTCAGCACCTGGTGCCGCCACTCGGAGGTGAGTCTGAAGACGTGCAGGATGGTGGCGCTCTCCAGTGACGTGACCGCCTGAGTGGAGGGCAGCTGACGGAAGACCAGCGGGTCGCGCGAGCCTGGCTCGGTGCGGGCGACCGCGAAAATCTCATCACCCGAGGTGGTGACGTCGATGAACGGGATGTCCTCGCGCGCCGCGAGTGCGGCCACGATCGTGTCGAGCTTTCCGCGGAGTACCCGGATGCGCAGGAACAGGGCCCCGGCCGCGCCCCCGTTACGAGGCCGCGCGACAGGGGAGACCACCACGCGCACGGTGCCGTCGGCGCCGAGCGCGTGCAGCCGGCGGCGCACGGTGGCGGGGTTGAGACCCAGCACCTGCGCCGCGTGCTCCGCGGTGAGGCGGCCGTCGCACTGCAGCGTGGCCACCAACCGCTGGTCTACGAGGCTCAGTACGGAATCCGCCGATGCGCGCGCCATGAAGGCAAGTTTCGCCCATTCCGCCGTGGTGTGGAGCCTGCGCCGGGGACCGGCGCCCCAAGAATGGATGTCATCCACCCGTCCCCGACCTGCGTCAGCGGACCCGAGCCACGGAAGGAGCACTCGATGATCCTCGATCCGCGCATCTGCTTCCCCGGCCTGATCGGCTGACCGCCCCGCACCATCTGGGCTGTCACCCGCGACCCGGCGAAGGGGCCTGCGGCCCGACGCAACGACGCCTCGCACCGGGCCGCCCGACTTTCCGAAACCCCCAGAGCCCCGAACTCGGAGAACGACGGATTCACCACGGAGGTCCATGTGCCTGTGTCCGGACAACGCGAAAAACTACGCTTCGCCAGCGGTGACACCTCGTGCGCCGCCTGGCACTACCCGGGGTCCAACGGCGGCTGCGTGATCATGGCCGGAGGCACCTCGGTGACGAAGGAACCGGCCTCGGACCTGTTCGCTGCACGGTTCAACGACGCCGGCTTCGCCGTCCTGGCTTTCGACTACCGACGGTTCGGCGAGAGTGGCGGCGCGCCGCGCCAAGTCGTCCGCTTCGGTGAGCAGATCGCCGACTGGCAGGCCGCGATCGCGTGCGCGGCCGGTCTGCCCGACGTCGACCCGGACAGGATCTCGATCTGGGGCTTCTCGCTCGCAGGCGGCCACGTCTTCCGTGTCGCGGCCGACAACCCACAACTGGCCTCCGCGATCGCGCAGACGCCCCTGGTCGACGGCCGCGCCGTCGCTCCCCACGCGGTGCGCTGCATGACTCCCCTCGCGCTCCTGAGGCTCTTCGGCCGAGGCGTCGCGGACGCGCTCGGCAGCCTCGTCGGGCGGCCGCCGCTGCTGGTCCCGACCGCCGGAGCTCGCGGCACGGTCGCCTCGCTCACCACACCCGACGCCATGGACGGCGACCGGGCCCTGGACCCCGGCCACCGCTACACGGACTGGGAGCAGACGGTCGCCGCCCGGATCGTGCTGCGGCTCGGCGGGTACCGGCCCGGCCGCCATGCTTCCCGGATCCGGTGCCCGCTGCTGGTGGTCGTGTGCGACCAGGACCAGAGCGCGCTTCCAGGACCCGCCGTCCAGGCGGCCCAAAACACAACGGAGTCCGAGGTGGTCCACCTGACGGGCCGGCATTACGCCCCGTTCCTCGAAGCGCACGAGGACGCCGTCGAGGCGGAAATCACCTTCCTGGAAAAACATCTGACACGTTCGCATGCCGCCTCAAGAAGAGTGTTGAACGGCACTGATTAGTTCAGTGGCGCACTGAACTAATCAGTGCCATATCTGGTGGCGTGTCCGTCTCCTGCCCTACCGCACTGCCCAGACGCCTTCCGGTGGCCCCTGTCCCGGAACACCGGGGTGCGGCCGCGTTGCGACCAGGTCCTGATGTGCGGCGGCGTCATGGAGAAGCCGGCCTCGTCAGCAGGCGGGCTCCTTCGACACCGGTCAGTTCATCGCGGCCAGTGCCATCCCGCCCTGCGCGGCGTTCCTCGACCCCGAACAGCTGCGAGCGGTCCTCAAGGAGTGGCAGGACAACGGCCAGTGCTGGGGACGGGCAATGCTGTCCTACCTCATCAACTTCTATCGGCTGACCACGACCTGGGCCCGGAGTGCGACGAGGTGTGGCGGGCCTTCCTGGCCGAACTCCTGCCGTTCGATGACCACTATCAGACCATCTCCACATCAGCATCTTGCGAGAGGATTCAAATGAACGGGAAGCCGTCAAAGCGTCTGCTCGGACTGGGAATCGCCAGCGCACTCTCGGTCGGCACGATTCTCGCCGTACCGACCGGCGTACTCGGGCTGGTCGTGGGCGGCAGTCTACGGAGTAGATCATCTGGCAGAGCGGTCGGCTGACCGGTTCCTGCTCTCTGTGGCCGGGCGGCCTTCTACGATCCCGTCTGCTTGGGAACCAGTCGGCATGGACGGCCCGGAGCCAACCCAACCGCCCAGCTGTCCAGCGCAATCGTGAAAGAGGGAACCATGGCAGGGGAAGCAAGCGAGATTGTCCTGAGCAAGCAGGACCTTCGTGAGGTCGCCGCGTTCGCCGCAGCGTGTGCAGAGATGGTGCTCGAGATATTCGAGGCCGACCAGCCGGGCGACTCGCGGCCTCGAGACGCTGTCCGTGCCGCGTGTGAGTTCGCTCGGGGCGGCGAACGTGGGCAATCTCTGCGCGACACAGCGTCGGCGGCCCTCAAGGCGGCCAAGAGGGCGGACACTGCGGCTGCGCGCGAGGCGGCGTGGGCAGCGATGTCGGCCGCAGGCTCCGCCTACCTGCATCCGCTGGCCAAGGCCACCCAGGTCAAGCACATTCTCGGAGCGGGCGCTTACGCGGCCAGAGCAGCAGAACTCGTCGCCGAAGACGATCGGAGCGTTGGTGCCCAACACCTTGAGCAGACGGTGCATCGTGCAACACCGGTCGTCGTTGACGTGCTCAAACGCTTCCCGGCAGCGCCAAGTGGCGGCGGACGGGTTGGTGAGTTGATCCGCATGCTGGACACTGGCCTTCGTTCACTCACCTTCGCTGAGTGACTGTCAGCGTCCGGACGGCGTCGGCCCACATCCGTCAGCGGTCGACTTCGAGGTTCGTCAGTCCGCGAGGGCGCCGAGACCGGCGGCACGCAGGGACAACGTCCGCCTCCACCTGACCGTCGGCACGAAGGAGTTCATCGAGGCGAATGCCGCGTGGCTGACCGTGTTCCAGCTCCCGGCTTACGCCCCTGACCTCAATCCGACCGAGGGTATCTGGGCGCTGGTGAAGCGCGACCTGGGCAACCTGGCCGCTGCAGGCCTCAGCGAGATCACCAGAGCCGTGACACGTCGGCTCAAGAAGATCCAGTACCGCCCTGACCTCGTCGACGGCTGTATAACTGCCACCGGCCTGAGCCTGGACGGCTGACCAACGTGGGGAACTGGTCCGGATCACCCATCCCAGTCCACATAGTCTCCGATTGCCACGCCGTCGCAGAAGGTCTCCCAGAATCCGTTGTCCGCGAGAGCGGTCCCGTCGATGCCGGAGATGAGCTCGCGCAGTTCTTCCGCCACCTCCTCGAACCTCTCCTCGTCGTCCTCCGCACAGAACGGGAAGCGTGCGATCACGGCCGCGACGCATCGGCTGAAGGAGTCGAGGTCGCGGTTTACGTGGTGGGTCGTCGATGACGCGATATTGGGGATCTGTACCACGTGACCACTGGCCACGTAGACGGCGATACGTCCGAACAGGCCACTCGTCGCGATGGCGACCAGTCCTCGCTCACCGATTCCCCCGATGCCGCGCAGCAGGTGCCAGTTGCAGCGCGTACCCGGACGGCACCTTGGCCACGTCGAGAGTGCCGAGCCCGTCAGTGGTCAGGCGGGTGTTCGAGGCGAGCCGGTCCAGCAGGTGGTCGATGCGCTGACGCAGCTCAGCGAGCTGCGCCGAGGTGTCGAGGGTGTCCATGCGCCCGGAATCGGACAGCTGCCACACCGGCGCTGCACCTGCTGCCGGCCGTCCTGCAGCGGCTGCGCGCCCGGCACCCCGGGATCGAGCCGCGGGTGCGGATCGTGCGCGAGGCGGGGCGCGGCACTGCGGGCGAAGTGGCCGACGGGAAGGCCGGCATAGCCATCGCCGCACTGGGCGGCTCCGTGCCGCTTGCGCCCGGTCTGGTCGCCGGCGGGTTCCTGGAAGAGCCGTATGCGCTGGTGCATGCGGCGGGGCATGTCGCCCCGCGCTCGCTGTCGCTGGTCGACTGGGCCGAGAACTGTGGCTCGTACACCCGCGGCTGGTGGGCTGCGCAGGACGGGATCCCGAAGGCAACCGTCGAGGCGGAGGACGACGGAGCGGTGCTCTCCTTGGTAAGCGGAGGCCACGGAATGGCGATCATGCCGGCGCTGTCCTTGGCCGGAGCACCGAACTCGGTCGAAATCAATCTCCGACACCGTTCGCTCTTCCTCGACGGGTCGTTCGGCGCGGGCGTCCGCAGTGGTCCGGTGCTGGTGGTAGCCGGAGCGGGAGATGCCCAGGACCCGGCAGATCCGCTGCACGCCGAAGGCGGCGCGGTTCTCGGAGATGAAGTCCCAGCGACGGGGGCTTACTTCACCTCCCGGGTGAAACAGGCGGCCGCCCGGCGCAGGATTGCGCGCTCCAGGTGCCGCTCCTTCTCCGGCTTCCGCAGCCGGGCGTTCTTCGCCCGCAACCGGGCCGGTTCCTCAGCCGGACTCCCGCCGGCCTCGCGGAGCTCGGGCAGTGCCTCCTGAACTCCTCCGGATACGGAGACCTGCGTTCCACCTGGGCATCCCTCCCCGGACCATCAAGATCCATTGTCAGGGTGTCCACTCCAAAGGATCAGCCTCAGCCGTCACAAGGGAGGTGACTTGCCGGTCAACTAGTTGCTGGGAATCCCCGCTCTGGACGACCTCCGCCCTGTCCGACACCAGAAGGAGAACTGACATGACCGCCACCGCCACCGCCACCCCTCTCTCACCGCTGGACGACCAGCTGGCCGCCGACTTCTACCTCTACGAGGCGCTGCTCCCGTACGACGAGCGCAAGATACTGCTCAAGGCCCGCACCTTCCTGCGCGACGAGGTCAAGCCGCTGGTGAACGAGTACTGGAGCAAGGGCGAGTTCCCCAAGCAGCTGATCGAGAAGTTCCGCGGCAGCGGACTGGCCGCCCTGTCCTACGAGGGCTACGGCGAGCACCTGCCGGCCGTCAGCCACCTGCTCGGCGGCATGCTCGCCATGGAGATGAGCCGCGTCGACGCCTCGGTCGCCACCTTCTTCGGCGTCCACACCGGGCTCGGCTTCTACTCCATCTACTACGGCGGCGACCAGGAGCAGCGCGACCGATGGCTGCCCGCCATGGCCTCGATGGAGAAGATCGGCGCGTTCGCCCTCACCGAGCCGCTCGGTGGCTCCGACGTCTCCGGCGGCATGCGCACCACCGCCAAGCGCGAGGGCGACACCTGGGTCCTCAACGGCGCCAAGAAGTGGATCGGCAACGCCACCTTCGCCGACTATGTCGTGGTGTGGGCGCGGGACGTCAACGACAACCAGGTCAAGGGCTTCGTCGTGGAGAAGGGCGCCCCCGGCTTCGAGCCGGTGAAAATCGAGGGCAAGATAGCCCTGCGGATCGTGGAGAACGCCGAGATCACCCTGACCGACGTACGCGTGGCGGAGGCGAACCGCCTCCAGAAGATCAACTCCTTCCGGGACGTCACGGAGATCCTGCGCTTCACCCGCAGCGGAGTCGCCTGGCAAGCCCTGGGCGTCATGATCGGCGCCTACGAACTCGCGCTCGACTACGCCAAGGAGCGCCGGCAGTTCGGCCGACCGATCGCCAAGTTCCAGATCGTCCAAGACCTGTTGGTGAAGAGCCTGGGCAACATCACCGCCTCCTGGGGCATGCTGGTGCACCTCGCCCGGCTGCAGGACCAGGGCATCTTCCGCGATGAGCACTCGTCGCTCGCCAAGGCGTTCGTCACCTCCCGTATGCGGGAGGTCGTCGCCTTCAGCCGCGAGATCTTCGGTGGCAACGGTATTCTCCTCGACTACGACGTCGCCCGGTTCTTCGCCGACGCCGAAGCCCTCTACTCCTACGAGGGCACCCGCGAAATGAACACCCTTATCGTCGGCAAGTCCATCACCGGGCACAGCGCCTTCGTGTAAGCCGTCCGGCAACCTTCCGAGGAAGCGTGTGCCGCTAAAGGGTGTTGCACAACGACGATCAGGCTCGGATCCAGCCACCACCGTCGAGATCAACTGTCCGTCTGTGCATCGATTTGCCCCGCTACCGCAGGAGCTCGGGAACGGCCCCGAAAGATCATCTCAGCCGTCTGCAACACCCTTTAGAGGGCGGTATGTGATTTGATAGGTGATTTGCCGTCACCTGAACGTATGGGACTGCGGCATCCCAGCCAGTCGGCGGGCTCGGCCGTGCTGGGCTGAGCACCGTGAGCGAGCGCAAGCCCTACAACACCGACTTGTCCGACGAGCAGTGGGCGCTGGTCGAGCCAGTGATCGCCGCGGGGAAGGCCCACACCCCTCGGTCAGCGGCCACCAGGGCCGGTACGAGATGCCGGAGATCGTCAACGCGCTCCTCTACCAGGGCCGCACCGGCTGCCCGTGGGACCTGCTTGCGCACGACCTGCCGCCGCGCGGCGCGGTGATGTACTACTTCACCAAGTGGCGCGACGACGGCACCGACCAGGCCATCCACGACCTGCTGCGCTGGCAGGTGCGGGAGAAGGCGCGGCGGAAGGCGGACCCTAGCCTGGTGGTGCTCGACACTCAGAGCGTGCACGCGACGGCCGGGGTGCCCGCGGAGTCGACGGGGTGTGATGCGGCAAAGAAAGTACCGGGCCGCAAGCGCGGCCTGGCCGTTGATGTGCTGGGCCTGGTGATCGCGGTAGTGGTGCTCGCCGCGTCGGTGCACGACAACGCCGCCGGCATCGCGCTGCGGGACAAGGTCACCGCCGACACCGACACCGTCCAGAAGACCCTGGTCGACCAGGGCTTCAAGAACGCCGTTGTCGCGCACGGGGAGAAGGTGGGCGTCAAGGTGGAGATCGTCGAGCGCAACCCGGCCCAGACCGGGTTCGTGCCGATCCCCAAGCGGTGGATCGTGGAGCGCGCCTACGGGATCTTGATGCTGCACCGCAGGCTGGTGCGCGACTACGAGCACCTGCCGCGCAGTTCGGAGTCGCGGGTGTACTGGGCGATGACCGCGGTGATACTGCGGCGACTGACCGGGGCCACCGCGGCGGCTTGGCGCAGTACATGAGTGGCAGGGAGCTGACCCTCGGGGCGGTGCTGGCGCGGCTGAAGGAGCGGGAGGGGGAGATCGCCGCGCGGGCCGAGACGACGAGGGAGCAGATCGCGCAGCTGACCGCACAGCTGGATGAGCTCAGCCGGGCCGCCGAGGAGGTCCGGATCACCCGCAAGACGCTGCTGGTGCTGCCCGATCCGCAGCCGCCCGCGCCACCGGCCCCGCAGCTGCCGGACCATCCGGCCTACCAGCAGATCATGGCGGTGTTCGCCGCGGCCGCCGCGCCTCTGCGTGCACGGCAGGTGTGCGAGGCGATGGACCTGGAGATCGCGCCCAACAACGTCAACAACACCCGACTGAAGCTCAAGCGGCTCGCCGAGCGCGGGATCCTGGCCGAGGCCGAGGCCGAGGCCGGGCAGGGCAGGGCTTGCTCACGCAGCCGCGGCCGTAACCGCCTGGCGACACCGCGGCCAGCCCGCACACCCCTCCCGAAAGAGTGGAACGGACATCGACTCACGCACCGCCTCTCAGCTCCTGAACTGCGTCGATCACGCTGTCCACCACCTCGGTCACCGGCTTGGAAGCATCGATGATCGTCGCGCCATGGCGTTCGTAGATCGCTCGCATCCGAGGATTCCACTTCAGGGCCGCTGCGAGCTCTTCGGGATGTTGACCGAATGCGTTCGTAGTGCGGGTCGCGAGTCGGTGGCGAAGGGCGTCGTCGTCGATCACCAGGCACACGATGAGGTCGAAGAGATCGCGGACGTCTGCCTCGTTCTCCGCCGACCCGCACAAGAATGCGATGCGGAAACGAGACTCCTCGACGAGGGTCTCAATGCGCTCGCGGACGATCGCCCACCCATATCGATCGAGCCAGCCCCCGGGAACCGGATACGGAGGATCCATCACGACCTCGTTCTCAGCTCGGTCGATCCAGCAACTGAAGCCGTCCTCGTCGGCGTCGAGTGCGACGTAGCCACGCTCTCGCAACGCCCCGCAGACCGTGGACTTACCAGTCCCTGAATTGCCCGTCACCCACACCAACGTCACGCCGCCAGCGTAGACATGACCACCCGGGGTTAGCGACGCGAACGCCGCGATCAAGCAAGGTGTGGCTTCGACCGAGTGACTGCGTCCGGCACAGCCGGTGGACGGCCAAAGCTCCAACTCAGCTACCGTGCCACGTGCCTCAAGCACGCCATCGCGACCGGTCACTCAGCCCGAACTGCACCCAAGCCGAAACGGACATCAACTCACGTACCGCCCTCTGGGTGGGCATTTGGAGAAACTCTGTGCCAGTAAGTAACTCTCGCGGCCGTCACGCTTGAGTTGTTTGCCTCATATGCTCACTCTCGTGTCCATTGAGCTGCGGACTTGGCCGCCCGTTTGCTCCGGTTCTCGTGAGCGAAGTCCGTCTGGTGTGAAGATCAGGCAGAAACGCCCAGCAGCAGCGGAACAGCACCGTGCGCCGCATCCATGATCACGCTGCCGGTGACGTCGCGGTCGTTGGCTACGGCAACTGAGCTGCCTGGACCGGGAGTTCATGAATGTCTGCGCCCCGCCATCGTCGACGGCGGGGCGCAGGCTCGTCCGGCGGCCTGGTCAGGCGGTGCGGGTTCGGGACCGGAGCATGCGCCGGACCGTGTCCGAGCGTTCGAGGAGTGTCTTGCGGACCACGGGGGCCGCATTCTCGCAGGCTTGTTGGGCGGTTTCGATGTAGGAGTCGTCGATGGCGTGCGGCGGGAAGAGACGGCTGGTGTAGACCATCGCGGGGATCATTCCGCCCTGGTCGAGCTGGGGGATGGCGTTCAGGTAGTGCTGGGCGTAGGGGGCGAGGAGGGTGTCCTGGCCGGGACGCCAGAAGGCCGTTGTCACCTGGCCGACCGCGTGCACGGGCACGGCGCGGTCGACGGTGACCTTCTGCCAGACCTCGGCCTTGGCGGCTGCGTCCGGCAGCGCGGCGCGCACGGTGAGGGCACGGATCCAGGCGTCGGGGTCCGGGTCGCGTGCGAGCAGGCGGGCGGCTTCGGGCGCGACGTCCGGGCCGAGTTCCGCCTCGCGAACGAGAGCGCGCCAGTGCAGGTCCACGTCGTCGCCTGCCTGTTCGCGCAGCCAGGCGAGGTCGTCGCGGGTGGTGGCGGTACGGGCCAGGCCGCGCAGCGCGACCTGGCGGCGGCCGGTATCGGCGGCGAGGCGCCGGCAGGCGGCCGCGACCGCGGCGGTGAGCGCGGGGCGTTCGGCGGGCGGGGCCCAGAGTTCGGCGATGTCGGCTGCGAGTGTCAGCCATGGCTCGATCACCGCGTCCGAGGTCTCGGCGGCGAGGATCTCGGTGAGGCACTGCCCGGCTTCGGCAGCCGTGGCCTCGCCGGTCGTGAGCATGTCCCAGACGGTGGCGGCGGCCACGCCGCGGGAGATGGCGGTGGGCAGCTGTGCGGCCTGGGAGAAGAGGACGTCCCTGGTGGAGGGGTCGGGGCGGGTGGTGGCGAAGGTGAGGTCGTCGTCGTTGATGAGCAGGAGGTCCGCGGCGGGCGGCAGGCCGGCGACGGCGGTACGGGTGCCAGTCACCTCGATGCGCACCAGCGCCGTACGCTCCCATGCCTGGCCGCTGTGGCGGTAGGCGCCCACGGCCAGCACCTGCGGGCGCGGGGTCGCGGCGGCCACCAGGGTGACCTGTTCGCCGTCGCGCTCCAGCGAGAAGCGGTCGGTGCCGGCCGTCGCGAGCCAGGCCGAGCGCCAGGCGTCGAGGTCGCGCCCGCTGGCTTCCGAGAGCTCGTCGATCAGGTCCTGGAGGGTGGTGTTCCCCCATGCGTGGCGGGCGAAGTAGGCGGCCATGCCGGCCCGGAAGTGCTCTTCGCCGACGTACGTCATGAGCTGCTGCAGGACGGACGCGCCCTTGGGGTAGGTGATGTTGTCGAAGATCGACGCGGCCTGGGCGACGTCGTGGATGGGCTGGTGGATGGGGTGGGAGACGGGGCCCTGGTCGGCGAGATAGGCCTTGAGTTTGTCGCCTACCAGGTGGCCGGCCCAGGCGTCGGTGTAGCGGGTGGCGCGTTCGGCGGCCCAATGGCAGGCGAACTCCGCGAATGCCTCGTTGAGCCAGAGGTCGTCCCACCAGCGCATGGTGACGATGTTGCCGAACCACATGTGGGCCATCTCGTGCAGTAGCACCTTGGCCAGCAGCTCCCGCTCGGCGGGCGTCGGATCGGCTCGCCGCAGGAAGGCGTCCGACCAGGTCACGCAGCCGTAGTTCTCCATCGCTCCGCCGAACTCAGGCATGAACACCTGGTCGTACTTCCGTTGCGGGAACGGCATCGCGAAGGCCTCGCCGAAGAAGGCCAGGCCCTGGCGGGTGAGGGTGAAGATCTCGTCGGCGTCGCGGTCGAGGACGCCGGCGAGCGAGCGGCGGGCGTAGAGGCCGAGGTCGTGGCCGTCGGTTTCACGGCGGATCTCGTGGAAGGGGCCCGCATTGACGACTGTGTTGTACACGGCCAGGGCAGGGGTGTCGGGGAAGATCCAGCGGCGGGCTTTCCCCAGCTCCTCGATGCGCGCCTCCCCGGAGTTGCTGGTGACAGTCCACGCGGACGGGGCCGTGACCGTGAAGGCGTGCGGGGCCTTGAGATCGGGCTGGTCGAAACATGCCCACACGAACCGGGCCTCGTCCGGCTCGAAGCTCATCCACACATAGACCTCGCCGTCCGCGGGGTCGACGGCCTTGTGTACGCCCTCGCCCGTGGCCGTGTCGGCCTGGACGCTCTCCACGCGCAGCACGTTGTGTCCGGCCAGCGCGGGCAGCGGGATACGGCCGTCACTGGTCGGGGCGAGCGCGGTGCCGTTGAGCGTGGCGCTGAGTACCTGTGCCGCGCAGTCCACGAAGCTCTCCGCGCCCGGCTCGCGACAGGTGAAGGCCACGGTCGAGACGCAGCGGACCTCGGGCCCGGCGGGCAGCGCGGTGAGATCAATGTCCACGTCGTACCGCTCGATGCTCAACAGCTCGGCCCGGCGCTCGGCTTCGGTACGGGTCAGGCTTCGGATCCCCATGTGTCCTCCCTCGGCAGACAGCGGGCGCCAGCGTATGACGGAGGGCGGCAGTCGGCGCAGGGGTTTTCCTCGGAGGCGTGTTCTGGGGCCGAGGAGGTGGAGGAGGGGGCGACGGTGGGACGCGGGTCGGGTCGGGCCTGGGCGGCTCTGGACTCGGCTCATGACCTGCGGCGTGTGGCGGGCCGGGCCACGAACCAGAACGCCAACGCATACGAACGCGTCGTCCGGGGCCAGGTGATCCCCGCCATCGAAACGCCTGACAGTCGGTGGCTGCCGTGGGAGCCTGTCCGCGTGACAGGTCTTGCGGCGGTCTACGGCCTGGCCGGTGCCCTGGGGGGAGTCGTCCTGGGGGCTGGGGCAACGATTGCGGCCCCTGTGCTGCTGCATCGCGATACCAGACGTCGGCAGCAACGGTCGGACGCTGGAGCCGAGTTCGACCGGGATGAGCCTGCGCAGGGCGAGGCGCGAGGTGCTGCTGCTCCCCGGTGACGCGGATGAGGCGCTGCTGCGTGATGAGCCTGTTGACCCCAAGGAGTTCAGGGCTGCGATGAGTTCCGCGCACCGGGAGGTGAGAGAGGGCACGGACAACGCCGAGCGCGATGGCCTCGAGTTCGTCCATCCGCGGGGCACGCCCGAGACGCGCTACTGGGAAGGCGCGTCACCGGAGGCCCGAAGTCTGCGTGACCTCACTGAGGCGATGAAGCGAATGACACGGAGCGTCTGTGCGGCCGCGGGGGAGCTGGGTGGTCCGGATCGGGAAACCTTGGAATACATCGGCCGCCAGTACCACGCGGTGGAGCAGCGGCGCCGACACCTCCTGGGCGCTCTCTTCGACTGGATGGACATGCTGCGAGTGAGGGGGCTGGGTAGGTGCTCGGCGCCTGTCGTGTCCCGAGCGCCGCGAAGATCGTCGACGCGTGCATCCTGACCCGGTGGCGGCGCTCGGGTGTCTCGGTGTGGTGTGCCGTGGGTCCGATCGGCTGAGGCGCGGCGCGCCTGGGTGGCGCGGGCGGCTGCCGGTGGACTATCGGTGGGGCGGTCCCGGTGTGGGCCGTCCTGTACTGCCCCATCCCGTGAAGAGGTCTGGTCATGAAGGCGTTCGCCGACCCGCTGGTGCAGTTTCTCTCCGGGCGGAGTGCGACGTGAGCGGCGCCGGGCGCGGGGATGAGCCGGGCGGTGGCCGCTACGGGGAGGCCGTGTTCCGTCCGGAACAGGCGGGCGAGGGCGAGCGCATCGACTTCGGTGCTCTTGCCTACGACGGCTTCACCGTGGCGCGGCTGCGGGCGCTGGGGGTCGGCCCGGGGTGGCGCTGTCTGGACGTGGGGGCCGGCACGGGCACGGTCTCCCGCCGGCTGCTGGAGGAGGCGGGGGTTGCGGGCGTGCTCGCGGTGGACCGCGACGGGCGTTTCCTCAGCGCGCGGCCGGTGCCCGGGCTCGAGGTGCTGGAGGCCGACATCACTGCCCCGGACGCCGTCAGGGGCCGGTTCCGGCTCGTGCACGCGCGTTTCGTGCTGATGCATCTGCCCGAGCGCGAACGTGTGATCGGAGTGTTGGCGGATCTGGTCGAGCCGGGTGGTGTGCTGGTGCTCAGTGACGCGGTCGACCTGACGGGGGACCGGACACCCAGTACGCCCTATGGCGCGGCGATGCGGGCGATGTGGCAGGGGCTGCGGGCCACCATCGGCACTGATGTGTCCTGGGTGCCGTCGTATCCGCGGCTGCTGCGTGCGGCGGGGCTGGTGTCCGTTGCTGCCGAGGTCCTGGTGCCGCCGCTGCTGCCGGGCAGTCCCATCAGCCGTTTCTGGGCGGACACGTGGGAGCGCAGCAGAGCGGCGATGCTCGCCACCGGCCTCGTCGACGACGCGGCCGTCGACGAGGCGCTGCGTTACCTGGGTTCCGTCGAGTGCGCCGCGCTGTCGGCCGGCATGCTCACCGTGTGGGGGTGGAAGCCCGGGGACGGGGAGGGCCGGGGATGAGACGCCGTCGGCCGCGGGGGCGTTGACGCGCGGGGTGCCGGCGCAGGTGCACGGCCGCAATGGGCGCTTGCCCGGTTGCCGGGCCAGCTCCTGGCGGCGCAGGACGTCCCCCTGCCGTCACTCTTTGTCAGGCCGCCGTCTGGTGGTCGACGGTGATGCCCAGTTGGCCGGCGACGCTGGTGAGGGCGGTGCCCAGGGGGAGCGCGATGCGGGTGAGGGCGTGCCGGTCGCCCCGGGTCACATCCCGGTTGACGATCAGTACGGGTTTCCCGGCCTGGGCCGCCTGGCGGACGAACCGGAGCCCGGACATCACCGTCAGCGAGGAGCCCAGGACCAGCAGTGAGGCCGCTTCCTGGACCAGCGTGCGGCAGTGTTCGACCCGCTGCGGCGGGACGGCTTCGCCGAAGAACACCACGTCCGGTTTGAGGATGCCGCCGCAGACCGTGCAGGGCAGTACGCGGAAGTCGCCGACCTGTTCGTCGGTGAGGTCGGCGTCACCGTCCGGGTTGATTCCCGCGGCCAACGGCTCGAAGTCCGCGTTGGCTGCCTCCAGCCGCCGGGCAAGTGCGCGGCGCGGGCTGCGGGCGCCGCAGGAAAGGCACACGACCCGGTCCAGGCTTCCGTGGAGTTCGGTGACGCCCTCGCTGCCGGCGGCCTGGTGCAGGTTGTCGACGTTCTGGGTGATCACACCCGAGAGCAGGCCGTGGCGCCCGAAGGCGGCCACGGCCCGGTGTCCGGCATTGGGGCGGGCGCGGCCGAAGGTGCGCCAGCCGAGGTGGCTGCGTGCCCAGTACCGGCGCCGGGCCTGCGTGCCGGCGGTGAATTCCTGGTAGGTCATAGGGGTGTGCCGGCTCAGGCTCCCGCCCTCGCCCCGGTAGTCGGGGATGCCCGACTCCGTGGAGATGCCGGCCCCGCTGAGCACCAGCACACCGCCGCGGCTCAGTGCCTCGGCGACTGGCTGCAGATCCGTGGTGCCCGCGGGCAGGTCTTCGCCGGGGGTCCAGCTCAGAGTGGGGCGCATGCGCATGCCGCCAGGGTACGCAACCGGCTGCGTCCCGTTCGTCCCGCGTCGCATGGTGCAGGAGGCTCGGCAGTTCCCCGGGCTGTCCGTGATCCGCCCCCTGGGGGTCGTCTGGTGGGCGGGACGGTACGGCCCGTACGCACGCCGGGGAGATCCAGGAGGCCGGGGGCTGGCGGGACTTCGCCGAGGTCCGCGAGGAGCTGGTGGCCTGACTGGACGCGAGGGCGTGGACGACGGGGGACGGGCCGAAGGCGTTGTTCGACGCGGCGGCGGGGTGGCTGCGCGAGGGGCGGGTGCTGTTGCCGGGGGCGAGCCGTCTGGCGTGGCTGGTGGGCTCGGTGCGGGAGGCGGCGAACCAGCGGCTGTGGGACACCCTGCACGGGATGCTGAGCGTCGGGAGCGGGCGGTGCTGGACTCCCTGCTGACGGTGCTGCCCGGCGAGCGGGTCTCGGAGCTGGACGGCTGCGGCGCGGGCCGGTGCGGATCTCGGGCCCGCAGATGAAGCGGGCCCTGGAGCGGGCCGAGGAGATCGCCGCGCTCGGGATAGGCGCCCTGGACGTGTCGGGGATACCGCCGCGGCGCCTTGCGGAGCTGTCACGGTACGGGGTAGACGGCAAGGCGTCGCGGCTACGCCGGCACTCGGACGCGCGGCACTGGAGACGCTGCTGGCCACCACGGTGTACCTCACCTCGCGGGCGGTGGACGACGCTTTGGACCTGCTGGGGGTGCTGATCGCGACGAAGCTGCTGGCCCGCGCGGAGCACGAGAGCGCGAAGGAGAAGCTGAAGACCCTGCCGCGCGTCGAGCGGGCGTCGGCGAACCTGGCAACCGCGTTCCAGGTCGTGTTCGACACCACGTCCGAGCAGGTCGACACCGACACCGGGGAGATCGCCCCGCCGAAGAAGGCGAGCCTGGGGGCGATGTGGGCGGAGATCGAGCAGGTGGTGCCCCGCCACGAGCCGGCCGCGGCGATCGCCGCGCTGTTCGAGCTGACCCCGCCGCTGGAGTCCGACGCCGACGAGGCATGGCGGGCCATGCTGGTCGACCGGTTCGGCACCGTCCGCCCGTTCCTGCGGCTGCTGGTCACCCTGGTGGACTTCGACGCCACGCCGGAGGGCGAGGCCGTGCTGAACGCGCTGCGGTCGCTGCCGGAGGGGATGGGCCGCAAGAAGGTCGGCCCGGCCGAGATCGACACCGGCCTGCTGACCGGCTCGTGGCGGCGCCTGGTGCTCTCGGCCCCGCACCTGGAGCCGGGCACGGTGGACTGGAAGGCGTACACGTTCTGCGTGCTGGAGCAGCTGCACCGGATGCTGCGGAGCAAGCAGGTGTTCGCCAGGAACTCCTCCAAGTAGGGCGACCCGCGGGCGAAGCTGCTGGCCGGTGAGGCGTGGCAGCAGGCCCGACCGACCGTACTGGCCTCGCTGAACCTGCCCGGCGAGGCGGGCGGGCGCCTGAAGGGGCGGGCCGCGCTGCTGGACGGCACCTACCGGGAGGTCGCCGACCGGGTTTCGCCTACGCCCCGCAGCTCGCGGACCTGCCCGACGAGAAGATGTGGCGCATCGACCGCACCGCCGACTACGGCGCCTTCCAGGACGCGGCCCGCGGCCGGATCGACCTGGCCCGGATCGAGCGGTACTGGGAGGACATCCTGCGGATCATCGGCTCCATCCACACCGGAGCCGTCCGCGCCTACGACGTCATCCGGATGCTCTCGCGCGACGGACGGCCGACCCCGCTCGGCGACGCGATCGCGCACTACGGGCGGATCGCGAAGACCCTGCACATCCTGCGCCTGGCCGATGAGCCCGGCTATCGCAGGCAGAGCAAGGTGCAGGCCAACCTCCAGGAGGGCCGCCACGCGCTCGCCCGGAAGATCTTCCATGGGAAGCAGGGGCAGCTGTACCAGCGCTATCAGGACGGAATGGAGGACCAGATCGGGGCGCTGGGCCTGGTGCTGAACGCACTCGTGCTGTTCAACACCCGCTACATGGACGCCACCGTCACCCAGCTTCGCGCGGACGGCTTCGACGTCCGCGACGAGGACGCGGCCCGCCTCTCCCCGTTCGTCCGCCACCACATAAACATGCTTGGGCCGGTACTCCTAATCGGCTACCAACTCGGGCTGGCTCATGCGTTGGCCGTCTCGACGCGGACGGCTCGGGCCCGGACCACGAAGGGCCGGGAGAAGACAGTGATGGCGACGGAGATCGCGGCCACAGCAGTGATGGCCGTGCCGGGGTTGAAGTGCTGGGCAACGCCGCCAGCGATTGCGGCTCCGATACCCTGCCACGTCATCCGGCCGGCGGACTCAACTCCCTGGACCTGACCGCGGACCGGATCCGGGGTCAACTCCAAAAGCTGCTCCTGGAGCGGCAGGGTGGCGGCGAACCCGGCACTGGCGATGAACACCGCGGCTGTCGCCACCAGCATGGGCGGGTGGAGGGCGAACAGCAGGTAAGGGATGGCGAGCAGCAGTCGCAGGGCGAATGCATAGCGGCGTCGCTGATCGGCGGTGAGCAGTCGCCCGACAGTCAGGTCACCGAGGAGCATGCCCGCCGATCCAGCGGCCAGGAAAGCGCCAGCATGATTGGGGGCGTAGGAGATGAACAGAGCCTCGCAGCCGACGATCAGGCCGTTGGGGACCCACAGGTTCAGCAGCAGCGCGCGTTGGCCGGAGTGGGAGAAGAGCGCGATGTTCGTTGTCCAGGTCTGGCGCAGTCCGGGGCGACGGGTCAGACGGATCGAGCGTTCCCGGACAGTCACCGCCACAATGATCAATCCAACTCCGGTCAGGGCTGTCGCGGTGAGGAAGACCTCTTGCGGGCTCAGGTACCGCAGAAGGACGGCGCCGATGGCGTAGCCGAGGATGGCCATGCCACCCGAGGTGATGTTCATCAGCGAACGCGCCAGTGCATACGTGGAGGTCGGCACCACCTCGGCGAGCAGCCCCATCCGCGTTCCGGTTCCGAGGGATTGGAAGAACCCCAGCACAAGGAGCAGACCGAACCGGGCAGCGAGCGGCAGCCCCGGAACCGCCTGTGCGGCAACACCCACGAGCGAGACGCACTGGAGCGCGACGAGGGTCCGGCGAGGGCGGCTTCCGTCCGCGACCGACATCAGCGTCAGCGCACCGAGCACCGTCGCGAACGTGGCGCCGTACATGCTCACGGCTGTCAGGAACGGGGACCGGGTCTGATGGTTGACCAGCGTGCCGAGCGCGAAGCCGGACAAGGTGCTCGCGGCGACCGTCAGGGTGAAGCTGGCATACAGGCCGGCGAACTCACGGTTGCGGAGCAGGCCACGGTAGCTGGTGGTGGGAAGCGTGCTGGACGCAGATGTGTCAGAAGGCATGAAAAAAGCCTCCGGACACACCCGTTGGGGCGCCGAAGGCCAACGGATCCATTCTAGCAGCTGGCCCAGTCCCACCACGGCCCACCATCATCAGACCGTTGGCGGCATGGACGCGGATACCTACCGGCCACGGCAGCACCGCACGTTCACCGGTGGCTGTCGCCGGGGGCGAGCAAGCTGGTGAGCTCGGCGATGGCCTCCGGGGACGGTTTGAAGTAGCGGCGGACATTCTCCGACTTCTTGTGCCGTGACGTCGCCATCAGCATCAGCAGCGACGCGCCCTGTTCACCGAGATGGGTCAGGGCGGAGTGACGGTACTCGTGCAGATTCCAGCCCGTTCCCGGCCCGCGCAGCGCGGTGTGCTCGTCGAGCAGCGCGCGGGCCTGCCCGTACGACAGGCGGGCCAGCCCGGTGTCCGGGCACACGTCACGGGGGCTGACAACCTTCCCTGGCCCCGGGCGGCGGTGGGTGACGAACACCGGCCCGCGGATGCGGCCCTTCAGCAGCCGGGGCAGGAGCCGGGCAGTGCCGGCGTCCCCGTACATGGTCTCCCGCACGAAGTCCTCGCGCGCCTGACTCCTGCGGCGGGCCTTGCTCCGCGCGCTCTTGGCCTTGACCGGGCAGCGGCGCGCGGCGAGGTCCAGGTCCTCGATGTTCACGCCGAGGACCTCCTCGGCGCGGGCGGCGGTCTCGTAGAGCATCCGCCACAGCGTCTTCCCCCGCTGGTGCACCTCGCGCCGCGCGATGAGCCGGTCCACGGCCATCTTCGAGCGGGCCGGGGTCTCGGAGTCCGGCACCGCCAGCCGCTTCGTCCAGGCCGGGACAGCCGGGCCGTCATAGCCGTACGACTCGCACCAGCCCAGCCACGACAGCACCGCCGCCCGCCGGGCGTTCCAGGTGTTGACCGCCGTGGTGCCCCACAGCAGTTCCAGGGCCTCGCCGATCTCGTCGTCCGCGACCGACCCCAGCGGGCGGCCCTCCCCGATCCGCTCACCGGTCCTGCCGACGCCGGTCGAGTAGCTTCGGACCGTGTTCGGGTTGCGGAGCGAGTCGAGGAAGGCGTCGGCCGCCGCGCGGACGGTCAACGCCTTCCCGGCCGGCAGTTGCACGGCGGCGGGCACCACTTCCCCCTCGCCACGGATAACAGGGCCGCTTCACGTACGGCGCGGAGAACGTCACCGCAGGTGACTGATCAAGCTACCGCAGACATTGGGGTGTTATCCGTCGGACGACTTCAGACCGGCCCCGCGACCGGCGCCCCGTCAGCCGTCCACCAGGGCCGACGAAGTCTTAGCGCACGATCTGACACGGGGGTTCCTCAACCCCCTTCGTCACGGCGTGCGGTCGCCGGCTGTGGTGGCCGGGTGCGGGTGCGGGTGCGGGTGCTGTGCGTCGATGACCGTCGTCACGCGCCCCGTTTCGATGGCGTAGACATGTCCGGAGGCGCACATCCCGGGCGGTAGTAGCGGCGATGCGAGCAGGCGCGCCCCGTCCTCCCGGACGGGTCCTGTCCGGTTCGGCGGCCTCGATCGCCCTCAGGGCCGATTCGTCGATGCCGGTCGCCTGTGCGGCGCGGCGCAGGAACTTCGGGTCGGCGAGGAATCCGGTCCCGCACTGGGTGTGGTGCAGGATCGCGACCTCGAAGAGCGGCCCGGTCGTGCCGAACAGCGTCTTGGCCAGGAAGGCCAGGTATGCGAGGTCCTGGATGACCGACTGGGTGATCCGCTCGCCGGCGTTGCGTATGACGAAGCGGGACCTGGAGGGCCGACGACGAGACGCACACCACCCCGGCGCCAGCCCTCGCCGGTCCATCGCCGTCGGCGTCTGCCTGCTGCTCGCTCCTGGGCCGACCGACGGGAGCAGGTCAAGAGGGCAAGAGAGTGCTCCCCGGTAGTGTCGGGTGGTCGGCCGTGAGAGCTTCAGCCATGCTGGTGCAGGGCGGCACCCCTTCAGGAGACGAGGAGCACCTATGCCGACGGATACGGTCGGACGATTCCTGGCAGCCCTGGACCCGAAGAAGCAGGAGGTCGTCGGCGCCAGGCCGCGCGAGGAGCAGGAACGCCTTGCGGCGGCATGGGAACGGGAATTGGAGGCGGACGATGAGCTCGACACTCTCGACGAGTTGTCGCCGCCCGCGGCAGAGGCCGAGGCGGCCCGCCGCGTCCTGGACCGCGGGATCGACCAGTAGGACTCCGTTAGGTTGCTCTGGCTCTTGGGTTCTGGCTGGTGGTTGATGTTGTGGGCAGGGGTCGGTGGCAGGTGGTGCAGGTTCCGGTCCAGCAGTTCAGCAGGTCCTGGATGGTGTCGAGGGGGCCATTGGGCCAGCAGGGTGACCTCGGGCAGGACACCGTCCCAGCAGCCCTCCTGGGCGAGGGCGGCGGCCTGCGCCAGGCGGCGGGCCCTGACTCCCCGACGCCGGGGCCACCCACGCCGAGGAAGGACACGGTGAACGCGAGCACGAACATGCCGACCGCCGCGCTCCAGGACTGCGCGGCGAGCATGGTGCCCGCGGCCACGAGCACCAGACCGGTCGGCAGGGCCGCGAGCAGGATGCGCGAGCGACGCCATCCACGACCCGGGATCTTCGAGAACTGAGCCAGCGGGAGCGTGCCGAACAGCGCGTACAACGCCATGACGGGGCGCTCGAAGCCGTACCTCAGCAGGGAGAACCCGTCGAGGGCCGCGAGCGCCGCCCACACCGTCCGGCGCAGGGACACCGGCGCCTCGGGCTGCCGTACGAGCCACCGCCACCAGCCGGGGACGCTCACCGCGCGGACCCGGGGGAGCGGGCGTAACGTGCCCTCCGCGGCGACGGGACGGTACGGCGTGCGCGGCACCTGATCATGCTTGCCACCCTGAAACGGACATCGTCCACCACAACCGGAACGCCCGAATGGCCGATGCTGCACCTTCGGGGTGGGAGCTCGCGGCGATGTGCGGGCGCCCGATCCGGTGGCCGCGGCGGGCCGAACCCGTGCCGTGCCCACGAGCCGGGTCGGCTCATGGGTACGGCTACGGCAGGCCCGTCCGACTCAGCCGCGCGGTGCGGCTGCGGCGGCCAAGTCCCTTTGCCGTTGGGTCAGACGGCCCTCATCGAGCAGAGGAGCCTCGACCGGGTGCGCTGTCGACTGACGGCTCTTCGTGGACGGCGGAGGTTGGGATCCGCCGGTCGAAGGGGGCGGGAGGGGGACGGAGACACAGGCGGAACGGTCGGATTCGAGTGCGCCGTTGGTGGCGCTGACGCAGAACTCGAAGTTCCAGTTGCCCGGGAACAAGAAGGCGATCTGGCGCTGAGGGGTGTCGGAGACGTACTCGTCCGCCGTGTACGTGTGGCCGGGGTCGTTGACGTTCCGCGTCCACACCCGGTATCCGGCGGCGCCTGTTGAACCCTGCCAGTCCAGCTGGACGGTCGTGGCGTCGATGGACTTGATGGTGACGTTGGTCGGCACGGCCGGCGTCCCCGCGCCGACGGTCACGGACCGGGCCACGCCCGGCATACCACCGCCCGCCCGGTTCCAGGTCGCCACCGCGACGAGGTAATGATGGCTCGGCGTGAGCCCGTCGATGTGCACGGACGTGCCCCTGACGGCCGTGCTGCTGATGTACGCCCCGGGCACGTCCTTGTCCCAGGTGATGATCTCGTACCGGTCGATGCTGTCGGTGTGCGGACCCTTCGCCGCGTCCCAGGACACGTCGACGCCGGTGGAGGTCGCACGGGTGACGATGTTCCCCGGGGCGGCGGCGGTCTCGGGGTGTGCGGTCGCGCTGGTCATGGACCACGCCGACGCACCGTCGGTGTAGTTGTCGGTGCGCACCTGGTACTCCCAGGTCCAGCCGTCCTCGGTCCACGTGGTGTCGTAGCGGTTGGTCGGCACCACCACCTCGCTCCAGTCCGTGGCGCCCACCATCCGGTAGCGCACGGTGTATCCGCGGGCGCCGAACACCGGGTCCCAGCTCACCTTCACACCGCTGGGGACGGCTTCCGCCTTCAGCCCCGACACCGGCGAAGCCGGCCGCCCGGGGAACGAGGGGATGCCGCTCGGCGTGGACCAGCCGATGCCGAACTCCTTGTTGAGGGTGCGTGCGTAGGCGTAGGCGATCTGGTACTCACCCGTGGCGTTGGGGTGCAGCCCGTCGTATCCGGCGGGGCACGCCTGCGGATTGCAGCTGTAGGAGCCCGCCCAGTCGACCAGCTTCACGGGGGAGGCGGAGGTGCTCCACGTCGAAATCGCGTCCTTGAGCAGGGCGTTGTACTGGTTGGTCTTGTCCACCAGGTCTTGGCGGCCGTTGATGAACAGGCGCTGCGGGACGTTCGCCACGGCCATCTTGACGTCCGGCTTCGCCGCGCGGGCCTGGTCGACCAGGGTCTTCATGCTGTCCAGCGTGCCGTTCGCGTCGCTGACGAACCAGCCCATGTCGTTGAACCCTATGCCGAACAGGATCAGGTCGGGTTTGTACTGTGCGACCATCGGCCCGATCAAGGACTTGTCCTGGGCGGCCTGGCGCCCCCACACGGCGAAGTGGTCACTGTCGAAGTTCGGGGGCACGCCCCGTGCGTAGGCGCCGGAGACGGGCGGGGGAGTGGCCGACGGGTTCTGGATCTCCCCCTGCAACGGGGGCGCTGCGGGTGGGCCGCCGGCGTCGGGCTGCTTGGTTCCCTTGTACGGGCCGACGAAGTCGACATTGACGTGCTGGTCCTGGAACCACTGCCACAGCCGGTAACGCCAGGTCCAGTCGCCCTCCATCCCCTCGGTCATGGAATCTCCCACGACCATGACGCGCAACTGGGGGGTGTCCGTCGTCGTGGGCGGCGGCCCCCATTCGGCGATGCCGTCGGGCAGCAAGTCGGCCATGTCTCGGAGTATTTGGGCAATCCACCCGCCCGCGGCCTGGGCCCAGCTAGAGAACATGTCGTTGATCGAAGCGGCGATGAGGCCCATTTGGGCCGGGTACGTACGCTTCATCCAGGCGAGCAGACTGTCACGCACGCTCCCCTTTACAGTTGTCCGGAGCGCTTCGAGAAACGTCTTGGTATAGGCCTTCGGGTCCTTGAGCTCATTGTTGAAGTATTGCGTCGCCAGACCCTTGACCAGCGCGCCGGTGAGCCTTCCGATCGCGGGGCACGCGAGGGCGGCCTCGGGCAGGACGAAGAAGCAGGCCGTGGTGATCGCGAGCTTCGTCAGGTAGCCCGCGGCCATCGCGATGAGGGACTGCTTCCACGTCTCGGTCGTCTGCACATCCGCGGCAGGGACGGTGAGGGACAGGCCGGTGGTACCGACCGTGTTCACCACGCCGTCGAATTCGACCCACTTCGTGTCGTCGTTGATGTCGCCCAGATCCTGGTCGATCACCTGCCGGATCGTGTCGCTCAGCTGGCTCTGACTTCCGTCGTCGTCGAGCTGGCGCTGCACAGCCTGAGGATCGTAGGCAGTGCCCGTGTCAAGGGTGAACGTGAGGTCTCCGTTGGCCTGCGTGACCAGCGCGGAGTGGGCGAGGCTTGACTCGGCGAGCACGACCGGGGCGGTCCTCTGGGCCGCCGGCTCCGCCTTGGCCACAGCCGCCGCCGGCCCCGCGGTCCCGGCCAGCAGTGCGAGCGAGACGGTGAGGGCTACGAGGGGGTGTGTGCGTAAGCGCGATGGTCTGTACCGGTTGCTGTGCGTTCTCCACTTCGGCATGTCGCCGTCTGCCCCTTTCGGTGCGCCGCCCACCGGGTGCGGGCGGCATGCGGCCCCCGGAAGTCCGGGTGTCGCCCCCACGCAAGAGAGGCATGGCGTCGACACGGTTGTGCGCACAGGGACACCAGAAGAAATGGGGGGTGTCGTCGATGTGGCCCCGCCGGCACCCATGACGTCGGGGCGGGAGCGTGGCCGAGGGGCCGACTCGACTGACCTGCGTCCGCCTCCTCTACGGCCCCGTATCGAGGCGGTGTGCGAGGTCCAGGCCACATACCTGGCGCTCCACTCAGCACGTGCCTGCCGCCCGAGTCCGGCGGTAGTCACCTCGGCGAAAAGATCGAATAGCGTCGACCGGTGCTCGGCACGCAGCAGGTTGCGCGCCGCGGCCGGTGCTACCCGCCGATCGTCGCCCTCCTGGGGCTTCTCGGCTTCCTCGGGATGCGACGTTCCTGCTGCGTTCAGCGGGAACCTCAGGTCGCCTGCATGACTGACGTCACGCCAGCAGCCGAGGTCAGTACCCTCTCCGCGTCCCCGTCGGCCCGCTGACCAGCCCGGACCGGTTCGCCAGGAGCGCAGCCTGGACGCGGGTCCGCACCCCCAGTTTGGTGAGCACGCTCTGGACGTGGGTCTTCACCGTGGTCTCCTCGATGTGCAGTTTCCGGGCGATCTGCGTGTTGCTCATCGCTTGCCCGAGGAGACTGAGCACGTCGCGTTCCCGGGGGGTGTGAGGTCGTCCGGCAGTCGCACGGGCTCTGTGTCGTCGTTGGCGACCCTGGTGATCAGCCTTCGGGTCGGTCCTGGCGACACGAAGCCCTCTCCGCGGGCCACCGCTCGGATGCCGTCGAGGAGGGTTGTGGCCGGGTCATGTTTGAGTACGAAGCCGGCGGCGCCCGCACGCAGCACCCCGAAGAGGTATTCGTCCAGGTATCCCAGACATGCACCGGTGAGTGCCACCAGGGGACGCGTACGGCGCCAGATCACCGATGCGGCGAACGCGGCCCCGGCTGGGGCCAGGACGGCCAGCCAATGTGCCGTGCAGCCGAACCAGTAGAGCTCGCCCAGATCTATCACCGCTGCCACGGCGGCCAAGCCGGTCATCGTCGTGCGCTGAGACCGGGACACTCCGGGCGTGTTGCTGGGCATGGGCGATATCTGGCTCCGTGCTAGGGGCGCCTTGGTGGGGGCGCTGCTCTCCTGGTTGTCGTGTCGTTCCTGCTGCTCCCGTCGTGAGCCGTCCTCGTTCGTACGCCTGCGTAGCCACAAAGAGGCAGCGAGCATCAGTATGGCGCTGATCATCGTCCAGGCGGTGATCAGACCGAGAACACGGAGCACGACAGGGCGGTACGACCTGCAGCGGCTGACTGCGGTGGGAGGAAGCCACGTCCGCTTCCGCGCCGCAGCAGAGTCAGGTCGAGTCCCAGGTAGCCGATGGCCACGACTGGGTCGATGGTGCTGCGGGACAGGGCCCAGAGAATACGCTGGCCGGGCAGCGCGAAGTACCGCCACCGCTCGGCACTCCGACACCCGGACCGCCCACGGCGAGCCCCCGCTCAACCTGCCGGCCCGCTCGCCAGGTCCCAGAAGTAGTTCACCCGGTCGCTGACTTTGCCGAAATAGGTGCTGGGTGGAAGTAGTGCAACCCGCCGGTGACAAATGACTCGTTGATCCTATCGGGAGACCGGGGGCCGGGGGACAGTTCCTCCGGAATTGATGGTGGACGGTGGTGTGTCTGTGATTGCGATACCGCGTAGGACGTCAAATGGTTGGACACGCGCGAAGGTAATGGCTTTTCGCATTTCCTGGATCGTAGAACTTCTCGCCGGTCGGGCGCCTCAGCATTAAGAACGGAATGGTTCTCATCACTTTGGAGGAGGCTGGCAGCGCTGCTTGGGATGCTGTAGCCGCAGCGTGGAACGTTCGTTCTCCAAGGTGTCCTCGGACTTCGATCAGTTCGCCTTCGCGGGCCCCGAACCCGACCAAAAGCGGGGCGGTCGGGAAGCCGTGGGCGGCGCTGCACAGCAGGGCCAGCACGTCGATCCGGGCCGCCACCTGCCCCAAGGCTCGACGAGTGATCCCAGCGCGGCGTCAACTCCGCCCGGGAAGTGGGGTGCCACACGGTGACCTCCCCGGTGCTCGGGCGGCAGCAGATGGCGCAGCCCCGCTGCCCGAGACACCGTCACTGTGTAGCGCACAGGGGCCGGTCACGTCGCCGAAGAGAGGGCGGGAGAGCGGCGTGGCGTGCCGGGCGGTTCGACCGAAATTGCGCTGGGCATCCCAGCCGGATTGGGTCTTACGGCCGTAGCGTCAAGGGGCTATGTCGGGAGGCCGAAAGGAAATTCCAAACGTAACCGAACTCCTTCACCTCGACTGCCAGTTGGGTGCTGAGCCGCATCCAGGGAAGGAAGATACCGAGCTTGCCGATTTCGGTAGCGATATCGCAGTCTCCTGCCGCATTGTCTCGATGTCGGATACGGGTCGGCCAGCTCCGATTTCCCGTGGCCGTCGGCGCGTTCAGCTTTCGGGCGACTTCGGAGTACGGTCGGCGGTTGGAGTTGAGAAGGTGAGGACGATTCGTCCGCGGAGGCCGCCTGCCTCCAGTAGCCGGTGTGCTTCGGGGGCCTGCTCGGCGGCCAGGGTTTGCGCGACTCGCGGGGTGAGTCGGCCCTCCTCGGCCAGCTGCCGCAGGCGGTCGAGCTTGGCGTGTTCACGTGCGTACTGCGGCACGAACGTCGTCTGCGTCACGATGCCGCGTTCAGCGGACCCCTTGATGCGGTGGACCGACGACGCGATCCGTCCGTTGTCGCGGACGGCGTGGGAGGTGGGTTCGACGATGCCGGCGGTGTCGAGGAGTCCGTCGACGCCGTCGGGTACCTCCTCGCGCACGAGCTGTGCGTAGTCGGTTCCGCGGGGCAGGACGAGGTCGGCGCCGAGGTCCTTGACCAACTGTTCGTCTTTTGGCGCGGCGTCAGCGATGACGCGGTGGCCGTCGGCCTTGGCCAGCTGGACGGCGTAGGCACCGACGGCGCCCGCTGCTCCGGTGACGGCGATGGTGGAGCCGGTGGGGAGGCTGAGCAGGTCCAGGGCCATGCGGGCGGTGAGGCCGTTCATGGGCAGTGTGGCGGCCTGGATGTCGGTGAGGCCCGCGGGGGTGCGGACAACCGACTCGGCGGGGACGACGAGGTGTTCGGCGTAGGCGCCGTGCGTCCCGGAGATGACCGCGACGGCCATGACGTGGTCGCCGATGCTGAGGTCGGTGTCGACTCCCTCGCCGATCTGCTCGATGACGCCGGCTGCATCCATGCCCGGCACGTAGGGCGGCTCGGCGTCGGAAACGAAGGCCGTGCCCCGGCGCACCATGGTGTCGATCGGGTTGACGGCCGCCGCGTGCACGCGGATGCGGATCTCGCCGGGCCCGGCCTCGGGGGCGGGAAGTTCCAGGACCCGGAGCACTTCGGGCCCGCCGAATTCAGTCAGTCCTACAGCCTTCATAGAAAAAGTCGCTCCTGGAGAAATCTGGCGTACAGACGCTGCAATTCGTCATGTTTCCTCTGCGTGCGCGCATGTAAAAGGGGAGGTTCCCATCCCTGGGTGAGAGCAACCAGGGTAAGAATCCTTCCCCCTCAACTCGGTTGCCAGAGATGCCAGGCTAAGGACGCACGGCGCGAGCTCGGCCTGGAAGGACAGGAGAATCCCATGACGGCTACCTGCGACCACCTTCCGGCCGGTGACCCGCCGACGGCACGTACACCGGATGGCTGCGAGGAGTGCCTGGCGACCGGTGGGTACTGGCTGCATCTGCGGCTCTGCCTGACCTGCGGACATGTTGGGTGCTGCGACAGCTCACCCGGCAAACACGCCACCGCTCACTTCAGCGGGACCAGCCATCCGGTGATCCAGTCATACGAATCCGGTGAGGACTGGCGCTGGTGCTGCATCGACGAGCAGATGGTGTGACGGCTGCCCAGGAGGGGCCCATGAACGTTCCCAACCCGGCGATCTTGACCGTCGACGACGATCCGGCGGTGTCACGGGCGGTCGCCCGAGACCTCAGGCGCCGCTACGGGGACCGCTACCGGGTGGTGCGCGCGAGCAGCGTGGAGGAGGCCCTGGAAGCGCTGCGCGAGCTCAAGCTGCGCGGCGTGCAGCTTGCCCTGATGCTCGCCGACTACCGCATGCCGAAGATGAACGGGGTCGAGTTCCTCGAGGCGGCGATGGACCTCTTCCCGCGCGCCCGACGCGTGCTGCTCACCGCCTACGCCGACAACGGTGCGGCGATCGACGCCATCAACGTGGTCGACCTCGACCACTATCTGCTCAAGCCCTGGAACCCGCCCGAGGAGCATCTCTACCCGGTCATCGACACTCTCCTGGAGACGTGGCGGGCGACGCCGGACCCGGCCGCGTCCGACGTCCGGGTGGTCGGGCACCGCTGGTCGGCGCCGTCCTTCGCGGTGCGGGACTTCCTCACCCGCAACCTGGTGCCCTACCGCTGGCTGCTGGCCGACGAAGCGGAAGGCGCCCGGTTGCTGGCCGCCGCGGGGCTCACCGTCACCCAGCTACCGCTGGTGGTCACCGCCGACGGGACGACTTTGGCCAGTCCGACAGAGCCGGAGCTCGCCGCCCACGTCGGGCTGAGTACCGCACCCGCCGCCGAGCTCTACGACCTGGTGGTGGTCGGCGGCGGACCGGCGGGCCTGGGGGCGGCCGTGTACGGGGCGTCCGAGGGACTGCGAACCGTCCTGGTGGAGCGCCGGGCCACCGGTGGACAGGCGGGGCAGAGCAGCCGCATCGAGAACTACCTCGGCTTTCCCGACGGGGTCTCCGGAGCCCAGCTGACCGACCGGGCCCGACGCCAAGCGGTGAAGTTCGGCGCGGAGATCCTCAGCACCCGAGAGGTAGTAGCCCTGGAGCCGGCCGGCTCCGCGCGGGTGCTGCGCTTCGACGACGGATCCGCCATCACCGCCCAGAGCGTGATCCTGGCCACCGGAGTCTCCTACCGGCGGCTCGCTGCCCCGGGTCTGGAGGCGCTGACCGGCTGCGGCGTCTTCTACGGCTCCGCCCGCAGTGAGGCCCCCAGCTGCAGCAAGGAGGACGTCTATGTGGTGGGCGGCGCCAACTCCGCCGGGCAGGCCGCGGTGTACTTCTCCCGCTACGCGCGGCAGGTGCACATCCTGATCCGCGGCGACGACCTCAGCCGCTCGATGTCGAGCTACCTGATCAGCCAGATCAACGCCATCGACAACATCACGGTGCACTCGAGCACCGAGGTCGTGGCCGCGGAGGGCGAGGGGCACCTGGAGCGGCTGACCTTGCGCGACAACCGCTCCGGTGCCACGCGGACCTTGGATGCCTCCTACGTGTTCGTCTTCATCGGCGCACAGCCGGGCACGGACTGGCTGGACGGCGTGGTCGTCCGGGACCCGAAGGGTTTCCTGCTCACCGGCACGGACCTCGTGACCGACGGGCGTCCGCCAGCGGGCTGGCCACTGACACGGGCCCCGTACCACCTGGAGACCAGCCTGCCCGGAGTGTTCGCCGCCGGGGACGCGCGGGCCTCCTCGGTCAAACGAGTGGCATCCGCCGTCGGCGACGGCGCGATGGCCGTTTCCCTGGTGCACCAGTATCTGGAGACGCAGTGAGTGGGCGACAGGGCGACGAAGGCCGGGAGGTTCGGGAGCGACTGTCTCCGGCGGAGCTGCGGAGCCTCTTCCTGTTCGCATCGTTGGACGAAGCCCAGCTGGAGCTGCTGGCGGCGTGCGGCCGCGTGGAGCAACGGGCCGCAGGCAGCCTGGTGTTCGCCGAGGGTGAGCCGGCGACCTGTTTCTTCGTGCTGCTGGAGGGGTCGGTGGCGCTCAGCCGCCGGGTGCGCGGGGACGACGTCGAGGTATTGCGCGCCGACCATCGCGGTGCGTATGGCGGGGCGAATCAGGCGTATCTCGGGGATCGTGTCGAGCAGCTGTACATCAACAGCATGCGGGCGCTCACCGACAGCTCCTTCTTGGCGCTGCCGGCCGACGAGTTCGGCTCCGCGGTGCGCACCTGGTTCCCGATGGCGGTGCACCTGCTGGAAGGGCTGTTCTTCGGCCTCCGGCTGAGCAACACCGTCACGGGCGAGCGGGAGCGGCTGGTCGCCCTCGGCGCGCTGTCGGCGGGACTGACCCACGAGCTCAACAATCCGGCGGCGGCCGCTCTGCGGGCCACCTCGGCCCTGGGGGAGCGGATCGCGGGCATGCGGCTGGAGTTCGCGGCCATCGCCGATGGCGGGCTGGACGGGCCTCGGTTGAAGGGCCTGGTGGCGCTGCAGGAAGCAGCGGTGCAACGAGCGGCGACAGCCCGGCAGTTGTCCGCCCTGGACGCCTCGGACGCCGAGGACGCGCTCAGTGACTGGCTGTATGAGCACGGGGTCGACGGCAGTTGGGACCTCGCCTCCACCCTGGTGGCCGGGGGTGTCGACGCGGCCTGGCTGGACTCGGTGGCCGGGCAGGTCGGTGAGTCACAGCTGGCCCCGGCGGTGCGGTGGATCATCCACAGCATCGACACCGAGCTGCTGAGGGCGGAGATCGACGACTCGGTGTCCCGGATCTCCGGCCTGGTCGACGCGGCCAAGCAGTACTCCCAGCTGGACCGGGCACCCCAGCAGACCGTCGACATTCACACGCTGCTGGAGGCGACCCTGACGATGCTGCGAGCCAAGATCCCGCCCGGCGTCACGGTGGTGCGCCACTACGAACCGGACCTGCCGCCGATCCTGGCGTACGGCGCGGAACTCAACCAGGTGTGGACCAACCTCATCGTCAACGCCCTTTACACCATGCGCGGCGAAGGCACCCTGACGCTGCGCACCCGGCGGGACGGCGACCGGCTGCTGGCCGAAGTGGGCGACACCGGACCGGGCATCCCCCCGGAAGTACGGCCGCGGATCTTCGAGCCGTTCTTCACCACCAAGCCGGTCGGCGAGGGAACGGGCCTTGGGCTGGACATCTCGTACCGCATCGTCGTCAACAAGCACCACGGCGACATCCGCGTGGACTCCCGCCCGGGAGAAACGTGGTTCCGGGTGTGTCTCCCGCTCCCAGCGGACCCGTCGGCCTGATGATGGGGGACCGCTGTAGGCCCGGATCTGGACCCGGGACGCCATCACCGCACAGCAGCCAGCCGGTGTTCCGGTCCGACGAGTATCTCGTCCCCCTGGCCTGCAGGAAATCAGAACCAACCGCAGCCTCGCTGCACACGTATCAAAGGTCGTAAACCCATGATCAACATCACCCTCAACAACGGTGTCGTCCTGCCGGCCCTGGGCCTCGGAGTCTTCCAGAGCAGCCCCGAGGAGACTGCCGACGCCGTCGCCACAGCACTGGCCACCGGCTACCGCCACATCGACACCGCTGCCGTCTATCAGAACGAGCGTCAGGTCGGCGAGGGCCTGCGCCGCTCGGGGGTCGACCGCTCGGAGGTGTTCCTGGAAACCAAGGTCTGGGTCAGCGACTACGGCTTCGACGGGACGCTGCGCGCCTTCGACAAGGCGACGCGCAAGCTCGGCGTGGAGCAGCTGGACCTGCTGATCCTGCACCAGCCCGCCCCGAGTCGCTTCGACGCGACCGTGGCTGCGTACACCGCTCTGGAGAAGCTCCTCGCTGACGGACAGGTGCGCGGGATCGGTGTCAGCAACTTCATGCCGGACCACCTGGCCGACCTGATGCAGCGCACGCGTGTGGTGCCGGCGGTCAACCAGATCGAGCTGCACCCCTACTTCACCCAGCCGGCCGTGCAGAAGGCCGACACCGACCACGGCATCCTGACCCAGGCCTGGTCACCGATCGGCGGGATCACCTTCTATCCGGGCTGGGGCGAGGAGCGTCGCAATGTGATGGACGACCCCGCCGTCACCGCCATCGCGCAGGCCCACGGCAAGAGCGCGGCACAGGTCCTGCTCCGGTGGCATCTGCAGCAGGGGCGCTCGGCCATCCGGAAGTCGACCAACCCTCGGCGGATCGCAGAGAACTTCGACGTCTTCGACTTCTCCCTCGCCGACGACGAGCTTGCCACGATCGACGCCCTCGACACCGGTGTCCGCCACGGACCGGACCCGGACGTGGCCCGCACCAATGTGTTCGACATGACCATCCCAGATGCCTAGAAGACAGCACCCCCGGAGGTGGGACCACTCATCGTGGATCCTCCGCCGAGACCAGGACCTGCCTCCGCAGTGGGCCTGCATCCCAAGCCCACTTCATGCGCGGGCTCGCGCAGCACCTCCGTATGCGCTCGCCACCGAGGGGCCGTCCTAGACCGAAGAAAGGCAAGAGCATGCGCACTGCACTCATCACCGGATCCGGCCGACGAGAAGGGCTGGGGTTCGAGACCGCTCGGCAGCTGGGTGCCGAGGGGCTCCACGTCATCGTGTCCGCCCGGCGGCTCGAACAGGTGGAGCCCCTCGCCGCAGAGCTTGTCGACCAGGGCATCGAGGCGTCCGCCCTGGCACTGGACCTGCTCGACCACGCAAGCGTGACGACGGCCGCGCAGCGCGTCGACGCGCAGTTCGGGAAACTGGACATCCTGGTGAACAACGCCGCGATGATGGTGGGCTCCCCTGACGTGGCCGACAAGGACATGGACGAACTGCTGCTTGAGTTCCAGACCAACGTGATCGGCACGTGGAGCGTTACCCAGAAGTTCCTGCCCCTTCTCGTCACCAGCGGTCACGGCAGGATCGTCAACGTGTCCAGCGGAGCAGGGTCGTTCTGGGATCCCGACTACGGACTGGTCAACTACCCCGGATTCGAGATGGAGCGATTCGGCGCGATGCCGATCTCGGCCTACGCCCTGACCAAGACAGCACTCAACGGACTCACGCTCAAGATGGCGAAGGAACTCAAGAGCGACAACATCCTCGTGAACGCCGTATGCCCCGGAGTCACTGCCACACGCCCCGGCACAGAAGCGTTTGCTCGCCCCGTCGCCGACGGCGCCAGGGGTGTCGTATGGGCCGCCACCCTGCCCGACGACGGCCCCACCGGCCTCTTCTTCAGGGATGGCAAGCAACTGCCCTGGTGACAACAACTCGTGTCCAGCGCCGAGGCGGGACGCGTCGCGTGCACTCCGCGAGCCGACTACGCCGCCGCCATCGCCGCAGTGATGCTTGACCCGGTCACGACGGGCAAGACGCTTGAGCTGTCCGGTGACGTCGCATGGGCCTGCCCGCGTACAAGTTCATGCACATAGGCGGGTACGGACTCACGTACACAGTCGATCGGGTTGATCTTGGGCGTGTCATATACGGGTAATCGGGCACCCACTTCCCATGGTGAGCCCTGTCTGCGTTGCCAACAGGGAGCTAGGCACACCACTCCATCATCACTGTTCAAATAATCAGCAAGATGCACAACCTGGCAAGGAGATGATGATGACCAATACGCACGAGCGTGAGTTGACCACCGGGGTGAAGGTTCCCCTGGTCGGCTTCGGAACTTATCTCATTCCGAACGAAGAGACCGCGTCCGCCGTCGAGAATGCCCTCGCCGCAGGGTATCGACACGTCGATACCGCCGAGGCGTATGGGAACGAGCGTGGCGTCGGTGAAGGACTGCGTCGCGCTATCCAGCAGGCAGGCCTCGAACGCGGCGACGTGTTCGTGACGACCAAGTTGTGGCCGCTGGCGGGGGAACGCCCCAAGACGAGCGAAGAGACCCTGCAGTCGATTGACGAGAGTCTCGACCGGCTCGGTCTGGAGCAGGTCGACCTGTATCTCATCCACGCCACGTTCGGGCGTGAGCAGCGCCTGGCGCAGTGGCAGGGGCTGGTTGAGGCCTACAAGAGCGGCAAGACGCGCGCGATCGGCGTGTCGAACTTCGGTGCCGATCACATCGACGAGTTGATCGAGGCGGGACTTCTCGTTCCGCACGCCAACCAGATCGAGCTGCATCCCTGGTCGCAGAAGCCCGAACTGGTCTCGCACTTGAACCAGAAAGACATCACCCCCATCGCCTACAGCAGTCTGGCTCCGTTGTCGACCTGGCGCATCGCACCCGGTCATGCGAGCGGAAAGACGCAGGAAATGCGCACCGAGGGAGAGCAGCCTGATGCCCCCTTCAGGAAGCTGGCGGAAAAATACGGTGTCACCGAGGCGCAGTTCCTCCTGGGCTGGGGCGTGCAGAACGGCTATCCGGTGCTTCCCAAGAGCACCAACCCGGTCCGTATGCGTGAGAATTTGGACGTTTTCTCGTTCCGCATCGACGACGCCGACATGGACTACATCCGCGGTATGGACCGCGGAGCAGGTCTCGCCTGGGGTGAAGTAGACCCCACCACGCACGACTGAGCCACGCGCGGCTTCCTCTTGCGCTGCCAAGACGGCATCGGATCAGGGTGCCCAGCGCCTCCGCGCCTCTCATGCCAGGAGGCGCGGGGGCCTTTGTGTATGCCCGGTTTCAACGTGCTGCAGGGTGCTGCGACGGCGCGATGTGGCGTCTGATAACGGCCAACAGAATGAAGCGATGTGTTCTGCGCTCGCACAGGTGGCAGCTCAGCAACCGCACCAAAATTCAGCGTGTGTCGCTTCCTCTGCCGGTGAGCCTGGTGCCCACGCAGGACGTTCGCCGAGCAGGTCCCGGACCTCAGCGAAGGGGACCGGCGCCAGAGCGTCGGGCTGCGGCGATGGTCGCGTGCCATCGCTGCGTTCCTGGGCGGCCGGCAGAGAAACGCCTGCGCCGGACTCTGCAGTTGCCCGTCGGCCGCACGCACCTGCTCGGCCTGCTCACGGCGTCGACGGTGCCTGAGCAGGCTCCGCGGGTGCTGGGCGTCGATGAGCTCGCCTTCGCAAATGGGGCGCTACGGCACTGTCCTGGTCGAGTCGAGGCGGCCCGTGTGATGGATGTCCTGCCTGATCGGGACGCGGCCGCCTTTGGCGCCTGATCATCTGGGCCTTCGAGTCCTATCGGCAGACGGGGCCGGTCCTGTGCCCAGAATCCGTCAATGCGGTTCAAGAGCTGAGTGTGCGCTGCTCAGGAGAGGTTTCCGGTCGTATCGGCGAGGGGCCTCATCCCACGCTGAGCTGCCGAAAGGCGTCGTGCGCCGGGGTGCCGGGCTCGGTGGTCCAGATCACGAGTTGCTGCTCGGGGTCGTCGGCGCACAGGAGCGTGGCCCAGTCCACTTCGATCTCGCCGAAGTCGGCGTGGAGCAGTGTGGTGTGGCCGCCGGTACGTGTCAGCACGTCGTGGGCGGACCACCACTGCCGGAAGTGAGGGTCCCGCTGGGAGAGTTCACGGACGAGTTCGGCCAGTCGCGGGTCGTCGGGATATCGGGCGGCCTCCATCCTCAGCTGGGCCACAGTGGTCTGACCCGACTCCTCCCAGCGGGCGTGACCGCGTCGGATCGGTGTGTCGGTGAACATCTGCCAGACGAAGTTGCGTTCCGGTTCGGGGATCTGGCCGAAGTCGCAGAAGAGTGCGGCGGCGGTGTGGTTCCAGGCGAGGATGTCGGTGCGCCGTCCGACGACGAAGGCCGGGGTGGTGTTGAGGTCGTCGAGCATGCGGCGCAACTGGAGCTGCACGTGCTGTCGTTCCTCCGGGGTCGGTCGTGCCGCTGCCCCCTTGCCGGCGAGTTCGAACAGGTAGATGCGCTGATCGTCGTTGAGCTGCAGCACTTTGGCCAACTCGGCGAGGACCGGCTCGGAGGCCTGGACACGTCCCTGCTCCAAGCGGGTGTAGTAGTCGGTGCTGATCGCGGCGAGCTGGGCCACCTCCTCGCGGCGCAGGCCGGGTACGCGGCGTGCCCGCCCACCGGACGTCAGTCCGCTGTCGTCAAGGCCGACCTCGGCGCGGTGCTTTTTGAGGAACTCGCCCAGACGGCTCAACTGCGGTTCACGAACCATGTCCACCATGATCCCATCAGGCGAGTTGCGCGGCTGTGAACGGGGACATGGTTTTCCTGGGTTCCCCGGTTCCGGGATGAATCTTTCCCATTTTCCCGTATGGGCGGCGGGCGCATGCTTGATCGCGTGGCCGGTGAGGTCGTGGTTACTGCGAAGCGCACTTCCGCCGCCGTCGCCGCCTACAAGGCCGCGGAGAAGATGCTGGCCGACGGGTGCGTTCGCGCGATCGGCAGGTGTAATCACAGTTCGCAGAACCTGGCCGACCTGATCGAGCGCACGGATGAGGTGCCAGCCGTCAACCAGGTCGAGTTGCACCCGTACTTCATCCAGCAGGCGGTGCGTGAGGCCGACAGGCAGCACGGCACCATCACCCAGTCCTGGTCCCCCATCGGCGGCGTGAATCTCTACCACACAGCTGACGGGGACGGCGCCAGGAACGTGCTCAGCCACCCGGTCGTCCTCGACCTGGCCGACACCTACGGCAAGACCCCGGCGCAGATCGTGCTGCGCTGGCACCTCCAGCACGGCCTGTCCGCCATCCCCAAGTCGGTACGCGCCAGCCGGATCAAGGAGAACGTCGATGCCTTCGACTTCTTCCTGTCTCCCCGCCGAGGTGGCCGCGATCGATGCCCTCGACACCAGGGTCCGTAGCGGCCCCGGCCCCAGCAACTGAGTATCAAGACGTTCCCGCTCACCGTGGAGAAACGACGTCTAGCTGCTGGTCACTCCACCATCGAGCTGCCGGACAGGCGGACTTCCTCATTGTCGAGGTCTGCCTGCAGGCGGCGTAGGACAGTGTCGTCGATGTGGCGTTCGTCGCGAAGTCGGACGACGGTGTCACGTCTGTGGGCGATGAGTGCCAGATGCAACGCGGTGTAGTCCTGGTGCTGGAGCAGCGCCGGGTCGTTGTCGGCGCCCGTGCTCCGGGCCCGCGCGGATGCCAGGCGCCCCTTGTACTCCTGGCGCAGCCACTCGACGGTGTTCGGCCCGGTGCCCAGGTCGGCGGCGAGATTCGGCATCGCCTTGAGCGCGGCTTCGATGGCGGTGGTCTCGGCGAGGCCGTGTTCCTCGTCGACCGAGGTGTCGGGGGGCAGCTTCGCCCAGCGCACCGCTGCCGGGAGCATGAGGCCCTGTGTCACCAGGGTCACGAGGATGACGCCGGAGGTGACGAAGATGATGAAGCTGCGCTCGGGGAACGGCTCGCCCGAGTCGAGTGTCTGCGGCACCGAGAGGGCCACCGCGAGCGAGACCGCGCCCCGGAATCCGGCCAGCCCGCTGATCACACGGGCCCGGTGGCCGATCTGGAGCAGGCGCTGCTGGGGACGGCGGTCGAGCATGCGGATCAGGTAGGCGGACGCGAACAGGAACGCGAAGCGCACGGCGACGAGTACGGCGCAGACGACAGCTACGGCGATCAGCGCGTCCTTGAGGTCGGCGCGGCTGAGATCGCGGACGGCGTACTGCAGTTCCACTCCCACCAGAACGAACAGCGCGCCGTTGATGATGAAGGTGGCCAGCGACCAGAACGCCATGGCCTGCGTGCGGTGTTCGGCCCGGATGATGCGAGGGGCGATCTGGGACATGATCAGGCCGCAGGTGACCACCGCGATAACACCGGAGGCCTCGACCAGTTCGGCCAGCAGATACGCGGTGAAGGGCACCAGGATCATCACCAGGTTGCCCAGCAGGGGATCGTCCAGTCGACGCCGCACGATCGTGTTCGCCCACGCGACTGCCGCTCCGACCACGGCGCCGCCTCCGTAGGCGAGCAGGAACAGCCCGCCGACGTGCGGCATGCTCAGGTGTTCCTCGCCGACCGTGATGCCGACGGCCAGGCCGTAGATGACCAGGGCGGTGCCGTCGTTGACCAGGCTCTCCGCACGCAGCAACGTGACATGACGGCGCGGCAGGGCACGGGCCAGGACGCCGACCGCTGTCGCGTCCGTGGGCGCCACGGCCGCGCCGAGCACCCAGGCCGGCCCCCAAGGCAACCCGAGGGCGTGCCCGGCCGCCGCGACGGCCCACGCCGTGAGGATGACGAGGACCGTGCTCATCAGCACGATGCCGCGCAGGTTGGTCCGGATCTCCCGCAGGGAGGTGGTGATGCTCTCCCAGTGCAGCAGCACCGGCAGGAAGAGCAGCAGCACGACCTCCGGTGGGAACTGTGCCTGCCGTACCTGTGGGATAGACCCGAGGGCCGCACCCGTCACGAGCAGGGGAATCGGTGGGGCGATATCGAAGCGTTGTCCTATGGCGTTGCCCACCAGCACGGCCACGCCCAGGACCACGACGAGTTCAAGACCGTGCAAGGTGTTTCTCCTGGAAGAAGGGGTCACGGGCACCCGCCCGCCATGGGCCGGCGGGGCTCCGTCATCGAAGGCTGCTGGGCTGGGTGAGAACCTCTCGTGCGAGGTGCCTTGCCTGTTGGTGCTGATGGAGGTGTGGGAAACCCGTCCTCCTCAGCCAGCAGGCATCTCGCTGCGCCAGCCCAGCCACCGCGCGAGGCCCCGACCCCGGCTAGGGGGTGGTGGTGGGATCCCAGGCCGTGACGAGGTTCTCGTCGAGGGCGTCGAGGGTTTCCATCTCGTCGTCCGTGAGGGCGAAGTCGAACACGTCGGCATTTCCGGCGATGCGGTTGGCGTGGGTGGACTTGGGCAGGACGACCAGCTCGTGCTGGAGGGCCCAGCGGATCAGTACCTGTGCTGTGGAACGCTGGTGTGCGTCGGCGATCCGGACCAGCGGCGGGTCATCGAGTTTGAGGCCCTTGGTGAGCGGACTGTAGGCCTCCACTTGGATGCCGTTCTTCCTGCTGAGGTCGATGACATCCGCGCGGGAACGGTAGTTGTAGGGGCTGATCTCGAACTGGTTGACCGAGGGCAGGTGCTGTGCGTAGCCGAGTAGCTCTTCCAGATGGTGCGCCATGTAGTTGCTGACGCCGATGGCGCGGGCCTTGCCCGTCTCCAGGAGGTGTTCCATGGCGCGCCAGGTTTCCTGGCGGGTGCCGGGCACAGGCCAGTGGACGAGGTAGAGGTCGATGTGGTCGACCCCCAGCAGGCCGCGGCTGCGCTCGAAGGCGTCGAGGGTCGACGGGTAGCCGTGATCCGCGTTCCACAGCTTGGTGGTGATGAACACCTGGTCACGGTCGAGGCCGCTCTCGCGCAGCCCATGGCCCACGTCTGCCTCGTTGCCGTAGACGGCGGCAGTGTCGATGTGCCGGTAACCAGCGTCCAGTGCGGCGGTGACGGCCTGCTGGGTGGCGTGGCCGGCGGGGCTGCGGAAGACACCCAGACCGATGACTGGGATGTGCATCCCGTCCCGGAGGGGCAGGGTGTCGGCGGGGCCGGTCGGAGAGCGGTGGGGTTCTGGGGCCATACTCATGGCGTCGGGCCCTTTCTGTGCGGGTACTTGGCCGGAGGCCTGGGGCAGCTGGCAGCGTGGGCCGGGGTGAATCAGGGAGGACTGAACCGTCGAGGCTGATCAAGGCCAGAGTCGGTCGCGTTTGTTCCCGCAGCCGGTGGTCTGCTCCGTGCGGGTGGTGGGGCGCAGCGTCGAAAGCACTGAGGAAGGTCAGACGGCCGGGGCATCGTTACCTGCGCGGAAGACCGCGGTCCGGTGGAGGACGCCGGTGACCACTTGCTGAGTGGTGCTGCTGCACGCGCTGACGTCTGCATCGCCGCGCACCAAGGCCTCGGTAGTCAGCGCACTGCAGCCCGGGTAGAGGGCGACGTCGACGGTCAGGCGGTGGGGGCATGGCAGCGGCGTTCCTGAGAAAGGGAGTTACGTGGTATGCCACCCAGCCTTGCACGTGAACCGAGCGCTGTGAGGGGGAAGAAACTTTCCCCTGTTTGCCTTCCTCCGAGGGCTTGCTCCCCCTTGTAGCGCGCCAGCGCAGATGCCATGGCGAATCACAGGGCAGTAAGTGACTCCTCCACCCCGTAAACGGGGTGGCTTCTCGCTATGCCGGTTGGGCTGCGCGGCGGACCAGCCCGGCCCGTAGAACGTTTAGGGCTCCCACCGCGTCCGCGTGCGCCTGGTGGCCGCACGAGACGCAGTGGAACGTCTCCTGGGTGGGCCGGTTCTCCTTGGCGGTGTGCCCGCATTCGGGGCATTGCCGTGAGGTGTTGCGGGGGTCCACGGCGATCACTTCCCGTCCGGCGCTTTCAGCCTTGGCGGCGAGGATTTGGAGGAACACCCCCCGTCCGGCATCGGCGTTCGAGCGGTTCAACCCGGCCTTGGCAGCGGTCCCGTTGGGCAGGAAGCCGCCCGACTGCTCGGGGTCGGGCTTCGGGGCGGGGGCCTTGCTCATGTTGCGGATCTTGAGGTCTTCGTGCGCGATGAAGTCGTGTTCGCGTACGAGGTCAAGGGCGGTCTTGTGTGCGTGGTCGAGCCGCTGACGGCGTACCTTGCGGTGCAGCTTGGCGACCTTCTCGACCGCCCGGCGGTGGTTGGCGGTCCGCTTGTCCCGACGGACTCGTCCGAACCGGGAAGGCGCCCGCTGGCTACGGACAGGTGTGCGCCTCACCGCCCGCAATGAAACGTACTGCCACCGCAGACAGGCCGTCCCCCTGGTGTTCCAGGACGATGGTCAGTCCGTTGAAGCGAGCGGAAGGCGACCTTCCAAGCCTCGGACGCGAGGAATCCACCCCCGCGGAGCACGTTTGTGGGCAGCGCTCGGACAGCGCCGAAGTGCGCAGCCGCCGGGTCGGAGGGGGAGTTGGCGCCTGCTGCCGCCCTGCTCCACACGAATTGAGCAGTTGTTGCTGATGGCACGCGACAAAGAAGGCGTGGAGTTCTTCCAATCCCTGGGCGGAGCGGCATGTGACGACGCTGAGCCCGTTCCGACGAAACGCACTGTCTGGCAGCCGGCCTGACGAATGATCAAGTGACGATGCTGGAGGCCATGAGGTTCTGGTCTGCGGCCCACGAGGCGAGTAGCCGCAAGGCGTCGTGGGAGGGGGAGCCTGGTTGGGCGGTCCAGGCGATGATCTGCTGGTCGGGGTCGGAGGTGCAGCCGAGGGCGTTCCATCCGAGGGTGAGTTCTCCCACGACCGGATGGTGCAGCCTTTTCGTCCCCAAGGTCCTGGCGGCGACATGATGCTCCGTCCACCACTTCCGGAACTGCGCATCCATGGCCGAGAGTTCGTTGACGAGGGCGGTCAGCTGCGGGTCGCCCGGATAGCGTGCGCTCTCCATGCGGAGCTGGGCGATGGCCAGGTGGGCGACTTCTTCCCAGTCCGCGTACAAGGCCCTGAGCGCGGGGTCGGTGAACAGCATCCGGATGTAGATCCGACGGTCCTCCGGGATGTTCCCGAAGTCGGCGAACAGGGCGGCGCCCAGCTGGTTCCAGCCCAGGACGTCGGTTCGACGGCCGACCACGACCGCAGGGCTCGTGGCGAGGTCGTCGAGGAGGAACTGCAACTGTGGATCCACTTGTTGCCGGGTACGACGAGGCGGCAGTTCGTTCTTGGCGGCGAGTTCGAAGAGGTAGGTGCGTTGGTCCGCGTCGAGTCGGAGCACCCGGGCGAGCTCGGCCAGCACGGGAGTGGATGCCTGCAGGCGGCCCTGCTCGATCCGCGCGTAGTACTCCGTGCTGATGGAGGCCAGCAGCGCGACCTCCTCACGGCGTAGGCCAGCCACCCGGCGTGGCTGTTCGCTGCTCGTGGGGAGGCCTACGTCGGCCGGGTTGACGCTGGCACGCCGTGCTTTGAGGAACTCGCCCAACTCGTTCAAGTGCAGGTCACGACTCATGCTTCCCAGAATCGCACGATGTCCAGACCCGTGGGGGAGAGCTTGTCCCTGGACATCCTGCTGTGGAGAAAGTAGGAGAGATCCTTCGCCGGGATTCGGTGTGGTGGACGCAGCCGGAAGGGGGGAGCGGCGCCATGGTCGGAGATGCGGGCTGAGTGCGGTTCCCCGGGGATGCCGGTGATCTCGTGGCCGGCTTCCTGACAGAGCGTGTGCGGCCGAGCGCCCCCTCGGTCCATACGCCAGCCGACCGTCAGTCCCGTCGGCCAGGGTTCAGCGGCAGGCGGCAGGCGGCAGGCGGCGGGCACCAACCAGAGGATCTTCATTTTGCTCCGGAGGGTGCCGGACGGCCTGCCCATGCGCGTGCGACATGGGCAGGCCGGGTGAGGGAGGGACTCAGCTGTTCAGTGTCTGCTGCAGGACGTGGCTGTCCGCGGCCTGCACCAGTCCGGTGATCTTGCCCGCACGGATGGTCCACAGGTGGATGAACCGCACATCCGCTTTGTTCCCGCTCTTGGTCTCGGCGTGGTAGTGCCCGAGTACGAAGACGTGACCGTCGCCGTCCTCGTAGTACTGCTCGGGGACGGTTCCCAACGACTCGAAGTTCGGTCGCATCGGGCCGAAGAAGTCACGGGCCACGTTGTCCCAGCCCTGGTAGATCCCACCACCCGGGAAGCCAGGTGTGATGTCCCAGACGAGGTCCGGCGCCACGATCTCCGCGATGACTTCCGGGGCCATGCGGGATTCGTAGAAGCGTCGGACCAGGGCGATGTTCGCCGAGTCGGACATGGTGGGCTCCTTCGGCTGCGGATCAGTTGTCACGGGGTGCCGGTTATCAGGCGTTGACGGCGGTGAGGCCGGCTTCGAAGATCGAGGCGACGCGGGCAACGCGGGCGCCCAGGGCTTCGGCGGTGGTGATGTCGGCCTTGTGGACGCCCTCGGGACCGGTATCGGTGGGGGTCTGGGCGCCGGCGCCCAGGAAGTAGCCGAGACGGTTGATGTCGTGCTCGCTGCCCGTGGTGCTGCCCCAGCCGGGCAGGAGTCCGAGGTTGACCCAGTGCATGCCGTGCTGGGCGGCCAGGGTGGCGAAGTAACCGAGGGTGGATGACTTGTCACCACTCTTGCCCCCGGAGTTGGTGAACCCGGCGGCGATCTTGTCGGTCCACTTCTGGGCGGCCCACCGCTGGCTGCTGGCCTCGGCGAACGCGTGGAAGGCCGCCGATGCGGTACCCATGTAGGTCGGGGCGCCGAAGATGATCGCGTCCGCGTTGTCCAGCTGGGTCCACTGCTCCTCGGTGATCGTGTCCACGGGTATCGACACGACCTGGACCCCTGTCTCGTCCGCGCCGCGGGCCACGGCCTCGGCAAGGACGGCGGTGTGCCCGTAGCCCGAATGAAATGCGATGGCGACAACGGGACGGTCAGAAGAAGACATCTTGGTGCTGCTTTCCGAATAGTCAATCGAGGTACGGAGCCACCATGGCACCGGATGCCAGCCGTGTGAGGGGGAGGAATCCGTACCCCGGATTACCGTGCCCAGGATCTGGCCACCCACCTCGCCGGGCGCGTCAGGCGGGCGCTTTCAGGCACGACGCCGAGCTCACCGCCGCCTATGTTCGCGCTTATCTGGAGGAATTCAGGGGGGACACTCTGAATTCGGCAAACGCCCGGCAGCCACTGCGGCTGCCGGGCAGCAGGATCCTGATCACCACGATCAGACGCATGTTGGCGTCCTGCCACCCGGCGACCGCGGGCAGCACCTCTCCGCCGGTGGCGATCACCTCATCGCGCCGGTGGTCACGGCGGTGCGCAGCACCCCGCTGTTGTTGGACGGGGTGGTGAAGAGGTACTTGGTGGTGTCGGTGCCCAGATCGAAGATCCGCTGCCAGGCCGACTTGTCGGCGCTCCGCTTCACCCGGGTGGAGACCGTCGAGTCGGTTGCGTCGCCGAGCACTTCGCGGGGCAGCTTGACGTACGCGCCGTCGGCGGCGGGCGCGCCGCCGGGCAGGGTGAGCGCCTTGCCTCCGTCCGTGCCGCGACGGACTGGGCGGTGGTGCCGTTCACCGGGCCCGCCGTGAGGCCGCTGCGGGAACTGTCGCTGATCCTGCCGGAGGCGAGGTCGTCCTGGTCGAAGGTGTAGTGGGCGGCGAGCCGGGGCGTATCGGCCGCCTGCGCGGGGACGGCGGGTGCGGCCGGCAGGCCCGCGCCGAGCGTCGGGGCCACGGCGGCCGGGGCGCAGCGCCGGACGAATCTGTCAGTGGATGGCATGGATTGCGTCCTCAATCCTTTGAGTAACGGGTTCCGGTCGGCCCGCCTCGGTCGGCTGCTCGTCCGCACGCCGTTGCCGATGAGGAGAGTCCGTGGTGACATGCTGTCGAATCGGTTCGATCGGATGCGCTCCCCGTGACACGTCGCTAACCGAGTGGCAGTGCAGGCGCCCCGCGGGTCGCGAACACTGCGCGGAACGGGTCCCGGCCGCGGAAGGATCACTTCATCGAACCGGTTCGCAGGACCCTAGCGCCGGGGAAATCTCCCAGCAATACCTCTGACATGAGCGAAGTGAGTGGATCACCTGGAGTGCAGGGTCGTTACGAGAAGTGTCGTTTCAGGTGTTGACAGCTACCCGACTTGTTCCTACCTTCACTTCACGCGAACCGGTTCGACACCCGGTGGCCCGTCCTCTCTTCACTCCCAGCACCCATGCGACCGGACGCTTTGCCTCACAGGAGCATCGAACCGGTTCGAGTAAGGAGTTCCCCGTGAACATCGGTGAGATCGCCCGCCGGGCCGGTGTCTCGCGGAGCACCGTGTCCTACGCGCTGAGCGGCAAGCGCCCGGTCTCGGACGACACCCGCAGGAAGATCCAGCAGGTCATCGACGAGCTGGGCTACCGCCCGAACGCCAGCGCGCGTGCCCTGGCCAACGGCCGGACCAACACGATCGGTCTGGTCTTCCCGCCGGCCGGCAACCACTACACCGGCATGCAGCTGGATTTCATCGGCAGCGTGGTGGAGGCCGCCGCGGCCTACGACTACGACGTGCTGCTCTCCCCGAGCGGTGTGGACAGCGACCGCTCGTTCCAGCGGCTGCTGGGGGAGCGGCGGGTCGACGGCGCGATCCTGATGGAGATCAGGCTGGAGGACGACCGGGTCGATCACCTGGCCGCGCTGGACTTCCCCTCCGTCGCCATCGGCCGTACCGCCCATCCGGAGGGCGGCTGGTGGGTCGGCCTGGACCACACCGCGCTGGCCGCGGCGTGCGTCCACCACCTGGCGGACCTCGGCCACCGCCGGGTCGCCTTCGTCAACCGTCCCGAGCAGCTGCTGCGGGCCGGATACGAGTCCGCGCACCGCGGCCTGGACGGCTTCACGAAAGCCGCGGCCGAGCGCGGGCTGACCGTGCGGACGTACTGCTGCGGGGACGACGCGGCGTCGGGCCAGGCCTGCCTGGAACAGATCCTGCACGACGAGCCGGCCACCACCGGCCTGGTCACGCTGAACGAGGCCGCTCTGGGCGGTCTCTACCGGGGGCTCGCCCAGGCGGGCCGCCATGTGCCGCGCGACTTTTCCGTCACCGGTGTCGTGGCCGGCCGCTGGGCGGAGACGGTGACCCCGCAGCTCACCGCGGCCGACGTACCGGCGGAGGAGATGGGCCGGCGCGCCGTCGACCTGCTGGTGGAGCGGCTCGACCATCCCGACGCGCCGCCCAGGCACCATCTCCTCGCGCCCCCGATCTCTCTGCGGGCCAGCACCAGGCCCGTCCTCGGTACCTCCTGAGGCCGATGCCCCGGCCGCCGGGTCCGTCACCCTTCCCCGGCCACGACACCTAGGCATTCCCGCTCCCTCTCTCCGTTCCGTCCGTCTCAACGCACCGAGCACCCGAATCCCTCACCGCCGCCGTTCGGCGTGCCCGCCTCCCCCTGTTCACTCCTCCCGCGGCACACCTGTGCCCAAAAGTGAAGGACCCGCAATGAACAGCTCCTCTAGACAGCGCCGTCTGACCGCCGCGGCCGTGACCGTCCTCGCCGTGGCCGTCAGTGCCACCGCCTGCTCCTCCGGTTCGGGCAGCACCGACACCAAGGGCGCCGGCGGCGGCACGTACACCATCTGGGACCCGTACCCGCAGTTCGACAAGAGCTCGGCCTGGGCGAAGCTGCTGGACGAGTGCGGCACCAAGGCCGGGGTGAAGGTCAAGCGGACCGGATTCGACACCAGCGACCTGGGTAACAAGACGCTGCTGGCGGCGCAGCAGGGCAACTCGCCGGACGTCCTCATCGTCGACAACCCGGTGGTGTCGACCCTGGCCGAGGCGGGCGTGCTCACCACGACCGACGACAACAAGCTGGACACCTCGAAGGTCGACCCCAACCTGCTTGCGGCCGGCCAGTCGGGCGGCAAGACCTACGGCACGCCCATCGGCGCCAACACCCTCGCCCTCTACTACAACAAGAAGGTCCTCAAGGCCGCGGGCGTCGACATCGCCTCGGTGAAGGACTGGGTGTCGCTGACGGCCGCCCTGGAGAAGGTCAAGAAGGCGGGCAAGAAGGGCATCACGTTCTCGGCGATCGGCACGGAGGAGGGCAGCTTCCAGTTCCTGCCGTGGTTCTGGGGCGCGGGCGCCAAGCTGACCGAACTCGACTCCGCCCAGGCCGTGTCGGCGCTGTCCCTGTGGAAGGACTGGCTGAAGCAGGGCTACGCCCCGAACTCGGTGCTCAACAACACCCAGACGACCAGCTGGCAGGAGTTCGCCAGCGGCGACTACGCCTTCAGCGAGAACGGCACCTGGCAGCTAGCCAACGCGAAGAAGGCCGGCTTCGACTACGGGGTGATTCCCGTCCCGGCCGCCACGGGCGGCAACGCGGCGGCCCCGACCGGCGGCGAGTTCGTGACCGTCCCGGTCCAGAAGGACTCCGGCCGCTACGCCACCTCCCAGCAGCTGGTGACCTGCCTGACCAGCGGCGACAACCTGTACAACACCGATACCACCCTGTCCTACGTGGCCCCGACCAGCGAGGCCCAGGACAAGCAGGTGGGCGCGAACGTCGACCTGAAGCCGTGGGTGGACGCGGTCAAGGCGGCCAAGGGCCGCACCAGTGACGACCTGGGCACCAAGTACCCCAAGATCTCCGAGCAGATGTGGAAGGCCGTCCAGTCCGCCCTCAGCGGCTCCAAGTCGCCCAAGGATGCGCTCACTTCGGCGCAGGCCGCGGCCAAGTGACGTGGGCCCGATGAAGCAGACCACACATCCGCCGGACCACCGGGCCGCGGGCGTCCGGGACGGGGCGGCCACCGCCGCCCCGCCCCGGGCCCGCAGCGGGAAACGCCGCCGGCCCACCTCCACACAGTGGGCCGCCTGGGGATTCCTCGCCCCGGTGACCGTCTACCTCGCCCTCTTCTACGCCTATCCGCTCTACCGCAACATCGACCTGAGCCTGCGCAACTACACCGTCCGCTCCTTCGTCCAGGGCGACGCCCCGTTCACGGGCCTGGCGAACTACCGCACCGTCTTCGACGACCCGGCCTTCGCCCCAGCGCTGCTGCACACCGCCCTCTTCACCGCCGTGTGCCTGGTCTTCCAGTACGCCATCGGACTCGCCCTCGCGGTCTTCTTCAACCAGCACTTCCGGCTGTCGGCGACCCTGCGCGCGCTGTTCCTCGTGCCGTGGCTGCTGCCGCTGATCGTCTCGGCCTCCACCTGGTCGTGGATGCTCAACAGCGACTCCGGGATCGTCAACGCGGTCCTGCACGCCGTCGGCGTCGCCCCGGTGAACTGGCTGACCTCGCCGTCCTGGTCGCTGGCCTCGGTGATCATCGCGAACATCTGGATCGGTGTCCCGTTCAACCTGGTCGTGCTCTACAGCGGTCTGCAGTCCATCCCGGCCGGCCTGTACGAGGCCGCAGCCCTGGACGGGGCGGGTGCCTGGCGCCGGTTCTGGAGCATCACCTTCCCGCTGCTGCGCCCGGTGTCCGCGATCACCCTGCTCCTGGGGCTGGTGTACACGCTCAAGGTCTTCGACATCATCTGGATCATGACCAAGGGCGGCCCGGCCGACTCCTCCACGACCTTCGCCACCTGGTCCTACCAGCTCGGCTTCGGCAACCTCCTGCCGGCCTTCGGCCCGGGCGCGGCCGTCGGCAACCTGCTCGTGGTCGCCGCCCTGGTCTTCGGCCTGGTCTACGTCCGCGTGCAGAGAAAGCAGGCGCTGGCATGAGCCGCATACGCAGGAGTACCTGGGTGAAGACCACGATCGGCGTCGTGCTGACCGGGATCATGCTCTTCCCGGTCTACTGGATGATCAACGTCTCCCTCACCCGCGACCAGGACATGCGCAAGAGCCCACCGGACCTGCTGCCGCTGCACGGCACCCTGGCCGGCTACCGCACCGTCCTCGGCGAGCAGCTGCCCTACCTCGGCACCAGCCTCGTCATCGGCCTGGGCACCGTCCTGCTGACCGTGCTGCTGTCCGCCCCCGCCGGCTACGCCCTGGCCAAGCTGCGCCCGCGCGGCGGCGGCATCCTGAGCTTCGTCCTGCTGGCCGCCCAGATGATCCCCGGCATCATCATGGCGATGGGCTTCTACGCCATCTACCTGCAACTCGGGCTGCTCCAGTCCGTTCCCGGCCTGATCGTCGCCGACTCCACCCTGGCCGTCCCGTTCGCGGTCCTGATCTTCACGGCGTTCATGTCCGGCATCCCCGGCGAACTCCTCCAGGCCGCGCAGATGGACGGAGCGAAGGCCCTGCGGACCTTCTGGTCCGTCGTGCTGCCGATGAGCCGCAACGCCGTCGTCACGGTGTCCCTGTTCGCCTTCCTGTGGTCCTGGTCCGACTTCGTCTTCGCCAGCACCCTGGTCAACGGCGGCACCCATGAGCCGATCACTCTCGGCATCTACCACTACATCGGCAACAACAACCAGCAGTGGAACGCCATCATGGCCACCGCCGTGGTGGCCTCACTGCCGGCCGCGGTGATCCTCGTCCTCGCCCAGCGCTACGTCGCCGCCGGCGTGACCGCCGGTGCCGTCAAGGACTGAGTCCCCCAACCAACCCGCCACAAGGACAAGGACCAGCCAGTTGTCGGTCGGCTGCTGCCCCCTGCTCCAGAAACGAGTCACGCCACCATGACCGCCGCCCTGTCCGGCCCGGCCTTCTCCGTCCACGACATCCCGTTCAGCACCTACGGATCCTGGTTCAACATCTCGCCCGTGGTGGCGGAGAAGACGTACTCCGAGGACCTCCACCTCGTCTCGCACCAGAACGGCATGCACGCCGTGCTGCGCCTGGTCCCCCTGAACATCACGGTGGAGGGCGACCGCGTCGAGACCCGCGTCGAGGCGACACCGGGCCTGCTCAGCTGGATCGGCGAGAGCGGGCGCCTCGACCTCGCCTACGAGTCGCCGGACACCGTACGCCTGCGGGGGAGCGGCCTGGGCATCGGCGTCTTCGCCGCCGCGCAGGCCCTGACGCCGTTCAGCGGAACGTACTTCTTCCACGACCCGGCGGCGGACGGGCACGTGTTCACGTCTTACGAGACCGGACGCCGTTACCGCCTCACCGTGCTGTCCGGCGCCCTCGCCGAGGTGGCCGGGGCGCAGGCGCTGGGCAGCGCCGACCGCGGTGTCGCCGTGACCGCGGACGCGGATGGGACCTGGGAGATCGCGATCGAGGAACTCGACACCGCCCGCCCGCCGTACGTGTCCTCGGGAACCTTCGACGACATCGTGGAGTCCGCGCGGCGTACGTTCGCGGACTTCGTCGACGCGGTGGCCCCCTGGCGTTCGTCCGCCACTCCGGCGGCCGAACTCGCCGCCTACGTCGTCTGGTCGGCGACCGTGGGGGCGACGGGCCTGGTCACGCGGCCTGGCGTGCTGATGTCCAAGCACTGGATGGACAAGGTCTGGAGCTGGGACCACTGCTTCAACGCCCTTGCCCTGGCGCCCGGTTGCCCCGAACTGGCTTTGGACCAGTTCGCCCTGCCCTTCGACCACCAGGACGACAGCGGCGCCCTGCCCGACTCCGTCACCCACTCCGAGGTCCTGTACAACTTCGTCAAGCCGCCCATCCATGGCTGGGCCTTCAGTCACCTGCGCCGCCGCCTGCCGACACCTCCCGACCAGGCCCAACTGGCCCAGGTGTATGCCTGCTTGGAGCGCTGGACGAACTTCTGGCTCACCGCCCGGCGGGCTCCCGGGGCAGAACTGGCCTACTACCAGCACGGCAACGACAGCGGCTGGGACAACGCCACCACCTTCGACCCCGAGCGGGTGGTCGTCACCGCCGACCTGGCCGCCTTCCTCGTTCTTCAGCTGCGCGAACTCGCCGATCTGGCCCATGAGTTGGGCAAAGCGGACGCAAAGCGCCGGTGGACGGCCGCAGCCGTGGAGACACAGACCGCGCTGCTCGACCAGCTCTGGACCGGCGACCGGTTCGTCGCCCGAGGAGCCGCCACTGGGAACACCTGGAGCAGCGCCAGCCTCCTCGACCTGATGCCCATCGTGCTCGGCGAGCACCTGCCGGGCGAGGTCAGCAGCGCGCTGGCCGACCGCATCAAGGCCCACCTCACCCCGTACGGCCTGGCCACCGAACTGACCACCTCGCCGCACTACCTCGCCGACGGCTACTGGCGCGGCCCGATCTGGGCCCCCGCCACCGTACTCGTCGAGGACGGCCTGCGTCGCGCCGGCCACCAGCGCCTCGCGGACGACATCAGCGCCCGCTTCCGCGCCCTGTGCGAAACCCACGGCTTCGCCGAGAACTTCGACGCCCTCACCGGAACAGGCCTGCGCGACCGCGCCTACACCTGGACCGCCAGCAGCTACCTCCTCCTCGCCCGCGACCACCACCGCCGCGCGGATGCCGGGACCGACGCCACCGGCGCCTGAACCGCGAGCGACAACCCACCCACACGTCCGGCACGGGGGCCTGCGCAGCAACAACCAGCCCTACCCCAGAAGGGACGTAAGCACATGCCAAGAATCGGGCAAAGACGCTCGACCACAAGACGTCTTCTCCACGGCATCACCAGGACACTGCTCCCGCTGACTGTCATAGCCGGCGTCACCACCGGGATGGCGACGCCGTCCTCGGCGGCCACCCCGACCGTCACCGTCGACCTCGGCACCCCCACCGGAGCCTTCCACGGAGGTGCCTCCGGAGCGCTGTACGGACTCTACGGCCCGGACCTGCCGACCAATAACCTCATCGAGGGGATGGGGCTGCAGACCACCAACACCAAGGCCCAGGACGGACAGCAGCACCCGGGCTCCGACGCGCTGGAGGTCGCCAAGCCGTTCGTGGACAGCGGCGGCAAAGACATCATGATCTACATGACGGACGTGTACCGCACGTTCGGTTACGAACGATCCAGCTACGCCGCCTACCAGGCGGCCATGAAGACCCAGGTCGAGCAGGCGAAGGCTAGCCCCTACAAGGACCGCATCGTCCTCGTCCCCTACAACGAGCCCGACGGCATGTGGTACCCGGGCATGCGCACCCAGTCGTCGCCGCTGGCCGCCTTCAACGCCGAGTGGCTCCAGACGTACAACTTCATCAAGGGCCTCTGGCCCGAAGCGCGGGTGGCCGGACCCAATCTCTCCAGCTACACCGAATTCGCCCTCAAGGGCTTCCTCACCTACTGCAAGGCCAACAACTGCCTGCCGGACATCGTGACCTGGCACACCCTGGGCAGCCCGGCGGACGTGCGCAGCACCGTCGACAACTACCGCGCGGCCGAGACCGCGGTGGGAATCCCCTCGCACCTGCGGATCAACCTCAACGAGTACGCCTTCCGCTACCACCTGACCGATCCCGGCCAGATGGTGCAGTGGATCGCGGCCCTCGAGGACGAGAAAATCGACGGCAATCTGCCGTACTGGAACATCAACGGCAACCTCGGCGACTCCGCCGCCGCCCAGAACACCCCCAACGCCCAGTGGTGGCTGTACAACTGGTACAGCTCCATGAGCGGCAACACCGCCAAGGTCACCGGCCCCGCGGCCAACGCCGCGTACACCCTCCAGGGCCTGGCGAGCCTGGACACAGCCAAGAAGCAGGCCCGCGTCATCCTCGCCGGGGGCGGCACCAGCGGTGACTCCAACACAGTCATCAAGGACATCGACCCCGCGGTCTTCGGCAGCACCGTGCACGTCAGCGTCTTCCAGGACCGTTACAGCGGCTACATCGGCGCCGCGGCCACCCCTGCCCGGCTCTCCGACGCCGACGTCGCCGTGGGCTCCGACGGTTCGATCACCGTCCCCATCACCCTCGACGCGATGTCCGCGTACCAGGTGATCGTCTCCCCCGGCGGAACCGGTAGCCCCACCGCCTCCGACAGCACCTGGTCGGCCACGTACGAGGCCGAGAACGCCACGCTCAGCGGCAGCGGCTACAACATCAACACCGAGGGCACGACCAGCAGACTTGACAAGTTCGCCACCTCGGGCACCAAGGACGTCGGTGGCCTGCGCACCGGCTCGACCACGGTGATCTCCTTCCCCGTCTCCGTCCCCACCACCGGCGACTACAACCTGTCGGCCTTCGGTAACAGCTACGCCAAGGACGCCGACGTCAAGGGCCCGACGAACGTGTACATGCGGGTCGACGACGGTGCCTCGACACGGATGGACATACCGGTGGGCTTCCAGTGGGTGGTATGGGGGCACAGCGACACCACCGTGCACTTGACCTCGGGCAGCCACACCATCACCCTGGCCACCACTGGCGACAACGGCGCGAAGACCGTCGGAGACGCCATCATCGACAAGATCGATCTCCAGTACAAAGACGCCTCCGTCCAGGGCGCCACGCTCTACGAGGCCGAGCAGGCCAACCTCTCCGACAGCGATACCACCACCTACGCCTCCCAGGGCCAGTTCGGCGCGGGAGCGGTGAACCTCACCTCTGGCAGGTCCGCGACGTTCTGGGTCTACTCCGCGCGAGACGGATATGCGGATCTGACGGCCCGCTACCGCAACACCGGCCAGGCTGACCTCACCGTCAATGGCAAGGCCGCCGACGATCAGATCCTCGCCGGTGCGACGCCCGACGCCTGGTCCAGCTCCACCAACCGGATCTACCTGAAGGGCGGCATAAACAAGGTCAAGGCGACCGGCACCAGCGGCACCCTCGCCCTGGACGACCTGGCCGTCACCGCGTTGAGCGCCACCTCCGCCGTCACCACCGGCAACGTCGTCACCTATCAGGCCGAGGACGGCACCCTCACCGGCACCGCGGCCGTCGACACCACCTACAGCCAGGCCAACGGCGGCGTCGTCACCGGCATCGGCAACGGAACCGCCAACTCCCTCACCCTCAACGTCAACGCACCCTCCGCTGGCACCTACGCCATGACCATGCGCTACGCCAACGCCGAGGAACTGCCCTCCAACCACTACAACCCCGACCTGTACGCCGAGCACGCCGACGTCAGCGTCAACGGCGGCGACGCCACCCGCGTCAACTTCGCCAGCACCCTGCACTGGAACCAGTTCACCGACTACACCGTCCCCGTCACCCTCACCAAGGGCACCAACACCGTCAAGTTCACCGCCTCACAGCTCTACAACTACGACGGCACCACCATCGGCCTGGTCTCCTCCGGCGGCGGCAGCGACATCGGACAGCCCATGCGCTCCAGCTCCGCGCCCCACCTCGACCAGGTCTCCTTCGCACCCGCGGGCCTGCACATCGGCGCCTCGGCCGGGTTCTCCTCCACGGCCGTCGCCCAGCACAGCGGGCTCTGCCTCGAAGACCCCGCCAAGTCCACCGCCGACGGTACCCAGTACCAGCAGAACACTTGCGGAAGCGGACAGGAGCAGAGTTTCGACTTCCACCCCGTTTCCGGCACGACCGACACCTACACCGTCGTCAACCACTCCAGCGGCAAGTGCCTGGACGTCTCGGCCTTCTCGACGGCCGATGGCGCCGCCGTCCAGCAGTGGACCTGCCACGGCGGCGCCAACCAGCGGTTCAAGCTGGCGGCGGTAACCGCGCTCGGTAACAGCCACGACTACCAACTGGTCGCCGTGCACAGCGGCAAGTGCGTCGACGTCAGCAACGTCTCCACCGCACCCGGCGCCCTCGTCCATCAATGGACATGCGACGCGGCAGGCGCCCTGACCAGCAAGAAGAACCAGATCTGGCGCCTCCTCGGCAAGGACTGACGACCGACAGCCCCCGAGAGCTCCCGCACGCCCGGCCCTCTGGCATCGCTGCCGACGGCCGGGCGTGCGCCAGTCTGACGACGCGGACGATCACCGGAGTCCTGTCACCACCTGGGACTACTCCTCCACCTTCTATAAGTAGCTGTTGTCCGTCCGTACCGGTGACGGCGTTTCCGCTGGTCAGGCGGGCCCTGACCCCTGGGTTGTGGACACCAGGGACTTGGATCTTGATGGTCCGGGCAGCGGGACTCAACACGCGGTACGCGATCGAGAGGGCTCTTGCAGCGACCGCTGCATTTCTCTATGCAGTAGAAGCCGATCGCTCGTCCCGTGAGCCGGCATCACGACCATGACCGGGCCTTCGCGGGATGCTTCCCTTTGCCGCTCGGGCCTTGCCCGGTACCGCCGTGCAACAGGCGGATGGGCGGGGTGGCTGGTGCTGCTCGGGTTCGGCTAACGGGCCTTGAGCCGCAGCGTTTTGGGTCTGCCCGCGCCTTTCTGTGATGAGGGTCTGTCCGAATGGCCCCGATGCAGGCAGTGGAGGCGGGTGTGGGGCAATTACGCGAAGCGGCTCCGGTCCTGGCGGCGGGGGGGCCGCCGCCGTGGGATGGATGGCACGCCGCGGCGGCGGGCGGGACTGTGGCAGCTGCTGGGGGACATGGCGCGCGAACGCAGCAGGATGCACGCGGAGCGGGAACGCCGTTACACCCTCGTGGAGTTGGTGGAGCGTCTGCCTCCTGGCAGCCGTCTCGTCGTACGGAAGAGCCCGGGCGGGCAGAGCAGCGTGGATGTCCGCACGGCGCTCCCCTCACGTATCGCTGACGGGCGGGACGCTCGGAAACCGGATGGATCGGATCGGTGAACCACGCCCCGCCTCAGAGCGCATCTCAGGCAGCGTCAGGGGGCGCATTCACGGTTGCGCATCACCGCGTAGGACCCCTGCGAACCGTCCGCAGCTCCTTTCGCACCGGCAACTCGATCTTGACTCCGCCGGAATATATTCGCGCTGGACAGTCACCTGAGGGGGAACGGATGACCCAGACCAAGCCTGCCGGTCCGGAGCCGCGAGAGCCCGGGCAGGGACCGGGGCTTCCCCGGCTGCGTGAGGACGCGGCCCTCGCACTGCTGCGCACGGCACGTCAGGCCCGCGGGCTCCTCGGCGATCCTGCCAGGAAGGACCAGCTCGCGGGGGAGGCGGCAGGACTGGTGGAACAGCTCCGCGGGTTCCTCCCGCGGCAGTCGGTGTGCAATGTGCCGGGGACTGATCGTGCGCTGAAGGATCTCATCGACAACGCGGCCTGGATCGCTGTCCTGATGCGCTCCCACAACTGGGTCTCCTGCGGTCTTTCGTACGAGGAGATCCAGACACAGGCCGGCCAGCCCGTGCATCCGGGAGAGCGGGCAGCCGCAGACACCATCGACGCTTTGGGGAAAGCGATGCTCCCCGGCTCCGGGATCGAGGGCTGGGTAGCAGAGATTGCCACCGAAGCGACGAGGGGTGATGAACACCTCTCTGCTGTCGTCAAGGCCGCCAAGTATGCGCTGCACCCCACGCCGTTGCTCATCTTCAGCGACACCACGCGTCTGCTCGGCGAGGCGGTCTACGCAAGCAATGTCGCCAAACTCCACGGATACGTCGACAGGGTCCGCGCGATCCTGACACCCACCGTCAGGGGACCCGCCATCGGCGGGGATCTCGGGGGCGGCCGCGGGGGAATCAGCCTATGAGTAACGGACCGGGTACTCAGGCCCAGCAGGCAGGACGTCTGCCTGTGGCACGGTCCAGGAGAGGCGAACTGCTCGCTCACGGTGCGACCAGGCAATCCAGTCGTCGATCTGCCGCGCAGCGGTCTCGACGGTATCCGTCCTCTCCCGCATCCGTTGCCAGAAGCGGACGTTGCGTTCCTGGCGCTCCAGCATGGCATCGACCAGCGTGCCGCGCCGGAGCCGGTGCGGAACCGACCCCGGCACGAAGCTCGACAACGCCGCTGGGACTACGACTACACCGGCGGCGACGAGCGCGGCGGCCTGACCAAGCCGGCCGGCAAGCGGGTTCGGGTTCATCGCTCGCACGGGGGCGCCCACGCCGAGAGGATGCCGCTCAGCGTCCGCACCTGGACGTGCGTCTGCGGCACGACCCATGACCGGGACGTGAACGCGGCGAACAACCTTCTGACCGCCGGGCTGGCGGTGTCTGTCTGGGGAGCTGGTGTAAGACCTGAACGGGAGTCCTCCCGAACGGGGCAGTCGGCGATGAAGCAGAAATCCCTACAGCGCGAGCCGTAGTGCGGATGCCCTCGACCCTCCGGCGCAGCGCGAGGCCCGCGGTCGTCATCTCGACGATGACGGACCGCTTGTCGGTGGGGGAAGGGACCCGGCGCACCATGCCGGCCGGCTCAAGGCGTTGTACGGTCCGGGTCATCGTCGCCGCGTCCGAGCCGGTGAGCTCGCCGAGGTCCACCAGCCGCAGGCCGCCGCGTTCCCACAGCGTCCGCATCACCGGCTCCTGGCTCGGGTGCAGCCCCACCTCCCGCATCAGCTGGCCGGCGAGCACGCGATACAGCCGGCCCATCCG
>NZ_JBIWFN010000036.1:0-65111 GCF_044763085.1 Streptomyces sp. NPDC096311
CCGCGCTCTGCGGTGCGGCCCCCGTCCCGGCCTCGAGCGGGAAGAGCAACCGGCACCGGCTCTCCCGCGGCGGCGACCGGGCGGCCAACGCGGCTTTATACCGCATCGCCCTCACCCGGATGGCCCGTGACCAGCGCACACGCGAGTACGTCGCCCGGCAGACCGACGCCGGCCGCACCAAGACAGAGATCATCCGACTCCTCAAGCGTGCCATCGCCCGTGAGATCTTCCGGCTGCTGACCGCCCCCGTCCGGGTCCCCGACGTCGCGGACCTGCGGCAGGCCCGGCAATCGAAGAACATCACGCTCACCGCCGTGGCGAACCACTTCGGCGTCTGGCCTGCCGTCATCTCCAACATCGAGCGCGGACTTCGCCGTGACGACGCCTTCGCCGACACCTACCGTGAGTGGCTCTTGAGCGCTTGACCGACCATAGGAGCATCAACGCCCCGGCTGTCTCCGGCAGTTCGGGTCAGCAGGCCAGGCCTCGGGCCTGGAAGGGGCCTCGGGTACGGCGGATGTCAGCCGCCGATGATCAGGGTGAGCCCGTAGACGGCGACCGCAAGGCACGCGACGAAGCACAGCACCGCTGCCACGGTGGCCGTCCGGGTGGCACCGCGGGAGCGTTCCCCGCCGTGGCCTCCGCCGTCGCCACGGGGCTGGGCGGCGACACCGAGGGAGAACAGCACGACGGTGAGCAGCGTGATCCCGAGGCTCACACCGAACACGCCGCCGAGGGCGGCCCAGTCGATGTCCATCGTGGTGCCTCCTTTCGCTGCCGGACGGGATGGTCGGCCGGCTCTCACGCCGCAGGCTGTTGCACGCGCTCGGCCGGCCGGGCGGGCAGTTCGTTGACGTTGTCCGGAGTCACGGGCCGGTGGCGCGACAGGGCCCAGAACCCGGCAGCCGCCGCGGCCGCGACGGCGGCCACCAGGGCCACGCCCGCGGTGCCGTGGCCGGCGGTCCAGGCCGCCGCGCCGCCTACGGCCGCCGCCGCGGGCAGCGTGAGCAGCCAGGACAGTGCGATGCGCCCGGCCACACCCCACCGCACCTGGGCCAGCCTGCGGCCCAGGCCCGCGCCCAGGATGCTGCCGGTGCACACCTGTGTGGTCGACAGGGGGAATCCCATGTGGGACGAGGCGAGAATCACGGCCGTCGCGCTGGTCTCGGCCGCGAAGCCCTGCGGCGCATCGATGTCGGTGAGCCCCTTGCCCATGGTGCGGATGATGCGCCACCCGCCCGTGTACGTGCCGAGCGCGATCGCCGTTCCGGAGATGAGTACCACCCACCAGGGCGGCGCGGAGTCGTGGGCGAGCATCCCGGTCGAGATGAGGGCCAGGGTGATGACCCCCATGGTCTTCTGCGCGTCGTTGGTGCCGTGGGCCAGCGCCACCAGCGACGCCGAACCGACCTGCCCCCGGCGGAATCCTCGCCGCGCCTGGTCGGGGGCCGTCTGCCGGGTGATGACGTACGCGAAGTAGGTCGCCAGCAGGGCCACGACCAAGGCGACGAGCGGCGAGACGACGGCGGGGATCAGGATCTTCTCGACGATCGCTCCGAACTGCACCGCGGATGCGCCGGCGCCCACCCACACCGCGCCGATCAGCCCGCCGAACAGCGCGTGCGACGAACTCGACGGCAGCCCGGCAAGCCAGGTCAGCAGGTTCCACAGGAGAGCGCCGACCAGCCCGGCGAAGATCATCACCAGGGAGACCTTGGCGTCGTCCACGATGCCGCCGGAGATGGTCCTGGCAACCTCCGTGGACAGGAACGCGCCCGCCAGATTCAGCGCTCCCGCGACGGTGACGGCCACGCGTGGTCTCAGGGCCCCGGTGGCGATCGACGTCGCCATCGAGTTGGCCGTGTCGTGGAACCCGTTGGTGAAGTCGAAGGCCAGGGCCGTCAGGACGACCACGACGAGGAGGAACGAGACGGTACCCACGGGGGGACCTCCGAAGACAGGACGGCCCCCACGTCCGCCGTGCCGCCCCCCGCCCGGACGTCTTCCACGCTAGGCGGCTCCTCCCAGGCCCGCGACCGGGGGCCCGGCCGGGGGCCCGGCTCACGTCGGCCCCGGCGCCGCTCACGCGGTCGCCGAAGGCCGGTCGCCGGGCGAAGCGCCGCCACCCTCCCGATCAGCGCGAGTTCGGCCGCCGCGCCGTGCGTCCGTCGCCGCCCAGCCGGATCCCCAGGGCACGGCCTCGACGAGGTGGGGCCGCCGGTCCTGGACGTCGTGGCCCACGGCGACCGGGCGTACCTCCCCATGTCCCACCCGTCCGAGCCGCGCGCGGCGACCGGCGGCTGCGCGGTCGTCCGTGAGGCCGGCCGACGTGGTGCTCGCCGTCGGCGCGACCCTCGACCCGGTGCCGCGCCTCCCCGGGGGGTGCCACCACGGGGCAGGATCTCGCGGACGTCGTGCTCGTCGAGCCCTCCCCGCGCGGCACATCCGCCCAGCACGTCGCCGAGCCGCTCGTCCATGTCCGGGACCGCCCGTCCTGATCCCGTGAACCGCCCTCGTCCTCGCCCTGCCCGGCTCAGGAGCACAGGGTGAGCCCCCGCCTCGCGGAGGCCCGCTGTCCGGTGGCCGTCGTCGGCCGGGGGCCAGGCGGGACTGTCGGTCGGTTTCTGCCTGCGCGAGCGCGGTATCGCACACGTCGTCGTCGAGGCGCACCGCGTCGGGCACGCGTGGCGCGAGCGCCGCTGGGACTCGTTCTGCCCGGTCACCCCCAACTGGCAGTACGAACTGCCCGGTCACCCCTGCGCGCCGCGCGTCCCGATGGCCGGCCGGTGATCGCGGGCGGCGAGACCCTCTTCGACTACCGCGACTACCGCGACTACCGGGCGAGGCGGAAGGCCCGCGCCGCCGGACTCGGCGTCCAGCCGGTCGTCCGTGATCTGCCCGTCCTGCGTGAGGTCTTCGGGTCCGCCGCCCGTCACCTGGCGTTCTACCGGTCGGTTACCGGCGGGTCACACCGTAGGGTCGGTTGACGAACGTCGATCTACGAAAGGGTTCACCACCATGGCGCAGGAAGTACGTGGCGTGATCGCCCCGGGCAAGAACGAACCGGTGCGGGTCGAGACCATCGTCGTGCCGGATCCGGGGCCGGGAGAGGCCGTGGTGAAGATCCAGGCGTGCGGGGTCTGCCACACCGACCTGCACTACAAGCAAGGCGGCATCAACGACGACTTCCCCTTCCTGCTCGGCCACGAGGCGGCCGGGATCGTGGAGTCGGTCGGCGACGACGTCACGGACGTGGCTCCCGGCGACTTCGTCGTCCTCAACTGGCGTGCGGTGTGCGGGCAGTGCCGGGCCTGTCTGCGCGGGCGGCCCTGGTACTGCTTCAACACGCACAACGCCAAGCAGAAGATGACGCTCAAGGACGGCACCGAACTGTCCCCGGCCCTGGGTATCGGCGCCTTCGCGGACAAGACCCTGGTCGCCGCCGGACAGTGCACCAAGGTCGACCCCGCGGTCTCCCCGGCGGTCGCCGGTCTGCTCGGCTGCGGGGTGATGGCGGGCATCGGCGCCGCCATCAACACCGGCAACGTCGGCCGCGGGGACTCCGTCGCCGTCATCGGCTGCGGTGGCGTCGGCAACGCCGCGATCGCCGGAGCCCGGCTGGCCGGCGCCGCGAAGATCATCGCCGTCGACATCGACGACCGGAAACTCGCCACCGCCTCGAAGCTCGGCGCGACCCACACCGTCAACTCCACCTCGGCCGACCCCGTCGAGGCGATCCAGGGACTCACCGGCGGCTTCGGGGCCGACGTCGTCATCGACGCGGTCGGCCGCCCGGAGACGTATCGGCAGGCCTTCTACGCCCGCGACCTCGCCGGCACGGTCGTCCTCGTCGGCGTACCCACCCCCGAGATGAAGCTCGAACTGCCGCTCCTCGACGTCTTCGGACGCGGTGGCGCCCTCAAGTCGTCCTGGTACGGCGACTGCCTGCCCTCGCGCGACTTCCCGATGCTCATCGACCTGCACCTCCAGGGGCGGCTGGACCTGGACGCGTTCGTGAGCGAGACGATCGCCCTCGACGGGATCGAGGCCGCCTTCGAGCGGATGCACCACGGTGACGTGCTGCGTTCGGTGGTGATGCTGTGATGAGCGCCAGGATCGAGCACCTTGTCACCTCGGGCACGTTCTCGCTCGACGGCGGCACCTGGGACGTCGAGAACAACGTGTGGATCGTCGGCGACGACCACGAGGCGATCGTCATCGACGCCGCACACGACGCCGACGCCATCGCCGCGGCGGTGGGCGACCGGCGGCTGCTGGCCATCGTGTGCACCCACGCCCACAACGACCACATCGACGCCGCGCCCGCCCTCGCCGAGCGCACCGGCGCCACGATCTGGCTCCACCCCGACGATCTGCAGCTGTGGAAGCAGACCCACCCCGACCGGCTCCCCGACGCCTGGCTGCAGGACGGGCAGGTGATCGAGGCGGCCGGCGCGGACCTGACCGTCCTGCACACGCCCGGCCACGCCCCGGGCGCGGTCTGCCTCCACGACCCGGGCCTGGGCACCGTCTTCACCGGTGACACGCTCTTCCAGGGCGGGCCCGGAGCCACCGGGCGCTCCTTCTCCCACTTTCCGACGATCGTCGAGTCGATCCGCGAGCGCCTGCTCACCCTCCCGGCCGACACGGTCGTCCGCACCGGGCACGGGGACTCGACCACGATCGGTGCCGAGGCCCCGCATCTGGAGGAGTGGATCAAGCGCGGTCACTGACCGGGCGGCCCCGTCGCGACACACCAGCGAATCACGACAGGAGATGTCCGGCTTCCGAGGGACTCTCGTGGGGACACACGGGCGAAGGCAGCCCGTGAACGCCACGAGCACGGAGGTCGGACATGCCAGGGCCGTTGGACGGCAGGGTCGCGCTGGTCGCGGGAGCGACCCGAGGAGCCGGCCGGGGAATCGCGGTGGAGCTCGGCGCGGCCGGCGCCACCGTCTACGTCACCGGACGCAGCACGCGCGAACGGCGCTCCGAGTACGACCGCCCCGAGACGATCGAGGACACGGCGGACCTCGTCACCGCGGCCGGAGGCGTCGGCATCGCGGTGCCCACCGACCATCTGGTCCCCGCCGAGGTCGCGGCCCTGGTCGCCCGCATCGCGGACGACCAGGGCCGCCTCGACGTCCTCGTCAACGACGTCTGGGGCGGCGAGAAACACTTCGAGTGGGACACCCCGCTCTGGGAGACCGACCTCGACCAGGGCCTCGGGCTGCTGCGCCGGGCCGTCGAGACGCACGCGATCACCAGCCACCACGCACTGCCCCTGCTGCTGCGCACCCCCGGTGGCCTTGTCGTCGAGATGACGGACGGCACCGCCGAGTACAACCGGGACACCTACCGGGTCTCCTTCTTCTACGACCTCGCCAAGGCGTCCGTCCTGCGCATGGCGTTCTCCCTCGGCCACGAACTCGGCCCGCGCGGTGCCACCGCCCTCGCGCTCACCCCCGGCTGGCTGCGCTCGGAGATGATGCTCGACAACTTCGACGTCCGTGAGGAGAACTGGCGGGAGGCCCTCGAGAGCGTCCCGCACTTCGCCATCTCCGAGACGCCCTTCTACGTCGGCCGCGCCGTGGCCGCGCTGGCCGCCGACCCGGACGTCGCGCGCTGGAACGGCCGCTCGCTCTCCAGCGGGCAGCTCGCCCAGGAGTACGGCTTCACCGACCGCGACGGCAGCAGGCCCGACGCCTGGCGTTATCTCGTCGAGGTCCAGGACGCGGGCAGGCCGGCGGATGCGACGGGGTACCGGTGAGTTCAGGCGGGGCGCACCGGCACCAGCGGCCAGCGCGCGGAGTGGCCCGGAGGCAGCGCCAGATCGTTCCGCACGGCCGCGTAGTAGCCCTCGCGCCCGGCACGCTGGCGCTCCAACAGGGTCTGCCATGCCTGCGGGTCACGCGTCCCGTCGCGCAGGAACTGCTCCATCTCCATCACCCTGACCACCCACGTCCGGGCCCGCTCCACCACCTCCGGACTGCCCAGGAGGATCAGTGTCTCCCCGGACGGATCCCGTGCGAGGGTGGCCTCGGCCAGCAGCGGCTCGGCCTCCTCCGGGGACAAGGGGTGCGGGTGCGGGTCGTTGCCCAGGTAGGACGCCACCCGGTAGGTCAGAGTGACGCTCTTCTTGAGCGACCGTGCGTAGTCGGCGTACACCGCGAGCCGCCGTTCCTCCCAGCGGGCCGTCTGCTCCCGGCGGAAGCGGGCCCGATCGCCTCGCACGATCGCCAGATACGAGCCGAGGGCACCGATGACCACGCCGATCAGTGCCGGAAGTTGTTGTATGAACGCGGACATGGGCGCACGGTATCCGTCATGAGGCGCTTTGAAGGATACGGAGTTCTGATCACGGGCGCGGCCCGCGGCATCGGCGCGGCCACCGCCCGCCGACTGGCCGAGGAGGGCGCCCGGGTGCTCGTCACGGACGTCGACCCGGCCGAGGCGGAGAAGACGGCCGCCTCGATCCGTGAACTGGGGGCGCGGGCCGAGGAGTTGGCCTGTGACGTGGGGGACCGGGCGGCGGTGGAGGCGGCCGTCGCGTACGCCGTGGACTCCTTCGGCTCGCTCGACGTCCTGGTCAACAACGCGTACGGGTGCTCTCCCGACGCCCCGCTCTTCGAGGACGAGCCGGACGAGGTGTGGGCCCGTGACCTCGACCTCACCCTGACCGGCGCGTACCGCTGCAGCCGCGCGGCCCTCCCGCACCTGGTGGCCTCGGGCCGGGGCGCCATCGTCAACATCGGTTCGGTGAACGGCATCCAGGACTTCGGCAACCATGCCTACAGCGCGGCCAAGGCGGGCCTCATGTCCCTCACCCGCACCCTCGCGGGGCACGCGGCGTCCCGTGGTGTGCGTGTCAACCTGGTCGCGCCGGGCACGGTCCGTACCCCGGCGTGGGAGGGCCGCGACGGCGATCTCGCCCAGGCGTCGGGGATCTATCCGCTCGGACGGGTCGGTGAGCCGGACGACATCGCGGCCGCCGTCGCCTTCCTCGCCTCCCGGGACGCGGCATGGATCACCGGGACCACGCTGTGCGTGGACGGCGGCCTCACCGCGGTCAACACGGGTTTCCGGAGCGCGGTGAGGCCGTGAGGGCGGCCGACCGCAGGACGGAGAACACCCTCTCGGTGTCGGCCTTCGTCGTACGCCAGTTGCTGAAGGCGGCCCGCAGTCCCTGAGTCCCCGCGTACACGGTCGGTGTCACATAGGCCTCGCCCGAGGCCGCGACCGCCGCCGCCAGCGCGTGCACCCGCTCCCGCGTGGGCTCGTCCGCGAGGGTGAAGCAGACGACGTTGAGCCGGACGGGCGCCAGGAGCCGCAACTCCGGTACGTCCGTGATGCGTTCGCCCAGCAGCCGGGCGAGCGCGATGTTCCGCTCGACGATCTCGCGATGCCCCTCGCGTCCGTACGCCATCAGCGAGAACCACGCCGGAAGCGCCCGCAGCCGACGCGAGTTCTCCGGTGTGAGGTGCAGGAAGTCGGGGTCGCCGGTCGGCAGGCCCAAGTACGGGGACTCGTTGTGGAAGACCCGGACCTGGAGATCCCGGCGGCGCGTGAACTGCACGGCCGCGTCGTAGGGGACGTTGAGCCACTTGTGCAGGTCGACACAGACGGAGTCGGCCGCGTCGAGCCCGTCGACGAGATGCGCGTACGACGGCGACAGCGCGGCGAAGCCGCCGAACGCCGCGTCCACGTGCAGCCAGAAGTCGAAGCGCTCCTTGAGCGCGGCGATGGCCCGCAGATCGTCGAAGTCGACGGTGTTCACGGTTCCGGCGTTCGCCACGACGACCGCCGGGCGCCCGTCGAGCGCCTCGAGGGCGGCGGCCAGCCGCTCGACGTCGACGGCCTCACGGTTCCCAGGCAGCACCGGCACCGTGCGCAGCCGGTCCCGGCCGATGCCGAGCACAGACAGCGCCTTGGTGACGCTGGAGTGCGGGGATCCGGACAGCACGTCGACCGGTCCGAGTGCGGCGGCGCCCTCCCGTGACACGGACACGCCCAGCCGCTCGCCGAGCCACTCCCGCGCGATCGCCAGACCGACCGTGTTCGAGACGGTCGCGCCGGTCACGAACGCCCCGCCGTGTGCCTCGCCCAGTCCGAACAGCTCGCGCAGCCAGCCCACCGTCTCTTGCTCCAGCGCGCTCGCCGACGATCCGCCGCCGCCGGACACGTTCTGGTCGTACGCGCCGGTCAGCCAGTCCCCGGTGAGCGAGGCGGGCGTCGCGCCGCCGGTGACGAAGCCGAGGTAGCGGGGCCCCGCGGAACCGGAGAATCCGGGCGCCCAGCGCTCGGCGAACCGGCTCAGCGCCCCCTGTGCGCCGTGCCCCTCGGCGGGCAGGGGCTCGGGGTCGGGCACCTTTCCGGGGTGGGCGACGGGACGCCCGTCAAGTCCGTCCACCTCCCCGGCGGCGAAGTCACGGGCGGACTGCAGGAGCTCGGGAAGCCGGGAGAGATCGTTCGCGAGTGTGCGGTGCATGGCGGCAGCGTAGATCGGGGGGCACACCCGGAGCCTGGTCCAATCCGGGGTCACTGGACTGCTCCCGATGTCACCGTTTCGTCGCAGACCGGACAGCCGTACAACGCCTGCGCCCCCACGCGGGTCTAGCAGGCGGAGAACGAGGGAAACACCGGTGAACACGCAGACAGAAGGGTCTGACATGGGGGACATACGCAGACGGGGAGCCGTCGCTCTGGGCATCGCCGGACTGGTCGCGCCGCTGACGCTCGCGCTGGGCACGGCGCCCGCGCAGGCCGCGAGCTGCACGACACGGACCGGCCCGTACCAGAAGCAGGTGGAGAAGTTCCTCGGCCGACCGGTCGACGGCCGGCAGTCCACCGCCGACTGCAAGGCGATCCAGGCCTTCCAGACCAAGCACGGCATCACCCCGAACGCGGGCTACGCCGGGTCCGTCACCTGGGGCGTGATGGACCTGATGAACAAGCAGAAGGCCGTCGGCAACAAGCCCAACAAGGACGGCAAGTGTCCCGTCAACAAGGGCCGCATCGCCTGCGTCAACCTGACGCTCCAGCTCAGCTGGATCCAGGACGGCAGCAGGCTCGTCTACGGTCCGGTGCCGGTCCGCACGGGACGCGACGGGTACGAGACCCGCACCGGTCTGAAGAAGATCTACTGGCGGGACATCGACCACGTCTCGACCATCTACAACGTGCCCATGCCCTACAGCCAGTTCTTCGACGGCGGCCAGGCCTTCCACTCGGTCGGCCTGAGCATGTGGAACCCGCCCGGCTCGCACGGCTGCGTCAACATGACCACGACCACCGCCAAGAAGTACTGGTCGCTGCTGAAGAACGGCGACGACGTCTTCGTGTACGGCCGCAAGCCGGGCACCTGACGGCACCCGGCCCCGCCCGGGGACCTCACGCCCCGGGCGCGTCCCCGAAGTCCGGGATCGCCAGCCTGACCCCGTCCTGCCGGGCGGACTCGTGCGCGACGATGCCCGGCAGGGTGTAGCGGGCCGCGACCCACGCGTTCACCGACGGCAGCGTCCGGGTGTTGACCGCGGTCACGAAGTCGTCCACCAGGAAGTGGTGGCTGCCCTCGTGCCCGTTGTGCAGGTGGTCGAACTCCCGGGGGAGCCGCGCCCGGTCGTGCACGGGCGCCGACCCGGACGTGAACGCGGCCCGCAGCGCCGGCGCGATGTGCTGGAGCGAGGGATCGTCCGGCGCCAGCGTCGGCTTGGGCTCGAGCAGCTCCGTGATGTCCCGCACCCCCTTCTTGTCCTGCCAGAAGCTCACCGTGGCGAGCTGTTCCATGCTGGCGTCGGTCCCGAAGAACCGGAAGCGGGACTCCCGGATGTGCGAGGGATAGCCGACCCGCCGGAACTCGTTCGTACGGAACGAGCCGCCGCCCGCCACCTCGAACAGCGCCGTCGCGTTGGAGAAGTCGTTGCCGAACTGGCTGACCTCCTTGTCGAACACCCCGTCCCCGCGCTCGTCGCGCACTCCGATGGCCGACACGCTCACCGCGTGCGTCCGCCAGGCGCCGAGCACCCCGCCCACCGAGTGCGTCGGGTACAGGAGCGGGGGATAGCTGGCGGTCGCCTTCCAGTTCTCGCCGCCGCTGTACTGGTACGCCTCGTAGAACCCGAGATCCATGTCGTGGACGTAGTCGCCCTCGGCGTAGAACAGCCGCCCGAAGGCGCCCTCGGCGATCTGGTTGCGGGCGTGGACCGTCGCCGGGTTGTACTGGCTGGTCTCGCCCATCATGTACGTCAGTCCGGTCGCCCGTACCTCGTCGATGATCGCCGCGATCTCGTCCCGGGTGATGGCCATCGGCACCGCGGAGTAGACGTGCTTGCCCGCCCGGAGTCCCTGGAGCACCAGCGGCCCGTGGGTCCAGCGCTGGGTGAAGATCGCGACGGCGTCCACCGCCTTCGACTCCAGCATCGCCTCGTACGAGGGGAAGGTGCCCGACAGCCCTTCGGCGGCCGCCAGTTCCTCCGCCCGTTCGGGGAGCAGATCGGTGACGTGGACATCGGCGACGCCGGGGTGGGCGAGGAACAGCTTCGCGAACTGGCCGGAGAACTGGCCGGCGCCGACGATGCCGAGAGAGAACGTCATCTGAGCAACATCCTTCACTGGTGGAGACTTCACGGGTCGGGCTCGTCCTGGACTCATTTACTTTTGATGCGGAACAATCAAGGCGTCAAGAGTCCAGTACGTATCTTTTCCGGAGAACTCTCGCGCCATAGAGTGATGTCATTAATTCCGACGCGAAATAAAACCTTGTGGGAGTCCACCCCTCATGACCACACGTGCCGCCGCCGGCTGGCTGCCGCTGAGTCCGGGTGAGCGTGCGGTGGCGATCGAGGTGCTCGTGCACGGGCCGCTGTCGCGCAGCGAGATCGCGCGCCGCCTGAACCTGTCGGCGGGCAGCCTCACCCGGCTGACCAAACCGCTGATCGCGTCCGGCCTGCTGATCGAGGCCGCCGAGTCGGGGGAGGGGGAGAGCGCCGAGGTACGGCAGGGACGTCCCTCACAGCCCCTGGACATCGTCGCCGAGTCCCGCTCCTTCATCGGATTCAAGATCACCGAGGACATGGTCTACGGCGTCGTCACCACCCTGCGCAGCGACATCGTGGCGCGTCACGACCGCCCGCTCACCACCCACACCCCGGCCGAAGCCGCCGACCTGCTGGCGGAGATGACCGAGGAACTCACCCGGTCCTTTCCCGCGCCGGCCGGCATCGGCATCGGGGTCGGCGGCCGTGTCGAGAATCGATCGGTCGTCGCCGAGTCGGCCTTCCTCGGCTGGACGGACGTCCCGCTGGCCGAACTCGTCGCATCGCGCACCGGGTTGCCGGTGGTCGTCGAGAACGACGTCGCCGCTCTCGTGGAGGCCGAGACCTGGTTCGGCGCCGGCCGCGGACTCGACCGCTTCGTGGTCCTCACCATCGGCGCCGGGATCGGCTACGGCCTCGTCCTCGGCGGCAGCCGGGTCGCCTCCGTCGAGGACGGGCGGGGCGTGGGCCGCCGCTGGATCGTGAACCCGTACGGCCCCCTCACCCCCGAAGGGGAACGCGGCAGCGCCATCTCCCTGCTGACCATCCCCAGCATCCGCTACCAGGTCAGTGCCGCCACCGGTGAGGACCTGACCTATGAGGAGATCCTCGCCCGTGCCGCGGCGGGTGACCCGCCGCCGGCCCGCGTCCTCGACGAGGCGGCCCGCGCGCTCGGCACCCTCGTCGCACAGATCGCCAACTTCGCCATGCCGCAGAAGATCCTGCTCGCCGGAGAGGGCGTCGGACTCGTCGACGTGGCGGGCCCGGTTGTCGAGGAGACGATCCTCACACACCGGCACCCGCAGGCCGATCCGGTCAATCTGGAGACGAAGGTCTCCGACTTCCACGACTGGTCGCGCGGGGCCGCGGTGCTGGCCATTCAGGCGCTGGTGCTGGGGACGGGGGAGAGACGGTGAGCAGGTGCGCAGCGTGATCCCACGTCGGACGAGTGATCAGGTTCACGGTCCGTATTGTCGTGAGGCGCACCTTTACTCACAGCGCCTTCACGCCAAGGCCCGTATGCTTCACACCATGTCCACCACTCCTGAAACCGACTCCGTGCGGTCCGCCGCCGATGTCAACGAGGAGATCCGGGCCCTGTGGTTCCGGGCCGGTGGGACGCTGAGCATGGAGGAGCGGCGGGAGTACCAGCGGCTCGTCCTGGAGTGGGCGGAAGCCGCCCCCCAGTCGCCCACTCAGGCGGCCTGAGCCCGCTCGGCCGCCCCGCGGTCCCGTGACGAACGGGGCGTGACTCCTGACTGCGAGTCTCCGCCCCGTCCCCTCGTTCGGCCCGGCCTCAGCCCCAACTCTGCGAGTACTGCCGCCGGTAGCGGTTGCGATCCTGTTCCGTACGGATGTACCGCGTGGCGACCAGCGCGATGATGCTGCCGGCGATGACCAGCAGCCCCGGACCGACGTTCTGCGGGTCCGTGAGGCGGGTGAGGAGCGGCTCTGAGGCGCCCGACCCGACCGCCTGGACCGAGCCGGGCGCGGCGGATCCCGGCACGACGGCCGCGCCCTGCGAGGAAGCGGGGGCGGGGGAGGACTGGGCGGTGGCTCCCGCCGCGCCCTGGGCGGCCGCACCCGGTCCGGTCAGTTTCACCCCGAGCGCCGTGAGCGCTTTGGTGATCGGCTGGAAGAACGTCGTACCGCCCGCGGTGCAGTCCCCGTTGCCCCCCGAGGTCACGCCGAGCGCGATGCCCTCCGAGAACAACGGACCGCCACTGTCGCCCGGTTCGGCGCACACGTTGGTCTCGATCAGACCGGTCACGGTGCCCTCGGGGTAGTTGACCGTCGCGTTGAGCGCCTTCACCTCACCGTCGTGGAGTCCACTGGTGCTGCCGCTGCGGAAGACCCGCTGGCCGACCGTCGCATCGGCGGTGCCGATGATCTGGACGCCCTTGCCGCCCCCGATCGACACCACGTTGTTCCCGGTGTCGTTCTGGCCGTTGTTGTACTGGATGAGGGAGAAGTCGCTGCCGGGGAACGCCGTGGTGACCGTCTGCCCCAACTGCTTGGCGCCCTGGTTGTCCCCGAACCAGACGGACCCGGCCGGCCCGCAGTGCCCGGCCGTCAGGATGAACTCGTTGCGCCCGTTGGTCACGTTGTAGCCCGCCGAACACCGCCCGCCGGTCGAGAACATCGGCAGGGCGGCGTTGAGCCGCGTGGTGAAGGTGCCCTCGGTGCGCTCCATGCGGACCGAACTGCCCATGCTCGCGGCGAGCTTCTTCATCCGGGACCAGTCGGAGGCGGACACGGTGCGGTCGGCCTGCACCACCACCTCGTTGTGGACGTAGTCCATGGCCCAGGCGGTGCCCGCGACTCGTGGCGCCGCCTTCAGCGCCTTCGTCACGGACTTGAGGTCTTCCATGCTGTGACTCACGACCTTGGGCCGGGCACCCGCCTTCTTCACCTCGGCCGCCGCGGCCGAGTCGGTCACCGCGACCACGGGGTGTCCGTCGGCGGCGATCCAACTGCCCGCCGTACGCGAGGTGCCGAGGGTCGACACCAGACCCGCGCCCTTGCCCGCGGCGGTCAGGGTGGCGCTCTGGGGGGCACGTGACGCGGCGGACGGCTCGCTCGCCATGGCGTGCGTCACCATCAACCCTCCGCAGAGGACCCCGCCGACGGCCGCGAGTCGCGTCCCCCGTCGGACGATCCGTCGTCGTGCGTGCCTCATGCATGGGCTCCCGAAGCCGTACGGTGCGGCGTCGACGCCGCCGGGGCTCCGGTCGTGAGCCCTCCTTCCATACGTGCGCCCGTGCCCTCGCGTTCACCCCCGGCCGTTCTCCGGTTCAGGGTTTGCGGCCCACCCCGCCGAACATGGCCACTTCCACCGGTTCGTCCCCGTCCGTCGGCTGCGGACGCCAGCGCGAACAGGCGACGACACCGGGCTCCAGGAGATCGAGACCATCGAAGAACCGGGCGACCGCCTCGGGAGTGCGCTGGGTGATCCAGGGCGTGCCGTGCTGGTTCCAGTAGGAGACGGCGGCGTCCACGTCAGGCATCACCGGGCTGGTGATCGTGTGCGAGAGGACCAGATGGCTCCCCGAGGGCAGCCGCTCCAGCAGCCGGCGCACGATGTCGTACGCCTCCGCGTCGTCGCCGATGAAGATGACGACCCCGAGCAGCATCAGCCCGACCGGCTCGCTCAGGTCCAGTGTCCTCGCGGCGCGTTCGAGGATGGCGTCCACATTGCGGAGGTCCTCGTCGAGATGGTCGGTGCGGCCCTCGGGGGTACTGGTGAGCAGGGCGCGGGCGTGCGTCAGGACCAGCGGGTCGTTGTCGACGTAGACGATCCGGGCGTCCGGCGCGAGCCGCTGCGCCACCTCGTGCGTGTTGTCCGCGGTCGGCAGGCCGGTGCCTATGTCGAGGAACTGGCGTATTCCGCACGCGGTGACCAGATGGCGAACGGCGCGTCCCAGGAACAGCCGGTCCGCCCGCGCGTAGTCGCCGATGCCCGGGTGCAGTTGGCGGATCCGCTCCCCGGCCGCCCGGTCGACCTCGTAGTAGTCGCCGCCGCCGAGCCAGTAGTTCCAGATCCGGGCCGTGTGCGGGCGGGTCGTGATGATCCGGCTGAGCACCCCCTCGGCGGGGAGCTCCGAGGCGGCCGGGTACTCGGGCACGGAATCAGCTCCTGGGCATTTCCTGTGATGACGTGTCAATAGGCAATGTAGACGTCAACAAGCCATCGGAAAAGGGAAGTTGTCGCTCTCCCACCGGCCGCGCCATCGGCAACCCCGAGGCCTGCCATGATGGGCGCATGCGCGTGCTGATGCCGGTCCCCGACCGCGACTTCGATGTCACCGAAGTGGCCGTTCCCTGGCGGATCCTCACCGATGCGGGGCACGAGGTGGTGCTCGCCACCGAGCACGCGGGCACCCGGCCGGCGGCGGACCCACGGCTGCTGAGCGGGGTGCTCTTCGGACAACTGGGCGCCGCCGAGGAACCCCGGCGGTTCTATGAGCAGCTCACGAAGTCACCGGAGTTCACCTCCACCGTCTCGTGGGCCGAGGTCGACATCGAGCGGTACGACGGCCTGTTGCTGCCCGGCGGACACGCACCCGGCATGCGGCAGTACCTCGGCTCGACGGCGCTTCACCAGCAGATCGCCCGCTTCTGGGCCCTCGGGCGGCCCGTCGGCGCGATCTGCCACGGCGTCCTGGTGCTCGCCCGCGCCCGCGACCTCACCACCGGCCGGGGCGTCCTGGCCGACCGGCGCACGACCTGCCTGCCCAGATACATGGAACGCACGGCCTACTTCACCACCGCCTGGCGCCTCGGCCGCTACTACCGCACCTATCCCGCGTACGTCGAGGACGAGGTCAGGGCGGCCCTCGCCGACCCGGGAACGCAGTTCGTACGCGGCCCGCGCACCCTGACCCGGCGCGGCACCGCCACCGACGACACGGACGCCTTCGTCGTCGAGGACGGCCGCTACCTCTCGGCCCGCTGGCCGGGCGACGCCTACCTCTTCGCCCGCCGCTACCTCGCCCTCCTGAACAGGCCCGCGTCCGCAGCGTGATCCGCCGGAGCGGCCCTAACGGCTCAGGCGGGCGGCGACCTCCTCCGGCGTCAGGTACTTGTCGGTGTGCTCGAATTCCCGCAGGGTCCCCTTCCGGTCGGCGAGGAAGCCGGTGCGCACGAAGTCGTCGCCCGCGACCGCGTTGAGGAACCAGTTGGCGGCCGTACGGAACCGGGCCGAACCCGTGGGCAGCGCGTACAGGTGGTATCCACGGGCCACGACCTGCGCGGACACGCCCTTGAGGCCGATACCGAGCGGCTTGGACACCGCGTCGTGGCCGCCGAGGTCGACGACCAGGCCGAGGTCCTTGTGCTTGTACGGTGTCATGGGCCGCCCCTGCAGCAGCGCCGCCAGGTTCTTCGCCGCGTGCCGGCCCTGCCGGGCGGCGTGCTGGGCGGTCGGCGGACAGTAGGAACCGTCGGCCCTGGCCAGGTCGGGCACGGCGGCCGCGTCACCCAGCGCGAACACCCCGTCCAGGCCCGGCACCTTGAAGTCCGTCTCGGCGAGGACCCGGCCGCGTACGGTCTCCGCGCCCAGCGAGTCGACCAGTGGGCTCGCCGCGACACCGGCCGTCCACACCAGTGTCCGTGACGGCAGTACCCGGCCGTCCGTGAGGGTGATCTTGCCTTCCGTGACCGAGGCGACGGTCGTCTTGAGCGAGATCTCCACACCGCGCTGGCTCAGCAGACGCAGCGCACTCGCCCCGAGCTTGTCACCGAGCTCCGGGAGGAGCTTGGGGGCGACGTCCACCAGGTGCCACTTGATGAGCCCCGGATCCAGGCGAGGGTGGTAGCGCTTCGACGCGGCGGTGGTCAGGCGCTGCAGACAGGCCGCGGTCTCGGCGCCCGCGTATCCGCCGCCGACCACGACGAACTGCAGTCGCGCCGCCCGCTCGTCCTCGTCCGACGTGGCCGCGGCCAGGTCGAGTTGGGCGATCACATGGTCACGCAGATACACCGCCTGGGCGAGCGTCTTCATCCCGCGCGCCTCGTCGAGGAGACCGGGGATGTCGAAGGTGCGGGTCACGCTGCCCGGCGTGAGCAGCAAGTAGTCGTACGACAGATCGACGAACTCCCCCGTGATCTTGCGTACGACGCACCTCTTGGACGCGGGGTCCACGCCGATCACCCCGCCCGGCAGGAACGTCGTACGGCGCAGGATCCGGCGCAGCGAGGGGGCCACGGACTGCGGGGTGACGACACCGGCGGCGACGTGCGGCAGCAGCGGCAGATAGAGCTGGTAGTCGGTGGGGCTGACGAGGGTGATCCGGGCGTCACCCGGCTGAAGGGCGTGCTCGAGTCCGCGTGCGCACTCGACGCCGGCGAACCCGCCGCCGACGATCACGATGTTCGGTGCGTCCATCCCAGCTACCTCTCTCCGTGTGCCGACATCGTGGCCCGCCACCCGCGAGCCCAGGCTCACACGGGATGACCCCAAGTGCCACCCCGCGCCGGAGCGGAGGACGGCGGCCACAAGTCCTTCTACCGATCAGTAACTTCGTCTTCCCTTCTTGTACATCCTCAGGCACGATCATCTGTCCAGCGGCGACGGTCGAGGCACCTCGTCGCTCCGACGTGAAAACGTGAAAACGTGAAAAGGGGACGAGCATGACAGGACGCGGTGTGGGGCGCCGGATCGGCGCGGTCTCGGCGGTCGTGGCGCTGGGCATCGGGGGGACGGTCACCGCTGCGGGGACCGCCGCCGCGGCTCCGGCCCAGACGACGGTGAGCGCGACGGCGACGACGGCCGCGGTCGACTACGCCACCTGGCAGAGCGACGTCAAGGCGGTCATCGACCAGGCACGGCCCTACGTCGAGCAGCGCACCGCGAACGCCGCCGGGCAGAAGCTGGCCCTCGTCTTCGACATCGACAACACCACGCTGGAGACGGACTTCCACCCGTGGTACGAACTGCCGACCCCGGCGGTCAAGCCCTCGCTCGACCTCGCCCGCTACGCGCGCTCGCGCGGTGTCGACATCTTCTTCATCAGCGCACGTCCGGGCATCATCTCCTCCTTGACGCAGTGGAACCTGACGACCGTCGGCTACCCGGTCTCCGGTCTCTACACGCGCGACCTGCCCGATCTGTTCGACGAGGTCAGCGCTTACAAGACCAGCAAGCGCGCGGAGATCGAGTCGCGGGGCTACACGATCATCGCCAACGTCGGCAACAACGACTCCGACCTCGTCGGCGGCCACGCCGAGCGCACGTTCAAGCTGCCGGACTACAACGGGCAGCTGTCCTGAACGGACGGCGTGGACTCCCGGCCGCGACTGCTTAGACTCCCCGCATGGACGAGACGAAACTGGACGCGCTCGCTTCAAGCAAGTTCCTGCTGATCACGAGCTACCGCAAGAACGGTACGGGGGTGGCGACGCCGGTGTGGGTGGTCCGGGACGGTGCGGCGCTCGGCGCCTGGACCAGCGCGGACTCCTGGAAGGTGAAGCGGATCCGCAACCGGGCCGACGTCCTGGTGGGTCCGTGCGACGTGCGGGGCAATCCGACCGGGGAGCAAGTCCCGGCCACGGCGGAGATCCTCGATCAGGCCGGCTCCGCGCGCTACCGGCAGCTGATCGCCGGCAAGTACGGCATCCTCGGCCGTCTCACCCTCTTCGGCAGCCGTCTGCGGCGGGGCACGGACGGCACGGTCGGGATTCGCATCTCCCTGACCACGTGAGGCGTGACCGCGTGAGGAGGGGGTGAGGGCCCGGCCACCGCCGGGCCCTCACCCCCTCCTTTCTGTGTCCCTGTCCGTGTCACCCGTGGAACGGCCCCGGAGGACAACTCGCCTGCACGGGCCGGAAGTTCACGGAGAACTTCGGCCCCTCGTCCGGCGAAACTCGTACGGTGGCCGGATAGCGGCTCCGCTCCTCAGGGGGTTTCGTAGCCGGTCCAGGCATGGAGCTTGTCGGGGTTGAGGACCATCCACACGTCGGTGACCAGACCGTCGTGGATGTCCGGGGCGACGACGGCGATCGTGGTACCGGCGATGCGGACGCTGACACCGGGGGCGCCGTTGACGTCCTCCTCGACGAGTTCGACTCCGGGTTCGTTGCGCATGAGGTCGAGGAAGCGGCGGGCGACCTTGTCCCGGCCGATGACCGGGCGCAGGGCGGCGCGGACCCTGCCGCCTCCGTCGCTGCGAGACATCGTGTGCGGTCCTGTCGTGCGGGGAGGGCGGGGAGCAGCAGGAGGGCCGCGAGCAGGATGAGTGCGGCGAGGAGGACCACGTCGAGGATCTGGTCGCGTGTGTTGTACACGTCGAGGTGCTGGACGTGGTAGCTGAAGTGCAGCACGGTGAAGAGCAACCACACGGCACCTGCCGTCTGGACCAGTCGGGTGTTGTGTACGTCGCGCAGGGCGATGACGGCCGGCACGGCCAGGGCCAGGAACATGGCTCCGGCGTCCTTGGCGAGGTGTTCGTCGTACGGGCCCAGCTGGGGCAGCCGGCTCAGACCGAGGCCGGGGAAGTTCGCGTACCAGCTCGTCGGGGAGCAGTGGGCCCAGATGCCCGTGTACAGCCCGGTCACGGCCAGGAGGCCGAGACTGGAGTACCTGATTGTCGAGTGCGTACCTCTATGACGAGACAGCCCCCTCGAATGTGAGGCGCGTTGCCCCGACCGTGTGAGGCCGGCCGTCACGCGCCTCCTTGGTGGGGACGTGTCCGCAGTGACGGGGCCCGCCGTTCGGCCGTACCGCGTTGAACAACCAAGCCGAGACCATGACTTCATCCGATGCTGTCAGGTCATCGACAAACCTTCAATCAAGGGCCTCCCGGTCCGGTCAAAGGGTCTACCCGCATAGACGCTTCTGGTGCTGTCATGCGCACGACCGCCCGGAACTCCTGCCGGGCACCACGTCGGGAGACCCCCACGATGTCCCGCATATCCCGCCCCCTCGTCACCTCTCTGTCCGCCCTCGCCCTCGCTGCCGCCGGCATCACCGTCGCCACCGGCAGCGCGCACGCCGCGACGTGCAGCCAGGCGTACCTTCCCCTGCCGGACCCCAGTTGCCAGCCCGGCGCCCTCAACCCGGACGTCACCCAGTCCACCATCGACTCCACGATCTGTGTCTCCGGCTGGACCGCGACCGTACGGCCCTCCAGCTCGTACACCACCGCGCTGAAGAAGAAGCAGATCGTCGAGTACGGCTACACCGACACCAGCACCTCGGACTACGAGGAAGACCACTTCGTGCCCCTGGAGCTCGGCGGTGCGCCGAAGAGCGAACTCAACCTCTGGCCCGAGCCGCAGTACGGCACGAAGACCGCGGCCAATAAGGACACCGTCGAGAACAAGCTCAAGAAGGCCGTCTGCGCGGGTACGGTCTCGCTCTCCGACGCCCAGGACGCCATCATCAACGACTGGACCACCGCCCTGTCCGACCTCGGCCTCAGCTGACGCGCCACCGGTCGCGACGGGGCCGAACCACCTCGCCGGGCCCGATCCCTCCGTGGATCGGGCCCGGCTTCCTTGTGTCCGCCGACCGGTCGGGGCGCGGGAGTTGACCGGATGTGTTCTGCGCGAGGCGTTGACTAGAAAGCGCTTGCCCCTTACGTTTCCCGTTCAGCAGCCTGACCCGCGCCTGGCATCTCATATGCGAGACATCAGATCTCCGAGCCGCATCACCTGGGAATGTGCGCCCTCCCTGGAGCTGACGATTCTCGGAGAAGGTGTCATGGGCACCTCACAATGTTCGCCATGGTGTACATCGTTCGCGTACATGACCTACGGCACTCCCGAAGGGACGCACCCGCATGCGTACTCGCCCCCCACGGACACGCACTCGCAGACTGGCCCTGGCCGCGGCCACCGCCGCCGCACTGGCCGTCACCACCGCTCTCGTCCTTCCGTCGTCCGCCTCGGCCGCCGACACCTCGCCGGTCGGCTTCGGCGCCGGGACCACCGGCGGCGGGGGAGTCACCGCCGTCACGGTCTCGACCCTCGACGCATTCAAGGCGGCCGTCACCGGCGACACCGCCAAGGTGGTGCGCGTGACCGGTCTGATCACGCTCAGCGGCCAGGTCGACATCGGCTCCAACACCACCGTTCTCGGCGCGGGTCCGGCGTCCGGCTTCACCGGCGGCGGACTGCGGCTGAAGAAGGTGACCAACGTGGTCGTCCGCAACCTGAACATCAGCAAACCGCTCAAGCCGGCCGACGGCATCACCGTGCAGGCGTCCACGAAGGTGTGGATCGACCACAACACCTTCTCGTCCGACCGTGACCACGGAAAGGACTACTACGACGGTCTGCTCGACATCAATCACGGCTCCGACTACGTCACCGTGTCCTGGAACACCTTCAAGGACCACTACAAGGGCTCGCTCGTCGGCCACAGCGACAACAACGCGAGCGAGGACACCGGGCATCTGCGGGTGACGTACCACCACAACTGGTTCGACAACGTCAACTCCCGCATCCCCAGCCTGCGCTTCGGCACCGGCCACTTCTACGACAACTACGTCGTCGGGGCCGACACCGCCGTGCACTCCCGTATGGGCGCCCAGATGCTCGTCGAGAACAACGTCTTCCGCACCACGACGGTGGCCGTCACGACCAACCGTGACAGCGACGTCGACGGATACGCCAACCTGCGCGGCAACGACCTCGGGGGAGCCGCCGCCGAGATCTCGCAGGTGGGCACCTTCACCACGCCGCCCTACAGCTACACCGCCGAGCCCGCCTCGAGTGTCGTCGCCTCGGTGACGTCCGGCGCGGGCGCCGGAAAGCTCTGACCGCCCCCACGTTCGTTCAGAAGGAGGAATCGGGACATGACCTCATCAGCACGCCCACGCGCCCGACGGCGCGCCCTCACCGGCTCCCTGGCCGCAGTCGGGCTATCGGCTGTCATGATCATGGCAGAAGGGGGCCTGTCTCCGGCGAGTGCCGCCACCTGGCCCACCGCGAACGGCAGTCAGGCCGTCTCCGCCACCATCTCGGTCTCCGGTACCAAGGACTACGGGATGAAGCGGCTCTACGGCACCGGTGACCTGGGCTCCGGCAGCCAGGACGAGGACCAGGGCCCGATCCTGGAGCTGGCCGCCGGCACCGTTCTGAAGAACGTCATCATCGGCGCCCCCGCCGCGGACGGCATCCACTGCCTGGGCGGCTGCACGCTGCAGAACGTCTGGTGGGAGGACGTCGGTGAGGACGCGGCGACGTTCCTGGGCTCCTCGTCGTCCAATGTCTACACCGTGTCGGGCGGCGGCGCGAAGGCAGCCAGCGACAAGGTGTTCCAGTTCAACGGCGCCGGAACGCTGAACGTCTCGAACTTCGCGGTGCAGACCTTCGGCACGTTCGTCCGCTCGTGCGGCAACTGCAAGACGCAGTACAAGCGGGCGATCAACCTCAACGGGATCGAGGCCACCTACAAGGGAAGCAAGCTCGTCGGCATCAACACCAACTACGGCGACAGCGCGACCCTCAAGGCCATCAGGATCGTCGGGGACTCCAGCAAGAAGATCATCCCCTGCCAGAAGTACATCGGCAACAACACGGGGGCCGAACCGACCACGAACGGGACCGGCCCCGACGGCACCTACTGCAAGTACGCGACGTCCGACATCACGTACGGCTGAGGGTTCTGTTTTGGTGGCTGGACGAACCGGCTGCGCGTGCCGGTTCGTCCAGCCAACCCATGTCAACTCCAGCCGCGATAGGGACCGTCGATGAGCTGGAACACGGGCTGGCTGCGCACCGGGTCCTGAGCGGTGGAGAGCTGGACCCGGTCGCCGCTGTGGACGTCGGCGGGCGCGCCCATCACCCGGCCGCGCACGGTGAACCCCTCCGCCATCTCGATGAGGGAGACGTTACGAGCCGCCGGGGTGTTGCGGTGGACGATGGTGGAGTGGCGCACGACGCCGGCTCCCGCGCTCGTCTCCGTTCGCAGGTCGCTGCCCGCGCAGACCGGGCAGAGAAGGCGGTGGAACATCGCCGTCCCGCACCAGCGGCACCGCTGGAAGAGGAGAGCGTCCGAGGACGACGTCCCGTTCGGCGCGGAGTCGCTGCCGAGTATGTCCGTCGCGGGTCCGACGCCCGGATGAAGGGCGATTCCTGAGGGGTACACGATGTCATCTCCCTGCACTGGGCCGGAGTCTGAGGTGCCCGGAATGCCGCGCACGAGCCACAGGGTATGGCACTGAGTGCCACTCGTAAAGGCACTCGGTACCCTCATCTGAGGAAGTGGGTGTGATGCGGCGTCTCACTCCCGGCCGAGCGCGGACTCGATCTCCCGTACGACACGCCACATCGGTGCCCCGCGTCGGGAGATCACGACGACCACGTCCTCCTGGTCCTCGCCCGGCGCGGCACCGTCTCCGGGGGAGCCGCCGAACGAGGTCTGTACGTATCCCAGCGCGTGGTCCACCGCGGTGTCGGGGTCGCTCTGTCCGTCCGAACGAAGCCAGGAGCGCAGGGCGTTGTTGTGCGCGGCGACCACCGCCGCGGCGATGACGTCGGCCTGCAGGGTGCCGTCGGGCCGGCCGGTGAAGCGGCCGCGCAGATACTCCGCGAGCGCGCGCTCGTAACGCCAGACGACCGACAGTTCGTACGCGCGCAGGCCGGGGACCTTCTTGGTGAGGCGGTAGCGCTGCACGGAGAAGGTCGGGTTCTCGGCGTACATGCGCAGCACCAGCCGGGCGGCGTCGCACACCCTGCGTACCGGCTCCTCCTCGCCGGTGCCGGCACCCAGGAACGCCGTCATGTCGGTCAGGCAGCGCTCGTGGTCCGGGAAGACCACGTCCTCCTTGGACGGGAAGTAGCGGAAGAAGGACCGTCGGCCGACACCGGCGAGCGTGACGATGTCGTCGACCGTGGTCTGCTCGTACCCGCGCTCCAGGAACAGCTGGAATGCCGCCGCGACCAGCGCGTCCCGCATGGGCGGCTTCGCCGTCGTCGTGTCTGCGGTGTCGCCGCCACGGGGTTCCTCGCTCATGGACGGAACCTAGCATCGCGCGGGAAGTGTGGCACTCAGTGCACATGGTCGAGGGAACTGAGTGCTCCCGGTGAAGGTACAGGTCGATCGCGTGCCCCGTCGGTGAAGGCGTCGGTGTCGGAGCTCGGCGCTCGGTCCGACGCGGGCGACCGCGGACCGGCCGCCGTCGAGTCGCCGCGGAACAACTGATTCCCTATGTGTCGGAAATGTGGCAGCGCGTGAACTCCTTGTGTTTTCACGGAGGTTGACAGCCCCTGCACAGTGATCGACTATGTGGTCGAGCTGTGGCCCATGTGACCAGTGGGCCCAGTGTTCTTCGACCACTCATCCCCGGTGCGGCCCCCGGCTGCTGTGTGCTGCCCTGCCGCCGACGACCGGGTCTTGGATCATCGAGATGGGATCTGCATGTCCATAGCGAGACGTGTCACCCTTCGCTGCCTGCTGGGGACGGGCGCGGCGGCCCTCGCCCTCTCCGCGGCCACCACCAGCGCCTGGGCCACGGGTACCCCCGGCGGAGACGGCTGGGACAGCGGCAACAGCGCCTACAAGCCCGGCCAGGGCGCCGGTACGGTGACCGCGGCGGATCGCTGCGAGTTCTCCCTGGACGGGACGAAGTTCTACGACTGGGTCCGCGTCGACGACCAGAACCTGAAGCCCACCGAAGACGGCAAGGTGCACATCAAGGTGCGCGCGGCGGGTGACGCCGGGTCCTGCACCGCTTCCCTCGCGGCGTACCGCACCCACGGGGCCACCTTCAAGACCTCCGGTGAGCAGGTCTTCCACGATTTCGACAGCGTCAAGGTCAAGCCGGGCGAGACCGACTCCCTCGACATCGCGGTGCCCGACGCCGGCTGCTACGCGCAGATCGACCTCTACCGCGGCGCCGTGAAGTTCGACGGCAAGTTCGACGCCAACGACGGCTTCGAGCACGGCGACCTGCCCAAGGGGCCGGACCGCGCGGTCATCAAGGACAAGCTGATCATGGCGTGGAACGGCGGCAAGAAGGACTGCACGGCGCAGCCGCCGAGCACGCCCGAGACCACGCCCCCGGCCTCGGCTCCGCCGGCCTCCACGCCGCCCGCGGAGACCCCCGGCAGCCCGACCCCGACGACGCCCGACGAGCCGTCGACCCCGGAGACGACGCCGGGCACCCCGGCGGCCTCCGACTCGACCACGCCGCCGGCTCCCTCGCCGAACGGTGGCCAGTCGACGCCGCCCGGCGACCTCGCGGAGACGGGCGGTGGCAACACGCTGCCGATCGCGGGCGGCGCCGCGGCTCTGCTCGTGGCCGGTGGAGCGATCACCGTCGTCACCCGGCGTCGACGCTCGACGCGCACCAGTTCGTGACGGCTGTCGTTGGGCGTCTGATGTTTGACGTCTGACAGGTGTTTTTGAAATCTGACAGATGACAGCTGCAATCTGAAATCTGTCAGCTGTCATCTGAAGTCATCGGATCGCGACGACTCTTCGACGGGCCCCGGCACTCACCGAGTACGTGAGCGCCGGGGCCCGTTGCGTGATTCAGATTGATGAAGCGAGCTCACGGACATGAACTTAGTGCGATCGACCCCGACCTGGAGGCAGTCCGCACATGAACTCGACCGACAGTCGCATCCGTCAGCTCATCGTCACACCGATCGCCTTCAGCGATCCGCCGCTCCTCAACTCCAGCGGAGTGCACGAGCCCCTCGCGCTGCGCTGTGTCCTGCAACTCGTCCTGGAGGAAGGCACCGTGGGCCTGGGCGAGACCCCCGGCGGCGACGACCGACTCGAACGTCTGCTGGCCGCCGGGAAGGTGATCGTCGGCATGGACGTCTTCGACACCACGGCCATCGCCGCCGCCATCGACGCCACCCTGCTGCCCACCGTGCCAGGCTCCCACGAGTGTGGCTGGATCACCTCCGCCGTGGAGGTGGCCTGCCTCGACGCGCAGGGCAGGCTCACCGGACGCCCCGTCAGCGATCTGCTGGGCGGCAGGGTCCGCGACTCCGTGCCCTTCGCCGCGTACCTCTTCTACAAATGGGCCGAACATCCGGCACTCGACGGCCGCCCGGCGATCGGCGACGGCTGGGGCGAGGCCCTCGACCCGGCGGGCATCGTCGAGCAGGCCCGGGTGATGCGACAGCGGTACGGATTCGACTCGTTCAAGCTGAAGGGCGGAGTCTTCCCGCCGGACGAGGAGATCGCCGCGATGAAGGCCCTCGCCGAGGCCTTCCCCGGCAGCCCGCTCCGCCTGGACCCCAACACGGCCTGGACCGTTGAGACCTCGCGGTACGTGGCACGCGAACTGGAGGGCGTGGTCGAGTACTTGGAGGACCCCACCCCCACCATCGCCGGTATGGCCGAGGTCGCCGAGACCTCACCCCTGCCGCTGGCCACCAACATGTGTGTGATCGCCTGGGAACACCTGCGCCCGGCCGTGGAACAGAACGCGATCCAGGTCCTCCTCACCGACCACCACTACTGGGGCGGGCTGCGCCGCACCCGTGAACTGGCGGCCGTCTGCGAGGCGTTCGGCATCGGACTCTCGATGCACTCCAACTCCCACCTCGGCATCAGCCTCGCCGCGATGACCCACGTGGCCGCGACCCTCCCGAACCTCGACCACTCCTGCGACACCCACTACCCGTGGAATGTCGCGGACGACGTGATCGTCCCCGGCCCGCTGGAGCTGCGGGACGGCTCGGTCGAGGTCCCCACCGGTCCCGGCCTCGGCGTCGAGCTGGACCACGACTCCCTGGAGCGCCTCCACCGCCGCTACCTCGACTCGGGCCTGCGCGGCCGCGACGACACCGGCTATATGCGGCGATTCCATCCCGAGTACGAGCTCCGACTTCCACGCTGGTGATCCGGAGGCCGTGGACAACACATCAGAAGATCACCACGGTACGACTCCCTTGTCGTCGAACAGCCGGCCGGTAGGGCCGTCGTCGGGCAGAGCCGCCAACCGGATGGCGATCACCGCGCCCTGCTCAGGGGTCTGAGTGCCACTGAACCCATTGAGGTCGGTGGCCACGTGGCCGGGGCAGGCGTTGCCCTTCGATTCGACGGCCGGACTCGACACCGAAACCCTCTGCACCGAGGGACAGGTGGCGATCCTGCCCAACTCGCACCCACTTGCCGGCCGCTCCCGGATCCGGACGGCCGAGGTCACCGCACTGCCGGAACTCCCGATGGCGCGCCGGCCCGGTCCCGGCGGCACCTACCCGGAGGGACGAGGGGCAGAGGCGCGGAACCTGATACGGCTCTTCCAGCTGATCGCGCTCGGCCGTACCACCGTGATCGTGCCCGAGTCCGCCGGCACCGACCTGCGCCGGGATCTCGCCGCCGTGCCGGTCCTGGATGCTCCGCCCGTGACCACGGCGATCGCCTGGCCGTCGCAGAGCCGACTGCGCGCGGTCGCCGACCTGATCCGGGTGGCGACACGTCTTTGACCGGCTGTTCTCCCCATGGCGGAGCCGTCAGCAGCAGTGCCAGGGTGGCGGCCCGGCTGGGTCAGCGGTCGCGCTCCCGTACGTGCACGTGACCGGCGAGGGGGTAGGCGGGTGGTGCCGCGGGCAAGAGCGTGATCAGTTCGTACCCGCTCTTCTGCGCGACGCGGCATGACGCCGTGTTGTCCACTTGATGCACGAGTTCAAGGCGCTTCGGTCCGCCATCGGGGAAGGCGGTGAAGGCCCAGTGCGTCAGCGCCCGCAGTGCTCGGGGCGCCACTCCCCGGCCGCGCGCATGTGCCGCGGTCCAGTAGCCGACCTCGGCGGACGAAGTGCCCGAGGCGACGTTCCTGAGGATCACGTGACCCGCCAACTGTCCCTCCATGTCCGCAGCTTGGGCTTGCGTGATGGCAAATCCGAAGCGGTCTCCCGTCTCCCATCCCTGTTGCTGGTCCTGAATCCACCGTGCCGCGCTCGCCTCGTCGTTCACGGCTGAGCTCGTCCAGCGGCGCATGGCGTCGTCCTGATACAGCTCGACCAGATCGGCAGCGTCCGCCGGGCGCCAGGGGCGCAGGATGAGAGCGGGGGCTGACGGAGTGGCGTCTGCCTTCAGCCGTACAGTGATCTTGTCCATCGGTCGAGGGTATGTGGCCGCGGTGGCCTTCGGCGCTGCATCTGGCCGCACAGCGCGAGCAGTTGGACGTACCTGTCCCTGCGCGGCCCGGGGCGAATCCGGGCCGATGCCGCACGCCTCGGCCGGTCTCACGCGTCTGCGCCCCACCTCACCGCCGTGCACGGCGACGAGCCGCCCCTGCTGGTCGCAGTACGCGACGCGTCGCTGTGACCAGCGCTCTTCCGGCGGGTTCTAGGCGGTGGTGCCGCCCGAGTAGTCGCTGGTGAAGGTGGTCTCGATGGTGGTGGCAACGGCTTGGGCCACGCCGGTGCCCGTGAGGATGATGCCCAGTTCCCGGTTGTTGCTCAGCGAGTTGCTGCTGATGTTCATGGAACCCGCCTCCACCTTCTGGGTGGACAGGCCGTAGTCGGCGACCATCGCCTTGGCGTGGATGTAGAAGCCGTTGGGGTCGGAGTAGCCGACGACCGCGCCACCGGCCGCCTTGATCGCGGACACCTCGCTGGAGTAGCTGGAGGGGCTCTCCAGGACCAGCCGTACGGCGACGCCCGACTGCGCCCTGGCCACGATGGCGTTGACCACCGCGCTGTCGCTGAGTTCCAGTTCCTCGACGTCGAGCGTCGTGGTGGCGCCGTTGATCAGGGACAGCAGGCGGTTGCGGGAGTCGGTGGGGGACCAGAGCAGATGGTCGCCGTCGGTCGGGGTGATCGCGGTGCCCGTGTAGTCCGCGTTGAAGACCTTCTCGATCGAGGCGACATCGCGGCTGTCGTCGTCGAACACGCCGTAGTCACGGCCGGTCGGGTAGTACTGGGAGGTGAGGTTGCCGGTGAGGATCAGCGACTTGGAGCCGTCCACCGTGACGGTCTTCTGGTGGGTGTACACGAAGGTGGACGAGGACCAGACCACGCCCGCGCCCGCGCTCGTCAGGGCGTTGTACGCCGACTGGTTGGCGGACTTGTGCGCGCCGTCCAGGATCACCCGTACCGTGACGCCCTTGTTCTTCAGGGCTATGAGGTCGTTGACGGCGGTGGTGTCCTCCAGCTCGTACATGGTCATGTCGAGGGAGGCGGTGGCCGAGTTGATGAAGTCGTAGACGGTCGGCTGGCTGCTGCTCTGCGAGAAGGCGAACGCGGAGTAGCTTGCGGCGTTCGCGGGGACGGCGGTGGCGAGCACGGCGGCGCCGGCCGCCAGCGTGACACCCGCGCGGCCGAGGACCTTCCACAACATACGTGGCTCCTAGTCGAGTTGATGTCCACCCGGGGGTCGGTGGGCACGTGCATGACAGCACGCGCGTAGAACGGTGAGGAAGAGAAGCTTGGTGAACGCGGAGTTACCGGCCGGCCGTGCCCATGGACAAAGGGGACTTCATGCAGGTGGGAAGCGGTTCATGCGATCCTCGCGCGATCGCAAAATCTTCGTACGTTCAGTGCTGGGAGTACGTGGAGTGCTGGGAGTACTCGGGGCCCGAACCGGCCGGCGCCGGCGGCTGACCGAAAAGGACTACGTATTTCCAGCGGACGGTCACAGCCGTAGTCCCGTCGCGGCACAGTCGATACGCTCCCAGCGGGGAACGGGTGTGCGGATGGGGGGCGGCGATGGAGTATCGGAGACGGGTGCGGCTGTGCTGCTGAGGCACCTTGACCACCGGGCTGTTATTGGCGGGCTGTTCGGGAGGGGGCGGTGGCGAGGCCGCCGAGCCCCCCGGTTCCAAGAACGCGACCGCGAGCAGCGGCACACGCTCCAGCCCGGCCCCGAGCCCCAGCGCCACAGGCCTGGGCTTCACCCCCGATCCCGGCCGCGCGCCGAAGACCCGCGCAGAGGCCGAACGCCTGGCCCGCGCCGTCGCGGCGGCCCCCGTCAACTGGGGCCCCGGCTTCGTGAAGCGCGATCCGTACGAGAGTGACCCCGGCTTCTGGCCCGCGCTCGACGCGAACTGCGTCTGGCAGCGCGATCCACTGCCCGCGACGGTACTCGCCACCCTCACCCGCTACAGCGAACTGCCCACGCAGGACGGCAAGGGCCCGATCCGCGTCGCCGCCGTCGTCACCGTGCACCGAACGGCGAAGGATGCCGACTGGGAGATGGCCGAGACCCTCGAAGAGGCGCTGCGCTGTCCCGACCAGCAGCTCCGCCAGGGCGAGCGGATCACCGGACTGCTCTCCCAGGGGTCTGCCTTCGGTCTGCTGGGCAACTCCACCGCCGAGGACACACTCACCGAGGGCGGCCAGTACTACAGCGACGAACTCGGCGGCCCCTATTACTACTACTGGATGCAGAGCCGTCTGGGCCAGGTCACGGTGGCCGTCTCCGGCAGGGGTTCCAAGGGCCGGTCCGGGAATGAGGTCGATGCCGCGCTGCAGCAGGGAGTGGGGCAGATGCTGACTCTCACCGAGAGCGAACTGGAGGGGCCGGGATGAGCGGGCGTCTGCTCCCCACCGACCCCGCCACGATCGGCGGACACCGGCTGCTGGCCCGGCTCGGCGCGGGCGGCATGGGCGTGGTCTACCTCGGCCGTACGGAGGCGGGGACACTGGCCGCCGTCAAGGTCATCCAGGCCGAGTACGCGGACGAGCCGGACTTCCGCGCCCGGTTCCGCCGTGAGGTCGAGGCGGCCCGCCGGGTGACCAGCCCCTGGGCCGTGCCGGTCACCGGCGCCGACCCGGACGCGGCGTCGCCTTGGCTGGCCACCGCCTTCGTGCCCGGCCCCTCGCTGGAGGAGGCGGTCGCCCGCCACGGTCCGCTGCCTGTCCGCAGCGTACGCGTGCTGGCCCGGATGCTCGCCGCCGCACTGCGCGAAGTGCACGCCGCCGGTCTTGTCCACCGCGACGTCAAGCCCGCCAACGTCCTGCTCGCCGTGGACGGCCCGCGCCTCATCGACTTCGGGATCGCCCGCGCGACCGACGAGACCGCGATCACCTCCACCGACCTGGTCGTGGGAACCCCCGGTTTCCTCTCACCCGAGCAGGCCGCGGCCCGCGGCGCGGCACTGGGCCCGGCCAGCGACATCTTCTCGCTGGGCTGCCTGCTGGCGTACGCGGCGAGCGGCCGACCACCGTTCGGCACCGGCACGCCGGACGCCCTGCTCTACCGAACGGTCCACGACGAACCCGACCTGGCCGGCATCGAAGCCGAGGAGAACGCCGCGGACAACGAGGAATCCGGGGAATCCGAGGAATCCGAGAAAGACACAGCGGGCACCGAGTTGCTGACGCTGCTGCACCTGTGCCTGGCGAAGGACCCGGCCGACCGCCCGACGGCCGAGCAGATCTGCACGGTGCTGCTGGTCGAGGACGCCGTCCCCGAAGGCGGCCGGCTCGACTGGCTGCCCGAGGACGTCGTACGGGCCATCGCCGACCGCTCGTCCGAGATGCTGGCGCTCCCCGACATCGAGCCGACCGTCGCCGAAGCACCGCGGGACACGGAGCAGGCGTCGCCCGGCCGGCGGCGGCTGCTCCTGGTCTCCGGTGCGGCGGTGCTCATGGCGGCGGGCGGGGCCGCGGCCTGGGCCGCCCTGCGCGATCAGGACGACCCTGAGGCACCGGCTCCGCGGGCCGGCAGCTGGGCCATCGGAGTGCAGGCGGACCTGAGCGGGGCACAGCGGACGGCGGGAGAGGCGCAGGAGCGGGGCGTGCGCCTGGCGGTCGAGCAGTTCAACTCCCGTAAGGGCAAGCCCTTCGAGCTCACCCTGAAGACCGCCGACGACGGCGGCAGCGCCGGGCGGGCGCAGACCGCGGCCAGGAAACTGATCCAGGACACCGCCGTGCTCGCCGTGCTCGGCCCGACCAACGACGAGACGGCCCATGCGGTCCTGGGCACCTACGACGAGGCCCTGCTGCCGCTGTTGTGCGTCTCGGCCGGGGGACTGATCCTGACCTCGCAGCAATACCGGTCCTTCGTGCACTGCCGCCCCAGCGACGCGGCCGTCGCCATCCCGATCAGCATCTATCTCAGGAAGCAGAAAGGGGTGCTGCGCCCCGGCCTGCTCCAGGACCGCACCGCGCAGACGTACTCCACGGAGTCCGCCTCGATCAACGCCACCATGTTGCGCCGGCTGGGCCGCCCCGCCTACCCCCGGGTGATCCCTGCGAGCGCGGACGGCACGGACGACATCGGACCCGTCATCGACGACATGCTGCGGGCCGGGATCGACTCCTTCGTCTACGCCGGCTACGCACAGGGCGCGGCACTGGTGGCCCGCCGACTGGCGACGGCCGGCTTCGAAGGGCCGCGGCTCACCCCGCAGGCCGTGATCGACCCGGCGTTCCTGGAACAGGCCGGGGACGCGGCCGAGGGATGGCTCCTGACCGCCTCCTTCGTCGACCCGTCCGCCCTACCGGCCGCGGCGGCCTTCACCGCCGCCTTCCGCAAGCGCTACGGTGCCGCGCCCGGCCACTACGCCGCCGAGGCGTACGACACCGTCAACCTCGTTCTCCAGGAGTTGGTGAAGGCCACGAAGGGCGGACGGCCGCCGAAGCGCCAGGAGTTGCTGGCCCTGCTGCGCAGGAGCCGCTACCAGGGCATCACCAAGGAGTTCTCCTTCGAGCCGGAGGACGGCACGTTCGCAGGCTGGGGCATATTCCTGCACCAGGTCGAGGGCGGCCGATTCCGCTTCCTCGGCGCCGCCCCCTCCGAGGTGTAGCAGTGAGCGGGGTGCACTCAGAGGGGCACGCGGGGGTGCACGCGCTCAAACCGGGCGACCCGCCCTTCGTCGGCGGCCACCGGCTGCTGGGCCGGCTCGGCGCGGGCGGCATGGGCGTGGTCTACCTGGCCCGTTCGACGGGCGGCGCTCTGGTCGCGCTGAAGGTCATCCGCGCCGAGTACGCGGCCGACCACGACTTCCGCACCCGGTTCCGCCGCGAGGCCGAGGCGGCGGGCGGGCTCACCGGGCGGTGGGTGGTGCCGGTCACCGCGGCGGAACCGGAGGCCCGCGAGCCCTGGCTGGCGACCGCCTTCGTACCGGGCCCGTCGCTGGCCGAGTCCGTCGCGCTGCACGGGCCGTTGCCCGAGCGTACGGTGCGGGTCCTGGGCGCCCGGCTGGCCGAAGCGCTCAGCGAGGTGCACGCCGCGGGCCTGGTGCACCGGGACGTCAAACCGGGCAACGTCCTGCTCGCCCTGGACGGGCCCCGGCTGATCGATTTCGGCATCGCGCGTTCCACCGGCGCCACCGCGCTCACCGCGAGCGACGTGGTGATCGGCTCGCCCGGGTACCTCTCGCCCGAACAGGCGCAGGCGCGGGCCGGTGACATCGGCCCGCCGAGCGACATCTTCTCGCTCGGCTGCGTCCTCGCCTATGCCGCGACCGGCCGCCGCCCGTTCGGCACCGGCACTCCGGCCGCCGTCATCTTCCGTACGGTCCACGAGGAACCGGACCTGGACGCCGTACCGTGGGCCCTGGTCCCGCTGCTCACCGGCTGCCTCGCCAAGGACCCGCGGGCCAGGCCCACCGCGCGGGAGGTGGGGGACGTCCTGGCCGGTGAGGACGGACGGACCGGCGACTGGCTGCCGTCCGCGCTGCCCCGGCTGATCGCGGAACGCTCGGCCGCCGTCCTGGCACTGCCCGACCCCGGGCCGAACACACTCGTGCAGCCGCCGGAGCGGCCCGCCCTCTCACGGCGCCGCCTGCTGACGCTGGGCTCCGCGGCCGGAGTGATCGTGACCGGCGGGGGACTGGCGGCCTGGGCCGCGTCCAGGTCCGCGGCCGGCGGCGGCACGACGGGCCAGGGACCACTGTTCCGGTACGTCATCGGGCTGCATGGGGATCTGTCGGGAGCGGAGAAGCCGATCGGCCGGGCGCAGGAGCGGGGTGCGCGGCTGGCCGTGGAGGACTTCAACTCCCGCTCCCGTGCGGGACGGACCTTCGATCTGGCGCTGAAGGTCCTCGACGACGCCGGGGAGGCGAAGCGGGCCCGGGAGGTGGCCGGAAGGTTCGCTGTTCTTCGTCGCCCAGGGTCTGCGCGAGTTGGGCAATGTCGAGGTCGAGCGGGGTGCCATGGTGCGCAGGCTCCGCGCGTCCACCTACAAGGGGCTTGCCAAGACCATCGCGTTCGACGCGGCGACCGACGCGTTCCACTCGGTCAACGGCCTCTTCCTCTACCGTCTGCACAACGGCACCCCCCGCTTCCTCGGTCGCTACGACCAGCTCAAGAAGACCTGATCCGGGGCCTCTTGCCAACGGCAGCATGAGGGCACCGGCGTTGCGCAGCCCGTGACGCCCTTCACAGCCCCTCGACGGCGAGCCGGTCGCCGGGCCTGGCCTGGCCTGGACGAGGCCACCGCCTGTGTTGTCGCGGGCGGTGCAGTGGACGACGGAGACCCGGGCCGTGCTCTCGATCTGGAAGCCGTTCTCGGCGCTCCCGGCGACCTCACACGCGGTGAAGGACCCCGGCCGCTGTCGGAGACCAGCACGCCAGGGCCGGTGCTGCCGTTCACCCGCACGCGGGTGGCGGTGGGTTCACCGTCTGCGTCCATCGTGGAGCATCACGGCGTCCGCCTTGAGGACGACCGTGCTGCACCGGCAGGGGGCGGTGCCTTACTGCTCGGCCTACGGCGCCTCTGGCACCACCCGCTCCCGCCCCCCGACGGCAGGACTCAGCACCGCGCCGGATGGTGGACCATCCGGCGTGGTCACGGAGTGTCGCAGTCCGCGGAAGGCATTCCACTGGCGATATCGATTTGTCCTGATATTATCGCTACGTAGAGTTATGACTCATCGCATGGCTGTGAGCGTTTCAGGTTCGAGTGCACGACATTTCACTGTTTGTGCGGTTATTTCTTGATCGCCCTATGCTGATGCCCTGCGGACCCGGGCAGTCGACGGCCGGTCCTGAGCCGGCGGGAAGCGGGCTTCCATGAGTGAGCGGTTTGGCAGGTCCGGGTTGGTAGGCGAGATGTCGGCCGAATTCGCGGGCACCATGATTCTCATCCTCTTCGGTTGCGGCGTGGTGGCCCAGGTGGTCGCCGGCGGAGCGCTCACGACTCCACCGGGTGGCCTCGGAAACCACGACAGCATCTCCTGGGCGTGGGGCCTCGGCGTCACCCTGGGTGTCTACGTCGCGGCACGGCTGAGCGGTGCGCATCTCAACCCCGCGGTGACCCTCGCCCTGGCCGCGTTCAAGGGTTTTCCGTGGAGCAAGGTGGTGCCCTACGCGCTGGCGCAGACGGCCGGCGCCTTCGTGGCGGCCCTCCTCGTGCGATGGAACTACACCGAGGCACTGGCGAAGGCCGACCCCGGACACACCCTCAAGACGCAGTTCGTGTTCTCCACGCTCCCCGCCAACGGCAACACGAACCTGCCGGTCTACGAGTGGGGCGCGTTTCGCGACCAGGTCATGGGCACCGCCATCCTGGTGCTGTTGATCCTGGCCATCACGGACCTTCTCAACACACCCCCCGGTGCCAACATGGGCCCGTTCATCATCGGCCTGGTCGTCGTGGCCATCGGCATGGCCTGGGGCACCAATGCCGGCTACGCGATCAATCCGGCGCGTGACTTCGGTCCCCGTCTGGCCAGTTTCCTCACGGGGTACGGCGGAGCATGGCGAGATCAGTACGGGAACTTCTACTTCTGGGTGCCGATCCTCGGTCCCCTGGTCGGTGGTCTGGTCGGCGCGGCCCTGTACAAGTTCTTCGTCGGCCAGTTCCTGCCGACAGCGGAGCCGGAGCCCCCGGGCCGCATCCCCGCTCCCAAGGACTGACACCTACGAAAAGGTGCAACGCCATCGTCCGGCAGGACACCCGCACCGACTCCATCGCCGCGGCCCCTGGAACGCCAGGGCCAGGGAGACGTCATCCGCCACAAGGCAGGCTTGCCGCCGGCGGCTCGGCGACCAACAGGCGGCCGAGATCCCGTACAAGCTGACGCACCATCAATACTGAGCCGACCTGCAATGGGATGCTTCGAGAAAAGGCCGGCACGCATGCCGCGCCGACCCGGGCTCATGTTCGCGGCGCTGACGAAGCGTCGGGGGCAGTGAGCCCGGGCCGTCACCCAGTGCGGCGCGGTGCTGGGTGGTCAGGCTCCCGTCGCGTCCTTCACGTACGGCGACCTTGCTGTTGCGGGTTCCGTCGCGGCCGTGGGTTCGAGGCCGCCTTCGCTGAGGCCGAACCGGTCATGCAGCTTGCGGAGGAAACCGGGTGCGTACCAGGCCCAGTGGCCGAGCAGGCGCATGGCGGCGGGGACGAGTACGCCGCGTACGGCGAGGGCGTCGATGAGGACGGCCAGTCCGCTGCCCAGGCCGAACATCTGCATGAAGCTGATCTTGGCGGTGCCGAAAGCGAAGAAGCTCACCGCGAGGAGGAATGCCGCCGCGCTGACGATGCGTCCGGTGTGGCCGAGGCCGTCGGCCACGGCGGTCTCGTTGTCCTTGCCCAGATCGTGGAGTTCTTTGATCCGGCTGGTGACGAACACCTCGTAGTCCATCGAAAGGCCGAAGGCGATGCAGAACATCAGCACCGTCATCGACATTTCCATCGGCTGCGCCGTGAAGCCGAGCAGGGAGGAGAGGTTGCCGTCCTGGAAGATCCAGGTCATGACGCCGAGGGTCGCCGCCAGGCTGATCACGTTGAGGACCAGTGCGCGCAGCGGCTGCACGACGCTGCCGGTGAACAGGAAGAGCAGGACGAAGGTGGTGAGGGCGACCAGGGCCACGGCGATCGGGAGCCGGCCGCCGATGGAGTCCTTGGAGTCGACCAGTACGGCGTCGGTTCCGCCCACGAGGGGGTGTGTCCCGGCGGGCGGGATGAGTGCCCTCACCTGTTTCACCAGGTTCTGGGCCGCGTCCGACTTCGGTGTCAGGGAGCTCACCACACTGATGCGCTGCGCGTCGGGCAGACCGAGCGCGGTGTTGCCGGGAGCGGTCGTCGTGGACTGTCCCGCGGCGTAGGTTCCCGTGCTGGTCTCGACGCGTATGACACCCTTGAGCCCGGACAGTTCGACCGCGTACGACTCCAGCGGGGCCTTGTTCACGGGCTGGTCGATGACGATGTTGACGGCCGAGTCCTCGCTGCCGTCGAAGTTCGCCCGCAGTGCCGTGGAGACCTGGCGGCTGGCGGCGTCCTTGGGCAGGACGCGTTCGTCCGGTGTGCCGAAGGTGATGCCCAGCAACGGGCTCGCCGCCGCCAGCAGTACGGCGAGTACGGGAAGCGCGGTGAGCGCGGGCCGCCGCATGACGGTGCGGGCCAGCCGTCCCCACATCGGTGCCCGGGCGGCGGAGTGCCCCGGCTTCGCCCACGGCAGCCGCCCGCTGTTGACCCGGTGACCCAGGACGGCCAGCAGGGCCGGCATCACGAACAGGGTGCCGAGGGCGGCGACGGCGACGACACCGACTCCGGCGAAGCCGAACGAACGCAGGAAGTACTGCGGGAACACCAGGAGCGCCGCGAGCGCCGCCGCCACGGTCGCGGCGGAGAACGCGACGGTGCGGCCGGCCGTGTGCACGGTGCGCCGTACGGCGTCGTCCACGCTCGCTCCTGCCGCGAGTTGCTCCCGGAAGCGGCTGGTCATCAGCAGGGCGTAGTCGATGCCCAGTCCGAGGCCCAGGGCGGTGGTGAGGTTGGTCGCGGTGTCGGCGACGTCGGTGACGCTGCCGAGGAGGGAGAGCTGGGCGAACGAACCGATGACGGCGATGACGGCGATGGCCAACGGCAGCAGGGCCGCGACCACGCTGCCGAAGACGAACAGGAGCAGCACGAGGGTGAGCGGTATGGCGATGGTCTCGGCCAGGACCAGATCGTCGACCACCTGTTTCGACAGGTCGTTGCCCACCGCTGCGCCGCCTCCGGCCTGGACTGTGAGTGCGGCCTTGTGGGTTCCGGTGTAGGCGTCGAGGATTTTCCGGGCGTTTTCCCGCTGCTGCGTCTCGTCGCCTGTCACATGGGCGAGCACCATGGCTTCGCGGCCGTCCCGGGAGCGGAGGTCGGGGCTGCCCGTGTCCCAGTACGAGACGACGTTGGTGAGCTCCTTCTCTTTCCTGAGGTCGGCGACCAGGGTGTGTCCGCTCTGCGTGGCGGCGGGGGTGTCGATGCGACCGGCGGGGGCTTGGACGAGCAGGACGAGGTTCGTCTCTCCGCCGAACTTCTCGTCGATGACCTTCGTGGCCCGGGTGGACTGGGAGGCGGGGTCGTCGAAGCCGCCTCCGCGCAGCTTTTCGAATGCGCCGGCTCCCCACACGCCCATGAGGGCCACGGCCACGATGGCGATGACGAGGACCAGCCGGGACCGGCGAATCGCAAGTTCGGCCAAGCGTTCAAACACGTGCGTTCTCCTTTGCGTTCTTACGGGGGAAGTGGCCTGAAACAGCCGGATGTACAGCGGCGCCGGCGCAGTGCCCCGCCAGGCCTGAGTGCTGCGCGGTGAGTTACTTGCTATCTGGTTCGTTAGAAGTTGTAACTCACTCACGGAGGGAGTGTCAATAACCTTCGTGATAGCCTCTAACTAGATGGTGAGGGAGGGCAGGTCATGGACGGAGCAGAGGCGACGACGCCACGCGAGCGCTACCGCGCCCAGGTGCGTGCGGAGATCAAGGAGCATGCGTGGGAACAGATCGCCACGGCGGGGGCGTCCGCGCTCTCCCTCAACGCGATCGCCAAGCGAATGGGCATGAGCGGGCCCGCGCTCTACCGGTACTTCGCCAGCCGTGACGAGCTGATCACCGAGCTGGTCAGGGACGCGTACCGCAGCCTCGCCGACACCTTCCGCGCGGCCCGCGCCGCGGGTGCCGATCCGACCGGCCTCGCGCACGCGCTGCGCGGCTGGGCCCTGGCCGACCCTCAGCGGTACTTCCTCGTCTACGGCACCCCCGTCCCCGGCTACCACGCGCCCGACGACATCACCGCGATCGCCTCCGAGATCATGGCGTCCCTGCTCGACGCGTGCGTCGAACTGTCCACGGACGGCCCGGCGACCCCGTTCGATGCCCACCTCGCCGAACACCGGGACTGGGCGGTTGGCCACCCCGCCCCGCCCGCCACGCTCCACCGGGCCCTGACCTTCTGGACCCGCCTGCACGGGGCCCTGTCCCTGGAACTCGCCGGCCACTTCACCGGGATGGGGTTCGACCCCGCGCGGTTCTACGACGCCGAGCTGGCCGACCTGCTGCGCATGCCCACGGAGTCCTGAAAGGCGTCTTGTTCCGCCGCCCACTCAGCTCTCGCCGGTGCCACGCGTCGGCAGCGGCCGCCGCGCAAGCACGCCAGAAGGAGCGGCGGGCTCGGTGAGGGACGGGTGCGGCGGGCTCGTGCAGCTTCTCCACAACCAGGCGGACGACGGTGCCTTCGATGATGGGCAGCTGGCCGTCGTCGTCGAGCCGTGCCGCCCGGCGGGTGAGCGGCGGGTGCGGCCGGTCTCATGTCTGCGCGGTCGCTGTCCCGCAGAGCCGGGTGTCCGTGGTCGTCAGGGCTCGTTCGGCGTCCCAGGTGCTGGGGTCCCCGAAGGTGAACTCGCCCCCGTGCTTGGGTGGCCGGCGCCCTCGGGGTCGTAGACCACCCTCGGCAGCGGAACGCATCCCTCGGGATGCCCTGATGCACCGGACTCACGCCCACGGCCTTCGTGCTGTCCCTGTGCCTCTGTAACCGAGCACAGGATCAGACGAAGGCCGCCACTGCTTCAGACAGTTCCCTTCTCGGTGATCAAGTTCGAGGGATCAACCGACTGAACCCAAGAACTTCGCCTCCTGTGGAGGGCTAGGTGCGGGGGAGCGAGGTGTTGGTGATCGGGAGCGGCTGGTCCACGCCCGCCACGTAGAGGTCCTTCGGGGCCGTACGCAGCACGAACGTGTCGTCGTCGCGTGAGACGCGCACGGTCAGCACGAAGAAGCCGTGGTCCTCGGCGGTCGTCTTCACCTGGTACTCGTTCTCCCAGTAGGTCTGCAGGAAGACCTCGGTACCCCCGGGCTCGACCCCCTTGGGGAGGGTGACCTTGCCAAGGATGGTGAGGGTGTCGCCCGCCTTCACCTTCTTCTTGTTGACCTGGTAACTGACGGTGCTGGACTTGGCGTTGGCAGCCACGGTGGTGTCCGCGAAGTAGCCGTCCTGCGGGGTGTTGAGGTCGCCGTCCTCGTCGTAGAGAGCGGTGATCTGCACCCCGTGCTGGACGTTGAGCAGGCTGCTGCCGGTCACGTGGTCGATGTCGACGTCGGGGACGGTGAACTTCCCGCCGGCGTCGGTGACCGGCGTGCCCAGGTCACGCGGTTCGTAGTAGTGGGGGTCGATCGGGTCGCCCCACGGGTTCCAGGTGGTGAATTGGACGACCTCCTGGATGGTGACGGGGATGTTGGGCGCCGGGGTGCCGTCGGCCTTCGTGACGGTGCCGATGACGTCGACGTGGCGGTTGTCGTAGTCGGTGCTCGTCGGGTTGGTGGTCACGGTCAGCACGTAGGCGTCGCCGGGGGAAGCGTCCGAGGGCTTGGCTGAGGCGGCGGGCGCGGACAGCGCGCCTGCGGTGAGCAGGAGCGCGGCGGTGGCGGCAAGCCGCGTCGGTAGGGACTTCCTGGACACAGGACAACTCCAACTTCGGTCGGAACTAAAGGAGTTACGCCGGGCGGCACCGGTTCCGCCGCGGCGCAGGTGTGCGACGCAGCAGGTTCGACCGGCGAGGTGGGGCGGGAGTTGTGCCCTGTCCGGCCGCTGTTACGCGGCTGTGGCAGGAGGTGGATTTGTCCGGGTTGCGCGTTCACCTGGACGTCGGCCGCAGGCTGCCCCGCATTGCCCTCGGCGGGTGGGCGAAGGGGAGGCGGGGAGCTAGTTCCGGGGCCTGTTCAGCCCAGATCGCTGTCCCCTGAACGGCCTGTGTGTCCTTCTGACGGCGGCCGAGGAACACCAGTTGCCTCGACGAGGCGGCCCCGGTGTACGACCACACCCTCGACACCTTCCTCGATACGCCGCTCACGGACCCGGAGAGCGCGGAACGCGACCACTCTCCACGGGTGTTGCGCACCACTCTGTGTCCGACCGGCTGGCGCCGCGTTCGATCTGGCACATAGCGATGGTGCCGTTGACCAGTGAGAAGACCAGGCCGAACCACAGGAAGGTCAGCGCGCCGGGCCTGACCTCGGCGGTGAGACGTCGGCCGTGGGACACCGGGTCCCCGTCGAGTTCACGCGACTGCGCTGCGGCGAAGGTGAGTTCGGCCCGCCGGAAGGTGAGGAACTCCACCGGTACGCCCTTCGTGCTGGTGTTCTCGGGGACGAGCGTGTCCACGGTCGTGCGCCGCGAGTTCCACCTGCGGCCGCGCATCGGGACGCCCAGGGCACGCAGCCAGCCACCGGGGCCGCGCGGGTCGAGGATCAGCAGATCGAGCGGTCCGTCGTCGGGACGGGCCGCCGGGAGGAGCTTGAGACCGCCTTGTACGGTGCCGACGTTGGCGACGAGCACCATCCGGGCCCGCCGGGGCGTCCGCGGCCACCCTGACGGTTCCGTCGCCGCCGCAGCTTCTGGCGGGTCGCTTCGCCGGTCACCGTGGGGTTGAAGATCACGGCAGTGCTGCCGGGCTCGCGGGTGAACAGGGCACGGCCGACGATCAGCAGGGACAGGGCGCCGTTGGCCATCCCGCCGATCATGTCCGTGGGGTGATACATGCCGCGACGCCACATCGGCAGCCGGGGTATGAGCAGCAGCCACACAGCTCAGCAGGGTGATGGCGATCACCGTGAGGGTGTTGCCCGCCTCCGAGCCGAGGTACGACAGGGTGGTGAGCGGGCCTGTACGGCTCCGCGCGAGTCCCTCGTTGACGTTGTCCTCGACCGTCAGCGGCCACACGTTCCGGGCGGGGCCCGTGACGTCTCAGCCGACGCTGTCGCGCGGAAGCACCATGCTGCGGAGGTCGTTGCAGCCCGCCGACGGAGAGCCGCCCGGAACCGGCCATGTCTGGTGGGACTGAAGAGCGAGGCTCACCAGGGTGAGGAGCAGGCCGATGTCGGCGTCCACCTCGAGGCGTATGGTCACCCACCGTGATTCGGGCACCATCCGGACCGCGGTGGCGCCCCTGAGGTGATCCTGGAAGCGGTGAATGGCACGCGCTGTGAGGTGCAGGTCGACATCGTGATCCGAATGGAAGTGCACGATCTCGCCCTGCGCCGAACTCAGCGCCCGCCCTGTGCCGCAGCTCGGCCGGGCCTCCGCGAGGTCCGGCCAGCCCGCCAGTTGCGTCATGGCACGCGAGGCCAACGTCATGCGCCCATCATGACGAGCTCACCGTCCGGCCACCAGAACTTGAGCAAGCTGTAACGGAGCCGTAGCCCACGCATGTCCGGAAAGGGCGGGTGGAAGTCAGGGGCGTTTCTCCTCGAGCGGGCAGCGTTCCCCGAGGTCGAGGGCGAGGTCGTACGGGACGGGTGGGTCAGGCGGGGTCGCGTACCTCGAACTGGAGGGCGAGGACGAGCCTGATGCCGGGATCGGCGAGATTGATACCGATGGTCTGTTCGATCTGCGTCAGTCGGTAGCGCAGGGTGCCGCATCACCCGGTCCCGACGTCAAGCAGGTCCCGCAGCCAGTCCGGGCCGTCGCCGCCGAGTTCTCGTGGGGACGGCCGACGGTCAGGACGAGGTACCAGAGGTGGGACAAGTGCCCTGCGTGCACGGTCAGGTCCCGGGACCGCTGTATCGGCCGGCGCGGCGACCCAGTGGGTGCCGCGCAGGAGTTCGATGGAGTCGCCGGAGCCGGTGACGGTGGGAGCGCCGTGCGGCAGAACGGCGAGCTGTTCCCTCTCGACCCGGTGGGTGCGGTAGTCCTCGGTCCTGTGCCGCATCAGATGCACCGCGAGCCGGTGGGCGATCCGCGCGAACGCCGTCACCTGCCGCCGCTCGCCCCCGATACCACCGCCCACATCGATCCGAGGCCGAAGCTCCCGGCGCGCAGCCCGACGGCGAGCCGGTCGGCGGCGCCCTCCGTCACCCCGCGCACCAGCTCGTGCACCACCGCCCCGCACAGCCGAGCGGCCCCGGACTCCAAGGTCCGGGGCCGCTCGGCATCGGTGTGCGGACTCACGCCATCCGCACGTGGACTCACGCCATCCAGAAGAAGACCGCGGTCATCCGCTTGTCCTCCATCGTGCTGCCCCAGTAGCCGGTGGCGCTGTGCATCAGGTTGGCGTGGTAGAGGAGCAGCCGGTTGTAGCGGTGCGGGACCTCGAGGTCCTCGACGAAGGAGTCCGGCGCCACGAACCGCGTACCCAGCGCGTCGACCAGGTTGTTGTGCGGAGCCGCCACCACGTTCCCGCCGAGCCGGCCGCCGGGCAGGCTCTGCCGGTAGAAGCTCGTTCCGCAGCTCTTGGGTACGACCGGGTTGAGATAGAGCACGGCGGCGTACCGGCACAGCGCGCGGGAGTCGGTGTGCGGGCGCGGTTGGCCCTCGTCCTTGCCGACCACCTGGACGCAGTTGTGGTTGAGCGTGCCCCCGGAGGGTGTGCTCTGCACCCACAGCTCCTTCGCGCCGGTGGCCTTCTTCACCAGCCGTTCCACACGGGCCAGTTCGTCCGGTTCGAGCCCCGGCATCGTCCGCAGGCCCGGCCAGCTCTCCGAGGTGTACGGGTAGCCCTTGGCCCACTCGTCCTTGGCGAGACAGCGCGCCCGGACGGCGTCCACGTCGGGCAGCACATCGTCGAAGACCCAGTAGTCCCGGTCACGGGTCGGTTTCCGATAAGGGAGGACGGGGAGGGCCGGAGTCCGTGGGGGGTGTGAGGACATGCGGCCGACCATAGTGGCGGCGTCGGTCACCACTCGCCTGGGAATTGGTCAACAATCTGTCAACTTCGCTTGGCGTCAAGGCTGTCCGCGCGCCCTCTGTGTCGCGCGCCAGCCCCGTGTGCTTCCCGCACGTGCCCCGCGCGCCAGCTTGGAAATGAGATCCATTTTCAGATAGCGTCGGTCGTGTCCACCTACCTTGGAGATCGACATGGCCGTGCCCAAACGCAAGATGTCCCGCAGCAACACCCGTCACCGCCGCGCCCAGTGGAAGGCCGCCACGGCGCGGCTCGTCCCGGTCACCGTCGGCGGCGCCTCCCACCTCGTACCCCAGCGACTGGCCAAGGCGTACGAGCGCGGCCTGCTCCTCCCGGAGCGCTGAGATGCGCGCGGCCTTCGTCGGAAAGGGCGGCAGCGGCAAGACCACGCTGTCGGCCCTCTTCTCCCGCGAGCTGGCGCACTCCGGCGCGCCCGTCGTCGCCATCGACGGCGATATCAACCAGCACCTGGCCCACGCCCTCGGCCTCGGCGACGACGAGACCTTCGCCGCCTCGCCTCTCAGCGCGCGACTCGGCGAGATCAAGGCCCACCTGCGCGGCAGCAACCCGCTCATCACCTCGCCCGAGGCCATGATCAAGACCACCCCGCCGGGCCGCGGCTCACGCCTGTTGCGCCTCCTCGGCGACGACCCGGTGCACACCGCGCACCTCCAGCGGGTCGGCGGCGTACCGCTGATGGTCACCGGTGAGTTCGACGAGAGCGATCTCGGCGTCGCCTGCTACCACTCCAAACTCGGAGCGGTGGAGCTGTACCTCAACCATCTCGTCGACGGGCCCGGCGAGTACGTCGTCGTCGACATGACCGCCGGTGCCGACGCCTTCGCCTCCGGACTGTTCACCCGCTTCGACATGACCTTCCTGGTCGCCGAACCCACCCGCAAGGGTGTCTCCGTCTACCGCCAGTACCGCGACCACGCCGAGGAGTTCGGCATCCCGATCGCGGTGATCGGCAACAAGGTCACCGCCGAGGACGACCTGCTCTTCCTCAAGGAACAGGTCGGCGACGACCTCCTGACGTACGTCCGGCACTCCTCCTGGGTGCGCGCCCAGGAGCAGGGCCGACCCCACGGCGACCTCGAACCGCACAACATCCATGCGCTGCGCCACATGCGGACGGCCCTGGACGCCCGTACCAAGGACTGGACGGCCTTCCAGGAACACGCCGTCGCCTTCCACCTCCGCAACGCCGCCGCCTGGGCCGACCGGGCCACCGGCACCGACCTCTCCGCACAGGTCGACCCCGACTTCCGGCACGGCCCCACCGCCCTCGAACCGTCCGCCGACTGATCCCCCGCGCACGGCCGGAGTACGACCGGCGCACCACCGAACCACCTAGCGACAGGACTGCCACTCTCATGTCACTCGACGTCTCCCCGAAGCTGCTCGCCGAAGCCGAACGCGGTCCGGTCCGCGAGGCGGACTTCGTGGACACCGTCCGTACGTCCCTGCCGTACGCGTACGACCTCATCGCCGACCTGGCTCATCAACTCCGCGACGGTACGGCTGAGTTCGCCGACAACCACACTCCGCCGCCCTCCGAGAGGGAACGCGGCCAGCTACTGAGGGCGCTCGCCAGCGACGCGATCCGCGGCAGCCTGGAGCGGCACTTCGGCGTCACCCTCGCCTTCATGAACTGCCACCGCGTCGCGGTCTTCCGCCCCGAGGGCCGGGGCGGCGCGACCCACTCCCGGTTCACCTCACAGCGTTCGCAGATCCTCAACCAGTCACCCGAGTTCCGCGACTGCTGAACCCCGCGGCCACACGTCCGTCCGTCACGTCGTGGGCTGGGTGGTCAGCGACTGCTCGGCCCAGATGACCTTCCCCTCGGGGGTGTAGCGGGTGCCCCAGCGTCGGGTGAACTGGGAGATCAGGAACAGCCCGCGGCCACCCTCGTCGGTGGTCTTCGGATGCCGCAGATGCGGGGCGGTCGCGGTGCCGTCGGAGACCTCGCAGATCAGCGCCCGCTCGGTGATCAGACGCAGCCGGATCGGCCCCGAGGCGTACCGGATCGCATTGGTGACGAGCTCGCTCACGACCAGCTCGGTCGTGAAGACCAGCTCGTCCAGGCCCCACGCACTCAGCTGCTGCGTCGCCACCTTCCTGGCCTCGGCGACCATGGCCGGATATGTGGACAGGTCCCAGGTCGCGACCTGCTCGGCGCCGAGCCGGCGGGTGCGCGCCATCAGCAGCGCCACGTCGTCGTACGGCCGCGACGGCACGAGATCGTCCACGATCGTGCGGCACATGCCGTCCAACGGCTGACGGTGCGAGGCCAATGCGCCCCGCAGCCGCTCCCGGCCCGCGTCCGGATCCCGTCCCGTGCGGGGCGTGGCGATCAGCCCGTCGGTGTGCAGGGCGAGCACACTGCCTTCCTCGAGGGTGAACTCCACCGATTCGAAGGGCAGTCCGGCGACACCCAGCGCGGGACCACGGGGAAGGTCCGCGAACGTGACGGTGCCGTCGGGAGCGATGACCGCGGGTGCGGGATGCCCCGCGCCCGCCATCGCGCACCGCCCGCTCACCGGGTCGTACACGACGTACAGACAGCTGGCTCCGACGGCCTGCATCCCGCTGGTGAGGGTGTCCGCGCCGCTGCCCTCCTCCCGGGCGGCCCGGCTGACCAGGTCGTCCAGGTGCGCGAGCACCTCCTCGGGCGACAGGTCCAGATCGGCGAGGGTCTGTACGGCGGCCCGCAGCCGCCCCATGGCGGCGGCGCCGTCGATGCCGTGACCGGTCACCTCGCCCACGACCAGTGCCACCCGCGCCCCGGACAGCGGAATGACGTCGAACCAGTCCCCGGCGAGGCCCGTCAGCTCGTCCGCGGGCCGGTAACAGGCCGAGACCTCCACCGCGTTCTGCTCGGGGAAGCGGTGCGGGAGCAGATTGCGCTGGAGGACGAGCGCCGCGTCGCGCTCACGGGTGTAGCGACGGGCGTTGTCCAGGCACAGCGCCGCCCTGCCGACGAACTCCTCCGCCAGGCTCAGATCGTCCTCGTCGAAGGGGTCCTCGCGGTCGCGCCGGAAGAATGTGGTGATCCCCAGTGTGACGCCACGGGCCCGGACGGGCACGATCATCGCGCTGTGCAGCCCGAGGTCGAGGAAAGAGGCGGCCGGGCCCTCGCGGGCGCTCGTGCTCCACTTCCTGGCCTGCGGGTCGAGCCGAGGCTCACGCCAGGACCGGCCCTCGGCCAGAGCGCGGACCGGGGGAGAGGTCGTCTGGTAGGTCGCGGCCTCACCCACCTCGACCGCGGTTTCCGGGATACCGGCCCGGACCGACTGCTGTCCGGCACGCCGCAGTGACACCACGTCCGTGTCGCTCAGCCGGCCGGGCATCGGCTCGGCTCCCCTGAGTACGGATTCCAGCAGGTCCACGGTGACGAAGTCGGCCAGCCCCGGTACGGCGACATCGGCCAGCTCCTGTGCGGTGTGCAGGACGTCCAGACTGCGACCGATGTGCTCGCCGGCCCGGTCGAGCAGCGCCAGCCGCCGTCGCGCACGGTAGCGATCGGTGACGTCGACGACGGTGTAGTAGACCCCGATCGGGTGGCCGTGGTCGTCTTCGAGCCGGATGAACGACAGGGAGTGCGCGGACTCACGATGCGGCGCGGACTGTACGCGGCCCACGTGTTCGTACCCGACGACCGGCCGGCCGCTCTCCAGCACCCGGCGCATCTGGGCCTCGAGCGTCTCGGCGTCCAGGCCCGGCTGGATGTCGGCGAGCCTGCGCCCCAGCCGCCGGTGCGGCGACCCCCCGCCGAACTGCTCCAGCGCGGCATTCGACCACACATAGCGCAGGTCCGTGTCCACGATGGCGATGCCCACCGGCGAGCGGGCGTTCATCCGCTCCAGCACCGACCGGCTCATGTCCCAGCCGGGGCCACCGGCCAGATCGGCGAGCAGCACCACCCAGCGCGTCGGTCCGCCGCTCTCGCGTATCGGGACGGCCCGGACCATCACCCGGACCGCGTGCCCGTCCCGGTGCAGCGCGGACAGCAGTCCCGCCCAGCCGCCGCCGTCGCTGCACCGCGCCGCAAGATCCGGGATCCGGGCCGCGTCCTCCGGAAGCAGCAGGTCGGCGGCGCGGCGACCCAGGACCTCGGAGGGCGCGTACCCCAGCAGGCGCTCGGCGTCCGCGGTCCAGCTGGTCACCGTCATCCGGGCGTCGAGCAGCAGCGGCGCGGCGTCCGCCATGTCGAAGCGCCGGCGGGCGGCCGGCACGTCTCGTTCCTCGCTCGCAGCCACGGCGACCCTCTCCGCTCCCCGAAGGTGGTCCTACCCGTTATTTGCCCATTCTTCACGTTGTACGACCACGTGGGCTCGGGGGTCTGGGGGGCCGTTGAACCCCGGGGCCGTCAGCCACGTATCACTCCACGGGGATGGCGTGAAACCGCGCGCACGGAAGGAGAGCAGTGTGCCGACACCGCCCGAACCAGGGCAGCCCGGGGGGCGACGGGCGATCGAACCCACCTATGTTCAGCGGCGCCGCCGGACGGAGGCACTCGCGCAACTTCTGAAGGAGGTGCGGGAGGAACAGCACGGGCCCGACTCGGACGAGAACTACGAGGTCATCGCCGTACCGGCCACGACGGTGGCCGTGACGCCGCCGGTGGTCGAGGACGCGACCGAGGAACTGCCACCCGTCCTCGTGGGCGAGGACTACACCCGGGGCGGGAGACCGGTGGGGGCTCGCGGGCCCTCCTCCGCTCCCGGAGTCCACCGCGAGCGCGGGCGCGCGGGCGGGCGGACGGCCGGGTGGGGCACGGGGCACCGCCGCGCGGCGGTCGTCATCGGGGTCACGGGTGCGGCCCTCGTCGGCTTCGCCCTCGCGCTCCTGCTGCCCGGCGGTGAGCAGGAGGCCGGAGCGCAGGCCGGGCGAGCCCCGACCGGCGCGCCCACGACGGCCGCCGTTCAGGCCCCGTCCGCGAGCGCCGACCCGGACGGTGCGGGCACCCTGCGCGAGGGGGACAGCGGCCCCGCGGTCAAGGACCTGCAGCAGCGGCTGCTCCGGATCCCGAACGTCTACGACCACGGCTCCACGAACGGCACCTACGACGCCACGCTCACGGCCGCGGTCGCGCGCTTCCAGGTCTGGTACGGGATCCGGGGAGACGAGACGGGTGTCTACGGCAACGACACCCGCGCCGACCTCGAATCCCGTACGACGCTGTGACCCCGTACGGCTCTGCGGCTCTGCGGTTCTGTGGCTCTATGGCTCTACGGCTGTATGGCGGGCGAACGGATGCCGAGCGCGCCAGGGCCGTCAGGTGGCCGCGGACGACCGGGTGAACTCCCTTATGGCCCGGGCGAGTTCCGTCGGCCGGTCCAACGGGACGAGCGTGTAGCTGTCGTCGATCTCGACCAGCCGTCCCCGCGGGAGCAGCGCGGCGAGGCGCCGGCCGTGCTCGGGCGGCATCACGCGGTCGCCGCGCGCCCAGACGACAAGGGCGGGGCGGTCGAAGCGCGGCAGTCGTTCGGCCGTGGCGAGCAGCAGACCGGTGTCCGCCGCCGCCGCGCGGAGTGTGCGCACGGCGTCGCGGCGGATCTCCGGCCGTTCGAGGACCGGCCTGATCCACCGAGCGGTGGCGGCGTCCCCCCGGAGCGTCAGCCACCCGAAGGCGATCGGCATGCGGCGCAGCGGCCGTAGCCGCATCTGTTGCATGAACATCCCGAACAGCCGAGGCGGGAGCCTGCCACTGAGGACGAGCGTCCGGCCCGTCAGCCCGGGCGGGAAGTTGTCGAAGGCGTCGCACGACACGAGCACCACCCCCGCCACCCGTGCCGCACCGTCGCCCATCATGAGCTGGACGAGTGCACCGCCGGTGTCATTGCCGACCAGGACGACGTCCCGCAGATCGAGGCGGTCGACGAACTCCGCGACCAGCCGGGCCACCCCGGGCAGCGACAGGTCGGCGTCGGCCCGCATTCCGTGCCGGTGCGCCCCGAGCGGCAGGGTCGGCGCCACGCACCGGTGGTCGGCGGCGAGCTCGGTGATCGTCTCGTCCCACAGCGAGGCGTCCATCATCAGCCCGTGCAGCAGCACCAGCACCGGACCGTCGCCACCCGTGTCCCGGTACGCGACCGTCCCCGCCGTCAGCTCGATCTCCCCCGTCGTCATCGGCGCTCCGCGGAGCCGACGGAGGCCACGGGGGAACCGAGCACATGTCGGCGCAGGAACGACAGTTCGGCGTCCACGGCCCGTTCGTGCGCGTCCAGGAACGGCGCGTAGTGCCCACCGGGCAGCCGGACCGTCTCCACGTGGGGCGCCCGCCGCGTCGCGTGCACGGCCGCCGTGGGCGAAGCGGACTGGTCCTGCTCGCATACGACGACGAGCAGCGGACACCGTACGCGGGCGGCGTCACGGCCGGGACGGTAGAACCCGATGCCGAGCGCCGAGCGGGCCGCGACCTCCTGCCGCCAGTCCGGATACCGGTCGCCGGGATTGAGCGCGCGCGGGACGTCGGCCGTGTCCGGCGTGGTGAGGACGGCGACGGTGCCGGGCTCGCCGCTGAGCGGCACCAGCAGCGGCGGACGGCCGAGGAGGCCGTCGGCCGCGTCGAGGACGCCCCTGCCGAGCAGGCGCAGCAGGGCGAGTGGCTTCTGGTGGCGCGCCGCGAGGCGTGCGGCGGCCAGGCCCCCGACGTTCGGCGTCTGGGCGATCACCGCGGCGAGGTGCGGGGTGCGCGCCGCGACCCGGAGGAGGTGACCGGCGGATGCGGAGAACCCCCAGACCGCCAGCCTGCTCCGGTCGACTCCCGGCAGGGTCGCTGCGAACGCGACAGCGGCTCGCCAGTCCGCCAACTGCCCGCTGACCGAGGCGACTTGACGCGGCCGACCACCGCTCTCACCGAATCCGCGATAGTCGAAGGCCAGCACGCCGAACCCGGCGTCGTGGAACCGCCGCGCGAACAGGTCGGTGCCCGGTTCCTTCGTCACGGCGAACCCGCCCGCCATGATCACGCAGGAGCCGTCGCTCCCCGGATAGTGCCAGGCGGCGCACTCGCTGCCGCCACTGCTGAAACGGACCTTCTGCCGCTCCCCGGACACCGGATCGGTCACGTCGTTCACAAGAGCCTCCTGTCATAAGTCCTGTCATAACGGCCTCCCGCGCGCGTCTGCCGCGTCCTTGCCGAGCCTCCGCATCCAAGAGGGGTCATGAGGACCCCGGTGTGACATCGCCGCGACACCTCGTCGCACTCCCCGCCGGGGACGCACCTGTACGGGCCCGCAGGAGTACCGCGGTGGAGAACCGAACGCGCACAGAGGTGAGCGGCCTGGCTTGGAGGCGAGCGAGACCCGGCGCCACGGTAGGGGGAGCCATGCGAACATCAGCGGGTGACCGACGATGAGGAGCTGTTCGCCGCCGACCTGATCGGTAAGCGGCTGCTGCGGGTGGCCACGGCTTGGCACCACTACGCCGATGGCGAGCCGTCGCTGGTGCATCTGTGGCTCCATCTCGAAGGCCTCGGCCCGGTCCACTTCCACACACCCAGCACTGGCCTGTCGCTGACGATCGACCAGCCGCACGAGCCGTACTCGATGGAGCAGTACGGCCGTATCGTGGTCGTCGAGGATCCACCTGGCCTGTCGGTGACCCGGTTCATCGGCGAGCGGGTCCGCTCGGTCCGAGAGATCAACTATCGGGACGCGCGCGTCGACTTCGGGGCCGGACTCACGCTCCAGTTCCCCGGCGGGAGCATCCGCCTACTCGCCGTCGACGACGAGCTCGTCCTCGCCCACGACCAGCACCTGGGGCCGGTCGAGAGCCACTTGCAGGAGGACGTGGTCCTCGCCCGGGTGGTGCAGACCTGCGGCGGCTTCCCGTCGCAGTGGGACGCGTGGACGACCGGCGGCCAGTACCTGTATCTGCGGTACCGGCACGGGGAGGGGACCGTCGAGCAGCATCCGAGTGAGGACACCGACACGTGGGACGGTGAGGAGTCCAGGCTTTGGACGATGTGGGACGACGGGACCGACGGTGGCCACATCGAACTCACCGATTTCCTCGCCCTGGCCGGCCTACGGCTGGCCTCCACCGCCGAGATCTCTGACCGATGACGACGCGGTCCTGAGTAGCGATGCCGCACCCCAGTGCTCGTCCGGAGCGAGGGCAGAAGAAATTGAGCAGGTCCGGCCACGTCGGCAGTTCGTCCGCCGGTCAGGGGGCGAGTGCGTCCGCGAGCGCGACGGGGGATCCGCACCGCGGTGGGCGACATCCACGGGAACACCGCAGGCCGCCATCGCGCCTGCGGATGGCCTGACACCTCACGAAGACCCGGGACCCGGGAGTCCGGGGCGATACAGGGATGCGATGCTCTGCCACTCAGTCGCATACTCACGGCATGGTCTCCTCGTCTGCCGCGCATCGGTTCCGGGATCCGCGGAGCACGAAGTACGACTTCATCGGCTCGATGCTCGTGCGCTGCCCCAACTGCGCGAAGGTCGCTCACGTCGTGCCGTCACCCGGGGGTGCCGGAGACGCGAGAGCGACACTGTTCACGCCCAGGCGTCTTGTCTGCCGAAACTGCGGGCTGTCACGGGTGTCGACCGCCAGTCGCGTCTCGTTCAGCCGGGGTACGGCTCAGCCCGCGACGGACCCGTACTTCGGCATGCCACTGTGGCTCCAGCGCGAGACCCGTCATGGGTGGTTGTGGGCATACGACCTGGACCATCTGGACCTGCTCCAGCGCTTTGTCCAAGCGCCGTTGCGTGAACGAGCACCCTGGTACGACACCAGACAGAAGATGACACTGGTGGCGCGTCTGCCGCTATGGATCAAGCGGGCGAGGAACCGGGACGAAATCCTGCGCGCTGTCACCCGGATCCGTGCCTCACTGACGTCCGACTGATCGGTACCTGCCGACCTGGAACGGCGAGCGCCGACTGGTAGTGGTCTGGGAGCTGTCGGGCACCGGTGAAGCACGTCAGCAACGCGCGCTGCGGCTGATCGGCGTCGGATTCGCGGCGCTCGCGGTCCACCTGCGGGTGCGGTCCACCTGGGTGCCGGCCGCCGGCCCCCCCGCGCCATTCGCCGCCGGCATCGGGTGGACCGCGGTCACCCGTCATGCTCCGATGAAGCTCACCGTTTCTGTCATGTCCGCCCGCCCGGTGCGCAGCGGTGGCACGCCCTCCTTCTCGAACCCCACCGCGACACCGCAGAACAGCACGAGCCCGTCATCGGCTCCCACCACCTTGCTGACCGTCTCGCGGAACATCGTCCACATCACCTGGGGGCAGCTGTGCAATCCTTCCGCCCTCAGCAACAGCATGACCGTCTGCAAGTACATCCCCGCGTCCCCCCACTGCCCGGGCCCCATCGTTCGGTCGAGGTAGCAGAACAGTACGACCGGCGCCCCGAACGCGTCCGAGTTCACAGCGGCGATCTTCGTGGGCCTCTCGGGGTCGTCGCGCTTGATTCCCAGCGCTTTGTACCGCTGGGCAGCCGCGGCGGAGAAACGGTCCAGGTACGGTGAGGTCAGTTCGGCCGGGTACATCGGATACTCCCGCTCATCACCTGGGTCTCCCGCCAGTGCCCTGGCCGTCGCGCGTCTCTTCAGTTCGGCCAAGGGCTCACCGGTCACGACATACAGGTGCCAAGGCTGGAGATTCCCACTCGACGGGGCCCGCGTCGCTGCGGCCAGCACTCGTTCGAGCACCCCTTTGGGTATCGGCTCACCGCTGAACGCCCGCACGGCCCTGCGACTGTCCACGGCTTCATACACATCCACGTCTTCTCGTCCTCTCACTCACTCCAGGGCGGGCAGCGAAGACTCGAGGATGATCGTCGCATCGGGCGAGCGGACCGGGCGGAGCTTTGGTGTTGCCGGACCTGGCCGACATACCTCCGCCGACCGACCACGAAGTGCCGGCCCCGCTGCGCGATCGACCCAACTGCTGCCCCGGGCCTGCCGGCCGGCAAGGTCGCCTTCGTCATCGGCGCCGGACGCGGCATCGAAGCCGCCGCGGCTCGGCGGGCGGCGGCGGCTCCGCGAGTACGTGGTGTGCGAACTGGCGGACGCGACCGGCGTGCGCGATCCTCAGCCGCGCATCACGTGTGCGGCTCGGTGTCCAGGACCATGGCTGACGTAGAGCTGATCATGCGGCGCAGGACGGCGTCGGCCCGCTCGCTGTCGCGGGCCATGACCGCGTCGAGCAGGTCGCGGTGTTCTTTGTGGACGGCTTGGTCGGTCCAGCGGTTCGTCTCTGCCGGTGTGGGCCGGCTCCACCGCCGGTACAGTTCGGCCTCTTCCCTCAGGGAGGCGGCCAGTTCGCGTAGCCGGGGGTTGGCGCAGCCGGCCAGGAGCGCGGTGTGGAAGTCGGCGTGGGCGATCAGCCAGTCCTCGCTCGGCTGGTCACCGTCGCCGCGTGGGGTCTGCTCGAAAGTGTGGTGGGCGGCCAGCACCTGAGCCTGCCACGCGAGGCCGCCCTCGCTGATGGCGCGGCTCAGGGTGAGGGACTCGATCTCGGTGCGGGTGTCGGTCAGGTCGGCCAGCCCGCGAGCGGTGACGTCGGTGACCTGGAAGCCGTGGTGCGCCTCGGAGCTGACCAGGTTCTTGGCGACCAGCTTGAGCAGGGCTTCGCGTACGGCGCCGGTGCTCACCCCGTACTGCTCGCTGAGCTCGGGGAACTTCAACCGCTGGCCAGGCCGGAGCCGGCCGCCCAGGATGTCGGCCCGGATGCGGTCTTGCACCACCTCGCTGCGGGTCTGCTGCCCAGCTCCTCTCGCCACGGGACGGATCCTACAACATTTGACAGCTAGCAGTATTTTTAAAAGTGTGATTGATTATTGAAAACATGCAAGCGCCTGGCTCGATGGGAGACCCGATGAGCAGTCCGTACGCCACCATGCCCGCCGTTCCCGAGTTCGCCGTCACGAGCGCGGACGTCACCGACGGAGGCCTGCTGCCGGTGGCGCAGTTCGCCGCCATGAGTGGCGCGGTCGGAGCCGAGGACCGCTCCCCCCAGCTGTCGTGGGGCGGCTTCCCGGCCGTTACCCGCAGCTTCGTCGTCACGATGTACGACCCGGACGCCCCGACCCCGTCCGGTTTCTGGCACTGGGCGGTGGCCGACATCGCCGCCGACATGACGTCCCTCGACGCCGGCGCCGGCACGCCCGGCAACGGCGGTCTGCCGGACGGCGCTTTCCACGTCTCGAACGATGTTCGCGCGACCGCCTACGTCGGCGCCGCGCCACCGCCGGGAACGGGCAAGCACCGTTACTACATCGCCGTCAACGCGCTCGACATACCGTCTGTGACGACCCTCGGCATCACCCCGGAGTCGACCCCGGCCGCCCTCAGCTTCTTCATCCTCCAGCACACGCTCGCCCGAGCCGTCCTCGTGCCGTGGGCCGGCGAGTGAGGCCCGGGTGCGGCCGGCAGCTCCTTCCGGGCGGCTCGTCCTGATGACTTCATTCGAGACGACTGCATCCGAGGCGAGCGCGGGACGCCGCTGCCACAACGTCGTCAATCCCGTGCACACATCCGTGTACTTCGCGCCGGAGCAGCAGAGCGAACTCGCGGCGCTCGGGCTGGAGCGCGGCGCCATGGCCTATTTCGCGGGCCGCGCGGCCCCGCTCGGAGAGGTCGGCGCGGGCACCGTCACAGCGACGTTCTACAACTTCAACCACGAGCACGTGGCCCGGTACATCCCCGCCGCGTGGTCCGTCACCACGCCGGAGGCGGTGCTCGCGGCCCGGCTGCGCGGCGCGGACGGGACGCTGCGGCGGCTGCTCGGGGAGGAGGCCCTCACGTCGAAGGAGATGGCCGAGGCGGCTGAGCTGGCGCTGCGCGCCACCGAGGCGTGCCGCCGCGAGGGGCGGCCGCTGTACGCCGCCAACGCCGGCCTTTCCGTACCCGGGGAACGGCACCTGGCCTTGTGGCACGCCGCGACCCTGTTGCGCGAGCACCGGGGTGACGGTCACCTCGCCGCTCTGGCGGTGGCCGGCCTGTCCGGGATCGAGGCCCTCGTCCTGCACAACGCCACCGGTACGGCGCCGACGTCGGCGTTGTTCATGCGGACACGCGGGTGGTCCGCGGAGCAGTGGGCCGCCGCCCGGGAGCAGCTGTGCGAGCGCGGGCTGCTGGACGGGGCGGGCGACCTCACGGACGCGGGCACGGCCCTGCGCGGTGAGGCCGAGGTGCTCACCGACCGCCTCGACGCCGCCCCGTACGACCACCTCGGCCCTGCCGCCACCGCACGCCTGACCGAGCTGGCCGGCGGCTTCACCAGAACCCTCAGGGCAGCCGGCGCCTTCCCCACGGAGCACTTCGGCAAGGGCTGAGGCCGAGGGCCGGGGCCTCGCTCAGACGCGGAGGTGAGGGCGAGGGCTCGGCCGAGGGGGGCGTACAGCAGGGGGCGTACAGGCGAAGAAGCCGTTGACGCCGGGCGTCTGGATCACCGCCGCGAGGGCGGCCGTATCACCGGCGCCCGCCAGGGACTTCACGCCGCCGAAGCCGTCCACCGGCTCCGCGCCGTGGCGGCCTGACCAGGAGGGATACGGCCTGCCCGTTTGATCACGACCTTTCCTCGGGACGAAGCGGGCAAGCGGCCCAGAACCTCCGGGGGAGCCGGTTCGTTGAGCCGCTTGGCCTGCTCTCCCCATGATCAGAAGGACTCGTCGTGAGCGGTGGTACCCCAGTGGACGACAGCTGTATCAGCGCCTTCCAGGAGCTGAAAAGCAGGCGGGACATCAACACAGTGATCTACCGGCTCAGCGACAACCTGGAGACCGTCATCCCCGACGCCAAGGGGAACCTGACACACGACGAACTACTGAAGGCCCTGCCGGCCGACGAGCCCCGGTACGTCGTCCACGACCTCCTCTTCGCCACCGCGGACGGGACCCGTCAGGAGAAGATCGTGCTGATCTCCTGGTGCCCGGCGGGCACGAACGCCGAGGAGAGGGTCGCGCACTCCTCCGGCTACGGCACACTCCGGAACCTGCTCGACGGCGTCCAGCTCCACGTACAGGCCACAGACCTGTCCGATGTGGAGTACAAGGCGCTGGTCTCCCAGGCCTGTTGACCCACCTTCCTCCTGGCTGTGGCGCGGACTGGATCGGCGACGGGCTGGCCCGCCGCGTTCACCGATCCCGACGGCGATGCGTGGGCGATGCGGGAGTGTGGTCTTCGTCCCTCGTGAGTCATGTGAAAGACGGCCACCGATCGGCGGCCCACTCGAGCCAGCCCGGCCACCCAGGAGGCGGACCGCCGATGTCCTGCCCATCGAGTTCCGTGGCATCGGGCTCCTCGAACAGCGTCCTCCACTGCGAGAGGTCCGCCTCGCTCATCGGGAAGGTCTGATCCGGAGCAGTCGACTGGCGGTGGGCGATCCGTGCGCGCTGGGTCTCCTGGTCCACCGGCATGTACACGAGGTGGTAGGACGCGCCCACGGCCTCAACCAGCCAGCGGATCGCGGACCTCTCGTCACGAGACCAGCATCCGAAATCCAGGACCACGTTGGTTCCGAGCCTCAGTGCCTCCAGAGCGAGTGAGAGCAGCCGTCCTTCCAGGACATCGCGCTTCCCGTCCGACTCCGACTCGCCGAACAGCGGAATCATCCACTCGTCCGGCGTCAGCCGCAGAGCGCCGTGCTCTTCGGCCAGCTGCCGAGCCCTCGTGGTCTTGCCGGCCCCCGGCAGGCCGACCGTCAGAAACAACGTGGTCACACCCGGATCGTTCATGGAAACCACTTGGAGGACAACTGCTTTCAGCTCCCCGTTCCGCGTGAGTCGCGCAAAGAGCTGGAACAGCAGGCGCCGCCGTGGGCGAACAACAGCTGAGCTGTCCGCCGGACCGAACGCGCGGAAGAAGGAGGCGTCCGGGAACGCACAGCACCTCGGCACCGTGTTGGCCTGGTTGCAGGTGGTCGCCAGCAGCCCGGTGACCGGTGCCGCGGCCTGCGGCACCTGCCGTGTCGGTCCGGTGGCGTGCGCGACCACCGTTCCCGACCGTGGGCAGCCCCGAGGCGCACGGCCGGCTGAGGGCCGCATCGGTGTCACGTCGGACCGATGACCTTCTTGCGCATGTGCCCGTAGACCACCGATGTCCGTACGTCGGCGAGTTCAGGGCGCTTCGTCAGCTTGTCCAGGACCACTGCGTGCAGATGGTCGGTGTCCCGGACGGCGACGTGTACGAGGAAGTCGTCGTTCCCGGTGAGGACGAAGATCGAGATGACTTCGGGCATGCCCTCCAGGAAGGCCTGGAAGGCCTCGATCACCGCACGTGACGGCGGGCGGACCCGTACGGCGATCACCGCCTGCAGCCCGCGGCCGATCGCCGCGAGATCTGCCTCCGCGTGAAATCCCGTCAGGATGCCGCTCCTGCGCAGCGACCGGATGCGCTCCAGACACGTGGACGGGGCGATACCGAGTTCCTGGGCCATGTCCCGGTTGGTGCGCCGACCGTCCTCCTGGAGCATCCGCACCAACGCCGAATCAAGTTCGTCCATGCTCGCCTCAACTCACCCGATCCCGAAGGTAATTCGGACACTTCACATCATATTCGATGATCTTGTTAGCCTCCAGCCTAGATGGCTGACGTTCGTTCGGTCGTGGTGCGGTCGGCGGCGACGAGTGGTGGGAAGGGGCGACTTGGTATGCGTGAACGAGGACCCACGGTGTGGGCGGTGGGTGCGGTCATGGCGGCCGCGCTGTTGTGGAGCAGTTCGTACGCGGTGACCAAGCAGGTGCTGGAGGATGTCGGCCCGCTCAGTATCGGCGCCATCAGGTTCACCCTCGCGGCGTTACTCCTGGCCGTGATGGTACGGCTGAGCCGGCACCGCCCGGCCCGGCCGGACCCGCGACAGCGACGTCAGCTCTACCTGAGCGGGTTCCTCGGCATCACCGTGTACTTCATCCTGGAGAACGTCGGCGTCGACCTGTCCACGGCATCCGACGCGTCGCTGATCGTGGCCACGTACCCGCTGATGACGATGCTGGTGGAACTGGTCGTCCTGCGCTCCCGGATGCCGCTGCTGAGGGTGACGGGCGTGCTGCTGGCAGCCGTCGGCGCCTTCCTCGTCGTACGCAACGGGGCCGAGGTGGGCGGAAGTTCGCGCTGGCTGGGGGACATCCTGCTGCTGCTCGGCGGCCTGGCCTGGGCCGGCTACAACGTGCTCGGCAAGCGCGCGAGCGCCGGGCAGGACTCCGCGAGCGTCACCTACTACCAGACCCTGGCGGGCGCGGCCGGCTTCCTGCTCGTGTCCCTGCTGGAGGCCGACGACTGGCGGATGCCGGGCGCGACCGCCTCATCGCTGCTGGTCTACCTGGCCGTGGCGTGCTCGGTCGGCGGCTTCCTGCTCTACAACTACGGTCTGCGCAGGATGGCGTCGAGCGTCGCGGTCAACATCCTCAACCTGGTCCCGGTCTTCGGCGTCATCGGCGCCGTCGTGATCAACGGGGAGTCGATCCGGCTCGCCCAGGTGACGGGCGGCGCGATCATCATCGTCGGGGTGGTGCTGGGCGTGATCGAGCGGGGACAGGGGGCGACGGCCCGAAGCGGTGCCTGGCGGCGACCGAGCCCCGTCGATCATCCATGCGCGCAAGTCCAAAAGACGCTCTCTAGGCGCCCGTTGGCAGCCTGGGGCTCAACGCGTCGTACCTCGCGCCGTGCCCGCGTCGATTGACTCACCCGCACGGCCTTCGTCGTGGTCACGTGCATCCTTGGTCGCAGCACACGATCAGCCGAAGGCCGCCCGGACGTCCGGCGAACGCCCGGGTGAGCGGCCTGGTTCGAGGAGCATTTCGACTCGCCGATAGCCTGCGTCCTCATGAAGCGCGCGTGGATCTTGCCGACGCTGTTTGTGCTCTGCGGCTCAGTCGTTGCGGCAGGGCTGATCCTCAGGGGGAAGCCCGGCGCAGCCGCGGCGCTCCTGCTGGTGTTTGTCCTGCTCGCAGGCGTGAACTCACCTCTGATCTTCCCGAGGTCGATCGGCGCGCTGGAGGCACAACGCCGCAGCGCGGTCGACGGCCGGCCGGTCGTCTTCTGGCGGTCGGGCTGCACGTACTGCCTGCGACTGCGTATCCGGTTGGGCCGTAGCGCCCGCCAGTTGCACTGGGTCGACATCTGGCGTGACCCGGCTGGAGCGGCAGCGGTCAGGGCGGCCAACGACGGCGATGAGACCGTGCCGACCGTCGTCGTGGCGGGCCGGCCGCACGTCAACCCCGATCCCGAATGGGTGCGCCAACAGCTCTCCCCTTCCATCTGATCGGGAGCGGTGCCGTGTCAGGCACTCCTGGCTTCGTGGACTGAGTTCCGGCACATCCGCGGGAACGCATGCCGCGGACGCCTCCGAGGGCTTCGTGGCAGCGGACGGCAGTGGCCCGGCGCGCTCGTACGATGGCGCGGTGGGGCAGGCCCGCTGCCCTTGTGGGGCGGGAGGAGCGGATGACAACCCGTCGGCGGCGCGAGCGCGACGACGTACCGGTGGAATTGCAGCGGCTGGTGGGGGAGTTGCGGCAGTGCAAGGACCGGTGTGAGCTGAGCCTGACGTCGCTCGCCGCCAAGACCGGATTCAGCGTCAGCTCCTGGCAGCGCTACTTCGGCGGCCGCTCGCTGCCTCCCTGGGAAGCCGTCGACGCGCTGGGCCGGCTGGGGCAAGCGGAACGTGGCAGGTTACGGGTGGTCTGGGAAGCGGCTGCCGACGTCTGGGCGGATACCGACCGACCCCGTACGGCACTGGACCGGGGCCCGTCGCCGAAGGCCGAAGCGGGGCATGAAGCGGCCGGACGGGAGGGGGAGGAAGGGACCGGCCCGGCGGGGCAGGAAGCGGCGTCGCATTCGAAGGGGCGTTCACGCGGCCGAAGGCATGCCGCGGCCGGGGCGGTCGGGGCGTGTGCGCTGGCGGCCGTTCTGGCATGGCATCCCTGGGGCCGAGACCACGTGCCGGTACCGCAGGGTGCGCCGGCCGGCGCACCGGCCTGGCCCTGGCCGCTGCACGCGACGGCGCCCCGGTCGGGTACTCCGTGCGGGCCGGCAGGTTGCCAGGGACTCGATCCGTATCGGCTGCGGTGCGACCAGGACGCGGTCACGGTGCACCGTCTCCGGGCGCTCGGGCGGACCCTGGCGCTGCGCTGGAGCCCGGCCTGTCACGCCGGCTGGGCCGAGGTCCAGCCGGCCCAGGGAACCTCGGGGCTGCTGGTCGCCGGGGACGACGGAGCCCGGCAGACGGCGCCCGCGGGAGCTGCGTGGACGGCGATGATCCCCGGCGGACCCGATGCGACACGAGCCGCAGTGGTCGTGGCCCATTACCAGCTGGGGGTGTCGGAGTCCGACAGCTGGGCCGACGCCGTCACCGGCGGCACTGGGCCAGGGTGACCGCGTCCAGGCGCAGTTCACGGAACCGCCCGACGTCCCAGACCTCGTAGACACCGTCCCGGTTTCGGCGCAGCGGCAGGTCGAAGCGGTCTCCGTGGTACACCGTCCAGGGCGGGACGACGGCGAGACGACGGCTCGCCGCGCCGTACGTGGCCGGGCCGACGATGCCGTCCGCGGACAGACGGTGGTTGCTCTGCCAGACGCGGGTCGCCGCCACCGTCGCGGCATCGTAGGAGCAAGTGACGCTGGTGCGCGGCAGGTAGCCGTCCGCCCACAAGATCCCCTGCCACAGCCCCACCAGATCACTGGGCGGAGTGTGCCGCTCCGCCAGGCGCGGAGCGGCCTGCCAGTCGTCGGCCGGCGGTCCCTCCCCGTGCAGACGGCTCCCGTCGGCCGACTGGGTTCCCCCGGCGCACACCGCCGCGAGCGCCACCGCGCACACGACCGCCCTGGCCGCCTCGACAAAGCCCACCCCTCAGTCTTAACGGCCCGTGGCAGGTCGGCGCACGCCCCCGGGGGACCTCGTACGGCATTGACCGAATACCGACCGCAGGCAGGGTGAAAAAACACATCGACGCCGGAGATATCACCCGCAGGGCGGTCTAATCTTCTGCCCGACGGCTGTTCCAGCAGCACATTCAGCACATTCGCTCGTATGCACCGTGCCGAGTGCCGGACGGTGCGCCAGCCGCTGGGGGACATCAATGCAGGAGTGGCTTCAATTGCCTGACGTTCTGACATCGGATGCCCGGCGTCTGGCCACGGAGCTCAGGCGCCTCAAGGACCACAGTGGCCTGAGTCTGACCGCGCTGGCCGGGCAGACCTCGTACAGCAAGTCCTCCTGGGAGCGCTACCTCAACGGTAAGGCGCTGCCGCCCCGGCAGGCCGTACTGGCCCTCGGTGAACTCGTCGGTGCCGAGCCGGCGCGGCTGACCGCTTTGTGGGAAGACGCCGCGATCGCAGGGAAGGACCGCGGTGCTGCGGAACGGCCCGCCGCCACGGTACCGGCCGACTCCGTGGTCGATGAACCCGGCAGCGTACCGGCGCCCGTCGCTCGCCCGCCCCGGCCCGCGTTCCGCCGTCCGGGACGGGTCGCGATCGCCGCGGCATCGCTGCTCGCCTGCCTGGGCGCCGGTGTGTTCATCGCCCTCGACGAAGGCTCCGGCCCCCAGGACCGTACCGGCCGGGGGATCGCGGCGAGTTCACCGACGCGGCAGCTGGAGACCAGCTGTTTCAGCGACAGTTGCACTGCGAAGGACCCCAAGCAGACGGGCTGCGCCGGTGACGCGTGGACCGCGGCCCTCACCAGGATCCAGGGTGTGTACGTGGAGCTGCGGTACAGCGACGCCTGCAAAGCCGCGTGGGCCCGGATCAGCTGGGGACGCCCCGGCGACGTCGCCCAGGTCATCGCCGACCACGGCCGAACCCTGCAGGCGAAGGTCCACTACGACACCGACGTCTACACCTCGATGACGGTGGCGATGACCCCGTCCGGAGCGAGGGCCTGCACCACCCTGACCGCCGGCGGCCACGGTTGCACGCAGCCGGGCGGCACCGAGCGGCTCACGGAACCCCCGAATCCCCCGACGACCCCGTCGGGGTTGCGCGTCGGTCAGCCGCGGACCGCCTTGAGCAGTACCTCGACGTCGTTCCCGGAGTGCCAGCCCGTCTCGTACTTGGGGCTGTGGTGGCGGGTGCTCGTCCAGGAGTAGTAGCGGAACCACGTCTGGTGGAGGCCGTTCCAGTGGGCGTACCCCGTGGCCACGTTCACCCGGGCGTACTTACCGTCCGTCTTGTTGTCCCAGATATAGAGGGCAGCGCTGGTCTGCTGCTTTCCGCCGACCTTCCGGTCGCACTCCATGTACCGCACGCCGACGGAGTTGTGGTCCGCGGTGATGGACTTCCACTGGGAGCAGGTGACGGCACTGGCAGCGGAGTTCGGCGAGGTGGTGGCGGCCACGGCGGAGGTCGCGGCGATCGCGGTGACCGCGGCGAGCGTCGCACAGGAGACCGCGATGCGGATGCGTACGTTCATGATCGTTTCGAATTCCTTCGTCCTGGGTCCGGGGCAGCGAGTCCTTGTGTGCCGCCCTTTTGCTCCTCCGACGGTGGCGGCCCCGCCCCCGAGGCCGCCAGGGACAGCCGGGAAGTGACCGTTTCCCGGGAAGCGTCGGATGCTGACCTGCGGGAACTCCACTCGCCAAGACAGGGTGGGGGGACGGCTGGGACGGTGGAACCTCTCTTTCCTCCGCAACGGCCGCCCGGGATGACCGCGACACCGCCGAGCACGGCGTCGCGATCACCGCCTCTGTACCGTCGCGGTGGAATGCGTACTCTCCCGGCGTGCATGCACATCTGAGCTTCCACAACCTTCCCGCCCTGCCGCATGACGTGGTGGCCGGGACGCTGGAGCGGGCGCTCGGGGACCGGGCGCAGCAGCCCGAGGCGGCGGGCGTTCTGGTCGGGAGCGCCTTGAACGACGACGAGCGGGAGTTCGTCGAGCACTGGTGCGTGCAGGTCGGAACGCGGGCTGTGTCCGGCAGCCCGCGGCTTGGGCTGGCCGGTCTGTGTCTGGGACATACCGCTCGACGGTTCGGACGTCTCGGCGATGAGGCCGTTGCGCTGGCCTGTTCCTTGGCGGCGCGTGCCGAGGTGGATGCGTCGGACGTGGACGGTCGGGCACTCGACGGCCTCGACGACGTCCGGAGCTTTCCGCACCTCTGGTGAGGCGAAATGATGGAGCGGCGGATCGTGCTGCCCTGCTCGGTGTGGCCGGTGTGGCCGGTGTGGTCGGTGCTGTGGCCCGTCGTGATCACGCAGGGTGAAGATGCCGTGTGACTGGGGCGAATATTGCGAGGTCGTTCCCTGACACTGTGCGACCTTCTAATCTCGGCTCATGGACTGGTTGACGGCTGCGTGGGTGGGGGTGGCTGGTGGTGCCACCATGGAGGCCGTCGACGTCATCAAGTCCGTCAAATGGCACCACAAGATGCCATGGAACGTGCAGTCGGACACGATCGAGCCTCCTCGGCGCCGGCCCGATGTACGGCCCGGCGAGGAGCAGTTGCCCGCGCCCGGCTGGCCGGGTTACTGCGTTGCCGCGGTGCTGCGGTTGTTCGTGAGTGGGGCCCCGACGGGCGCCCTCGCCGCGACCTACCCGCACAGTGTGAACCCGCTCGTGGCCTATATGGTCGGCTTAGGGGCACTGTCAGCCGTTCAACAACTCGCCACGCTGGTGCCACTGGCGGTCAAGAGCGCCGGCCGGGCCGCCTTGGGCGGTGTGGCCGAGGAGGCACAGCAGCAAGCCCTTCAGGGGCAAGCGCAGCCGGTCTACGGTTACGGCCACCCCAACGGTGTTCCTCTCCGGCCACAGGCGGCAGGTCCTCCCGCAGGCAGTGCGCAGCCGGACACAGGCATCACCGCGCCACAGGGATCGTCAGACGCAGGGGGGCAGGTATGACGCCGGCCGCTGAATCCTTCGCCGGCCGGGTCCTGGCCGTCATCTCGCGCCGGTCACCAGGCTTTCGGCCGCCCGCCGGGTCGTTCAGGCCGGTCGACATTGGGGCGCGGACCGTCGTCTCGCCAACTCCTTCACCCTCCAGCGCTTGCGAACCGCCCGAAGGAATCCCCACCGGCACGCACCGCGCTGCGACAAAGCCGAGTGGCGTCGCGAGCCCGCGCCGACCTCCCCTTGCGCGCCGTCTGCTGACTTCGGTCCTGGGCATCCGGGTGCACCCGGCGAAGGTGTCCGGCGCATCCGTGCGGAACGAGTCGGAAGGGGAGGCGAAAGCACGGTTCACCGACCGCACGAGCAGCCCCGTCCTGCCTCCGCACACACCGGGCGAACGACCACGGGCGCAAGAGGAGGGACGCCCCGGGGACAAGGGTGGCGGCGTGCCGCACCGCGCGCCGGGCAAGGGCCGCCTGGAACACGGCTCGCGGTGGGAGGATCCGGCTCCTCGGTGTCTGCTGAGCGAGGACCGCCAGGAATACGAGCGGATCCTCGATGAGGTGCTGCGCTCCGCCCCACACCGCCCGGAATTCGCCGCTGTCGGCCGGCGGCTCAATGCCGAACAGCTGCGCACCATGGCGCTCAACGCCACCGCACTCATCACGGCGGCCGCGGCGACCGAGTACCAGCACTATGCCGATGTCCGCGAGGAACTGCGCCGCCCGGCGCCGTCCACCCCGTGGTCCGCCGACGCGTCCGGCTCCGGGGAGCCGGACGCGGGCGCGATGGGGCTCGCCGCCACCATGGGCGAGGTCACCGAGACCGCCGGAGCCGGCGCGATCGCCGTCGTCGCGGTGCTCACGCCCGTCCTCGCCGGAACAGCCGCGGCGATCTTCCTGCTCGTGGGGTTCGTCCTGAAGGTCCTCAACCCTCGGCTGGCGTTCGCCCAGACCCTGCTGACCGCCGGGTGGGTCTTCGGCGCGGTCACGGCGGCCGCAATCCTGGTCGCCGCGGTCGGGCTGCTGCTCACCGCTCTGCGCAACGGCTCGTCCTCGCTC
>NZ_JBIWFN010000037.1:0-55717 GCF_044763085.1 Streptomyces sp. NPDC096311
ACTGCGCCCGAGCACGGTTCACTTCATGTGCGTCCACACACTCAGCATGCCGCTGAACACGGCCGACAGAAAGACCTAACGGAGTCCTACTAGGGCCGGGCTGGAGAACGTCGTCCCCGGCGGTGCGGGGCACGCGGTGGGAACCGCGTGCCCCGCACCGCCATGCCCGACACCGGCCGCACCGGCGCCCGGCTCCGGACGGCAGAGATGTTGCGCGAAGTCTTGACGCGCCCCGCCCCGTTGCGTAGATATGACTGCGCAGTCATGACAGCGCAGTCATACAGCGGACCGGGGCTAGGATGCGGCTGCCGAAGATCGGGAGACACCATGACACCAGGGGCAGGACGCGGCGCGGGAGCCGCGCCGCGCAGTGTGGATGTGGCGCGCCTGGCGGGTGTGTCGCAGAAGACGGTGTCCCGGGTCATGAACGACGAGCCGTACGTCTCGGCGGACGTGCGCCGCCGCGTCCTGGCGGCGGCCGAGGAACTCGGTTACCGCTCGAACAACGCGGCCCGCGCCCTGGCCTCCGGACGCACCCGGTCCATCGGTGTGGTGACGCTCGGCACCGCCCTGTACGGTCCGGCCTCGCTGCTCATGGGTGTCGAGCGTGCCGTGCGGGACACCGGCTACGCACTGCGTGTGGTCAACACCATGGAAGGCGAGAGGGCGGGCATCGCCGGGGCCGTGGACTCGCTCCTGGACCAGGGCGTGGACGGCATCGTCATCTCCGAGCCGATCGACGAGGCGGACGGCGCGGACCTGTCCGCACGGGTCGACGTGCCGGTCCTCGTCCTCGGCGCACCCCCGCCCTTCGCCGCCCCCCATGTGGTGACGGCCGGCATCGTCTCCAGCCAGATGGCGCGGGCGGCCACCGAGCACCTGCTGGAGCTGGGCCACACCACCGTCCACCACCTGGCGGGTCCACAGCGCTGGTACTCCGCCCGGGACCGCCTCGACGGATGGCGCGAGGCGCTCGCCGCGCACGGCCGGGCCGAGCCGCCGGTCGCCGAGGGCGACTGGTCGGCCGCCTCCGGCTACGCGGCCGGCCGTGGACTTCTCGCCGGCCCCGGTGTGACCGCGGTGTTCGCCGCCAACGACGACATGGCCATCGGCCTGATCCGCGCGCTGACGGAAGCCGGGCGGCGCGTGCCGGAGGACGTCAGCGTGGTCGGCTTCGACGACATCCCGGTCGCCGCCTACGTGACCCCGCCGCTGACCACGGTGCGTCAGCCGTTCGACGCCATGGCACAGGACGGCCTGAAGCTCCTCGTGCACGCCATCGACAACCCGCAGGCCGACCCGCTGCCGATGACCGACCCACCGGTCGAACTCGTCGTCCGCGCCTCGTCAGCACCCCCGCCGCCCCGCTAGACCCCGGGCCACCGCAGTCCCCCTCACCGACGGAGGTCCGCCCCCACCAGAGCCATCCACCGCCTCCACGCCTTCCACCGCTTCCGGTGTTGCCCCAAGCCGGCCCAGCCATCCCAGCCCAGCTCAGCCCAAGCCGGCTCAGCCCGGCCCGGTTCCTCAGCAGTACCCACCGCCGCTCCCCGGGCCTCGATCAGGCCCCGCACCGGCCGCCGTTTTTGCTTGCGCCCTCCCCGGCGCGACCTCTGACAGGCCCGCCCTCCCGGCCCCGCCCGTCACGCCACACCGCGCCTGACACCACCCGAATCCAGCGTCAGCACGCCGTCGCCCGGTGTGCCGGTCCCCAACACCCTTCAGCGGGAGTTCACCATGTCCGGACCCTTCCCCAGCCCCTCCTCCAGCCCGTCACCCCTCAGCCGCCGGGGCTTCCTCGCCGCCACGGGCGCGCTGTCGCTGGCCGCCACCCTGTCCGCCTGCGGCGGCGACGGCGGCTCCGCCGCCGGTTCCTCCGCCAAGCCGGTCGGCCAGGCCGACATCGACAAGGCCATGAAGACCCCGGCCCAACTGACGTTCTGGACCTGGGTCCCGAACATCGACAAGGAGGTCGCGCTCTTCGAGAAGAAGTACCCGGCCGTCAAGGTCAAGGTCGTCAACGCCGGTCAGGGCACACCCGAGTACACCAAACTGCGCACCGCGCTGAAGGCCGGCAGCGGCGCCCCGGACATGGTGCAGATCGAGTACCAGGCCATCCCGACGTTCACCCTCACCGACAGCCTGCTGGACCTGCGCCCGTACGGCGCCTCCGCGCTCAAGTCCGCCTTCGTCGACTGGACCTGGGGGCAGGTCTCCGGCAGCGGCGGCGAGATCTGGGCGATCCCCCAGGACACCGGCCCGATGGGCATGCTCTACCGCAAGGACATCTTCGACCGGCACGGCATCCAAGTCCCCACCACCTGGGACGAGTTCGCCGCCGCGGCCCGGGGGCTCCACAAGGCCGACCCCGACATCTACCTCACCAACCTCGCCGCCAACCAGGTCGCCGCCTGGCACGGCCTGCTCTGGCAGGCGGGCGCCAAGCCGTACGTGACCTCCGGCAAGAGCGACATCACCATCAGCGTCGACGACACGGTCTCCCGGAAACTCGGCCAGTACTGGGGCGCCCTCGCCAGGGAAGGCGTGATCGGCGTCGAGCCGGACTTCACCGACTCCTGGTACGCCGCCCTCAACAAGGGCAAGTACGCCACCTGGCTCACCGGCGCCTGGGGACCGGCCTTCCTGTCGGGCTCCGCCAAGGCCACCGCGGGCACATGGCGCGCGGCCCCGCTGCCGCAGTGGGACGCCGCCAAGCCCAGCGCGGGCAACTGGGGCGGCTCGACCACCGCGGTCATCCGCTCCACCAAGAACCCCATCCAGGCGGCGGTGTTCGCGCAGTTCCTCAACAGCGACCCCGCCAGCGCCAGGATGTTCGCCACCGAACAGTTCTTCTTCCCGGCGACCAAGACCCTGCTCGCGGACGCGAGTTTCCTCGGGGACACGCCCGCCTTCTACGGCGGCCAGAAGGTCAACCAGGTCTTCGCGGACATCAGCACCCAGGTCAACCCCTCCTTCCAGTGGCCGCCGTTCCTCGACCGGGTCGCCACCGACTGGACCGAGACCGTCGGCAAGTCCCTCGCCGACAAGTCCGACACCGTCCGCGCCCTCGGCTCGTGGCAGTCACGCATCACGACCTTCGCCAAGGGCCAGGGCTTCACGGTCGAGGGAGGCTGACGATGGCCACCACCACAGCGGCCACCACCACAGCGCCCGCCCGCACCAGCCGCACGAAGTCCCCGCCCCGCCCGCGCCACGGCACCGCAGGAGCCCTGTTCATCGCCCCGTTCATGGCGCTGTTCCTGCTCCTCTTCCTCGCCCCGCTCGGCTACGCCGCCTACCTGAGCCTCTTCCAGGAGAAACTCATCGGCGGCTCGACGTTCGTCGGCCTGGACAACTACGTCACCGCCCTCAAAGACCCCCTCCTCCTCAAGGGCATCGGCCGCGTCGCGCTGTTCTTCGCCATCCAGGTCCCCGTGATGCTGCTGCTGGCCCTGTTCTTCGCCCTCGCCCTGGACAGCGGCCTGCTGCGCCTCGCCCGGGTGATCCGCCTCGGCATCTTCGTCCCGTACGCCGTCCCCAGCGTGATCGCCACCCTCATGTGGGGCTACCTCTACGGCCCCGACTTCGGCCCCTTCGCCCAGATCAGCCGCCATCTCCACCTGCCGGCCCCGCACTTCCTCAGCGACAGCTGGATGCTCGGCAGCCTCGCGAACATCGTGACCTGGGAATTCGTCGGCTACAACATGATCATCCTGTACGCCGCCCTGCGCACCATCCCCGCCGAGCTCTACGAGGCGGCCGCCATGGACGGCGCAGGCGCCTGGCGCATCGCCTGGTCCATCAAACTCCCCGCGCTGCGCCCGGCGCTGACCCTCACCCTGCTGTTCTCGGTGATCGGCAGCTTCCAGCTGTTCAACGAACCGAGCCTGCTGATGAAGGTCGCACCGGACGTCATCGACAGCTCCTACACCGCCAACCTCTACGCCTACTCCGTCGCCTTCATCAGCCAGCAGACCAACTACGCGGCCACGGTGTCCTTCATCCTCGGCCTGGTCATCGTGATCGTGTCGTACGCCTTCCTGCTCACCGCGAACCGCAGGAGGACCGCATGACCACCGTGACGCCCACCGCCTCAACCACCGCGGCGGCGAAGCGAGTTCCCGCCGAGACCCGTCCGTCGCGCCGTTCGCCCGTGCACCGCCGCAGCACCCCGCTCACCATCGCCATGCTGGCCGTCCTGGCCTACTTCCTGCTCCCGCTGTTCTGGCTGCTCATCGCCTCCACCAAGAGCACCCAGGACCTGTTCAACAGCTTCGGCCTGTGGTTCTCCCACGCCCCGCAGCTGCTGTCGAACATCAAGGCCACCTTCACCCAGGACGACGGCGTCTTCGGGCGCTGGCTGCTCAACACGGTCCTGTACGCCGGGGCCAGCGCACTGGGCGCCGCGCTGCTCGCGGCGGCGGCCGGATACGGCTTCGCCAAGTACCGCTTCCGCGGCCACGGCGCCGCCTTCAACCTCGTCCTCGGCGCGATCATGATCCCGACCACCGCGCTGGCGATCCCCACCTACCTCCTCTTCGCCAAGGCAGGCCTGGTCAACACCCCCTGGGCCGTCATCCTGCCCTCCCTCATCAGCCCCTTCGGCCTCTACCTCATGCGGATCTACGCCGAGGACGCCGTCCCCGACAGCCTCATCGAGGCCGCCCGCATGGACGGCGCCGGAGAGCTCCGGATCTTCCTCACCATCGCGCTGCGGCTGCTGGCCCCCGGTCTGGTGACCGTCGTCCTCTTCACGCTCGTCGCCACCTGGAACAACTACTTCCTGCCGCTGATCATGCTCAACGACCCGGACCTGTACCCCATCACCGTCGGGCTGTCCCGGTGGGCCGACCAGGCGCAGAACGGCGGCGCCGGAGCCAGCAGCGACATGCTCGCGCTCGTCGTGACCGGCTCCCTCATCTCGATCGTCCCGCTCGTCCTGGCCTTCCTGATGCTCCAGCGGTACTGGCAGAGCGGCCTGGCCACCGGCGGCGTCAAGCAGTAGCACCCCCAACACCCCCTGCTCCCTGGAGGTTTGTCCATGGCGGACCTGCCCGCCCGCGTGCTGTTCGGCGCTGCCTACTACCACGAGTACCACCCCGCCTACGGCCCGGACCCGCGGCCCGACGAACAGCTCAAGACCGACCTCGACCTGATGGCCGACGCGCACTTCACCGTCATCCGGGTCGGCGAGTCGGTCTGGTCGACCTGGGAACCCGAGAACGGCCGTTTCGCACTCGACTGGCTCCAGCCGGTGCTGGACGGCGCCCACGAACGCGGCATCTCCGTCATCCTCGGCACCCCCACGTACGCCGTACCGCCGTGGCTGGCCCGCCAGTACCCGGAGATCACCGGCGAGCGGCGCACCGGCGAACGCATCGGCTGGGGCGCCCGCCAGGAAGCGGACTTCACCCACCCCGCCTTCCGCTTCCACGCCGAGCGGATCATCCGCAAGATCGTCGCCCGGTACGCCGGCCACCCGGCCGTCATCGGCTTCCAGGTCGACAACGAACCGGGCCTGGAGCTCTTCCACAACCACGGCGTCTTCCAGCGCTTCAGCGACCACCTGCGCGCCACGTACGGCGACGTCGAGACCCTCAACCGCGAATGGGGCCTGGTCTACTGGTCCCACCGCCTGTCCACCTGGGCCGACCTGTGGACGCCCGACGGCAACGTGCAGCCCCAGTACGACGTCGCCTGGCGGGAGTTTCAGGCCCGCCAGTGCACCGAGTTCATCGGCTGGCAGGCCGACCTCGTCCGCGAATACGCCCGCCCCGAGCAGTTCGTCACCACCTGCATCTCCTACACCCGCCCCGCCGTGGAGGACGACGAGCTCACCGACCGCCTCGACATCGCCACCGGAAACCCCTACTACGCCATGCAGGACGGCCTGCTCCTGCCCGACCCGACACCGGACGGCCACGAGCAGAAGTGGCAGAGCACCGGCGTCTGGTCGCTGTACCAGACCGCCGACTGGATGTTCTCCTCCCGGCAGGAACCGTTCCTGGTCACCGAGACCAACGCCTCCTCCATCGGCTACGCGTGGGACAACCGCCCCGCCTACGACGGCCAGTGGCGCCAGGCCGCCTGGGCCCTCGTCGGCCGCGGGGCCCGCATGATCGAGTACTGGCAGTGGCAGACCCTGCGCTTCGGCGCGGAAACCTACTGGGGCGGCGTCCTGCCGCACAGCGGCCGGCCGGGCCGCACCTACGCCGAACTGGCCCGGCTGGGGGAGGAGTTCGAGACCGCAGGACCGCTCGTCGCGGGCCTCGAACCCGACGCCGACATCACGATCGTCTACTCCACCCCCAGCAAGTGGCTGATGCAGAAGCACCCGCCCCTCGCGACCCCCGACGGCGCACCGGACCCGGCCGCCTACCACCGCATCCTCGACCCCTTCTACCGCGGCGCCTTCGACGCCGGCCGGCAGGTCCGCATCGTCCACGCCCGCCAGCTGCACGACCCGCGCGGCCGGCGCGACGGCATGGCCCCCGGCGAGGCCGCCCGCCGCCACCCCGTCCTCGTCGTCCCCGCCCTCTACCTCGCCGAGGACACCACCCTCGACTGGCTCGCCGCCTACGCCCACGCCGGCGGCCACCTGGTCCTGGGCCCCCGCACGGGCTACGCCGACCACGAGGCCCGGGCCCGGCACGAGGCGGCCCCCGCCCGCCTCACCGGCGCCGCGGGAGTGACGTACGACGAATTCAGCAACCTGACGTGTGCCATCCCGGTCCGGGCGGTGCCCGGGAGTGCGCTGACCCTGCCGGAGAACGCCACGGCGACCGCCTGGGCCGACGGCCTCACCGTCACCGACGCCGACGTCCTCGCCACCTACGAGCACCCGCACTTCGGCCGCTTTCCCGCCGTCACCACCCGCCGCCACGGCGAAGGCCGCGTCACCTGCGTCGGCACCGTGCCCGGCCGCGACCTCGCCCGGGCACTGGCCGCCTGGATGGCACCGGCCGCCCGCAGCGGCTGGGGCGAGCTGCCGCAGTCCGTCACGACGACCACCGGCACGGCGCCCGACGGCCGCCGCGTGCACATCGTCCACAACTGGAGCTGGCAGCCCGCGAGCGTTCACGCTCCGGTGAACCTCGCCGACGCCCTGAACGGCACGTCGATTCCCGCGGGCACCGTGCTGGACCTCAGCCCGTGGGACGTACGCGTCCTCGTCTCCCCGAAGGAGTAGCCGTGCAAGCTGTGCAGGCAAGACGAGCGGCAAAGGCACTGGGTACGTTCCTCGCGGCAGCCGCGATACTGGCGATCCCCATGACCACCGGTGCGCAGGCGTACAACCCGACGGGCGGGATCCTCTACCAGCTCGGCAGCGAACCGTGCCTGAAGGGGCGCGGCAACTGCGCCGTCTACCCGAAGTCGGCGCAACTGCCGAGCGGACGCCTGGTCGCGTCGTTCGAGAAGTCCACCGTCGTCCCGGCGACGGGCAGCGCCGACGGCCAGACCCTCCCGGTCTACAAGAGCGACGACCACGCAACCACCTGGCAGCCGCTGTCCGAGGTCAAGGCTCCCGCGTACCTCTCCAGCGACCCCCAGTACGCCAAGTACACGAGCAACTGGACGAATCCGTACCTCTACACGCTCCCGCAGGACGTCGGGAACCTGAAGCAGGGCACGCTCCTCCTGGCGAGTGTCGTGTCGGGCGACGACCAGTACTACCGCGAGCACAAAGCGGCCGACCCCCACTGGACGCCCTCCAACGACGGCGACCGCGGCGACCTCGCCATCGCGCTGTACTCCAGCACCGACGAGGGCGCGACGTGGAAGGTCGTCAACGTCATCGCGACCGGCGGCTGGCAGGGCGGCAGCGCGGGCGCGATCGGCCAGAACATCGCCACCGCCAACACACACCGGCAGGTGGACCCCGTCTGGGAGCCGTACCTGATGGTCTACCAGGGCCAACTCGTCTGCTACTACTCCGACGAGAACGACTACACCGGCTTCAACGCGACCACCGGCGTCCCGACCCCGCACCCCGCCGACACCACCGCCACCGACTCGCACGGCCAGATCCTCGCCCACAAGACCTGGGACGGGCGCAGTGCGCAGTGGAGCGCCCCCGTCGTCGACATCGCGGGCCTGACCCAGAGCACGGGAGGCGGCAGGACGGAGATCGGCGGCGGGCGGCCGGGCATGGCGAACGTCGTCCGCACCGCGGACGGCAAGTGGCTGCTCACCTTCGAGTACTGGGGCGGCGGAGCCGACACCAGGTACGTGATCGCCGACAACCCGCTGCAGTTCTACCGCGGTTCGCCGACCGGCGAAGCCGTCACCTCACTGCCGGTCGACACCGGCTCCCGGCCGCTCGCGACGGGCGGCAGCCCGGTCGTCATCAGGCTTCCCGGGGGACGCCTGGTCTACAACGCGGCCGGCAGCGGCAACGTGTGGGTCAACGAGAGCGGACGCAGCGACGGCGTCTGGAAGGAGTACCAGACGACCTCGAAGGCCGGCTACAGCCGCAGCCTGCAGTACGTCGACGGCACGGGCCGTATCGCGATCCTCAATAACCAGGGCACCTCGACGATCGCCTACGCCGAGGCCGACCTCGGTCGATCGGCCGGCGCCTACTACCAGTTGGTGAACCGCAGGACCGGCCAGGTGATCGGCACCGGGAACAAGACCAACGACGCGAACATCGGCAACGCGGACGTCCCCGACGTCGTCCTGGAGGACCCCGGCTCCGCGGCGAACCCGGACACCCAGTACTGGCATGTGATGACCGAGCCGAACGGCGGCGTGAGCCTGCTGAACAAGTCCGGCGGCCGCGCGGCGGCCGTCTGGACCGGCAACGCGACGGCCGGGCAGCGGATCGGCCAGTGGGTCGACAACAGCGCCACCGGCAGCTGGAACCTCGTCAAGACCACCGACGGGTTCTACCGGCTCCAGTCGGTCAGGAACACGGACCTGTACCTGACCGGCCCGTTCGACGGCGCGCCCCTCACCTTGCAGAACGCGCTCACGGACGGCTCGCAGGACTGGGAACTCGTCCGGTAGCCGCCTCACACAGGCCACCGAGAGGCTCCGCCGCCTGCCGGCGGAGCCTCAGAGGGTGTCCCAGGTGCGCAGCCGGCGGGCGATCCGGGCGTTCCGGGCGACGCCGATGGCGGCGGCATCGCGGACCAGGGCCACGGCGTCCTTCGTCCGCGGCAACAGCGCCGATCCGCCCCACCGTGTCAGCCGTTCTCAGGCGCTGTTGCGGCCGATGCTCGCACCGCCGTCGACGCGCAGGATCTGCCCGGTGATGAAACCCGCCTTCTCGGAGAGCAGGAAGGCGATGGCGGCCGCGAGCTCGTCCGGGCGCCCGAACCTGCCCATGGGAACAGCCGCCAGGTAGCCGGCGGCTCCGGCCGACCCGGGCGGGTTGCTCTCCCGGAACAACTCGGTCTCGGTGGGACCCGGGGCGACAGCGTTGACGGTGATCCCGTGTGCGGCAAGCTCTCCGGCCCAGCCTCGCGTCAAGAACTCCACGGCGGCCTTGGCCGCACCGTAGGACGTTCGATCGGGCCACCCCAGGGTGACCAGGCTGGTGACGTTCACCACGCGGCCCCAGGACCGTTCGAGCATGCCGGGCAAGACGGCCTGGACGATCTGGAGTGGGGTGCGCACGTTCATGTCGAGAACCGCGTCGAGGTCGGACAGCGCGACCTCCCCGACGGGCGCGGGCCGCACCATCCCCACATTGTTGACCACGGCGTCGACCGGTCCCGCGCCCGTCACTTCGGCCAGGACCTGATCGGTGGCCGCACGGTCGGCAAGGTCGGCTTCGTGGAACTCGCCGGGAAAGGACTGCGGCGCGCTGCGGGCGATGCCCACGGGGGTATGGCCTTCTTCTGCCAGCTGCTCGGCGAGGGCGCGGCCGATGCCTTTGGACGCGCCCGTGACGAGTACTCGTCTGCGGGTCATGATTCACTCCTTTGCTGCGCTGATCCGCGCGTCGCTCGTGTGGGCGAGCGCCCAGCCGAGGGCGTGATCGGCGATCTCCTGCCAGCCGTCCTGGGCGGGCATCAGGTGGGACCGGCCGGGGAACACCGTGACCTCGGCGGCGGTGCCGTCGGCCTTGTAGTCGAAACCGACGGCGCGGTGGCGGTCGGCCGGGTCCTTCAGCACCGGAACGGTGGACCGGACCTGGGACAGCGGTACGACAGCCACGCCCTCGGCGGGTGTGATCTTCTCCAGGGCGGAGAAGACGGCGGGGACGGTCACGGTCCCGATGGGGGGCGGGTCGGCGTTGAGGGCCTCGACCTCCACCTCGAAGCCGGGGCAGGGCGGGGCGATGACACGCAAGCCCTTGTTCTCGTAGTGGGCGATCCAGTTCTCCCAGGCCCGCGGCGTCACCCAAAAGCCGTGGACGAGGACGATGGTGTCGGGTTGCATCAGTGTGCTCCTCAGCGGGTGGACCGATGGCCGGTCGGACTGGGGACCGATAGAGGTCCGGAGGTGTGCCGGACGCCCCTGCGAAGCCCGCCTCGCGAGGCCCGCGGGTTCGCCTCAGGCAGCCGCGGACCGGGGGCCGGATGTGCGGGGGAGGTCTTGTTCGGCCCAGACGACCTTGCCCCCCGGTACCGGGCGGGAGCCCCATCTGCGGGACAGGTTGGTGACGAGGAAGAGGCCGCGGCCGTTCTCGTCCATGGTGCGTGCGCGGCGCGGACGCGGGGTGCAGGGGCCGGTGTCGGACACTTCGCAGGTCAGGACTTGGTGCCGGATGAGCCGTAGCTCGATCTGTCCGGTGCCGTGGCGGACGGCGTTGGTGACGAGTTCGCTGACGATCAGTTTCGTGGCGTCCTGAAGACCTCGCAGGCCCCATTCCGTCAGTTGTCGTGCCGCCAGGGTGCGGGCGCTGCTGACGGCGGACTGGTCACCGGGCAGCGTCCAGGAGGCAACCTGGGCCGGGCTGAGGCAGCGGGTGCGGACGAGGAGGAGTGTGACGTCGTCGCACGGTGCCTGGTCCGGAAGGGACCGCGTCGCGATGTCGCAGAGGTCTTCCAGAGACCGGCCCGGCTGTGCGAGGACAGTGCCCAGCCGGCGCATTCCCTCTTCGATGTCGTGGTCGCGGGTCTCGATCAGGCCGTCGGTGTACAGGGCGAGGACGCTTCCCTCGGCCAGTTCCAGTTCCACGGATTCGGGGGGGTCCCCCAGCCCGACACCCAGGGGGGCTCCCGGCGGGAGGTCGAGGTATGTGACCCGTCCCCGCGGGTCGATGACCGCGGGCGGGGGATGCCCGGCCCGCGCCATGGTGCACCGGCGGGTGGCCGGGTCGTAGACGGCGTACAGGCAGGTGGCGCCCACAACCGCGGGGGTCTGGTCCGGGGCGTCGGCGTCTTCCTCGCCCAGTCGTAGGACCGTGTCGTCGAGGTGGGCCAGCAGTTCGTCGGGGGGCAGTTCCATGGTGGCGAGGGTGTGGACGGCGGTGCGGAGCCTGCCCATGGTCGCGGCGGCGTGGAGGCCGTGTCCGATCACGTCGCCGACGACGAGCGCCACCCGTGCGCCGGACAGCGGGATCACGTCGAACCAGTCGCCGCCGACACCGTGGTCCAGGTCCGCGGGCAGGTAGCGCGACGCTGCCTCGACCGCTGTGCCGCCTGTCAACCGGCGGGGCAGCAGATGGCGTTGCAGCGTGAGGGCGGCGGTGTGTTTGCGAGCGTACTGACGGGCGTTGTTCAACGACTGCGCGGCGCGGCCGACGAGCTCTTCGGCCAGGAGGAGATCGACCTCCTGGAACGGCACGGGATCCTCTGTGCGGACGAACAGCGCCGCGCCCAGCAGGGAGCGCCGTGCACGGATGGGTACGATCATGATCGAGTGCACGCCGTGCTCGCGGACCCCGTGCGCCAGTTCCGGCACCTCGTCGACCCATGTGCTCGAGGCGGTGTCCAGGACCGGCTCCAGGAGGGACTTCCCGGTACGCAGGACGTCGGCCAAGGGGGAGACCGGCGGCACGAACACCGGCTCGCCGCGCCCCCATCGGGATTCCGGGACCCCCTGGAGGATCGAGGCCAGACCGGCACGTCGCAGACCGGGCAGGTGCTTGCCCGTCGCGCCGATGCGGACCGGGGGCCCCTCCCCGCACGAGATCGACTGCTCCAGGTCCACGGCGACGTGGTCGGCGAGCAACGGCACGGCCAGGTCGGCCAGTTCCTGGCTGGCCTGCGTCACATCCAGGGTGCTGCCCAGATGCGTACTGGCCTGGCTGAGGGCGGCGAGGTGCTCACGCGTCCGCCGGCTCGCGGTGACGTCAGCGCCGATGACGCACACCCCCAGCGCTTGGCCGTCGGCGCCCTGGAGGCACTGGAACGAGGCCGCGAACTGGTGCTCCGGGCCCTGGCTCGTCGGCAGCCACGTCCGGTACTCGTGGATCCTGGGCGCGCCGTTTTGGAGAACCTGCCGCATCACCGCCTCAATTGTTTCGGCATTGGCACCGGGCAGTACCTCGGTGAATCGGCGTCCGAGACGCCGGTCACGGGGAAGGCCGTCGTAGCTCTCAGCAACGTCGTTCACGTAGGTGGACCGCAGTTGCCGGTCACGAATGCCGACACCGATCGGCGCGCGGGCGAGAAGCGGTCCCCGCACCGATCGGTCTATCGCGTCCCCGGACTGCGGGAGGGCGTCGGTCACGGACGCGAGCCATCGCGCTGTCCCGTCCTGACCGTGCAACATCGTGAGCCGTACGCTGGCGTCGAGTGCGCGGCCGTCCCGGTGGCGCACTGCCGTCGCCCCTGACCACCCGTTTTCGGCACGGCACCGCTCGACGAACGCTGCCGTCGTCGTCGCTTCCTTGAAGGACGGCAGCACAAGTGCGGCGGACCGGCCCACGACGTCCCCGGCGCGGAATCCGACGAGCCGTTCGGCGGTGTGTGTCCATGCGGTGACCATCCCCTGCTCGTCGAGCAGCGCGATGGCGGTATCGGATACATCGGACACATTCAACTGCTTGCCGAGTGTCACTGCGTCGAGACTGATCGTGGTCATCGAGTGCTGCCCTCAGGGGTCTGGGAAGTCGGCGCTGCGGGGTTCCAGTGGAATGCCCCTTTTTTCATCGAATGACCGGATAGCGATCGGTTTTGTGACAGCGCTGCGGCCGTGACCGACACAGCCCCCGTCATCCAGGCCGTCGCAGGGCCGCCGGCCAGGCGGAACTCCAAGCCGCCGGCTGACCCGCCCGCCTCCGGCGACCTCTGCGCGCACCTCGAACGATTGCGCCGATCACCCATCGCAACCACTTTGACCTGCGGCGCAGCAGATCGGGTGACGGTGGCGGCACATACTGTGTCCACCGCGCCCCCGCCGGCCTGGTCTTTGAAACCTGTTCCTCAAGGCCGGACCGGACCAGTGGCGACATGCCGCAGCGGGTCGCCGGTCACCCCGGGCAAATCCGATGACACCGGCAGTCTTCAGCATGATCTAGCGCGGAACCCCGGGCGTTCACGCCCGGGAGGAAGCGCTTCTTAACACTGCTCTGACCCGCACGGGCGCACGGGTCTGCACTGTCTGCCTCAGCCGGGACGCTTCTGGTTCTCGATGTACTCCTTGATGATCGCCAGCGGTGCGCCGCCGCAGGACGCGGCGAAGTAGGACGGGGACCAGAAGTGGTCGCCCCACAGGTACTTGCGGATGTGGCCGGGGAACTCCTGGCGGAGCCTGCGGGCGGAGACGCCCTTGAGGGAGCCGACCAGCCGGGAGATGGCGACCTTGGGCGGGTAGTGCACGAGCAGGTGGACGTGATCGGCCTCGCCGTTGAACTCCACCAGCTCGGTTTCGAAGTCGGCGCACACGGCCCGCATGATCTCTTCGCAGCGCGTAAGGATCTCGTCGGTGAACGGGCCGCGCCGGTACTTGGGCGTGAAGACCAAGTGAGCGTGGAGGGTATAGACGACCGTGCGGCCCCTACGAATGTTGGGGTTTGACTCCCAGCGTGGTGACATAGATCAACTGTAGTACGATGCCCGGCATGAAGATCGCGACGCAGGTGAAGCTGATGCCGGAGGCCGACCAGGCCGCCGCTCTGTCGGCGCCCCTGGGCACGGTCAACGACCTGGCGTGCTGGGTCTCCGAGGTGGCGTTCGCCCATGGTGTGCCGCGTGAGTACGAGCTGCGTAAGCACACGTACCCGCGCCTCAAGGCCGAAGGGCTCGGGGCGCAGGCGTCGCAACACGTGATCAAAAAGGTGCGCGATGCGTACACGACGCTGCACGCCAACATCCGCGCCGGAAACCTCGGCAAGCCGAAGTCGAAGCGTCGGATCAAGGCCGGGTCGAAGCCGATCACGTTCCGTCCCGAGGCCGCGCAGCCATATGACGACCGGTGTTTGAGCTGGCAGTACGACGTACAGACCGTGTCCATCTGGACAACTGCCGGGCGCCTCAAGAACGTCCGCTTCGTCTGCTCCGCCGACGCGCTCAAGACGCTCCGCGAGTACCGCAAGGGCGAGGCAGACCTGATCGAGCGTGACGGGGTCTTCTACCTGATCGCCACCTGCGAGGTCCCCGAGGCCGAGACGTACGAACCGGACGGCTTCATCGGCGTGGACCTCGGCATCGTCAACATTGCCACCACGTCCACCGGCTACCAGGCCGCCGGGCGCGGTCTCAACCGCTACCGCAAGCGTCAGCTTGCCCTGCGGGCCAAGCTCCAGAAGAAGCGCACCAAGTCCGCCAAGCGCCGGTTGAAGGAGCGCTCCCGCCGCGAACAGCGGCACGTCAAGAACGCCAACCACATCATCGCCAAGACGATCGTGACCGAGGCTGAACGCACCTCGGCTGGGATCTCCCTGGAAGCACTCAAGGGAATCCGGCAGAGGGTACGGCTTCGCAAGCCCCAACGGGTCGCACTCCACTCCTGGGCCTTTGCCCAGCTCGGAGACTTCATCGTCTACAAGGCCAGGCGGGCAGGCGTGCCCCTGGTCTTCGTTGATCCCGCGTACACGTCGCAGACGTGCGCCGAGTGCGGCCACATCGACAAGCGCAACCGTGTCGACCAGGGGCTTTTCATCTGCCGGGGGTGCGGGGTCGTTGCCCACGCCGACCGGAATGCTTCCCGCAACATCGCCACCCGTGGCGAGACCGCGTGGAATGTGGGGCGTGAGTCACGCGTCCCTGCCACCCCATAGGGGTGTCTGGACGGAGGAGCCAACCCAGCAGCCAGTCGGGCGCTACCTCCAAGCCCGGTCCTTTAGGGCCGGGTCAAGTTGACTTCGCCCAGCACTGATCCCCGCCGATCGAGTGGCCGAGCCCGGCCCTGGCCCGGGCTCCGGACAAGGGTCGTCAAGCCGTGGTCCGCGCTGACCCATTGCTTTGTCCGGCGACTACGAGCCCTGCCCGGGTGAGGTCTTCGCACGTGTCGCCGACGCCGGGGGAGCGGAGGCCCGGACCGTGATCGAGGCCGCGGCGGAGGCCGAGAGCCGCAGCGGTCCGTCCCTGACGGTCAGTGAGTCGATCGTCAGCCGGACGGGAGCTTGGTGCCCACGGACCGTGAGCGATCCCTCCACCGTCCAGACGCCGTCGTCCCGCGGACTGCGGTCCTCCCAGGCGGTGCGCACATCGCGGCCGGGCATTGTGCGCAGGATCGGCCAATGCGCGATCAGTTGTGCGGCGTCGAGGTAGCAGGTGTAGTCCTCGCGTCTGCCGTTGAGCAAGACGATCCGGTAAACGGAGGTGACTCGGCTCAGGCGGTGGCGGTCAGGGGAGCGGTGGCTTCCCAGACGAACCCGTCCGGGTCGCTGAACGGACCGGCGGCGCCGGAGAGCACGAGCCGGTGCGATCCGGTGCCGTCGGCGGGGACACCCGCGTCCTTGGCGAGAGCGCGGCGCTTGTACAGAGCCAGTTTGACGGGGCCCGGCCCGGTGGCGAACTCGACGTACTTGCCGCCGAAGCTCTTACCCACGGTGAGGCCCTGCTCGACGTAGAACTGCTTGCTGGCCTTCACGTCCTCGACGCCCAGCAGGAGCACGAGCTCGTCGAAGTCCCGGGTGACCGGGCCCGTGTCCTTCTTCGTTGACGCCGCGATCTTCCAGATCGTGCCGTCCGGGGCCTGAACGACGCCGCCGTAGCCCCACAGCGACTTCGAGGTGGGCTTGAGGGCGGTGGCGCCGGCGTCGAGGGCCGAGCGGACGAGGGCGTCGACGTTGCCCGGCTGGGACACCACGAGCGACAAGGTGAAACCGCTGAAGCCGGTCGTGGGGGCTTCGCAGGCGCGCAGGCGCACGTGCGACGAGTCCAGTCCGAAGGCGGTGGAGTAGAAGCGTGCGGCGGCCGTGGTGTCGGCCACCTCGAGGGTGACGGAGCCGATGGAGTTCATGTCTTCGACGGTAGGGGCGGCCGGGCCGCCGGCGCTTCTCGAAAACTGCCCAGTCCGGCCACGGCCGGAGCCACGGCCGGAGCCACGGGCCTGAATGGCCCACCGCGCGCCGCCCGCCGCCCCGCCCCCCGGGCCGTGGTCGGCGTCGGGCAGCCGGGTTGGTGCGGCGCGCACCGGCCACGAGGAGGCTGCCCGCAAGGCGGCGCAGCTGGGGGCAGCCTGATCCGGGTAATGCCGGGAGGGCGGGAGCAGTCCCGATTCGCTCCGGGACCGGTGGAGTCCGCGGGCTGTCCCGAGCCGGGCGGACGCCTGGCTGTTTTGAGTCGGGGCGGACATCAGGCGACGACACGACGTCGCTGTCCGGCCGCGACGGGAAGCCGGAAAGGAGCGAGGCCGCCGAGCATGACCACGGCCCGATGCACAGGGACGAACTCGACGTCCACGCCCGCCCGGAGCACGTAGAGACGGCAGTGTCCCGACGCACCCTTCCCCGGCCCGTTCCTGGATCGTTGCTACGGTTCACCGGTGTCTGACTCTTCACGCGATACCGCCGAAGGCGCCGGCTGGGGCACCCCGGAACACGGCGAGTACAAGCACCTGATGCCGCACCAGGTCGACAAGCTCTCATGGCTCAACCCGAAGACCCTGTGGGCCGCACGCAACGGCGTACTGGCTTCCTGGTTCGGGGACCCCACGGGCCGCACCCGCAGCCGCTGGGTGGCACAGCGGACGGCCGCCGGAGCACCCGCCGCCAAGGTGATCCGGCGCGACGACCCGGACCACTTCTCCTTCATGGTCATCGGAGACACCGGCGAGGGCGACGAGCCCCAATACGCCGTCGTCCCCGGCTTCTTGAAGGCCAGTCAGGAAACGAAGTTCGCCGTCATCGCCAGCGACGTGATCTACCCCGTCGGCCGGACGGACGACTACGGCACGAAGTTCTTCCGCCCGTACCAGGACTACCAGGCACCCATATACGCGATACCCGGCAACCACGACTGGTACGAAGACCTCGGCGGCTTCATGCGCGTCTTCTGCGACGACGCCCCGCCACTCGCCCCACAGCCCGCGCCGCGCCCCCTCTCACGGGCCTGGCTGCGGTCGCTGCTGTGGCACCGGCCGCACCCGGCCGACGGACAACACCTCACCGAGGCACGCAAGTTGCGCTCCTCGCCGGCCCAACAGGCCGTTCAGCCGGGCCCGTACTGGGCCATCGACGCCGGTCCGGTGCGGATCATAGGCATCGACACGGGACTGCTGGGAACCATCGACGCCGAGCAGGGCGCATGGCTGCGCGAGGTGTCCAAGGGACCTCTCCCCAAGATCCTCGTCACCGGCTCGCCCCTGTACGTGGACGGCGAACACCACCCTTGCCCCATCGAAGGCGGCGGCACCGTCGACGACCTCGTCCGCGACCCCGCCCACCGCTACCTCGCGGCCATAGGCGGCGACATCCACAACTACCAGCGCTACCCGGTGCAGGTCGACGGCCGCACCATCCAGTACGTGGTGTCGGGCGGCGGCGGAGCCTTCATGCACGCCACCCACACCATCCCCCGCGTCCGCGTCGCGAACGTCACAGAGCAGGAGTTCCGCTGCTACCCGCTGCGCGGCGACTCCCTCGCCTTCTACAGCAGGCTCTACGGGCACCGGCTCCGCCTGCGCCGCCTGTTCACCCTCACCGAGGCCGAGGCGGCAGCCGTCGTCGCCGAGCGCCTCGGTATCCCGCCGACCCGTACCCAGGGCCCGCCCGCCCGCGTCACCCGGCGCACCCGTCTGATCGCGAACCTGCTGGGCGCGGGCGGCCGCCCCGAGCGCACCTCGCGCTTCCGCCTGCCCGTGCGGAAGATCTACACCCAGCTCTTCTCGCCGAGCTCGGCGACCTACAGCCCGCCGTTCTTCAAGTGTTTCCTGCGCCTGGACGTCACCCCGGAGTCGGTCCGGCTGCGCTGCTTCGCAGCCACCGGAAACCGCGCGCAGGAAATCGACCCGCCGGTCGAGGACGAAGTCACCATTCCGCTGGCCTGAACACCCGAGGACCTGGACACCCGAGGACCTGGACACCCGAGTGACCTGAACACCCGGGGAATCGGACGCTGCCCCGCACGACAGCCGGTCCGGTTCCTGCGCCGCCGCGTGATCCGGGACGCCGGGACTGCGCTATCATTGATCTTGAGCGAGCCGCCCGAACTTCCGGCGGTCAGCCGCGCGTTGGTGGTCCAAGGAAAGATGCCCCGCTTCCTGCGGGGAGATGCAGGTGCAAGGCCTGCCCGGCGCTCCGCACAGCCCCGCCTCCGGTATCCCGGAAGCGGGGCTGCTTTTTTGAATGCCCTCGGCCACGCCCCGGCCGCCTGCGCGGACCGGGCTTCCGCGCCCGTCCGCGCGGCGGGATCAACCGGTCGGCCCGGCCGGAGGGCCAGTGACGTTTCTCCGGTGAACCGCTTGCGCCATTGAGGTGAGTAAAGCCCTTCCAAGGGGAGAGTCCGCTGTCGCTATAGGGATCCTCTTGTTCTGGCAAAGGGCGGTCGTGTTGCGACGGCCCTCTCCGCGCGACGTGTTCAACCCCACGAGAGGAACCGGACGTTGACCTACGGGAAGAAGCTGAGGGAACAGATCGCCGGGCCGGAGACCACTCCGCTGATCGGCGTGTATGACATGTACTCGGCGTCGATCGCGGCCGAGCACTATGACGGGATGTTCGTCTCCGGCTTCGGCTTCGCGGCCTCGTACTACGGGCTGCCGGACATCGGCTTCATCGCCTGGCCGGACATGATGGCGTTCGTCCAGCGGCTGCGGGGCGCGTTCCCGCGCCACCATCTGCTGGTGGACATCGATGACGGATACGTCGACCCCGAGGTCGCCTGTCATGTCGTGGAGGGACTGGAGCGGATCGGGGCGTCGGGAGTGATCCTGGAGGACCAGAAGCGCCCGCGCCGGTGCGGGCACGCCGACGGCAAGCAGGTGCTGCCGCTGTCGGAGTACCTCACCAAACTGGAGATGGTACTGGCGACCCGGCAGGACCTGGTGGTGGTGGCCCGCACGGACGCCACCGACGAGAACGACATCCTGCACCGGGCCGAGAAACTGGCCGCGACCGACGCGGACGTGGTCCTGGTCGACGGAGTACGCAGCGTGGAATGGATCCGGCGGATCCGCAAGGTGGTCGGCGACAAACCCCTGCTGTTCAACCAGATCGCGGGCGGCAAGTCCCCCCGGCTCTCACTGACCGAACTGTCCGAACTCGGCGTGGACGTCGCCATCTACAGCACACCGTGTCTGTTCGCCGCCCACCAGGCCATGCACGCTGCGCTCGCCGACCTCAAAACGGCGGACGGCCGGCTCCCCGTGGTGAACGCGGCGGACGGCGTCGGCGTCAAGACCGCCACCCAGCTGCTGGAGCGCAACATCGCCCGGCTGCGGCCCGAACCCCAGGGCGTGAGCGCGTGACACCGGCACGCGTCCCACTACCGCGACTGCGCACGGCCGCCGTGCTGGCGGTAGCCCTGCTGGGCGCCGCGGCAACACCGGCGGCCGCGGGCGACAGCCTGATCACCGTCCTCGACAACTCGCACGCCGACTCGATCCTCGAGGTCGACCGGACCGCGAACATCCAGCAGGGCAGCGGAACGGCCGGCAGCGACCACGAGGGCAGCGCCGTCGACATGATCGAGGCCCTGGTCGCGGCGCACCAGCGCGAGGAGGACCACGACTGACATCCCGCTGACCCGCTGATCGGTCGGCCGACCGGGCCGACGACGGGACGCCGAGGGCCTGCCGCTCGGGGGCAGGCCGCAGGAAAGGTGACGGGGCCTGCCCGGCCCGGGTGAGCGGGGTCGGGCAGGAGGCCCTGTGCGAGCCGGGCAGACGGCCGGGCACAACTGCCGGCTCTGGAGGGGCAGCCCGTGCGAGGGGCAGTCCGTACGAGGGGCGGCCGCTTCACGCTGTACGGCCACGACCCTCTTGCCTACGGCTGCTCCCGCCCCCGGGCCGCGCCCCCGTCGACATGGCGGGCCGGACCGGGGCGGGAGCAGCCGATTCCCCGCAGACGGCAGCGATACGCGTGTTCGCCGGCCTCGCCGAACGGCTCCGGGCATCTCCGGCCGCGGGGTCGGCGCAGAAGGTCCGTTCGGCGTCGTGCGATCGCAGGAGTACGGCGTCGTGCACAGCCCCGTTCGGGCCTGGGACGAGAGGCCTCCGGCCGCCGTCGGCGGCCGGATCGGCCACGCAGGAGCCCAGGGGAGGGAAGGACCCCGGCGAAGGACTCCGGGAGAGGAGGGGCAGCGGGCGAGCGGGCCGGGACGGCGCACGCGAGCTGTTCTTCCCACAGCGCACCCCGCCTCGCACCGCGGCGACGGAAGCCAAACGTGCGGCGAACAGAATTCGGCGTTCAGCTACCTGTCACCACGTGGCCACGGCCGCTCAGGACTGTGCCTTGCGAGCCCAACGTTTCTCATCTGGAGGGCACTTGACTTCTCCCCCTCCTGAAGGAGGGGGATTCTTACGGCTCGCGCCGTGAGGGTTTCTGCTTCGTTGCCGACTGCCTGTCCGGAGTACTCCGTTGAGGTCTTACGCCAGCTCCACAGACTGTCACCGCCAGCCCGGCGGCCAGAAGGTTGTGCGCCGCGTTCACGTCGCGGTCGTGGGTCATGCCGCAGTCGCACGTCCACGTGCGCACGTTCAGCGGCATCGTGTCCTGCACGGTGCCGCAGGCGGAGCACAGCCTGGAGGAGGGCCACCACCGGTCCACCGCGATCACCTCGCGCCCGTACCACTGGGCTTTGTACTCCAGCATGCTCCTGAACTCGCTCCACGCCGCGTCACTGATGGCGCGGGCAAGCCGGCGGTTCTTGACCATGTTGCGCACGGTCAGGTCCTCGATCACGATCGTTTGGTTTTCACGAACGAGCCGAGTGGTCAGCTTGTGCAACGTGTCGCGGCGCCGGTCAGCGATCCGCGCGTGGATCTTCGCGACCTTCAGCCGGGCCTTCCTGCGGTTGGCGCCGTCGCCCCTGGCCTTGCGGGCAAGGTTGCGCTGAGCCTTGGCGAGGCGGGTGCGGTCCCGGCGCTCGTGCCGGGGGTTGGCGATCTTCTCCCCGGTGGAGAGGGTCAGCAGGTGGTCCAGGCCGACATCGACACCGACGGCCTGACCGGTGGCCGGGAGCGGCTTGACGGACGGGTCCTCGCACAGCAGGGACACGAACCAGCGTCCCGCGCTGTCCTGCGAGAGGGTCACGGTGGACGGCTTCGCTCCCTCGGGCAGCGGGCGCGACCACACGAGGGCCAGCGGCTCGGTCATCTTCGCCAGTGTCAGCGCTCCGTCACGGAAGCGGAATGCGCTGGTGGTGTACTCCGCACTCCTGCGCGACTTCTTCCGCGACTTGAAACGCGGGTACTCCGCCCGCTTGCCGAAGAAGTGGGTGAACGCCGTCTGCAAATGCCGCAGACACTGCTGGAGCGGAACCGAGGACACCTCGTTCAGGTAGGCCAGCTCCCCGGTCTTCTTCCACGCCGTCAGCATGGCCGAGGTCTGGTGGTAGTTGACCCGTTCCTGCCGCGTCCATGCCTCGGTCCGGGCGGCGAGCGCCAGGTTGTAGACCTTCCGCACGCACCCGAACGTGCGCGACAGCTCGGCTGCCTGCGCATCCGTCGGATGGAAGCGGTACCGATACGCCCGCTTCACGTGAGTGCCCACAACTCACAATTGTCGCATCAACTTGCGACCACCTGCGGGTAGTTGGTCGCGAACGACGATCCGCCCTGGCGGCGGATCGTCCTTCCCTGCCCTGCTCCGCAGGAGTCCGTTTTCCTCTCCGCCCTGAAGGGCGGAGTATCCATGGAGGGATCAGATGAGCACAGCAGGGCACCACAACCGGCTGGACAGACGCGCACTGCTGCAGGCCGCGGTCGCCATACCCGCGGTCGGCGCGGTGGCGACCGTATTCGAGGCGACCCCGGCACACGCCGACCCGGCAGCCCACAGCGGCGGCCGGTCCCCCTTCGACACCGAGAGCCCCCGCTTCGCGCTGGCCGTCCTGCCCGACACGCAATACCTCTTCGACGCCGACAGCTCCGACCCGGCACCCCTGCGCGCCACGTTCCGCTACCTCGCCGCGGAGCGGGAGGAGGTGAACATCGCCTTCATGACGCACCTCGGTGACGTCACGGAACACGGCACCGAGCAGGAGATCGCACTCGCCGCCGACACCTTCAGGACCATCCACGGCAAGGTGCCCTACAGCGTCCTGGCGGGGAACCACGACATTCGCTCCTCCACGGACGACCAGCGCGGCGACTCTGCCTACCTCGCGGCGTTCGGGCCCCAGCGCTACGCCTCGATGCCGACCTTCCGTGGTGCCTCTCCCGACGGCTACAACAGCTACCACGTACTGCGTGCGGCGGGCCGGGAATGGCTGGTCCTCGCACTCGACTGGCGGGTGTCGGACAACGGACTGCGCTGGGCGCAGGGGGTGCTCGACGCGCACCCCACGCTGCCCGCCGTCCTCACCACGCACGACCTCGCCTGGTCGGACGACGACGGCGCGGCGCAGCTGTCGGACCACGGGAGGCGGCTGTGGGACGGTCTCATCCGTGGCAACGACCAGATCTTCCTCGCGCTGGGAGGCCACTACTGGCCGCCCGGGCGCACTGTGTTGACCAACGACGCCGACAACGATGTCCACGTCCACATCACCAACTACCAGGACCGCTACTACGGCGGCGCCGGGATGATCCGCCTGTACGGCTTCGACCTGGTCCGCAAGGTCATCGACGTCGAGACCTTCTCGCCGTGGTTCCTCGCCCGCGACCCGCACAAGCGGGCGCCGTTGGAGGCGGAGACGATCGAACTGACCGGCCCCACCGACCGGTTCAGCCTGAGTGTCGACTTCGACGAGCGTTTCAAGGGCTTCGCCCCGGCCGCCCCGCCGAAGCCGCGTCCGGCATCCGCCGTGATGCCCCGCGGCACGGTCGCGTACTGGCGCTTCGACGCCTCCGGGACGGCTGCGGCCGGATCGCCGGGCGCCACCGTGGCCGACGGAGCGGTCGTGCGCGACCTCACGGGCAACGGCAACCATCTGACCGTGAGCCGTCTGCACTCCAGCGGACCCGATGCGCTCACCTGGTCGGCGGATCACCACCTGGGCCAGCCGGCGCACGCCAGCCTCCGCTTCGACGGCGGCAAGAGCCCGGACCGCGGTGCCGTGCTGACGACCGCCGCGGGCGCCGCCCTCAACAGTGAGAAGTTCACCGGCGGCTACACCATCGAGACGTACCTCATGCTGCCCGAGCCGTTCGAGGGCGACCACAGCTGGATGGGCATCCTCAGCTGGGAGGGCCGCAACGGAGACGCGGGCAAGACCACGGGCTGGTCCCCGCTGGAGCCCACCTGCAGCCTCAACCTGTCGCCCGAGAGGTTCCTCCAGTTCGTCGTCTATCCCTACAAGCAGGACGCGGACCCCACGTCGTGGAGCCACGCCGTGCCCGTCGGCCGGTGGATGCACATCGCACTCGTCAACGACGGCCGCCGGACGGTGATGTACGTGGACGGCTCGAAGATCGCCCGTAATCCGTCGCAGCCGTCGACCGGCATCACCACGCTCGGCAAGCCCTTCATCATCGGCGCCACACAGTTCGACGAGCAGTTCGGGCAGGGCTTCTACGGATGGATCGGCGACACCCGCATCGTGAACAGGGCCCTGGCCACCCGGGACTTCCTGACCCCCTTCGAGTGAGCGGCGCACTTCCGCACAGGTGACGGCGCGGGGACCTGAACAAGCGGCTTGCGCACCCGGCGCCCGCGGGTCCACCGCGGCGCCGGACGGGCCTGCCGGGATGACTTCCGCCGGATGAGCGCAGATGCCACACATACTGATCGGGGCATGACTGCGGCCTTGGCTGCCGTCGAGCCGGCGGGGAAGAGCTTGCCGTGAACTTTGATCAGCACCCCAGTTGTCCGTGTGCTGGACGTCCGTCCGGTTGTTCCGTGCTCAGCTCCTGCTTGGGGCGCCACAGCCGGGCCATCACCGGCAGGCACACCGGCCGGGCCACGAAGGGCAGGTCGACGACGAGGCCGAGCACCACGAAGCAGGTCCCGCGCCCGACACCCCGGGGTCCGGTGGCCGCGCCGTCGTGCTGCCACGCCGCACCGAACACTTTCTTCCCGCGCCGCTTGAACAGTGTGTCGTCCACCGCCACCGTCAACACCGCGCCTGCGGGCAGGAGTTGACACACGACCAGGTGGGACAGGGAGATGCCCAGCAGGTCAGGGTTCCAGCTCGCGCGGGAGAAGAAGGCGTGGGCACGGTCGTGGGACCAGGTGCGGTTCAACCCCGCGCCAGTGAGCATGCCGGTCACCGTGCACCGGCCGGTCTGCGCGATCAGGCCCGTGACCAGCGCGGCGAAGGTAGTGAAAGTCGGCGTGGTGAAACAGCCCCGCAGGAACGTCAGCACCGCCAGCAGCGAAGCGGGTACGGTCGTGTCCGGAAGCATCGGCGGGTCCCTCACAGCAGGCGACATAAGCACCGCCGATGCTTCTCTGGTGCCCCACCCCGCGCCGCCAGATCAGGCCCCCAGCACCCACCCGAGCGACCCCACGACGATCAACGAAAACTTTGAAAGTCGAGAGAGGCTTGTTGGGAGTCCGCATGTGGGGGACTTGCATGTTCTTTGCGAGCTTGACGCTCGTGCGGATGAACGGGAATGCGCTCGGCGCAAGACGGCGCGCTGTGGCGACGGCGTCGTGGTCGAAAGCGAGTCGAGAAACTCGGCTGGATCCAGCAGCCACCGCCGGGCATCTGCCGCGGCATGCTGCCCGGGCTCGGTACCATGACGTGCTGATGGCGCGATTGGCCACTGCTCATGGTGACCGGCTTCATCAAGCGTTGGTCACTATCTGCCTTGCTCTCATCCGTTGGCGGCGACCCCGCGGCGGTCCCCACATGAACGCGTGCCTGAAGACGGCCGATAGAGGCTGGTGTCAACGTTCAGTGAATGCTGCGATGTGGTCGGTGATGAAGGTGCGCAGCGAGCGCGGCGCGGCGCCGGTGATCGCTGCGACCTCGTCTGACAGCCATGCTGCGTCGCCCTCGGCGATCAGTCCAAAGGCCTGGGCGTTGGAGGTCGCGATTGTTTCCGGTACGCCGGCCCGGACCATCGCCGCGAGGTGTTCGGTGGGCGTGCTCTGGCGATATTCGACTGTGTACCCGAGCGCGTCGGATAGTTCCTTGGCGACGTCGTTGTAGGTGATCAGCTCCGGGCCGGTCAGCCAGTACGCGCGGTCGGCGTGCACCGTCGGCTCGGTGGCCACCTTTGCGGCGGTGGCGGCGACGTCGCGGGCGTCGATCATGCCGACTTGGCCGTCGCCGGCGGACATCAGGAATCCACGCGACTGTTTGATCGTCGGCGCCAGGGCCAGGAGATTTTGCATGTAGGCGTTCGACCGCAGCAGTGTGTAGGAGAGCCCGGAGGCCTCCAGATACGCCTCGATCTGCGCCTGTCCGCGACGGCGCTCGACCGGGGAATCGGCAGACGCCTTGCTCGTGATCTTGACGATGTGCCGTACGCCCTGCCGCACAGCGCTGGCGATGACCGCGATTTCCTGGGCGGGCACGGCCGGGCTGGCCAGGATGACGGTCGCGATGCCGCGCATGGCCGCATCCAGCGTGTCCGGGCGGTCGAAGTCACCGATGGCGATCTCGACGTCGGCGCGCGGCGCGCGGGATGCATCGCGCACCAGCGCCCTGATGGGCTGGCGCTGCGCGCCGAGCAGGCGGGTAGCTTCGGAACCGACCTTCCCGGACGCGCCGGTTACTAGAATCATGATGTTCTCCCTCGTTATAGATTCAGAGTGCGGAGACGCGTCCGGCGTCGACGGCGAGGACCGCGCCGGTGATCGGTCGAGCTTGCTCGCCGGCGAGGTAGGCGATCACGTGGGCGACCTCGTCCGGCTCGTTCGCCCGCCCCAGGGGGCTGGCGGCAGCGAGGGTGTCGAGCATCTCGCCCATGGACTTGGTGACCTCGGTGCGGCTCGGCCCGAGCGCGACGGCGTTGACGCGCACACCGGCCGGACCGTATTCGGTCGCCCACGACCGGGTCAGCGCCTCGAGGGCTGCCTTGCTCGCTCCGTATGCGGCCATGCCCGCAGCGCCGCGGGCGGCGACCATCGTCGAGACGTTCACGATCGCCCCGTGCCCGCGTGCGGCCATCTTCGGAGCGAGTGCGGCGGTGAGGAAGAACGGTCCGCGGAAATTGACCGCGACCATCGCCTCGAAGCCCGCCTCGGTGGTCTGCGCGCTCGGACCCAACTCCCAGTAGCCAGCGTTGTTGACCAGCACGTCCACGTCGCCGGCCTCGGCGGCTAGGCGCTGCACGTCTCTGAGCGAGGCCAGGTCGGCGCGGATGAATAGGCCCTTGGTCTTGGCCGCGACCTTTCGGCCGCGCTCCTCGTCACGGCCAGTGATGATCACGTGCGCGCCTTGGCGGGCGAACAGTTGCGCCGCCGCTCGGCCAATACCCGAGGTTCCGCCGGTGATCAGGACGGTTGTGGGTTCGGAAGTCATGGCTGCCCTCCGCTTAGATTGATTGGATTGTTCGATCCAATCTAGGGGGCTAAAATTGGATCGTCAAATCCAGTTTCAGGGGTGAGCGATGGCAACACAGATGGCGCGGCAGGACGCGCCGAGTACCAAGAAGGGCCGCGCGACCCGCGACCGGATCATCGCGGCGGCAGCAGATCTCATGTATCAGCACGGAGCGGCCGGCATGAGCACCCCGGCACTACGGGATGCTGCCGGAGTCAGCTCCTCGCAGATCTACCACTACTTCGCCGACAAGGACGATCTCACCCGAGCTGTCATCGCGTTCCAGACGGAGGCGATCCTCGCGAATCAGGCCCCGTTGCTGGCCCGGCTCGACAGCATCGATGCCCTGCGGGCATGGCGTGACGTCGTCGTCGACGTCGCACGGCAGCAGCACGGCGCCGGCGGCTGCCCGCTGGGCAGCCTGTCCAGCGAACTGTCCGACCACCACACCTGGGCCCGCGACGCCCTGGCCTCGAGTTTTACCGCGTGGGCTGCGGTGATTCGCGAGGGGCTGCTCGGCATGCTCGCTAAAGGTGCCTTGCGCCCGCAGGCCGACGCCGACCGGCTCGCCCTCGCACTCTTGGCGGCCGTCCAGGGCGGACTTCTCCTCGCCCAGGCCCAGCGCACCACCGACGCGTTGGAGGCCGCCATCGACACCGTGATCGCCCAGATCCCCAATCAAGCAGCGCCGCGCTAGACGAATCCCGCAATGCTGTCCCCTTTTGTCGGGAGTTCAAGTCTGCGACTGCAGCCCGTCCATGATCTGTCGAACCCGGACCAGGGCAGCGGCGGCAGAAGGCCGCTGGCGCGGCTACGTTCGTTCAGCGGGCAGTCGCCTTTGCGCTCGGCAATGTTGATCGGGGCCGGACCGTCCCCTGTTCGGACGCGACTTCGAGGCCGGCGTGCCGAAGGTGAAGTGGTGCGGCGGTATCGCAAACCGACCGGCGAATCAGGGTTCATGGCTATGTGCTATCGACGCTGCCCTATACGTACTATAGTAATGATGCCTGACTAGTTTGCGTGATGCGTGATGGCCCGACGTCCGTGCGGGATCAGAGGCCGACGGCGGCGTTGCCATAGGGTGTGAAGCTGGTGTTACTGGGCGAGCGACGGAGCCAAGGGCGGCATGGACGACGGGCAACAGGTTGATCTAGGGGTGTCGTTGTTCATCTCGTACCGGTACACCGAGGACCGGCTCTTCCGGGCCCTGCAGGATGCCGGGTTCGACGACTGGACGCTCGCCCAGTGCCGAGTCTTCCAGCGCATCGCGCCGAACGGCTCGCGCCTCAAAGACCTCGCCGACCAGGCGCAAATAACCAAGCAAAGTGCCAGCGTGATGGTCGACCAGCTCGAACACCTGGGCTACGTCCGCCGGATCCCCGACCCCACGGACGGCCGTGCCCGGCTGATTGTGATCGAGGAACGCGGCCGGCGTGCGGTCGAGGTGGCCATGGCCACGCTCGATGAGATCTACGCGGAGTGGAAGACCTACCTCGGCACCCGCAACTTCACGTTGCTGCACCAGATTCTCGATCAACTCCGCGAGATCACCGACCCCTACGCTTGATGGCCCAGACCCCGCGCAGCCCCAGCCGCCGTGGCCGACGCCGGCAGGCCGGAACTCTTCTGCCATAGTCGGATCTGTTGACTCATTTCATCAATGATCCTGACGATACTCCGGCGTGGACGGGTGATTGCCACAATCCACGGTGCTGGACGAGCCGCACCTGCCACCACGCGGCAAGCGCGGCCACGACCTGGACCTGACCCACGAATACCACCGCGTCGCCTGACCGGCATTGATGGACTTCGTGGCCTCTTCATGCCGAGAGCAGCGCCTCAGCCACCGTGTCCGGTGTGGTCAGCATGGTCATGTGAGTGCCCGGTATCACCAGCGGGTCGACGCCGAGCCGCGCCGCGAACTCGGTGCCGGGCCGGGCCAGGGCGCTGTCGTCGGCGCATAGCACGTATGCCGCGTCCACTCCGATCTCCGTGACTCGCGGCAGGTCGAGGCTGCCGGTCATATAGCCGCCCGGCTGTGGCAGCAGCAGTCGGCTCACGAGTTCCTGGAGTGGCGCGGGGTCTCCCGGCATGAGCACAGTTTGAACCGCGTCGAGGTCGAGTGGGACGGTGGCATCGGGGGTGGCCTTGATGGCCTGCCGGATCATCTCGCCGTATTGCTCGTTCTCGTCGAGCATCGACGTGCCCCGCCCGGGAACCACCGCGCTGAAGTAGATCACCTTCGTGACGCGGCCCACCAGCTGGTGGGCGGCTCCGGTGGCCGGGTATCCGCCCCAGCTGTGGCAGGCCAGGACCACATCGGACAGGTTGCGGCGCTCGACCTCACTCACCACGTAGTCCACAGCGTCGGCCAGTTCGAGCCCTGGTGGCGAGCCGTCGTACGACAGTCCGGGCAGGGTCAGCGCCAGAGCCCGATGACCGCGCTCGATCAGCGCGCGGGCCACCGGCTGCCAACTCCAGCCTCCCAGCCATGCCCCGGGAATCAGGACGAACGTCTGCACGCGCTTGCCGTCGGTCATGTCAGATCTCTTCTCTTCTGGTCAAAGACGTGAGCTGGGTGGTGTGGGAAGTGGTGGAGGATCTGTATCTCGCGCGCCATGCCGTGGCAGGGAGTTCGGGACCGGTCGCAGTCCCGGCCGATGCCCTTCATCAGGGGATCGTGCCCGGTCGTTATGCGGTGTGCTGCTTGCGGTCCCCGGACCAGGAGACATGGAAGGCGCCGGGCCGGTCGGTGCGCTGGTAGGTGTGCGCGCCGAAGTTGTCGCGCTGTCCCTGGATGGGCGCTGCTGGCAGTCGCTCGGCGCGCAGCGCGTCATAGTAGGCGAGTGATGAGGAGAACGCCGGGGTCGGCACGCCCGCCTGGACGGCGGCCGACACCACCCGCCGCCACGCTGCCCCCCCGCCCTTGATCGCGTCGGCGAGTAGGGTGCCACCAGGAGCGAGGGCAGTTCGGGGTCGGCATCGTATGCCTGGTGCACGCAGTCGAGGAACCGGGCGCGGATGATGCACCCGCCGCGCCAGATGCTCGCCATCGCCCCGCGGTCCACGTTCCATCCGAAGGCCTCGGAGCCGGCTTTGATCTGGTCGAAGCCTTGCGCGTAGGCGACGACCTTCGAGGAGTAGAGCGCCTTGCGGACGTCTTCCACGAATGCGTCGCGATCGCCCATGTTCAACTCGCCGATGCCGGTGCCGAACACCGCGCGGGCCGGGCCGCGCTGCTCGGCGTGGCCGAGGAGCGAACGCGCGAAGGTGGCCTTGGCGATGCCGGTGATCGGAACGCCGAGATCGAGCGCGCTCTGCACCGTCCAACGGCCGGTGCCCTTCTGCTCTGCCTGGTCGAGTACGACGTCGACGAAGTCCTTGCCGCTGTCCGGATCGATGTGGGCGAGCACGTCGGCAGTGGTCTTGACGAGGAACGATTCCAGATCACCCTTGTTCCAAGTTGGCCATGTTTCCGTCTCAGTTCTCGTAGTGCCGCTCGATCAGAGGCGGCGGGAAATGCTTTGCCGCGAGCAGGTTCCGCGGTGCCCGCGTCGCGTTCCGCACGACGCGACGCGGCTTCGACTCCGCCGCACCGGCCTTGGCCCGTCGCCCGTGGGTGTGGTGTTCGGGTCGCGGGTCGGTCAGCCGCGGATCGCGGTGGTTTCGCGGGTGAACTGGCGGTGGCCGATCAGCTTGTAGGCCAGACGGGCTGGGGCCGGAATGACCTGCATGAACTTCTGCCGTTCGGCGTCACTGGCCTCCTCGGTGATGTGGCCGAGGATGACCAGCCGCCGCGTGAGCGGAATCGCGCTCATGCCGTGCTTGGCGAGCGCGTCCCATTCGCTTTGCGTCACAGTGACGGAGACGATCGGGAGCAGCTTCTCCTCCTCCTCAGCCAGGTGGGCGATCAATGTCGGCATCGTGGTTTCGACGCGGGTCGCCATCCGCTCGCCGGCGGCGGCGTCAGCGCTCGCGGTCCACGCCGGCAGTTCCGCGTCGAGAGCTTTGACTGTGTCGTCGACCTGCATGTGCTGCGCATCCATCCGGTCCATCAGCTCCGGGTCGAGCGTGGCTCGCTCGCGCAGCAGGGGAAAGAGCAGTTCGTCCTCGCCGGTGTGGTGCGTGTGGAGGAAGTCCAACATCTCGCGGGCGTGCGCGCCGATGATCTTGGACCGGGTCCGGTCATCGGCCGCGGAGCGGAACAGCCGGGGCAGCTGACCGAACTCGCGCCGGAGGACGCGGTGGATCAGAACCATCTCGTGGGTGTCGACGGGGGTTCCGGAGGCGCTCATCGTCACTCCTCGATGGTTGTGGCGTCGTGGACGGCCTCGGGCGTGGGGAACTCGGCGCGGTGGGCCTTGGCCCAGTCGGTGAAGCTGTGTGCCGGGCGGCCGGTGACTGCGGTGACATCGCCTGTCGGCTCGGAGTTGTACGGCTCCATGGTGGAGCGGAACAGCTCGGTGACGGCCTGCGCCTGCTCCTCGGGCATGCCGTAGGACACCATCTGCGCGACCATGCCGGCCGGGTCGGCTTCGACGTAGCGCAGGTCGCGCCACAGCACCTCGCCGAGGAGTGCCACCTGGTCGGCGGGGCTGAGCGGTTCGGGGCCGGTGAGCTCGTAGACACGGTGGTTGTGGCCGTCCTGGGTGAGGCAGACCGCGGCGACCGCTGCGATGTCCGCCGGGTCGACGACAGCGGCCCGGCCAGCGGCGAACGGGGCGTACACGTCCTGACCGGCTGCGATCATCCCCGCCCAGTTGAGCGCGTTGGACATGAACGCGGTGGGACGCAGGAACGTCCACCCGATGCCGCTGTCGCGGATCGCTTCCTCGCCGGCCCGGTGCAAGGTGGTGATCGGGTCGGCGCCGTCGTGTCCGACGTTGCGCACGGAAAGCTTGACGATCCGCTCCACGCCCGCTCGCTGTGCCGCAGCCACGAGCCGGCGATCGTGTGCGGCGATGTTGAGCCCGTGGGTTATCGAGAAGACCGCGTGCACACCGTCCAGCACGGGTGCCAGCTCGCTGTCGCCGAGATCGGCGACGACCTTCTGGGCGCCGTCGGGGAAGACCGCGCCAGGATCGCGGGTGAGGACCCGCAGGTTACCGGCCTGGGCGGGGAGCAACGCTTTGATGGCTTCCGAACCGACAGTGCCGGTGGCGCCGGTGATCAAAATCATGAGTTCTGGTCCTTTTCTCTCAGTCCTCTGGATGTGAGCAGTCTTTGGATCGCACCGCCCGCCCATTCATCGGGGCATTCATCCAACTAGTCAGCTTTCATGACTACAATAGTCATACATCCGAACTGATGGCAACAGCGGCGGGTGCGAGGTCACCGAGGAGCAGGTGGCGCGTGCGGGACGCAGGGTGCGCGGCGCCCCGCACGCGCCCCGCGGTCGAGTCGGCGGCGTTGGCGCGGTGTGTGGACCCCGAGGGAATCAGGCGGGCAGTGGAACTGGCGGCGGTATGGACGGCCAACAGTCGAGTCCATCCAGGGGTGTCGCTGTTCATCCCATGCCGGTCCGTTGAGGACTGGATTGTCCGGGCCTGCAGAAGGCTGGGCTCGATGACTGGACCGTCGCCCAGTGCCGGGTGTTCCAACGCATCGCCTCGGACCGTTCGCGCCTCACAGATCTCGCTGACCAGGTGCGAATGGCCAAACAGGACGCGGGCGTACTGGCCGATCAACTTGATCGCCTGAGGCATGTGCACAGGGTTCCCAGCCCCACGGATGGCAGCGCCCAGATGATCGTGATCGCGCAAAACGGCCGCCGCGTGGTCGAGGTGGCCTAGGCGGCACTCGACGCGATCCTCTCCGAATGGAACACCTGCCGGGCTACCTGCAACGTCACGTCGAGATCACCGACCCCTACGTGTGCCAGACCTGGCCCACCCAACCGCCGCACCCGCTTCCTGCTGGCACGGAGCACCAGAGCGACAGGCACTGGCAGGCTTTCGACTCCGGTTTGACATCGTCAGCTAAGCTGACTACATTCGTAAATGATCCTGACGATATTCCGGCGATGGCCGGGCGGCTGCAGCGATGTGCAGGCCCCATGCGCCGGACCGTTGCTGCACAGGCCGCCGCCAGCAGAGACAAGGCTGGCTCCGACAAAGCATGGGCGGGAACTGGGCCCCTGCCGCTCGGCCGCAACACCGGCACACCCATTCGTCCTTCATTAGAGAGGGAAGTACCGTGAAGTTTCTTGTCCTTGGAGCAACCGGGCGCACCGGGGTCCTCTTCGTCAAGAAGGCGCTCGACGAGGGACACCAGGTCACTGCCCTCGTCAGGCGGGCCGGTTCCTCCGTCGACCCACGCGCTCAAATCGTCACCGGTGACGTCACCGACGCCGCCGTGATCGCGAAGGCGGCCCAGGGCCACGACGCGATCATTAGCACGCTCGGGGTGAAGAAGGCCAGCGAGACCCCGACGCTGATCACCGACATGGTCCGTGCGGTCATCGCGTCCGCGAAGACCTCTGGCGTCGACCGTTTCGTCGTGCTGTCCGCGTTCGGAGTCGGCGATTCCCTTGCCAAGGCCTCGTTCCTCGTGGGCCCTCTCTTCCGAACCGTGCTCCGGAAAACCTACGCAGACAAGGCTGCCTCGGAAGTGCTCTTGAAGGCCAGCGGTCTGAAGTGGACCCTCGAATATCCCGGTGCGCTGAACAACGGTGACAGCACGCGCTACAGCACCGCTGTGCTCGAGGACGTCAAGAAGACGCCGATCTTCCCCTCGACCTCTCGCACAAACGTCGCCGACTTCCTCCTCCGCTGTGCCGTCGGAAACACCTTCATCCGTCAGATCGCAGTAGTCCTCGACGCCAAGTAGGTCACCGATGCAGGCCCAAGAAACCCTGATCGCCGGCGCCGCCGCTCGGGCCGATCGCGAGGGCGAAATACCGCTTTCGGCACTGGAATTGGCGATGATCCAGGCGGGCGGTCGGCCCGCGGATGCCCTGCGCGAGACCGTAGATTTCGCACAGGAGCTGGAGGGGCTGGGTTACCGCCGGATCTGGTATGCCGAGCATCATCACTCGCTCTCGGTCGGCGCGTTCCCTCCGGCCGTGCTGACAGCTCACTCCGCGCCTTCCACTTCGGCCATCCGTCTCGGTTCCGGTGGGGTGCTGGCTCCGAACCATGCGCCGATCTCGCTGGCCGAGCACTTCGGGACGCTGGCCGCGCTGCACCCGGGCCGGATCGACATGGGGATCGGCCGTGGGCCCGGCACATTCGACGAGGCCACCGCAAGGGCCCTGCGTCGCGGAGCCGGCCCGGCGACGGATGCGGAATACCGGCAAGACGTGGCAGCGATCCTGTCTTCGCTGGTCGATGAGATCGTCGGGGACGCCCTGCCGGAGCCCTGGTTGCTGGCGTCCAGCGCTGCAGGCGCAGCTCTCGCTGCGGAGCTCGGCCTGCCGATCGCCTTCGCACACCACATCCGGCCGCAGAACACTGCCGAGGCGCTGAAGCGGTACCGGGCGGCGTTCATCCCTTCCCGCTGGTGTGAGCGGCCCCGGGTTCTGGTGTCCGTGTTGGCCGTGTGCGCCGAGACGGAAGAAGAATCCGCGTGGCAAGCCGGCCCGCTCATGGTGTTCATGGACGCTGTCTTCAAGGGAACCGCGGACGCTCATCCCTTTTGCACTCCTGCCGACGCGGCCGCCCATCCGTTCACCGAGGAGGAGCGAGATGTCCTGGCCGATTTTCGGACACGGCAGGCTGTCGGAGCTCCCGAGAACGTCGCGCGGCGCCTTGCGCAGCTGGCCACCGAGAGTGGAGCGGACGAACTGATGCTGTGGACTCCGATCCACGACCTCGGCGCCCGCGTTCGCTCTTACGAACTCATCAAGAAGCGCTTCACCGCCACGAGCGCCTGACTCTTTCCCGCCCGGGGGGCGAACGCGATCGTTCGCCCGCCCAATGCCGCTGCCCGCACCGGTAGCCGAGCCCGGCAAAGGTCGTGATCGCTATCTGAGATCAGTTATCCACGTGACGGTCAACGACCCGCTCACCGCTTGCTCGACGTTGTGAACGGTCCGCTGCGACCAGCGCCTCTTCGCTGTCGCCATCGCTAGTTCGTCGACGGCGAGATCGTGGGCAAGCTGTACCAGCCGCTGGCAGCGGTCGGTCTCTTCCTCGGCCGCGTCGTCAAGTTTGTCGCCCCTTTTCGCCTCGCCGTCACGATGCGGCCGTCGACGATGGCCCACAGGTCGATCTCGAGATCGGTCTCGCCTTGCCGGCGCACGATGACCTCGGGCATGTGCGGCAGCGAACGGGCGGGCGTGGCCAGGCTGTTCAGGGCGAGGATGGGGACGTGGATGTTGTTGTCGAGCCCGAGGTACACGATCTCGTCCAGGCTGTAGAACCCTTCGGGCTCGTGTGCGTTGCTGGTCCAGGCGTCTGCGGTGATCGTGTTGTGCTGTCGGCAGCGTGTACACCGGTAGCCGGGGCCAGTGTCGGCGAGGTGGTAGAAGGAGGAGTCGGCACACAGCCTGCACCGCAGAACTACCCCGCGGTGAGCGATCCCGCGGTCCAGGAAGCGATCAAGCAGCTCGCGTATCTGCGGCACCTCCATGCCGGTGAGCTGTGTCAACGGCCTTGAAGTGCTCCCCACCTGCAGACCTCGAACGCCGCACGGTTCACCACAACGCTCCTACGCCCACTAGCTCAGACAGGCCCACGGATCAGGAATCCGAGCCGTCCAGCAGGCATGGGCCGCAGCCAGCGCAGCCTGATCACCCAAACCTGCCAGAACGCCGAAAGTCGAGGGGTCAGGCCAGCTCGACAAATCGGTGGACGCGAAAGGACGTCAGCTGGTCGGGTTCGATGCTTGCCGAGTCCACCCGGTAGCGGCCAGCGGCGAGTTCGAGAGCGGTGCTGTCCGTGAGTGTCCCGACCTCGGTGCCGAAGTAGGCGGCATCGAACATCACGAGCTCGCCAGTGGTGCTCAGTACAGGTCCTTCCTCCCACTCGGCGGTGGGAAGCCCAGCCCGGATGAAGTCGGCGACACCATCCTCGCTCTCCGCGTAGCACCAGCGGACGAGGACTCGATACTCAGGAAGGTAGGCGGTGGAGAGAGGTTCGTCCCCAAGGACCAGCGCCTCAACTCCGTCAGGCAGTGCGAGGACTCCAACGAAATCCATCACCTCGCAAGCCCGGTCGTAGTCGCCCTCCGTTCCCGACCAGTGCGCCAGCGCGGTGCGTGGAACCACGATGAACGGGCCGCCCTCCGTCTTCAGCCACGTCAAAGACATGCCGCCTCCACCTTCAGGATCTCAGTTCCGTCGCGACAGCGTATGTGCCAGGTCGGACAGGGCTCATGCCTGTGGTGGTTGAGGTGCGCGGTGACGGGCCCAGGGTCGTGACCATCCCCTGCATTCGAACGCCACCGTCACCCTCCGCGACCGCTCCCCAAGAGCTGTGCCAGAACCGAGTCCTGACACCGGTTGTCGATCGGCGGCGACACCGCCCGTTGTTGGCCGGAGCCGCATTTGTTGGCCGTCAAGGGGAAGGCGCCTGTTCTTGACCGTCATGACCAGTGCGGCGAGTGTGCGCGCATGACCAGCTGGCCGCGCATGAACCTGGCTCCACTCATCAGCTCCCCTTGGAATCGATCATCTAGGCTGGCGCGGTGACTGATGAGCAGGAGCGGGTGCAGCCGTCGGGAGTGTGGGCCACGGCGGTGGGGGTGGCCAGGGTGCGGGCGCTGGAGACCGAGCGGGAGAACGCGCTGTTCCGCGACCCACTGGCACAGTCCTTCGCCACCGTCGGCGGCCTGGGGCCCTCCTCGCCGCCGCTGCCCGATGACGAGGCCGCGCGCCGCCGCCGGGTGGCCGTGTCGTTCTCCATCGTCATCAGGACGAAGTTCCTCGACGACCTGTTGCAGCAGGCCGCCGCGTCCGGGGTCCGGCAGGTCGTGCTGCTCGGCGCCGGCATGGACAGCCGGGCCTTCCGGATGGACTGGCCCGAGGGCACCCGGCTCTTCGAGGTCGACACCGCCGCCCCACTGGACTTCAAGGCTTCGGTGCTGCGCCAGGAGCGGGCCGTCGCACGCTGCGAGCGGCTCACCGTCGCGGTGGATCTGCGTGAGGACTGGCCAGGCGCGCTGGCCGCCGCAGGGCACGACCCGGCGGTGCCGACCGTGTGGATCGCCGAAGGACTGCTGATCTATCTGCCCGAGGACGCGGTGGAACTGCTGCTGGCCCGGATCAGCGCGCAGTCGGCGGCAGGCAGTTGGATGGGGCTGACGTTGGGCTCGCGCGGAGTGATCGAGCGCTTCGGCGCGGACGCCGTGCCAGGATCGGCGGCGTCCATGTGGGTCTCGGAGATGCCCGACGACCCGGTGGGCTGGCTGGCCGGGCACGGCTGGGAGGCCAGCAGCCACACCCTGCGCGAGCGCGCTGCCGCCTACGGCCGCCCGATCAGCACCCCGCCGCAGCGCGAGGAGCGGCCCGGCGGACTGATCTCGGCGGTCCGCCGGTAGAGCACCTCCCGGTTCCCCACCGAGGACGTAAGCACCTGACCGGTGTCAGTTCTCATCGACATTTTCCGGCCCTGTGATCATCAAGTGCTGCCCGGACTCGGTGATAAACGGTGTCGCACGACAGTTACGAAGCCACCCGCAGTTCGACCGGGCGCCTGGGACCCTCGCGCAGTGCCCAAAGCACCACGGCGTTCCAGGTGTTGGAGAGCAGGTCGAAGGCGAGGCGGGCACGGCAGTCGGCGAGGAAGGCGTCGGTCGTCACGCGCGTCGGCTGCGTGCCCGGGCCCGCGCAGGCGATGCACGCCGTGGTCTTCAGGCCGGAGCGGCCGCTGTGGCCGCCCTCGTCGTGGTGGCCGTGGTCGGTGACGACGTTTGACCCTGCTTCTTGAGCGCAAGCCCGGGCGTTCACGCCCGGGTTAGCTCATCCGTGCGTCGGAGCCGCGCAGCGGCGGAGTTCGCTTCGCCGCTTCCGCTCGACGGCCGGTTGTCAGTGGTGTGTCGTAGCCTTCAACTTGCTTGCCTGGTGGGCAGTTCGCAGCCTCGTGGTGTCGGTTGCGGCGTCTGCCGTTGCCGGGACTGTGGGCGTGGGAAATCGATGAGGGGGTGTGGCAGTGTCTGAGAGCGAAGAGGCGGAGAAGAAGGTTCCTCCGGCGGTTGCCGCACGCCTCGCGTCGATGAAAGCTCGGAAGGAATCAGGTCTCGTCGGCCGCACTGCGATCGTCCCTGTCTGGCTGAACCGCGCAGACCATCTGCGCGCCCATGACGCGTGCCATACGGCGGCCTGTCTGTGGAATCGGTCGGTGGCTTGGCTGCGAGGGCAGTGGGAGGCGGGCGAAACCCCGGGCAAGGAGGACGTCCGCCGGTTCGTCACCTCACTTCCTGCCGAGGACCGTCCTTTCCACGCTCACACCGCACAAGCGGTCGCGTACGACCTGTGGGATGCGGTTGCCACGTCGCGGGCGAACCGTACTCGCGGGACCAAAGCACGGGCGCCGTGGCGGGAGAAGAAGTACCGGCCGCTGTCGTTCACAGCGAAGTTCGGTTGGCGGGTCACTCCCGAGGGACGGCTTGCCCTGTCCCTCGGCCGTGGCCGCGGGCGGATTGTGCTGCCAATGCCGGAGGTCATGCTTCGCAACGGCCAATCGGTTCCCCCGAAGGACTGGGGTGAGATACGCCTGTGCTGGGACCGCAACGCCAGGTCGTGGTTCCTGCACATTTCCTACGCCGCCCCAGCTGAGGTCCTGCCCGGGCCGGCTGAAGGCCGGCCGACGGTCACCGTCGCGATCGACGAGGGCATCATCAACCCGATGACGCTCGCCGCGAAGATGCCTGACGACAGCAACAGCATGAAGGTCCTCGTCCTCAACGGACGCCAGGGACGTTCCGCGAAGCGGTACCGCAACAAAGTCGTGGCCCGGCTGACCTCCCGCATGTCCCGGTGCAAGAACGGCTCCCGCAAGCACCGGCGCCTGATGGCGGCGAAGAAGAAGGTCGAGGCGAAGACCGAACGCAGGCTGCACGACTTCGACCACCAGGTCTCCGCGAAGGCCGAGAAGTTCACCCGCGAAGTCCACGAGACGTGGACCGAACACCACCGGGAGAAGTCCGGGACGGACACCGTCGTCGGTGTCCGCCTGGTCGCGGGGGACGTCCGCGGCATCGAGAAGAACACCAACAAGAAAAGGCGGGCCTCACGTTCGACGCGGCAGCAGCTGTCGCAGTGGTCCCGCGGCCGGCAGGAAAACTACCTGCAGTACAAGACCGGCCTGAAACTCGAGCACATCAACGAGGCACATTCCTCGCAGACGTGCCCGAAGTGCAGCACGCGGACGAAAGTCCGCGGCCGCGAGTACGTCTGCAAGCACAAGAGCTGCGGGTTCCGGTGCCACCGGGATGCCGTGGGCGGCGTAAACATTCAGACGCTTGCCGACAACGACGGGACCTTCGTCCCGGACCCAGACCTCCAGGTGGAGGTCACGTATCGCCGGTCCCAGGCCGGCTGGAGCCCGCTCCAGCGGTCACTGCACGCCTACCACCAGGACGTCCTCGGACGCGCTGGCACGGGGGCGTACAGGGAAGAACGGCGTAGCGCCCAGAACCGGGCCACTCACGCAGGCACCACCGTGTCGGGTGTAGCTGTCGACCGCGCTGTCATTTCAGACGACACCACCACCCGTCCGGGTGCTGGCAGGGCATCCGCCCACGCCGCCTGAAGCGCATAAGACAGAAGCCCCGGCCTTCAGGCCGGGGAGGTTCACCGTCCAGTCCTCCTGCGGGTACGTGCCCCGGTCGCGAACCGCCGCGAGCAGGCGGCCGGGGCGGCCGTCGGGGCGTAGGGCCGCGCGTCCCAGCGCTCTGCACCGCACCCCAGGACCTGGCCGCTCTCGTCGGCCTCGCCGGCAGCCGGGCACGCACCGAAGTGCGGGCGACGGTCCTTCGCATGGACCCGGTGCCTTCCGGGGTTGCCCAACTCTGGCTCGATGCTGGCCATTTTGTGCACCCGGACTTGCCGACGCCTTGACGATCCGTTTCCTGCACGTTCAGCCGGCCGTCTGTGCCTGCGTTGTGTGCCGTCCCTAAGGTCCCTGAGTGTTTCGGAAGAAGGGGCTCATGGACACACCTCTCGCAGTCCAGGCTCGCGGGATCACCAAGTGTTTCGGTGACGTCGTGGCACTCGACGGCGTCGATCTGGACGTGGCGCAGGGCCAGATCCACGGCCTGGTCGGACCGAACGGCGCCGGCAAGACGACACTGCTCGGTCTCCTGCTGGGCCTGGCCGTCGCCGACAGCGGCCACCTCGAGATCCTGGGCACGCCGCTCAGGCGCGCGCTCGCCGCTCCCGACGGAGTCGCCGGCTTCGTGGACGGGCCCGGCCTCTACCCCTCGCTCACCGCCCGGCAGAACCTCGCCGCGCTGGCCGCTCTGCGAGGCCACGACGCGCGGACAGCGGGCGTCGACGACGTGCTCGACCAGGTCGGGCTCACCGATGTCGCCGACGACCAGGCCCGCGGCTTCTCCCTCGGCATGCGCCAGCGGCTCGGACTCGCCGCCGCCCTGCTCACCAAACCCCGGCTGCTCGTGCTCGACGAACCCTCCAACGGCCTTGACCCGGCCGGCAAAAAGCACGTACACGGTGTCCTCACCCGGCTCGCCGCGGACGGAACCAGCGTCGTGCTCTCCAGCCACCGCATGGACGACCTCCAGGCGCTGTGCTCCGAGGCCACCATCGTCGCCACCGGACGGGTCGTCTTCTCCGGCCCGCTGAGCAAGCTGGCCGCCGAGAGCCGTGAACTCGACTACCGGCTGCTCACCTCCGACCCCCAGGCCGCCCGCCGGCTGGCCCTCGACACGGCCGCAATCCGCGTCGTCGACGACACCGGGACACGCCACGACACCGAGGCGCTCGTCGTGCGCGCGCCGGTGCCCGTCCTCGACGAACTGGTGGTGCGGCTCGTACAGGCGGGCATCGCGCTGCGCGAGTTCGCCCCCCTGGTGTCGCCGCTCGAAGCCGCGTTCCTCGCCCTCACCGAGCAGAAGGAGACCGGCCGGTGACCGCGACCCTCACCCACGACAGCGCTGCTGAAGTCCGCCGCGTCTCCGTTCCGCGCGCCTACCGCTTCGAGCTGGTCAAACTGGTCTCGCAATGGCGGATCCGCCTGCTGGTCCTCGCCTGCTGGATCGCACCCGCCCTCTTCGTCGCCGCGGTCAGCCAGCAGAGCACACTCCCCTCCGACACCCTCTTCGGCCGCTGGATGCACGCCACCGGGTGGGCCGGAACGCTGGTGATGCTCGGCTTCGCGGGCACCTGGGCGCTCCCGCTGCTGACCTCGGTGGTCGCCGGCGACGTGTTCGCCTCCGAGGACCGGCTCGGCACCTGGCGCCACCTGCTGGTGGCGGTCCGCTCACCCAGGCGGATCTTCGCCGCGAAGGCACTGGCCAGCCTCACCGTCATCCTGCTGCTCGTGGCCGGACTGGCCACATCCAGCACGGCCGGCGGGATCGCCGCGGTCGGCAACCAGCCGCTGGCAGGCCTCGACGGCCACCTGCTGAGCCCGGCGGACGCCGCCGGCAAGGTCCTGCTCGCCTGGATCTGCGTACTCGCACCCACCCTGGCCCTCGCCGCGATCGGACTGCTCGGGTCCGTCACGCTGGGGCGCTCCCCGATGGGGCTGCTGCTGCCCGCGCTCGTGGCGCTCGCGATGCAGCTCGCCCAGATGATGCCGCTGCCCGTCGCGGTACGCCTCGCCCTGCCCAGCTACGCCTTCATCGCCTGGAACGGTCTGTTCACCAGCCCCCTGCAGCTCGGCCCGCTCCTGATCGGCATCGTGGTCAGCCTGCTGTGGGCCGTGACCGCGACCGTGCTGGCCTACGTGCTGTTCCTGCGGCGCGACTTCACCAACCCGACCTACGACGGCTCGGGGCGCCGCGCGGTCACCGCCGCGGGCCTGCCGCTCGCCGGGCTGGTCGCTGTGACGGTCGCGGTGCTCGCCTCGGCGAGCGGGGCCTCGGGCTCCGGGATCGAGCAGGACAAAGTGCAGCGCTCCCTCGCCACGGCGTTCGCCCACCTCTATCGCCTGCAGACCGAGCAGCTCAACCGCCCCGCCGTCACAGAAGCGCAGTTGAAGGCCACGGCGACGTGCGACAAGGGCAGCGTCAAGGTCGCCGCCGAGGGGCCGGGCAACGACTGGCGCTGCGTCGTGTCCTGGCATCTGCCCGGCATCGAGGTCGCGGGGACGGCGATCTACCAGCTCGACCTCACACCTGACGGTCGTTTCATGGCCGACGGCGACGGACCGAAGGAAGTCAACGGCTACTTCCTGGTCCGCACCCCGACCGGGGACGCACCCAACCCGCTGTGGCAGTTCGACGGCAACGTCGACCTGCTCGCCACCCCGAAGGGATGACTTCATGCAGGTAGCACGGCAGCGTCGGAGTAACGAGAAGGAACAGATCAACCTTTTGGGCAGACGCGTCGGCCGCCGGAGCACTCTGGTGGCGGCGGGCATCGCTGTGGCCCTCGCCGTCACGGGCACCGCCGTCGCCTCGACGAGCCAGTTCGCCACCCAGCAGGTCGGCCAGGTCACCGCCAACGGCCAGGTCATCTCGAGCGACCAGTACATCGCCCCGTACGGCAGCCGCACCGTCATCAACAACGGCAAGATCATGTCGTCCTCGGTCAGCCCGGACGGGAGCCATCTCGCGGCCTCGGTCACCGACGGCGATGCGTCGCTGGTCGTCATGGACCTCAAGACCGGGCAGGTGAAGCAGCGCGTCGGCACCGCCGCGACGGACGACCTGCGCATCACGAGCGGCGCCGTCGGCCAGGAGGGCCCGACGTACTCGCCCGACGGTTCGCAGCTGTGGCTGGGCCAGAGCGACGGCTACACCAAGTTCACCGTGAACGCGGACGGCACCCTCTCCAGCCCGACGGCCATCTCGATCCCGGCCGACGGCTCCAAGCACGCACTGGTGGGTGCCGCGGTGTTCTCGGCCGACGGCTCCACCGTGTACTGCGCGGTCAACGGCCAGAACCGGGTGGCCGCCATCGACGCGGCGACCGGGACCATCAAGCAGAGCTGGGCCGTTGGCAACGCACCCCGTGGCATCGCCCTGGCCGGCAACAAGCTCTACGTCAGCAACGAGGGGGGCCGTCCGGCCAAGGCCGGCGACACCACGATCAACTCCTACGGCACCCAGGTTCCGGCCAACCCGCGGACCGGTGCCACCACCACCGGTACGGTCAGTGTCATCGACCTGGCGGACCCGGCCGCGGCCGTCGGGAGCATCGACGTCGGTCTGCACCCGACGGCCCTGTACGCCAAGAACGGGGCGGTGTTCGTCACCAACACCGCCGACAACAATGTGTCGGTCATCGACACCCGCAAGAACAGGGTCGTGCAGACCATCGCCACCCAGCCGTGGCCGGAGGCGTCGGTGGGCTACGAGCCCAACGCGGTGACGCTCACCGACGACGGCCGTCTGCTGGTGACGCTGGGCCGCGCCAACGCCGTCGCCGTCTACCGGTACAAGTCCCCGCAGGAGCCCGCCAGTTACGTCGGCCTGCTCCCGACGGACTACTTCCCCGCGGAGATCACCACCGTGGGCAAGAAGGTGATCGTCTCCAACACCCGTGGTATCGACGCCCGCCGGCCCACCGGCAAGGCCGGGCACGGCACCCACGACACGACGTCGAGCCTGACGCAGTTCACGCTGCCGGACGACAGCGTCATCAGGTCCCAGACGGGCAAGGTCTTCCGGCAGAACGGCTGGACGCGCGGCTCGGTCTCGCTGGCCCATGGCAAGGGCAACCAGAGGCCGGTGCCGGTCCCGGCGCGGCTCGGCGCTCCCTCGACGATCAAGCACGTCTTCATGATCGTCAAGGAGAACCGGACCTACGACCAGGTCTTCGGTGACATGCCGCAGGGCAACGGCGACCCGTCGGTGACGCAGTTCGGCGAGAACGTGACGCCGAACCAGCACGCGCTGGCGTCGCAGTTCGGGCTGTACGACAACACGTACGACATCGGCACGAACTCCGCCGAGGGCCACAACTGGCTGATGCAGGCCGATGACCCGGAGTACACCGAGTCCTCGGCCGGTGAGTACACGCGCAGCTACGACACCGAGGACGACGCTCTGGGCCACCAGAAGTCCGGCTTCATCTGGACCGGCGCGCAGGCGGCCGGCAAGTCCGTCAAGGACTTCGGCGAGTTCCAGTCGTTCGAGAGCAAGCCGGCCGGCGCGTCCTGGCAGAACCTGTACTGCGACACCAAGAACATGGAGACGACCGGGCAGGACACCGCCTACCCCATTCAGACGGGCTCGGCGATCCCGTCGCTCAACAAGGTGTCGGTGCCCGGCTTCCCGCTGTTCGACACCAGCGTCCCGGACATCTACAAGGAACAGATCTGGAAGCAGGACTTCGAGAAGAACGGTCCCGCGAACCTGAACATGTTCTGGCTCTCCAACGACCACACCGGTGGTCCGGCGAACGCGGCCGCCCAGGTCGCGGACAACGACCTCGCGGTCGGCCGGATGGTCGACGAGATCTCGCACAGCAAGTACTGGAAGGACTCGGCGATCTTCGTCGTCGAGGACGACTCCCAGGCAGGCCTCGACCACGTCGACGGCCACCGTGCCCCCATCCAGATCATCAGCCCCTGGGCCCAGCACGCCACCGTCGACAGCCACTACTACTCGCAGATCACGATGATCCGGACCATCGAGCAGATCCTCGGGATCCACCCGATGAACCAGAAGGACAGCGCGGCCAGCCCGATGCGCGGGGCGTTCACCCGCCACCCCGACGTCACGCCGTTCAAGGCGCTGCCCAACCGGACCTCGCTGACCGACGGCCTGAAGACCCCGCCCGCCTGCGGCCCGGACACCCCGGCGCCGCAGGACCCCAGCGCAGCGGCCGTGCCCTCGGCCAAGGTACCGGCGGACAAGCGGGCACTCGCGGCGACGTGGGAGGAGTGGAAGACGCACCAGCGGCTGACCGGGCCGGGCGCCATTCCCGACTTCGCCAACCCCGCACAGATGAACCACTTCACCTGGTACCAGACCCACGGGTGGACCAAGCCCTACCCCGGCGAGAGCAAGATCTTCGCGCCCAAGGACGTCCCGGGCGCCTACATCCCCTCGTCGGAGTCCGACGGCTGACGCGGACTCATCACGCCAAGGGGCCCCCGGCCGGCGTCACCGTCGGCCGGGGGCCCTTTCCGTCCCCTGTGCGGCACATACGGGATGTCCACAGCCGAACGGTCGAGCCGCTGCCCCGGTGATCCCGCAAGCCCTCGTACCCGTGCCTCATGATGGAGGCGTGCGACGCCTCAGCGCACGGCACAGCGCCTCCGCCCGGCCCGGCCGCACCACGCTGACCAGACAAGTCGGCTGGTTCGCCGTCATCGGCATCGCCTCGACAGCGGGTCAGACCCTGCTGTACTGGGCGCTGCGCCACTGGGCCCCTCCGCCGGTGGCCAATCTCGCCTCCCTTCTCGCCGTCACCGTCCTCAACACCGAAGCGAACCGGCGGCTGACCTTCCGCAGCTCTCCGGTCCGCGCTGTCCAGGCCCATCTGGCGGCGGGCGTCCTGTTCGTTCTGGCCTACGTGGTCACCACCGGGTCGGTCCTGCTCTTCCGTCACTACCGGCCCACCGCGTCACCTGCGGCGGAGACCCTGGTGCTGGTACCCAGCTTCGCCCTGGTGACCGTGTTGCGCTTCACCTTGCTGAGGCGGGTCGTCTTCGGACGCCATCGCCCCTGAAACCCGGCATCAAGGCAACCGGACGAGGTCCCTAGCGGTGCTCGGGGTTTTCGTAGTCGCGGCGGCAGCCGGCATCCCACGCGGTGCGCTGGTTGCCGTATGCGGGGATGCCACCGAGATCCTTCAACGCCCGGGCCAGGTGCAGCAGGTTCCAGGTCATGAAGGTGGTGTTGCGGTTGGTGAAGTCGTTCTCGGGGCCGCCCGAGCCGGGGTCGAGGTACGAGGGGCCGGGGCCCGCCTCGCCGATCCATCCGGCGTCCGCCTGGGGAGGGATGGTGTAGCCCAGGTGCTGCAGGCTGTAGAGGACGTTCATGGCGCAGTGCTTGACGCCGTCCTCGTTGCCGGTGATCAGGCAGCCGCCGACGCGGCCGTAATAGGCGTACTGTCCGGCCTCGTTGAGCAGGCTGGAGCAGGAGTAGAGACGCTCGATCACCTGTTTCATCACGGAACTGTTGTCGCCCAGCCAGATGGGGCCGGCCAGCACGAGGATGTCGGCCGCCAGGACCTGCCGGTAGAGGTCCGGCCAGGCGTCCGTCTCCCAGCCGTGCTCCGTCATGTCGGGCCACACACCGGTGGCGATGTCGTGGTCCGCTGCCCGGACGACATCGACCCGCACTCCCTGCGCGTCCATGACGGCGATGCTGCGGTCGATCAGTCCCTGGGTGTTGCTCGGCTCCGGTGAGCGTTTGAGGGTGCAGTTGATCACCAGAGCGCGCAGGTCCTCGTATCGGGCCGGCGGTGCGTCGGTGGCGGGCGATGCAGCAGTCACACGGTCCTCCCGGAGCCCTGAGCCGCACGGGGCACGGCGGCGCGTCCACAACTGGGTCCAGCGTGCGGGCCGGACCGCGGCAGGCGCCATCACAACGCCTCCGAATGGCCCCGCCGACGGCTGAGGAGTGGCCGGGGCAGGCGGGCGTGCCTACGTTCGTCTCATGGGCACCGAAAACGCGACCGGGTCGCGGAACACGGCAGCGGTGGAGGACGTCGCGCACTTGTTGGTGCGTTGTCTGCGGGCCGAGGGCGTGGAGTACGTCTTCGGGATTCCCGGCGAGGAGAACATCCGCTTCGTCGACGCCCTGAACGGCTCCGGGATCCGGTACGTCCTGGTGCGCCACGAGCAGGCCGCCTCGTTCATGGCGGAGATCTACGGGCGGCTGACCGGCCGGGCCGGGGTGTGCTCGGCCACGCTGGGGCCCGGCGCGATCAATCTGCTGCTCGGCACCGCCGACGCCATGACCAACAGCGCGCCGCTGGTGGCCCTGGCCGCGCAGGGGGCGCTGCGCCGTACCCACAAGGAGTCGCACCAGGTCATCGACCTGGTGTCGATGTTCGCCCCCGTCACCCAGTGGGCGGCCCAGATCACGTGTCCGGACGCGGTGCCGGAGATGACACGCAAGGCGTTCAAGACCGCGCAGAGCGAGCGCCCCGGCGCCGTGTTCCTGGCGGTGCCCGAGGACATCGAAGCAGAGCGTCCGGCCGAGCCGCTGGCACCCTTGCAGATCGACGCGGTGCGCGCCGACGCGCCGTCCTCCTCCCAGATCGCGCGGGCCGTCGAGGTGCTCACCGCGGCACGCAACCCCGTCGTGCTGGCGGGCCACGGTGCCGCCAGAGCCGGGGCCTCGGCCGCCCTGGTGCGGTTCGCCGAGCGGCTGAACATCCCGGTCGCGACCACGTTCCATGGCAAGGGCGTCTTCCCCGACGATCACCCGAACGCTCTCGGCGCGATCGGCTTCATGCGCCACGACTACGGCAACTTCGGCTTCGACGCGGCCGACGTACTGATCTGCGTGGGCTACGAGATCCAGGAGTTCGACCCGGTCAAGATCAACCCGAACGGCGACAAGCGGATCCTTCACGTACACCGCTTCCCCGCCGAGGTGGACGCCCACTACCCGGTGGCAGTGGGCGTCAAAGGGGACCCCTCACAGGCGCTGGACGCACTGGCGGCAGCACTGCCCGACGGGCTCACCTACGACTCGGGAAGCAGCGAGAAGATCCGTACGCTGCTCGACGAAGAACTCAAGTACGGACGCGACAGTGACGCCTTCCCCCTGGTGCCGCAGCGCGTGGTCACCGATGTCCGCACCGCGCTGGACCGCCACGACATCGTGCTCGCCGACACCGGAGCCGGAAAGATGTGGATGGCCCGCCTCTACCCCGCCTACGAACCGGACACCTGTCTGGTCTCCAACGGCCTGTCCACCATGGGGTTCTCACTGCCGGGCGCGATCGCCGCCAAGCTCGCCCGGCCGGACCGACGAGTCCTGGCAATGATGGGCGACGGCTCGTTCCTGATGAACTCCCAGGAACTGGAAACCGCCGTCCGCGAACGAATCCCGCTGGCCGTCCTCGTCCTGGTGGACGAGGAATACGGCCTGATCACCTGGAAGATGGAACTCGAACTCGGCCGCCACAGCCATACCCGGTTCACCAACCCGAACCTGGTCGCCTACGCCGAAAGCTTCGGCGCACGCGGCTACGCGATCGAGTCCGCCGGCCAGCTCCTGCCCGTGCTGCGCCGCGCCCTCGACGACGACACGGTCTCCGTGATCGCCTGCCCCGTCGACTACTCCGAGAACCTGCGTCTGACCGACAGACTCGGCAGCCTCCAGGGCCCGTTCTGACCTGACAGCCAGGTCTCGAAGTGGTGCGGATCGCCAGGGCCACCCGGCGCGCACCGCCTGGCAGCAACGGGATCACCGTGGCCCGCCGCTTGCTCGGGCAGGCTCCCTTTGAGGCCGGTGCCGACCAGTTCGTCGGGGTTCCGCTCCGGTGGGCAGGACGGCAGGACGTGCCGAGGGTCTCGGCGGAGACCATGAAGAACGGCGGCGCCGCGCGGTCAGACCGTCGATCTGCTCGACGGACGTTCTGCGGGAGCAGTTCCTGCGGCCGCAGGGGTACCGCCGCACCCGGAACCGGACGACGACCCGCCGGTACCCAATAGCGGCCCGTCCAGGCCGCGTTGGTACGAACCGTGCACACCTCCCGCCCCCCACCCGGCAGCCGGGCACGGGCCCGGCCCACCGGGGCGCGGCGGCAGCCGCGCTGGGGCCGCAACGGCAGGGAGGCAACAAGACACGGCAGGGAGGCAACAAGACATCGCCCTGCGCCGCCCGGTTCCAGGGCATTGAAACCATCGTGAAACCGTGCTGAATGCGCCCTGCCGCAACCTCCTCGGCATGACGACAACGACCTCGCACTCACTCGCCATCGCGGCCAAGGGGCTGCGCAAGGCCTACGGCGACAAGACGGTCCTCGACGGCATCGATCTGGCGGTGCCGGCCGGCACGGTCTTCTCCCTGCTCGGCCCGAACGGCGCCGGCAAGACCACCGCCGTGAAGATCCTCTCCACCCTCATCACCGCCGACGCCGGCGAGCTGCGGGTCGCCGGTCACGACCTCGCCGCCGCCCCCCAGGCCGTGCGGGCCGCGATCGGCGTCACCGGACAGTTCTCCGCTGTCGACGGCCTGATCACCGGCGAGGAGAACATGCTCCTCATGGCGGACCTGCACCACCTGTCCAGGCAGGAGGGGCGCCGCGCCGCCGCCGAACTCCTTGAGCGCTTCGATCTCACCGAGGCCGCGAAGAAGCCCGCCTCCACCTACTCCGGCGGTATGAAGCGCCGCCTCGACCTCGCCATGACGCTGGTCGGCGACCCGCGGATCATCTTCCTCGACGAGCCGACCACCGGCCTCGACCCGCGCAGCCGCCACAACATGTGGCAGATCATCCGCGAGCTGGTCTCCGACGGCGTCACCGTCTTCCTCACCACCCAGTACCTGGACGAGGCCGACGAACTCGCCGACCGCATCGCGGTGTTGAACGACGGCAAGCTCGCCGCCGAAGGCAGTGCCGACGAGCTGAAGCGGCTCGTCCCCGGCGGCCACGTCCGGCTCCGCTTCACCGACCCCGACGCCTACCGGTCCGCCGCCGTAGCCCTGCGCGAGGTCACCCGCGACGACGAGGCGCTGGCGCTGCAGATCCCCAGCGGCGGCAGCCAGCGCGAACTGCGCGCCATCCTCGACTGGCTGGACTCGGCCGGCATCGAGGCGGACGAGCTGACCGTGCACACCCCCGACCTCGACGACGTGTTCTTCGCCCTGACCGGCCCCACCACCATCCCCACCCAGCCCAGCCAGCCCAAGGAGAACGTCCGATGAGCGCCCTCTCCCTCGCCGTCCGCGACTCGCACACGATGCTGCGCCGCAACCTCCTGCACGCGCGCCGCTACCCGTCCCTCACCCTGAACCTGCTGCTCACCCCGATCATGCTGCTGCTGCTCTTCGTCTACATCTTCGGCGACGTGATGAGCACGGGCATCGGCGGCGCCGACCGCTCCGACTACATCGCCTATATCGTCCCGGGCATCCTGATGATGACCATCGGCGGCACCGTCATCGGGACCGCGGTGTCCGTCGCCACCGACATGAACGAGGGCATCATCGCCCGCTTCCGCACGATGGCGATCCACCGCGGCTCCGTGCTCGTCGGGCACGTCGTCGGCAGCGTGCTGCAGTGCATCGCCAGCGTGGTCCTCGTCGGCGCCGTCGCCGTGGCCATCGGCTTCCGGTCCACCAACGCCACCGCCCTGGAATGGCTGGCGGCGTTCGGCCTGCTCGCACTGTTCGCCCTGGCACTCACCTGGATCGCCGTCGGGATGGGCATGGCCAGCCCGAACGCCGAGGCGGCCAGCAACAGCGCACAGCCGCTGATCCTCCTGCCGCTCATCTCCAGCGCCTTCATCCCGGCCGACACGATGCCGGGCTGGTTCCAGCCGATCGCCGAGTACCAGCCGTTCACCCCGGCCATCGAGACCCTGCGCGGCCTGCTGCTCGGCACCGGGATCGGCAACAACGGGTGGATCGCGATCGCCTGGTGCGTCGGCCTGACCGTGCTCGGCTACCGCTGGTCGACGGCGTCCTTCAACCGCGACCCGAAGTAACCGCCATGACAGCGCGGGCTGCCTCCCGCAACTCGTCCCGCTCCAGGGCGGCGTACTCCGACACCGCGTCGGCGAACGCCGCCCCGGCAGCGTCTCCGGCGGCCGCGGCCGCCTTGCGGGCGCGGTCCGCCGACATCGTCGGCTGGAACTCGCGCATCACCCCCAGCCGTTCGGCCAGCGCGATCATCCGTACGGCACCGGTGTCGCCGGACGCGAGCCCCGTCATACCGAGGGCGTGCAACACCGTGCCGAACAAGGGGAGTTCGGAGGGCGAGCCGACCGGATCGCACAGCAGCGTCCGCAACCGCTGCCGCAGCCGGTCGACCAGCTCCGCGACCAGCCCGAGCCGGCCGGCGTGCGCGTGCGCCGTCACCGCCACCGACTGGATCAGGATCGCCCACGGGTCGAGCCGGGCGTCACCGCCGCGCAGCGAGCCGGCCGCGAGCATCCGCTCCACGACGCCGCGCCACAGGCCGAGCCCGACCTCCGTCAGTCCGCGGGCGAGCGCGATCTCGGCGCGCCCGCAGAGGTCGGGCCGGTAGAAGTCGTCCTGCTGCGGGGTGTTGTCGCTCTCCGCCTGCCGCAGCCAGTCCTCGGCCTCGTCGGTCTCGCCGCGCTGCAGGCAGGCGAAGACGAGGAGCGAGCGGATGCTGATGTAGTCGTGCCCGTCCCCGAGCCGCGGCAGCACCGCGAGCGCCGCCTTGAGATGCTCGTACGCCTCCTCGCCCCGCCCCGTGCGCAGGCACAGCTCGCTCAGCCGGGAATGCACCATGAGCTGCACGGACGGATTGTCGACCGGCGCCAGTCCGGCGACCGACCGGCGGGCCGAGACGAGCGCGCGGTCGATGTCGTGCTCGAACTCCCAGACGTAGCAGGCGACGCACTCGGCGATGCCGGAGAGCAGCGGCTGCTCGCCGCCGCCCTCGCCCTCGCAGAGCTTCCGCAGCACGTCGTAGCCGGGAGGCCGTATCTCGGGGATCGCGCTCAGTACGACCGCGGTGGCACGCATCAGCGTGTCCGGTGGGGCCGGGGGCAGCCGCCGGAGGGTGACGAGCTGGCGTACGGCGCGCGGGCCGGGGCCCATGAACACGGTCGCCGTGCCCAACACCGCGGCGGTGCGCGCGACTTCGACGTACTCGGGCCCGGGGCGGTAGTGCGACAGCGGCGGGCCGGTGTCCGCGGCGAGGGCGGCGAGGCGGGGAAAGCTGGTGCCGGTGGACCACAGACTGGCAAGGACGGCGGTGACGGCGGCGGTGGCGGGGTTGTCCGTACGGGCCAGGGCATGCCGCAGGGCCAGCACGAGGTTGTCCTGCTCGGCCTTGATCCGCTCCCAGGCGGCCTGCGCGTCCGAGCCGAAGAGCGCGTCGTGGTACGCGACCCCGAAGTCCCGCGCCCAGGCGAGGAACCGGACCACAGCCTCCTCGTCCCCGCCCGCCTCCGCACGCCGGGCCGCGCTGAACTCCCGTACGGTCTCCAGCATCCGAAACCGCACCCCGGCCGGGGTCTCGGCGACGGTGAGCAGCGACTGACCGGCCAACTGCTCGAGAAGCAACAGCGCATCCTCGCCGAGGACCCGTTCCGCCGCTTCACCGCCAAAACCGCCGGGGAACACGGACAGCGTGCGCAGCGCCGCCCGGGCGTCCTGCGCGAGCAGGTTCCAGCTCCACTCCACGACCGCATGCAGCGTGCGGTGACGCTCCGGCACACCCCGCACCCCACCGCGCAGCAGCGCGAACCGGTCACCGAGGCGGCGCGCGATCTCCGGCACCGACAGCACCCGCACCCGCGCCGCGGCCAGCTCCACGGCGAGCGGCAGCCCGTCGAGGTGACGGCACAGCCCGGCCACCGCGTCCGGCGGCAGCTCCACACCGGGCCGGGCCGCCCGGGCCCGCTGCGTGAACAGCTCGACGCAGATGTCCAGACCCAGCTCCGGCAGCGCGTACACCGCCTCCGACGTCAGGCCCAGCGGGGCCCGGCTGGTGGCCAGCACCCGCAGGTCCTTCGAGGACGAGACCAGCGCCTGTACGAGGCCGGCGGCACCGGCGATGACCTGCTCGCAGTTGTCGAGGACCAGCAGCGCGGACCCGGAGCCGAGCACACCGAGGATGCCGGACACCGGGTCGTGACCGCGCACAGCGCCGGGCCGCCCCTCGCCCGCGCCGAGCGCGGAGGCCACCTCCGCGGCCACGTCCTCGTCCGCCGTGACACCGGCGAGCGGCACGAAATACACCACGCGCTGCTCGGCCCGGCGGCTGACGGCGTGCGCGAGCCGGGTCTTGCCGAGGCCGCCGGGGCCCACGACGGTGACGGCGCGGGTGGCGCACAGCAGCCGCTCCACCGCCACGACGTCCTCGTCCCGGCCCAGCAGCGGGTTCGGCTCGTGCGGCACACCGCGCCGGACCACCGGCGACTCGCCGCGCAGCAGCTCCTGCTGTACGGCCTTGAGCCCGGCGCCCGGATCCGTGCCGAGCGTCTCGCGCAGCTCACGCCGGTACGCCTCGTAGCGCATCAGCGCGGCGGACGGACCCGCCGTCGCCGCCTCACCGCGCAGCAGCTCGGCGAGCACTTCCTCGTCGCGCGGATGCTCCGCGGCGGCCACGGCCAGCGGCCCGGCCGCCTCCGCATGCCGCCCCAGCCGGGCGAGCGCGAGCGCCCGCGCGCGTACGAGCGCGCCGCGGATGGGGGCGCGCTCGGCGCGCAACGCGGCCACGGGGTCGTCGGCGCTGCCGGCCCCGTCAGGAGTGCCCTCCCACAGCGCGAGCCCGGCCTCGGCCGCGGCCAGCGATCCCGCATGGTCCCCGGCCCTGGCCCGGTCCGCGCCGGCGGCGGCGTGCAGCAGCAGGGCGGAGCTGTCGACCTGGTCGTCGGCGAGCGCGAGCCGGTATCCGGCCGGCGTGCTCGCGAGGACGTCGGCGCCCAGCTGCGCCCGCGCCCTGGACACGAGGACCTGCACCGCCTTTCCCGGCCGCTCCGGCAGCTCGTCCGGCCACAGCCCTGCCACCAGCCGCTCGGTGCTGCAGCCCGTGCGCAAGTCGCCCGCGAGCAGCGCGAGGAGACCGCGGAGCCGGGGCGCGGTGACTTCCTGCCCGCGATAGGCGACACGTGGCAGCAGGGTCAGGTCGGTGGTCACCCGTGCAGATTAGCCAAGGCGCCGGCCGCCGGAACTCCCGCCGCAGGCCGAACTCCCGCTGCCCGTGCGGCCCTGTACCCCGCGCGCCCACCGATCCCGCCGGCGTGCCCGCCGTCCGTGCCGCCGCGCGTCGGACAACTCCGCCGGTAAGAGCACGTATGTGGTCCCGGGGTTGCCGTCGCCGGAAGGTCGGCCCGTGCGGTGGGCAGCCCGCCCGACCCCGTACGGCCACGACCCCCTCACCCCCGGCCAGTCCCGCCCCGGTCCGAACCAACCCCTTGCTCGGCGAGGCGGGCCCGGGCCGGCGAAGCCGGGCAACGCCTCCTCCTGCGTTCGGCCTGTTCCGCTCCCCGGTTCAAGAGGGGTATCGACCGTTCATACGTTCCCTCTGGTGGTGGGCGCTCGTTCGTACGATCACCGCATGCAGCTTCGGTACGCCTTCAGCGTGCTCTTGCGAGGAACCCCGGGGGTTCACCCCCGGGAGGAATCGCATCCGGTGATGGCGATGCGGAGCATCGCCGCGGCAACACGGGCGCGGAGCGCCCGCAAAAAAGACCGGGCCGGAGTGCCGGGTGAGGGATGTGCGCTGTTCGAATGCCGGCATGTCGGGCGGCAGGTAACGTCACGGTCGTGAAGTTGACCGTGCAGGTGAAACTTCTGCCGACGCCCGTGCAGGCGGCGGCACTTGAGGAAACCCTGCATGCCTGCAACGAGGCCGCGACCTGGGTGTCGTCCGTGGCGTTCGAAAGAGACGTGAAACGCAACTTCGCCCTGCGCGAGCACACCTACGGCCAGGTCAAGGACCGGTGGCGGCTCGGAGCTCAGGCCGCCCAGCACGTCATCAAGAAGACCTGCGACGCGTACACCACGCTCAAGGCGAACCTGACGGCAGGGAATCTCGGCAAGCCCTCCTCCAAGCGCTACCGGCGGGCCACCGAAAAGCCGATCGCCTTCCGGCCGGAGGGTGCGCAGCCGTATGACGACCGGATGCTGTCCTGGCAGTACACGCAGCGCACGGTGTCGATCTGGACCCTGTCGGGCCGGATGAAGGAAGTGGCGTTCACCGCGTCGCCCGAGCATTTGGCCCGCCTGGCTCTGTGTCGCAAGGGCGAGTCCGATCTGCTGTACCGCGACGGCATGTGGTTCCTGACCGCCACCTGCGAGGTCCCCGAAGCCGAAGTCAGCACCAGCGTCACGGAGTTCCTCGGGATCGATCTGGGGATCGTGAACATCGCGACCACCTCGGACGGTCAGATCATGGCCGGACGTCAGCTGAATCGCGGGCGCCTGCGCGAGCGAACCCTGCGTACGAAACTCCAGCGTAAGAACACCCCGTCCGCCAAACGGCGCCTGAAAAGGCGGCGCCGTAAGGAGGCGCGGCGGGTGAAGGACATCAACCACAAGATCGCGAAACATGTGGTGGCCGAGGCAGAACGCACCGGTCGCGGAATCGCCCTGGAAGACCTCACCGGCATCCGCGCACGGGTACGGCTTCGCAAGCCCCAACGGACCACCCACTCCTCCTGGGCTTTCGCCCAGCTCGGAGCGTTCATCGCGTACAAGGCCCGCAAGGCGGGGGTACCGGTGGTGCACGTCGATCCGGCGTATACCTCCCGCACCTGCGCCGAATGCGGGCACATCGACAAGGCGAACCGGGCCAGTCAGGCCCGTTTCGTATGCCGGTCCTGCGGTGTCGTTGCACACGCGGACTGGAACGGCTCCCGCAACATCCGCCACCGTGCGGAAGAGTTGTGGCGACGCGGGGCGCAGTCAACCGCCCCAGACCCACCCCCGAACACCGGGCGTGGGACAGGACGCAAACGCAGCACCACAGCCAGTGGCGCCCGTTGTGCAAGCCCGGGACTTTAGTCCCGGGTCGTTGACCCCGAGGAGCAAGTCAATTGTGCGACTCGGTAGTACAAGTACAAGTACAAGTACAAGTACAAGTACAAGTACAAGTACAAGTACAAGTACAAGTACAAGTACAAGTACAAGTACAAGTACAAGTACAAGTACAA
>NZ_JBIWFN010000037.1:55811-61721 GCF_044763085.1 Streptomyces sp. NPDC096311
TACAAGTCCACGCAGTCCGCTGCCGGAACAGAATCCTTTTGATCATCCGGCGGTGGCACTGCCACCGCCCACCCGACCGGCACTCCTCGGCACGTGCGGTTCCAGCCGAGTCATGCGATTTATCGGACGGCCTCCTAGGGTGTGGTGGCCGCGGTGCGGTAGAACTCGGCTGCGGTGACGGTGGCGGGGACGCCGAGTTCGGTGGCGACCGCGGTGATCGCGTCGGCGCCGACATCGGGGTCGGCCTGGCCGTCGGTGGTGAAATACGGCGCGATGAACGTCTCGTAGTGGGCCCGGACCTCGTCCGCGGTGTGCCGGCCGAGGAAGGTCTGCATGTGCCGCACCGTGGTGTCGGGGTCGTCGTGGATCACCTGCAGGGCGCGCCGGTGGGCTCGTACGACGGCCTGGACTGCGGGGTCGTCCGGGTGGATGTAGGTGGGGTCGACGGCCACGCCCACGGTGGGGATCTGGAAGTGGTCGCCGATCCAGGCCAGTACCTGCCAGCCGTGCTCGGCGGCTATCGCCTCCGGTGCCATGGTGCTGCCGACCAGGGCGGCGTCGATGCTGCCGTCGTGCAGCCGGCGCAGGTCCATGCCGTAGTCGCCGGGCGGGCGGACGACGCTGTGGATGTCGCGGTCCGGGTCGAGGCCGGCCCGGCGCAGCACGATCCGGGTGAAGCACCCGGGTGCGGTGCGGGGGGCGTGTACCGCCAGCCGCCGGCCGGCCAGGTCGGCCAGGGAGGTCAGGCCGGGGCGGGCGAGGAACCAGAACAGCGGGCGGGTGGTGTTGACATGGAGCGCGACCCAGGGGATGCCGCCGGTGAGCCGGGACAGCAGTGCCCGGCCGAGCCCGATGGTGGCGCCGCGGCGCAGCCGCTCCTCGTCCCAGGAGCAGCCGTCGCGCAGCGCGACGTGGACGCCCTCGTCGGCGTAGTAGCCCTGCTGGTCGGCGATGTGGGCGACCAGTTCCTCGTGCAGGCCCCGCCCGACGTAGGCGAGATCGATCGTGTACATGAATGTCTTTTCCTTGATCGTGTCACAGGACGGCGGGGCGTCAGTACATGGACATGCCGCCGTTGACCGCGGCCGTGGTGCCGGTCATGAAGGCGTTGTCCTCGCCGGCGTAGAAGGCGACCGCCTGGGCGACGTCGTCCGGGTGGGCCAGGCGGCCCAGGGGGGTGGCGGCCACCTGGCGCTGCTTGTGGGCGTCGTCGAACACATCCGTCATGTGGGCCATGCGGGTGTCCTCCACCGGGCCGGGCGCGACGATGTTGACCGTGATGCCCTGCGGGCCCAGTTCCTGGGCGAGGTAGCGGGCGAACTGCTCCAGTGCGGCCTTGGAGGTGCCCAGCGCGATCATGTGCTCCCGGGGCCGGCGGCTGAGGCCGGTACCGATGTAGATGATGCGTCCCCAGCCCTGTTCGGTCATGGCGGGTAGGACGGCTTTGGTGACCGCGAACGCCGCATGCATCTCGGCGTCGAGCTTGCCGCCCAGTTCTTCCCACGTCATGTCCTGGAACGACTTGACCGCATACGGGATGAGCGCGTTGTGCACGAGCACGTCGATGCCGCCCCATGCCGCCTGGACCTGCTCGACCATGCTCTCGACCGCCGCCGGCTCGCGCACGTCGGCCTGTACGGCCATGGCCTGGCCGCCCGCGGCCTCGATGCCGGCCACGATCTCTCCGGCCGCCGTGCCGCTGCGGAGGTAGTTGACCACCACGCGCATCCCCCGGGCGGCCAGAAGGCGCGCGGTGGCCGCACCGATCCCGCTGCTGGCCCCTGTCACCAAGGCCACCCTGCCGCTTGTCCCGGTCATGGGCCCACCTCCTGCTCCTCGTCGCGGGCTCTCGGCATGACCGCGCGCAGTTGTTCGTCGCCGAGGCCGGAGTGTCCGGGGTGTGCCGGGCGGATCGCCCCGTAGAGCACGGTGTCGACGCTCGTCCGCAGCAGATCGGCCGCGGTCCGGTCGAGTTCACGCGGCAGCTGCGAGGTGAGCAGCCGCTCCAGCGCACCGCGGGTGATCTCACTCAGCAGCTCGGGCGGCGCCGACAGCAGTCCCTGCCGGTGCCCGTCCCAAAACAGTTCGTCGAGCCGCCGGTAGACCACCGCGTCCACGCGCTGCTCCACGTACCGGCGCAGCATCGCATCGCCCCGTCCCGCCGCGAGCTGGGCCGCGCCGATCCGTCCGAGCTCACTGCCCGCCGCGATCAAAAACCGCTGGACCCGCACACCGAACGGCTGCCCTTGCGCGTCCTGGGCCGCCGCCGCCAGCGTGCGCTCCACCGCCGCGAACTGCCGGTCCAGCACCGCGGCCAGCAGGCTGCGCTTGTCCGGGAAATGACGGTAGATCGTCTTCTTGCTCATCCCGAGCTCCCGGGCGAGATCGTCCATGCTCACCCGCGCGGACCCCGGCGCGAAGAACAGCCGGCCGGCCGCCTCCACGATCAGGTCAGCACGCTGCCCGTCCCTCTCGGAAACTTGCGAAACTGATTCGGTTTCCATAGTTTCCATGCTGGCTTCCTGCCCCTCCGCTGTCAAGGCATGCCGGGCGCGGGGAACTGCGTGGCCGAAGCGGAGGAAGAGGAGGTGCACGGCGTGGACGCGTGGCTTCTGCACGCGCCGGCCGGAGCGGATCGCACGGGTGTGCCGACGAGGGGGATCGACGCCGGCCGCGTGTCCTGCGGCTGCCGGCCACGCCGGCAGCCGCAGGACGGCCGCCGGACCTGCGGGTGTCCTATCCGGCGGTGGCGAGGCCGATGAGCAGCAGGGCGATGTCGTCCGTCCGGGTGGCGGTCTGCCGCGCATGGTCGATCAGGGCCGTGGCGAGCCGGTCCATGGGCTGGGGCCAGGCGGCCCGGGCGAGTTGTGCGGCGAGCCCGCTCATGGCGTCGTCCAGGTCGACTCCGGGAGTCTCGACGAGTCCGTCGGTGTACAGGGCGAGGACGGTGCCGGGCGCCAGCGGGATCCCGGTGGAGGGATAGTCCGCGTCGGGGTCGATGCCGAGCAGCAGCCCGGGCGGCAGGTCCAGGACCGCGGCGTGTCCGTCCGGGTGGCGCACAACCGGCGGGGGATGCCCGGCAGTGGCCAGGACGGCCCGGTGGCGTGCGAGGTCGAGATGGGCGTACAGGCAGCTGACGAAGCGGCCCGGGTCCATGTCGACCAGCAGGCGGTTGGCCTGCGTGAGGGCATGCGCCGGCGTGGCCCCGGCGAGGGCCTGGGAGCGGATGGCGGGGCGGATTCGGCCCACAAGTGCGGCGGCGGTGACGTTGTGGCCCTGGACGTCGCCGATGACCGCGGCCGCGGTGGTGTCGTCCACCCGGACCAGGTCGTAGAAGTCGCCGCCGATGTCCATGCCGCGGACGCTGGGCAGATAACGGGCGGCCGCATCCAGTCCGGGAAGGTCGGGCAGCGAGTCGGGGAGCAGGGCCGCCTGCAGGGTCTGCGCGAGCTCCTTGCTGGTGTCGTACAGGCGGGCCCGTTCCAGCGCCTGCGCGATCAGTCCCGCGAGTGCGGTGAAGACGACCCGTTGCCGGGCGGGGAAAGGGTGGGGACGGTCGAAGGCGAACACGCACGAGCCCACCGGGCGTCCGGAGGCGATCAGCGGCAGAAAGGCCCAGGCGTGCAGACCGTCCTGGCGGGGGACGTGCGGACAGGTCCGGGACAGCTCCTCGGAGGTGGCGAAGAAGCTGGGCACGCCGGTGGCGAGGACCCGGACCGCGGGCGCCGGGCAGGTCAGTGGCGCTCCGTCGAATTGCTTCAGGAGCCGGGGGTGGTATCCGCTGCATCCGATGACATGCATGCGGCCGTCCTCGGCCGCGAGCAGGGCCACGGTCCGGGCCCCGAAGGCCGGAAGCATCTCTTCGGTGATCAGATCGACCACGTCGCCCACGCCCACGGCTTCGGAGAGGGCGGCGGCCAGGTGCAGCACCCGGTAGACCTCGCCCAGGCGGATCGGCTCGCCCGGGGGCATCCCCGTCCTGGCGGGCGCAGCCTGCGAGGCCCCGCCCGGATCGGTCGGCGAGATACGGACGCTCACTCCGGATCCGTCGGGGTAGAGCTCGAATGCGAGCCACCGGTCCGGCGCGGGCATGACGGTGTAGTAGCCGGGCTCCCGACTGACCACGGCGGCGCGGTAGTGGTCCTCGAAGGCCGGGTCGGTGCACCAGGGCAAGGACTGCCAGGGGCGCGTGCCGATCAGATCGGGGACGCTGCCGCCGAGGAGGGCGGCGGCGGTGGCGCTGACGTAGGTGAACCTGCCCTCGAGGTCGAGGGAGCAGCTGCCCTCTGGCAGCCGTTCGACGAAGTCCGCCGCGGCCTGCGCCTCGGCCGGCCCCCGTTTGGGGGCGGGCGGCTGCGGCAGACTGCGTGGTGCCGGTCCGGGACTGACGGCGTGGCCGGTGCCGGCGGCGTCACGCAGCAACCGCCCCAGGCGCCGACCGGCGGCACGGACCCGCTCGGGGCTCGGACCGGCGGGCCCGGCGGTGTCGGAGCCGGGCCAGATCAGCAGCAGCGTGCCCCAGGCTGTGGTGCCGGTGAGAATCGGCGCCGCTGCCACCGCATGGTGGTACGGCAGGGCGATCGCCGCGCGCGGGTATCGACGGGCGATCTCCTGGGGGTCGCCGAGCCAGACCAACCTCCGTTCGCGCACCGCCTCGGCCACCGGAACGGGACTGGACAGCGCCACCCCGAACCAGGGCGCGAGGTACTCCGCCGGGATGCCCGCGGTCACCTCCAGCCGCAGCGCCTGCCGGTCGGACGCCAGCAGGAAGACCGCTCCCGCATGCACGCCCGTGTCGCGCACGGTGAGTTCCAGCAGCCGGTCCAGCTCGGCCCGGCGTACCGACTCGGCGGGCGAAGGGGGGCTGGACCCGTAGGGCTGTGCGGCGCCGTCTTCCCGTATGGCGCACATACCAGCACCCTACGTCCGCACCGGCCGGCCCCGCGCGGGAGGCCCGGCTGCCCCCGCGCGGCAGGCCCAGGGCCCGTCACTTCTTTCGCCGTCCCCGCAACAGGGCCACCGGCCCCGGCTGCGGCATGGCTTCCCCCTGCTCACCCGTGATCCAGGTGGTGCCCCTGTGCGCGTGCTGTCGCACGGACACGTGGCCGACGGCTTCGACACGCGTCCCCGTACTCCAGGGCGAAGAACCAGTGGTAGAGCTGTCGCAGCCGGGACCGACGCCGATGCGGGCGAATTCGTGTCAGCGTTCGAGGATGAGGGCGAGGCCCTGGCCGACGCCGATGCAGAGGGTGGCGACACCAACTCCCGTTCCCTTGCGGGCGAGTTGGTGGGCGACGGTGCCGGCGAGGCGGGCGCCGGAGGCGCCGAGGGGGTGCCCGAGGGCGATCGCGCCGCCCTGGGGGTTGAGGATCGCGGGGTCGAACTCGGGCCATTCGGCGAGACACCCGAGGACCTGGGCGGCGAAGGCCTCGTTCAGTTCCAGGACGGACAGGTCCGCGAAGGTCTTGCCGGCTTTGGCCAGGGCGCGGGTGACGGCCTCGACGGGGGCGAGGCCGAAGTACTGGGGGTCGGTCGCGGAGACGCCGGTGGCTCGGACGCGGGCGAGAGGTTCACGGCCGGTGGCCTTGAGGCCTTCCTCGTCGGTCAGCAGGAGGGCGGCGGCGCCGTCGTTGAGGGGGGAGGCGTTGCCCGCGGTGACCGTGCCGTCGGTGGTGCGGAAGGACGGCTTGAGCCTGGCCATGGCGGTGAGTGAGGCGTCGGGGCGGACGGATTCGTCGGCGGCGAGGACGACGGGGTCACCCTTGCGCTGGGGGATCGGCACCGGGGTGATCTCGCGGTCGAACAGGCCCTCCTGCTGGGCCTTCGCGGCCTTGCGGTGGCTGTTGAGGGCGTATGTGTCCTGCTGCTCGCGGCTGATCTTGTGTTTGTCGGCGATGAGTTCGGCGGACT
>NZ_JBIWFN010000038.1:0-38202 GCF_044763085.1 Streptomyces sp. NPDC096311
CTCCAACATCGAGCGCGGACTTCGCCGTGACGACGCCTTCGCCGACACCTACCGTGAGTGGCTCTTGAGCGCTTGACCGACCATAGGAGCATCAAGGCTGTGCCCGCCGACCTCGACGCGCACTTGATGTGCGACATCTGTGTCACCCACAAGACCCCTGAGATCCAGCAGTGGCTCGCCCGACACCCCCGCTGCCACGTCCACTTCACGCCGATCGGCTGCTGCTCGACGGATCCTCATATCCCTTGCCGACTGCCTCGCCAGCCCTCTGCGTGACCCGGATGTACTTGCTCACCGGCCTGCCGGCGCCGCGGAGCGGGAACGCGAGCCGAGGAACGCGGCGATCTTGCTCGGGTTGAACACCCACATCACCTTGTGGATGCCCTCCTTCGAGGCGGCTATCGTCATGAACGCCATGGGTCGGCCATCCCGGTAGAGCGTCATGCCCGTAAAGCCGTTGGCGTCTGCCAACCTGGGCTGCGTTTCCCGCCACAGCCGCGGATAGGTCGCCATTTTGGCGATGCGTTCACGGCCCAGCACAGGTATACGAGCGCAGCCCTGGAGACCGTTTCCGTCGGACAGACTGACGGCATCGGCGGTGAGTAGGGTCTCCAGTGAAGCCACATCCCCCGTTTGAGCGGCTGAGACGAAGGCGTTCAAAAGGCGCCGGTGCTCCGCCGTGTCCACGCTCTCCCGCTGCTCGTCCGACAGATGCTTGCGAGCACGGCTGACGATCTTCCGTACGTTGACGACGCTGAGCTGAAGGATTTCAGCGATCTCGGGGTAGGTGTAATCGAACGCTTCACGCAGCACGTACGCGGCGCGTTCAGTTGGGCTCAGCTTCTCCAGCACCAGCAGCAGCGCCAGTTCGAGGGCTTCTGCGCGCTGTGCGCCCACCTCCGGATCCGAGCTGGTGTCGATGGGCTCGGGCAGCCAGGGCCCGATGTAGGTCTCCCGGCGCACACGTGCCGACTGCGTGACGTTGATCGCCAAACGGGTCGTGGCGCTCGAGAGGAAGGCGACCGGGCTGACCACCACGGAGCGGTCTGTCTTCTGCCAGCGCAGCCACACCTCCTGGACCACGTCCTCAGCCTCGGCCACGCTGCCCAGCACACGGTAGGCGATGCCGAACAGACGTGCCCGGTGCTGCACAAAGACAGAGACAGCCTCTTCAAGGTCCCCTCTCGGGGCGGACAGTTCGAGATCCATGATGATGCGTTCTCCGTTGCTCCGGTTACGGCTGGCTAGCGGCGGGACCACGCGGCTACCGCGCAGTTGCGGATGGCTCTGGCCTGCGATGTCAGGCGCTCTACTGAAGACCGAGGTGCTGCCGGGCATAAGGCGCTGTACGGCTCGTTCGGGTGGTACCGGAACTGTGGTCACTGAAAGTCACGACTGCTCGAATCACATCTGTTCCATAGACCGGGATCGGCTCGTTTCTGTGACACGACTGAGGTAGAAGGGCCGCGCATGGCCCGGGCGAAGGCCGTGGAGTAGCTCTTTACGCAGCTGGGGAGTGATGATCTGAGCAGTTCGTCAGCCTGCGGAGCTGCTTGCCGCTGGTTTCCAGCAAGTGCTCGGAGTTCTGCTGCTCGGTATGTGTGGTGCTCTTTCAGGCCGCCGCGGTACTTCTCCACCCAGTTCTTCGCGAACGAACCGTAGGGATCTCGGTGAGGATCTTCTTCATCTCGGCCTTGGTGGCGTCGGTGACCTAGTCGCCCCACTCGGAGGTGCACCAGCGCATCTCCTCCAGGCCACACTCGTACGTGAGTTCCACGATCAACTTCAGTTCGCGCAGGCCTCGAGGTGGATCTCCGGCTGGTAGCCGACCTCGGTCAGCGTTTCGAGGCCTGACTTCACCACTGATGACGCCTGCCCGCGTGTCGCCGATGCCCTTCGCAAAGAAAAGTGCCTGCTCCTCCGCCACGAGACACGGGACGCCGCGGCCTTCCTCGTACGGGCGCACCAGGTGGCCCGAGCTCTTGGCGACGACCATGCACGCGTCCATGCCAGCCGGGGGCTTGATGGAGCCGAACCGGATATTGAAGCCGTGGCGGACGTAGCCTGGCGATCAGCGCTCCGCACCGTCGCGATCGCCGATGTCGTTGCGAAGTCGACTCTGCTCGGGCTCTTCGTGCTTGCATCGGCGCATGGCTGACCAAGCCGTAAGCCTGACGGCCCGGACAGGCGAGAGTCCTTCCTCGCCGCACCCGGACGCCGACGGTGTCAGCAACCGCCGACAAACGTGACCGTGTTGTCGAGCGGCGCTCGGCCGATACGGGGTTCGCTTGCCGTCCCGTCCTCGTACCCGATCGACATGCCGCAGAAGAGGAGGAGTTCATCCGAGGGCGACAGGACCTCGGCGACGGTCTTGTGATACTTCGCCCATGCCATCTGCGTGCAACTGTGCAGCCCTTCGGCGCGGAGCAGCAGCATGACGGACTGCAGATACATGCCGACGTCGGACCACTGGGGTCGGCCCATACAGCGGTCGATGTAGCAGAACAGGGCGGCGGGTGCCCCGAAGCAGTCCCAGTTCGCGGCAGCGGCCCTCTGGCGCGCTTCCAGGTCCTCACGCGGAATACCGAGTGCGCCGTAGCGCTGCTCACCGAAGGCGGATCGGCGCTCCTGATAGGGGCTTTTTAACTCCGGCGGGTACTGCTCGTACTCCGACTCGTCCCAGGGGTCGCCTGCGGCTATGCGCTCGCCGGCGCGCTTCTTGAGCTCAGCCAGTGGCCGGCCGGTCAGCACGTAGGCGTGCCACGGTTGGAGGTTCGATGCGGACGGCGCCCAGGCCGCGGCGGACAGCACGCGCTCCAGCACCTCCCGCGGGACCTGCTGGTCGGTGAATCCCCGCACAGCTCGCCGACTCGCGACCGCTTCATAGACGTTCATGATCGCCTGCATCCCCTCTCTGTCCGACGCATCTGTCACCGTCACGGTCGCGACAGTATCATTTAATATTATCTCGACAAGGGTGGGGCTGTGTGCGTGGAGAGGGGGACTCGTGCGGGGGCGGGTCGCGGGCGTCGCCGTCGTCTGCTGGTCCCCGGCAGGAGTGGACTTTGCGCCGGTCGACGGGGTGAGCGCCGTGACGCAGACTGGCTGCGGGTCGATGCGTCGGCCTGGGTGTATGCGGCCCGTTCGGCATTGTTGGGGCGATGGAACTCCCGGCCGTGATGCCCGCAGCCGGGCTGGTGTGGAGCAGCGGCGGTCGCGGCCCTCGGGCCGGGTTTGCTGTGAAGGTTGTGCGGCGCGGAACCCGTCCACGCCTCGGGTAACCGCCGCGCGGGCGCGCTTACGCCTCGCCCTCTGCGGGATGGGTGAACCGGGTCAGTAGTCTCGTCAACTGCTCGGGCTCGCCGGGTCCCAGCTCGGCAATCAGGCGCTCGGCCAGCGGCTCCGCTGCCACATGCGCCGCGTCGAAAAGCTCGACGCCCTGAGGCGTGATCTCCACCGCCCGTACCCGCCGGTCCCCTGGAACCGTCTTGCGTACGGCCAGCCCCATGCGTTCCAGATCGTCCACGACGCGCATGATTCCCGCCTTGTCCGACCCCGTCTCCGCCGCCAGGTCGCGCTGCACCGTGGGCCCGCGGTCGACCAGCACGATCAGCACCGCGAAATGCCGCAACTCGATGCCGAGCGGGCGGAGCGCCTCCGTCATCGCCGCGGCCGCACGCCAGTGCGCCCGCCGCAGCGGCAGGGCGAGAGCGAAAGGCGAGGTGTCCCCGGGGCGGTCGGTCGCACGCGAGGTGGCGGAGTGGGCGGTTCTGTGAGGGGCGTGGGTGGTCACGAGGTCACATTACAGTCATATGTGCATTCGACACCGTTTCACTTGAAACTAATTGTGTGGTGCTGCTCTCTCTCGCACCCACGACCGTCAGCTTGCGGCCGGGTCGCGAGTGCCGAGGCCTGCGGCGGTGAGGCGGCTGTTCGCTGCGATCCGGTTGAGGATGTGGTCGACGAAGGCACGGAGTTCGGCGAGTTGGGCTGACGTGTCGAGGACGTCCAAGTGCCCGTTGTCGTTGAACTGCCACAACGTCCCCGTGCGGGCCTTCACGGGTAGCGGTTGGCCGGCCGCTGGGTCGATCGGCAGTCGGGCTTCGGCTGGGCCGATGATCGGCGAACCGGTAGTGGTCGATGCGCCGGAGTCGTCGGTGACGGTCACGGACGGCTCGTCGAGGGCCTGGAGGACGGTGGCTTCGGTCGGCTACCCCCAGTGCTCTCCGCTGGCGGGGATGCTGTTCGCGATGTGGACGACGGATATGAAGTCCATCATCAGGCACCTTCATGGCTCAGGGAACACTCCGCCGACAGGTCCTCAACCAGCGATATCCGCAGCTCTCCATCAGTGGCCGGAGCGTCCCGCAGGACCTGGCGGCCACTCTTGCAGCGCCATCAACGGCAACCGTCCACCAGCCACACCTGACCCTCCCGGACCGCCTCATATTCTTTGGGGACCGTCTACGAACGCCACAGGCTGCGGTCGGCGGACGGGACTGGGGAACGGTTACTCCAGCAGGTCCAGGCTGCGGCCGACGCCGCGGGTGAGATCGACTGGGACGTCTCCGCGGACTCCACCAGCGTCCGCGCACATCAGCACGCGGCGGGTTCACCAGCAAGCTCCACTTGAGCGCGGTCGGCCGTTGCCGCCCACTGTCTCTGGTCGTCACGCAGGGGCAACGGGCGGACGTGCGGACTGCACCCGGTTCAAGCTGGTGCCGGAGAAGATCCGAGTACCCGGAACCGGTCCCGGCCGGCCCCGGAAGAAGCCCGGCAGTCTCGCTTCGGACAAGGCATTCAGCGACGGGCCCAGCCGCGAAGATCTGAGACGACGCGACATCCGGCGTACCGTCCTGGAGAAGACCGACAGCCAGGCTGCTCGCCCGCGCAAGGGCTCAAGGGGCGGCCTGCCACCGGGTTTTGACGAGGAGCGGTACAAGAGGCGCAACACCGCGGAACGGGCGATCAACAGGTTGAAGCAGTCCCGGGCTGTGGCCGCTCGCCAATCTTCTCGACGCTCCCAATGTTACGGCTCTTGCTGGGGGAACGGCGGCCTGTGGCTCGGAGGAGTCGGCGCAGGAGTGTAGCGACCGCATCAAAGCCCAGGTACCACAGCGGGTCGACGAGTGGATCAATGTCCGCAACGCCGGTACCTCAGTGGGGGAGTTGCTCAGGGACATGGCGCTCGCCCGCGGTGGCACGTCCCCGGTGGAAGCGGTGCCGGGTCAGGCGGAGTGCCGTGCCGGGTGGGAGCGGCAGGACCTCGACGAGAAGTACGGCCAGGAACTCGTGGCCTCCTGGGTCGCCGGATGCACGGACGTGGACGTGGCGGTCCCCACGACGTCAGGTGAGGCGCCGTCGGCGGTTCATGATCTGGGAATGGCTCGCAGTGCTCGCGGGCAACAACGGCGAGTGCATGTACTGCGGCGACCGCTCACAGACCGTGGACCACGTGATTGCGTTCGCCGACGGAGGCGCGGATGACCTGACGAACCTCGTGCCGGTCTGTCACGACTGCAATCGGAGAAAGAGGGACAAGACGCCGCCGGCCTGGTTCATCGGGATGGACCTCACCATCCGCCACGCCGGGAGTGGTTCGAGACCCGGTATCGGCTGTACGGCTACCCCTTCGCGTCGTACGGCCTGCCGAGGGTACGCAAGCAGGCCGAACAGCGGATCGCCGACGCGAAGGAGAGGGGCTGTCCGAGCGTGGACGAGGAACTCTCCCGCTGGATGAAGCAGAAGGGCCCCTCACCAACGGACCGAGACGGCCAAGGTGTCAGGAACGGGGCTGTCTGGTAACGGGAGTCCCGCCGCCCTGGCGCGGCGGGGCTTCAACCTGCCTACCCCATGATGTTGTCGAAGGTAACCCACTGCTGGACGATGAGTTTTCGCATCACTGATCATGCCTTTCGCGTACCTGTCGGATGAACAGGTCCGCCGGAGTGGGTCGAGGTGCCAACGAACTCGCGCTGCGCTGGAGGTGAAGGCTGGCGGCAGTCCGGACGCCGGCACGGACACGGCCGTTGCGGGGCGGAGAAGCTGGCCCGGCGGGAGCCTCAGCAGCGTGGTGCGGTCCGCTCTCGCCCGCGACGACGCTGGTCGTGCCCCATTACTCCGACACGACTCGGGGCAGCGGTTCCCGGGCCGCGTGCCAGGCAGCGGGGAGAGCGGCGACTCCCGTGCGGGCGGCGATCACCCCGCCCGCGATGGCGCAGGTGGTGTCGATATCACCGCGCCCGGCGACCGTGAACCACAGGCCCTCGTGCAGGTCGTCGAGGTGCCCCGCCGCGCACCACAGAGCGTAGGGAACGGTGTCGGGCCCGGACATTCTGTAGCCGGAGCCCAGGACCTCCGCGGCGTGCCGAACCGAGGTGCGCTCCGGCATCCGGGCCGCGCTCCGCACTCCCGACCGGACGTCGCTGTCGGGGAGTCGCTCGGCGACTGCCTGGAGGAAGTCCGGCCGTGCCGGAGCGTTCCCGCCCCGGCTGCGCGTTGCCAGCGCCGCGGCGAGGGCGACCGCCACCGCCGCGGCGACCGCCTCCGGGTGGTGGTGCGAGACCGCGCCCTGGCGGGCGGCCTCCTCGGCGACCGCGTCGAGGTCGGCGGCGTGCCAGGCGCCGAGCGGGGCGGCGCGCATGGCTGCGCCGTTGCCCCAGGAACCCTGGCCGCCGAACTGTCCGGCGACCACCTCCCGCCAGGGCTCGCCCGCACCGATCCGACGGAGCACGTCATGCATCGAGGCTCCGTAGCCGCGGTGCGTGTCGTCGGTGTAGGCGGCCGCGAAGCGCAGGGCGAGGCGGTCCTGGTCGACGGTGCCGCCGCCCTCGGCGAGTTCGCGGACGAGAACGAGCGCCTGGGCGGTGTCGTCACTCCACCGCCACAGTGGCTCCGGGGGTAGCGTCCGCGCCTCAAGGACGGCCGGACCGTCCCGGCGCAGGATGCCGAACCAAAGGTCACCAAAGGCGTCACCGAAGGCAAGCCCGTTCAGCGAATCCAGTGCAGCGGTAGGCACGTTGATCATCGGAGCAGTATCACAGCGCGACGGCGCTCCGGCACTCCGTTTTCGGCACGGACATGCTTCTAGTCCGGACATGGTGCTGGGCGACCACGGTTACCACCAGGACAAGTACCGCTGCCTGCTCTGGGACCTGGAAGCCGTTGATCGCCCGCCGTTGTACCGAGCACGGGTCCCCTGCCCTGGCCACCCAACCTTGCGGCGTGGAGCGGGCGTTCGCCCACCTGTGCTGGTTCCGCTGTCTGCAGATCCGCTGGGAGACGCTCGACGGCCGAGGTGTCCCCCGGGGTGTGGACACGGGGGATCATGCTGCGAGTGTGATTCTACGTTTCTTCTGGTGCTGCTGTTCGAACTCGAGAGGCGAGAGGCAGCTGAGGGCGCCGTGTCGCCTGCGAGCGTTGTAGTAGGTGAGCCACTGGAAGATCTCCAGTCTTGCCTGACGCATCGTCGAGAGCAGCCTCTCGTGCATCGCCTCCCTCTTGAGTCGCTGCCAGAAGCTTTCGGCGAGGGCGTTGTCGTTGCCTGAGCCGATGCGGCCCGTGTTCTGCGGATCCCCAACGGCCGTCCTTCCTGCGAACACCGACCCGTTTTCGTCACTCGGCGCGTTTCGTCAGCTCCCCGAGCCACCCGCATCCGGCTCACCACGTACACGACGCACCGGTCGCGGTCCCTTGATGCCAACCGACGAGCGGGGAGCCGGAGTCGCCATCTCATTGCCTGCTTCTCTGCGGCAGCTTCTCGTGCGCTCGTGTTGGGGACGAGGTGTACGCGCTGCACGCGCCCGACCAGGCGGGCAGGGAGGAATGGATGCCGCTGAAGGCGACCGGCGGCCGCTCGCCCACGCGACCCGCCTTACGCAGAGCACGGCATGTGTCATGGGTCCACAAGACGGTGAAGGCATCAGACATGCCGAGATCCTATGAACGAGGACTGACAACCCTCCGGGAGTAGCGCTCCTGGGCACGGTGACCCCGGTGACGAAATCGTGAGGACTGATCTCAGGGCTGCGTCACGGTGTTCCGAGTCACCTCTCCGCCAACCTCGCTCGGCGGGAAGACCCAACGGGAAGCCCGGGATTTAGCGCACCGCCCCATCCCATAAATGCGGGCCGACAGCAGGGTTGCGACCGGAATCCAGCGTACGACATGACGGGTACGGGTACGGGTACGGGTACGGGTACGTACCCGTACCCTAGGAGAGTGGGAAGGAGCACACTAATGCCCGATGCCAACGTCCGTATCCCCGAGGAAGCCAAAGACCGGTTGGCCGCCATAGCGGCCGCGGAGGGACTGTCGCTGCGCGCGTATCTCGCCCGCCTCGCTGAGACACTGCTGACCCCGGCCGAGCGGGCCGAACGGGCCGCAAAGGCCCTGGCCGCGTTGACGGAGTGGAACGGGTACGCCCCGACCGCCGCTGAGGAGCAGGACCTGGACAGCGAACTGGACCGGCGCCTGGCCCGGGCGGCCGGCCAGTGAGCGACGCCATGCACATCGTTCTGGACGACACCGCGATGGCCGCGGCCGGCCAGGGCAACGTCCTCGCCTCCCGCCTGATCCACCGCGCCCACGCAGAACCCGGCTGGTTCCTGTATGCCCCGGCGTGTGCGTTAGTGGAAGCTGACCGCGCCCGGCCCGGCACGGCCGAGCATCTGGCCTCCCTTCCCGGCATCACCGTTCTGGACCTGGACCTGGCCGCCGCCCTGGCTCTCGCGCCGCAGGAGACGTGGGCCGCGGCGCACAGCCAGTACGCGGCGCAGCCCACCCCGGACCGCCCGGACGGTGCGGTCATCGCCACCACTGCCCCGCACCGGTGGGCAGGTGAGCCGGTCCGCGTACTGGACCTCACCCCCTGAGCACAGCAGCAGACGCCCGCGGCACCGCCGGGTCCGGCGGTGCCGCAGGCGTCTGCCGGGTGGCGTCCATGGAAACCCCGGTGTGCTGCACTTCCTGCGCGAACACCTGACGGAGTACGCCGCGTTCCTCGCCAGCTTCACGGCCATCGCCATCCACTGGATGATCCATCAACGCCTCTTCCGGTATGCGACCGGAGTGGCGGGCGGCGCCATCCGCTGGAACCTGGTGTGGCTGCTCATGATCGTCATCACGCCGTTCACGACGAAACTGCTGACCAGCAAGGCCGACGCCTTCCAGATCCAGTTCATCACCTACGCGGCCGACCAGGCCCTGACCGGCCTGTTCGTCAGACTGGCCTTCGCGGACCTGCGCCGATCCGGCCTGCTGCGCACAGACACCCCGCCCGAGGTTGTCGCGGACACCCTGACCTGGGTGACCGCGATGATCGTGACCTTCGTGGTGTCCATACCCGTCGCCCTGGTCACGCACTGGGCGCCCCTGTGCTGGACGCTGCTCCCATTGACCCGGACGGTCCTGGACCGCATCAGGCGGAGAGCCGAGGGCACCACCGACGATCTTCCGCTTCGGACCTGCCCGAGTGCCCGTCCTGCCCCTCACACCACACCCGTGACCTGAACCTTCACGATGCACACCGCTCATTGGGACGGTCGCTCCCACGCCCGACGCACCGTCAGACGGCGAAAGCGGGCGCTCCGGGCCCGTCGGCGGACACACACAAAGCTCCTGGCAGACACGGTGATCTCGGTGGAGAACCCATTTCTGCCAGGAGCTTCGTCGTTCTGTACAGCCTGTTTCCGCTGTGCCACCCCCAGCCGCACCGTTGGGCTGGAAGACCTTCCGACCGGCGGTCAGGCTGTCGATCGACGATCGACGATCAGAAGGAGAAGTTGACGCCAGCCTGGTGGTACTGGCCGAGGGCGCCCAAGGCTTCGCCCTGGACAGCATCGAACTGAGCCAGAAGGTCAGAGTCGCTGACCGTCGTGGGGCCGGCGGTGATGCTCGCGTGCGGGCTCAGGCCGCCGGAGACGTTGTCGAGGTCGGCGTCGGAGATCTCGATGGTCTGAAGCTGGGGAGCGGAGTTCATGATGAAACTTCCCTTCGCGTGGACGTTCGATAAAGGGGTGAGCGACCCCCGCCGGGGGACAGGCGGCGGCTGGGACCGCAGGCATGCCACATCCGTTTCCGGACACGTTCGCAACCTAGGCGGCGCACAGGATCCAATCACGGAGCGTGCCAAGCATCCAATCAATCGACACTTCCAGCAGGGAAATTGAACGCATCGGCTACTCATCCATGCGGGAACGGGCACGCATTGGGGTCAGCTTCTCTACATTCTGCACGGCACCGGTGGCCGGCAGGTATTGCCATGGCGATTCCGAACGGGACACTTGGCACCAACGGGGCACCATCTATCGGACCGTTGTGCGGATCCAAGGCACCCCGTGTCGCAGTTGCGCATTCCATGTGCAGATTGACCGAAGCCCGACCATCAAGGCCGTGCAGGCGTCGGCGGGACCTGCCGGGGAAGGCGTGCGGCGACCGTCGGAAGGGCCTCGCCGCCTCGACGGAGGTCCAGCCAACGGCTCGGGCTCAGTTTTCTGGAGCGGGCGAAGCTGTGGTGTGACGGGGGACGGGAGGCCTTCGTTGATTTTCCGAGGCTCGTTCTCGGAGGGTGTGGCTCTGTGGCGGATTGTTGAACATTTACCCTCACTCGGAGGGAGTTACGCGCTTAGCATGACGGCGCGGGCAGCTCAATTTCTTGGCGAGTTCGGCGAGGAACTGCGGCATTCGCCCGGCACCGAAGTTGTAGAACCGCGCCCACTGCGGCTCGACCGCGATACGCGCCATCTGGTCGTACATGGCCCGGCAGTTCCGCTCGAACTCGGCCGCGTACTCAGCGTCGAAGTTCTTCCGCGCGGCCGCGAGGTGCTCCGGAACCTGTGCCGTTCGGATACTCATCGTTGCTGGTCAGGATGCGTATCTGTATTCGTTGATGACGCCGCTGAGTACTCGGGTCCGTCGGACTCGGTGCACGGTCGGATCGCTCGCGGACCCCGGGTGCTCCTGGACGAGGGGCGGAAGCTGTCCCCGAGCCTGATGTGGGCGATGCCGGTTGTAGTGCCGGGCATCGGCGTCCAGGACTTGCCGGGCATGTGTCTCGTTCCGGATCAGTAAGTGATCGAGGACTTCGCGCCGCAGGGTTCCAATGACTCGTTCGCAGTGCGCATTCATCCGAGGAGCCCGCGGAGCGGTCCTCACGACCTCGATGCCGTCGGCCGCGAAGACCGTGTCGAAGGGCTCGGTGTTCTTTGCGTCCCAGTCGCGGAGCAGGAAGCGCGGCGAGTTGACCCGCACGCCCGGCTCGACGGCGAGGTTTCTCGTCTCTTGCACCGTCCAGGCCCCGGTCGGATGCGCAGTCACCGCGGCGACATGCAGGCGGCGCGTGCCGTGCTCGAGGAACACCAGCGCGTACACCCGGCGCAGGTCAACCAGGTCGATGTGCACGAAGTCGCAGGCGATCACGCCCTTGGCCTGCGCGGTCAGGAACCCGCGCCACGTCGGCCCACCGCGGCGCGGGGCCGGCTCGATTCCGGCCGCCGTCAGGATCTCCCAGACTGTCGTGGCGCCGATCGAATGCCCTGGACGAACGAGTTCACCTTGGATCCGACGACAGCCCCGCCGCGGATTCTCTTCCGCCGGCCGTAGCACCAGCGCCTTCACCGCGCCCGCGGTCGGCGGCCTGCCCGGCCGGCTCCGGCGTTTGCTGGAGTCCCACGTGCGGGCGATGAGTCTGCGGTGCCACGCGAGAAGGGTCGCGGGCGTCACCGGGAACACGCGCGCCCACCGGCGTCGCGGGATCAGCGAGGACAGCGCAGCGAACCACAGCCGGTCCGCCGGTTCGTACCGCACCGTTCCCGAGAGCTGCCTGCGCAGCACCGCGTTCTCATGCTGCAGCACCAGCAATTCGGCATCCTTTGCCGCGCGGCGGCGTAGCCGCACCGTCGGGACCGACAGCAGCTTCCGTGCCCCCCCGATACATCAGTGAGACGAACATCCGGACAGGGTTCCAGACGCCCGCCATCGTGCACCAGACCCACTCTGAGCAGCGGCGATGAGTTTCCGAACGCCACAGGATGACAGACCGCGACAACCCCGGCGCTCGGGCCTTCTACAAGTCGCTCGGGTTCGCTGAGTTCGACGGGAAGATCGTCTACCGGGTCCTCACCAGCGCGACGTGAGTCTTGGAAGCGGGGCACGGAGCCCTGCCGGGGGAAGCGGAATGAGCGGGGCTGTGAAGGAAGAACGATGCGAACGATGTGAGTGCATCATCGGGCTGGGCTGCGGCTGCCCACCTGACGGGACTGTTCCGAAGGCGCGCCCTGCCCTCCAGTCACAGCAGGAATGGCGGCGCATTCCCGCGGACACAATCCTGATCTCGCCCACGCAGTACGCGCACCTACCGGGAGTATGTACTCACCTCACCGAAGAGTTGGTGAAGGCACCACGCTGGGGCTGGATCCCCGACCCGGCGCCCGGGCTCTGGGACCGCCTGGGCAGCAGCTGTCCGGCGGTTGCGACAGCGCCGTGCCGCCGCACCTGGGCGCCTAGATTCTACGAGTCAACTCGACTGACGGCGCTGCCCGTTCCGAACACACTGTTGTCAGTGGGTCCTCGGAAGCGGTGTACGGGTTCGACCTGATCCGGGGGTTTGCTCCGGCTTCTGACTGATGCCCGCATGGAAGAACTGCCACCGGCTGATCTTCGAGGTGTCGGAGACTCGAAGGAGATCAGCACGATGACCGCACCAGACAGTCTGTCTCTGCACGCCCTCGCGGAAGACAACCTCGCCGAGGGCGAGCCCCGATCTGCTGCGCGCGATGGTCAAGACGTTCGCCGGCGGGCTCATGTCCGCGGAGGCCGACGCCCTCTGTAATGCCGAATACGGGCAGGTCAGTGACGAGAGAGTCAACCAGCGCAACGGCTATCGCCCCCGCGGGTGGGGCACGCGGGCCGGCACCGTTGAACTCGCCATCCCCAAGCTCACGTCCGGGAGTTACTTCCCGCACTGGCTCCTCGAACGCCGACGGCGGGCCGAGCAGGAGCAGGCCCTCATCTCGGTGGTGGCCAACGCCTATCTGCTGGGAGTATCCACTCGCCGGTTCGAGAAGCTGGCCGAGTCCCTTGGGGCCACGCAGCTGTCGAAATCGCAGGTCTCGGCCATGGCCCGGCACCTGGACGAGCGGGTCAGCGCGTTTCGCAAACAGCCGCTGGACGCCGGACCGTATGCGTTTGTCTGGGTGGACGCGCTGACCCGGTGGTGCAGGGTGCGGTACGCGCGGCGCCGCTGTGTCGGCGGCAGTAACGGTCGAAGTCACCCATCCTGGGGCTACCGTCCGCGGACGGCGGCGCCCTGAGAGACGAAACTCCGCGCGCGCTGAGGGAGACTGGCGGCCTTCAGCGCGCCGTATCTCCCGCTCGCCACGAGTTGGAACTTGACACCCTCCCGACTTTCGGGGTGTTCGTAGCCGTCGGGGAGGAACCGCCGGTAGTGCTCGCTGGCGCGTTCGAAGAACTGCGGGCGCTCGGAACGGGAGAGACATCCCTCGAGATTGAGAAGGAAGAGGTAGTGACGAATCATACGAGTGAAGAGAAAGGGAGCCACAACGTCCAGGGTGTCGCGCTCCTCGAGCAAGTCGAAGCTTTCTTCGTACCGGCCGAAGACGTCGAAGTGGGTGCCGTCCGGTGAGCCTGCGGGGTGTTGAGTGTGCCGACGACGGATCTGGACGCAGTTCCATTTCAGGACGGCGACCCGCTCGGCGGCGAGCATGGCGCGGTGGACGACTGTGACCTCCTCGTGGAGACCGTCAGGGAACGCGAGTTCCTGCCGGATCCACAAGTCGCGGCGGATCAAACGGTCCCAGGAGTAGGCGGGAGCACCGAACAACTCGGGCTGGTCGATCGAGGCGAAGGGCTCACGTCCCTGCCGGGCAAGCAGGCCGGCGGCGGCACCGGGCCACGAGTGGCCGCGATGGAGGCGAGTGTGCCCGAAGAGAAGAACATCCGGCTCGTCTGCCGATTGCAGCTGATCGCCCATCGCCTGAAGCGTTTCACCCCCGATGATGTGATCGCTGTCCAGGAACAGCAGGTAGTCACCGGCGGCGCGCTCCGCCCCCGCGTTGCGTATCCGGCCGATGCCGACGATGCCCGTCAGACGAACGACCGAGACCCGCCCATCGCGCCGAGCATAGTCATCCACCAAGTCCGCAGGGCATTCAGCAGATTGGTCCAGGACCGCGACAACCTCCACGTCCCGGAAGGACTGGTTCAGTATCGAATTCAGGCAGACCTCTAGCTGTCCCTGAAGGTCGTGCGCGGCGACTATGACACTGATCATCGGGGAATCGAGCATAGTGATCGAACATAGGTGGACAGCTCACAGCGTGACAAGTCCCTCGGGCATCCGGTGCACAGCTATATACAACTCGCTCACCTGAGGCCTCGGAACCGTCACTTGCCCCACACACCTGGCGAAGCTCTGTTCTAAGAGGTCGTCTTCTCCCGTTGTTTCATCCCGGAATCTGTCGTTTGGTCTGGGGTGTCAGGTCGCGCCAGGAGACGGTGTTCTCGCTGGTGAGGCGGCGGGCCATGAGGTCGGTCATGGCGATGTGGATCATGGCTTCGGAGCGGACGGAGAGGGATTCGTAGTCGCGGGCCAGGCGGCGGTGGAGCATGAGCCAGCCAGTTGGGCCCGCTCGACCGCCCACCGCTTGGGAATCGGGGTGAATCCCCTGGTCCCGGGCGCGCGTTGAGTAATTTCCATGTCGATGCCAAGCGTGGCTGCGTGTTCGACGAGGTGTTGGCGGTAGCCGCCGTCGACCCAGACTTTGCGGACGCGGGGATGTTCGGCGGCAACCTGGTCGAGGAGGTGGGTGCCGGCGACGGAGTCCTGCACGCTCGCCGCGGTGACCAGCACCGCGAGGAGGAGGCCGATCGTGTCGGTGACGATGTTCTGTTTCCTGCCCACGATCTTTTTGCCTGCGTCGATGCCCTGGCTGGAGGCGTAAACGCTGGTGGAGGTCTTGACATTCTGGGCGTCGATCACACAGGCCGAGGGTTCGCTGTGCCGTCCTTCCTTCTGGCGCAGCAGCTGCCGAAGCAGGTTGTTGAGCTGGGCGAACACGCCTTCTTGCTGCCACTTCGTGAAGTAGCCGTAGACCGTGTTCCAGTGTGGAAAATCGTGCGGGAGGTACCACCACTGAACGCCGGTCCGGTCCACGTACAAGATCGCGTCCATGATGTCGCGCAGGTCGTGCTCGGGCGGCCGGGCGAAGTGCAGGGCCCTGCCGCGGCGCTCGAAACGCCATGCGGCAAGGACAGGCTCGATCAACTCCCAGCGAGCATCGGACAGGTCACTCGGATACGGACGTCGCGTGGTCATGCCCGTGATGTATCGCTGGGGACCGAGTGCGCCCAGGCGCATCACAACGCCAGCAGAAGCGTGCAGGCAGGGAAGGCCGGACGTCCTGGGATGAGACGGGCACAAGCCGTATCTCGCCCCACGCGTCACCTCGCCCGACCCATATGGCCCGGCCACACCGGCTAGCTCTTCCGCACCGCACTCCCACACTTCAAGAACTGTCCCATTTACAGGCAACACAGATGAAAACGACCTCTCGGAAGCCGTATCTCAATCGGTCATGGAACGTGCAGGTCGAACGGGTTTCCCGCCGGGGTGATCTTCGCGCTGTGCGCGTATGAAGGCAGGGCCTCGCGGTAGCTCGGGGATGCGAATCGAACCGAGCAATGCCGGGAGGCCCTGGTGTCCTTGTTGTACGCGTCCGGCCCCGTCCAGTTCAACTCGGCTGCGCCATCGTGTGATTGCCTCGCGCATGCGTGCGGCAACGCGGTCGATCATCCGGACCGGGTGCGCCGGTATCCGTCGGACATGACGGATGCGGAGTGGGCGGCCGTCCGGCCGCTGTTGCCGGTGCCGGCCTGGCTTCAGGGCGGAGGCGGGCAGCCCGAGGGCTACTACCGCCTTGCGAGCGGCCGGCGCCGGTAGAGCCGTAGAGCCGTTTGGTCCCGTCGCCCCTGAATGTCAGGGTCCATGCCCGGCGGGGGCGTCGGTGTCCTCTGTGGCGGCCAGGGTGCTCCAGCCGTCGATGGGGATGGTTCCACGCCGGTAGCCCGCTTCGTCGAGCAGATGGCCGCTGAGTTTGATCGGCCACAAGGCCACCGCCCGGTCGCCGATGGTGCTTCCGGGTGCCTGTGTGGTGACGCGGGTTTCGAGTCGCTGGATCTCGTTGACCGAGCGGACCCATGCGACGACGAGCAGGTTGTGGCGCCCGGTGATGGCGGCGCACAGGCGTACGTCCAACATGCCGGCGATGCGGCGGGCCGCGTCTTCGACGCTATCGGAGGGGACCTGCGCCCACAAAACGGCTGCGACCGGCCGCTGGGACAGGGGACGCGCGGTCTCGCAACGGAGGTGTACGGCGCCCACATCGAGCAGGTGCCTGGTGCGTCGGCGGATCGTGTCGACTCCGGTGCCGCAGGTCTCGGCGAGTGCCGTGTAGGGGGCGCGCCCGTCCTCGGACAGTGCCACCATGATGCGGCGATCCAGGTCGGTTAGTGGGCCACCGGTGCGGCCGACCGGCGGCCGACGTTCCGTCAGCCGTGCTACCTGGTCGGCGCTGAGTGCGCGCAGCCGCCACCGGCTGCCCTCGGTGTAGATCGCCCCGGCCACATGGGTCCGGCTCGCGGTGACGCCGGGCAGCGAGCTCAAGGAGCGGGTCACCCAGCGGGACAGCGAGGCGAGGTCCGGGCGCATCACGGTGAGCAGCAGGTCCCGGTCCCCGGTGACGTGCTCGACGGTGGTGACCATCGGCTGTCGGCTGAGCCGGTCGGCGACCTCGAGGACCCGGCCGCCCGCGCAGTCGACTTCGACGAAAGCGAGACAGCCCTGCCCGGACTCGGCCAGGGCCGGACCCGGGTAGCAGCTGATCCACGCGGCACCGCGGTCGGTGAGCCGCTTCCAGCGGCGGGCGAGGGTGACCGCATCGTGGTCGAGCACGCTTGCCAGGCGGGACCACGTCGCGCGGGGGCTGATCTGCAGAGCGTGGACGAGCACCGAGTCCGCCTCGTCCAGCTGGCCGGAATCCTTCATCTGATCGAGGCTATCGCGAATTTCCGGCGCTTTCTGGCCAGCCATGGCGTGGGGCCTTCACGCTCGGCCCACTGCTCGCGAACAGCGGGCGGTTTGACCGTGTCGGGAAGGTGTAAGGAACATGTCGGTACTCGCGGATGCCGAGGAACTGCGGGACGAGCTGGTGGCCCTGCGGCGCGCCCTGCACAGGGAGCCCGAGCTGGGGCTTGACCTGCCGCGCACGCAGGAGAAGGTGCTCGCGGCGCTGGACGGGTTGCCGTTGGAGATCACCACGGGCAAGGGCCTGACGTCGGTGACGGCGGTGCTGCGCGGGTCGCGTCCCGGAGGAGCCGTGCTGCTGCGCGGTGACATGGACGCCCTGCCGGTGCAGGAGGCGTCCGGGGTGGTCTACGCCTCCGAGGTGCCAGGCCGGATGCACGCCTGCGGGCACGATCTGCACACGGCCGGACTGGTCGGCGCCGCACGCCTGTTGAGCGCCCGGCGCGAACAGCTGCAGGGCGACGTGGTGTTCATGTTCCAGCCCGGAGAGGAGGGCCACAACGGGGCCGGGCGCATGATCGACGAAGGTGTTCTGGAGGCCGCCGGTCGCCCGCTGGACGCCGCGTACGCTGTCCATGTCTCCGCCAACCGGGTCCCGCAGGGCGTGCTGGTGAGTCGGCCGGGCACCGTGATGACCGCGTCCGACGTGCTGCGGGTGACCGTGCGCGGGCGCGGCGGGCACGGCTCCGCGCCGCACTCCGCCCTGGACCCGGTCCCGGCGACCTGCGAGATGGTCACCGCGATCCACAGCTGGACCACCCGGACGTTCGATATCTTCGACCCGGTGGTGGTCACCGTAGGGAAGCTCCACGCCGGCACCCAGAACAATGTCATCCCCGAGACGGCCTCCTTCGAGGCCACCGTGCGCAGTTACTCCGTCGTCCATCACGAGCGGCTCGCTCAGGGGCTGCCCCGCCTGGTCCGCGGCATTGCCGCAGCGCACGGCCTCGAAGTCGACGTCGAATACAAGGTGCAGTACCCGGTGACCGTCAACGAGCCCGGGGAGACCTCCTTCGCCATGGACTCGGCGCGGGAACTGCTCGGTGACGACCAGGTGTTCCTCTCGCCGATACCCGCCAGCGGGTCGGAAGACTTCTCCCTCGTCCTGGAGCAGGTTCCCGGCGCGATGCTGCTGCTCGGGGCTGTGCCCGAGGGACGCGATCCGGGGGCGGCGCCCATGAACCACTCGCCGCAGGCGGTGTTCGACGACGTTGTCCTGCCGCGCCAGGCGGCGTTCCTCGCGGACCTGGCCACGAAGCGGCTGGCCCGTACGTCCGGCTCGTCGCTCGCCACCCCTCAGACGTGAGACTGCCGCACCGGGTGCGCCCTACCGGCCCGGACCAGCGGCCGTACCCCGGCCGGGCCCGCCTCGCTCCGGCCAGTCCCGTCTTGGTCCACCCCGTGTCGGCCAGGGCCCACGGTCTGTCCCGCTCGTGAACCGAAAGGTGTGTCAATGAGCGTCACCCAGCCCCGGCCGCATTCGGCGCCGTCCGGCCCCGCGCCCGGGTCTGTTCGCGGGGTCGTCGGACTGCTCGTCCTGTTCGAGCTGACCAGCGGGTTCCTCCAGGGAGGGATCACACCGCTGATCCCCGCCATCCGGGACATGCTCGGCATCAGCTCGGGCACGGCCCAGTGGATCACGGCCGTGCAGTTCCTGTCCGCTGCCGTGTGCGTGCCCGCCTTCGGGCGCCTCGGCGACCGGTACGGGCACAGGCTCATGCTGCGCGTCGCCCTGGCGTGCGTCACCGCGGGCAGCGCGCTGGTCGCGCTCGCCCCCGACGTGACGCTGCTGTTGGCCGGCCGCGTGCTCCTCGGTCCGCTGGCCGCGCTGCTGGCCCTGGAGATCGGGCTGTGCCGCGACCGTCTGGGACCGCAGGCAAGTCGCCGAGCCGTCGGCCTGCTCGTTGCCTCCCTCGCACTCGGATCGATGCTCGGCTCGTTCATGACCGGACTCCTGGACCGTCTCCTCGGCGGTGTCCGCCCCACCCTGTGGTGCTTCGCTGTGCTGGCTGCCGCCTGCGTCCTGCTGTCGATCCGCGGTATTCCCGAGACTCGACACAAGGCCTCCGGCCGAATGGACTGGGCGGGCGCAGGTCTGCTGAGCGTGGCCCTCGTCCTCCTCCTGGCCGCGGTTTCCCAGGGCGGCACGCGGGGCTGGGCATCGCCCGGAACGCTCGCCGGCCTCGCCACAGCGCTCGTGCTGTTCGCCCTGTGGGTGCGCTGGGAACTGCGCCAGGAACACCCGCTGGTGGATGTGCGGTCGGCGGCCGGACAGGCCGTGGCCCCGCACCTCCTCTCCGGCTTCGCGCTCGGCGTCGTGATGCTCGCCGAGCCGGTCGTCGCGGTCTCATACCTGGACGCCGCACCGGAGACCACGGGCTACGGCTTCGGGCTCGCCGCCTGGCAGATCGGTCTTTGGGGCGGCATTCCGCACCTGGCGAGCTTCCTGGCGGCCGCCACCAGTGCATCCGTCGCCGCACGGATCGGCCTGCGCCGCATGCTCGTACTCGCCTTCGGCCTCGTCGCCGCCGGAAACATCGCACTGGTCGCGGCCCACTCCTCGCTGCATGGGTTCGCCCTCGCCTACGCCGTCGCGGGAGCTGGGATGGGGCTGGCCAGCGGCGGACTGCCGACCGTGATCGTCGAGGCCAGCCCCGCGGACCGGTCCGCCAGCGCGGTGGCCGTCTACAACAACCTCAAGACACTCGGCGGCAGCATCGCTGGCGCCGCTTTCGCCGCGATACTCGGCACCCTGCTGGCGCACGACACCACGACACCGGCCCTGTCCGCCTACCTCACCGTGTGGTCGCTGTGCGCGGTCGTGACCACGACGGCACTGCTCCTCACCCTGCTCGCCCCGCGCCGCGACTGACCCGCCCTCATGCGCCGCCTCGCCTCCCCCGAGGAGTACCTCATGCCCGACACCGACACCGACACCTCGACGGTCGCCCTGACCGGCGCTGCGACTACGCCGCGCGCTGTCGCCGAGGCTCACATGGACGCGCTCGTCGTCCTCGACCCGATCCTCGGCGGCTATCTCGGCGAGGCCGACTGCAACGGACAACTGCCCGACTACTCACCCGACGGCCACGCAGCCCGCGCCGAGCTGGCGCGTCGCACGCTCCAGGCCCTCGACCGGGCGGGGACCGTGCCGGGCGCGACCGCGGAGAGCGAGCGACTGTGCGCCCGGCTCCTTCGCGAGCGTCTGAACAGCGAACTGACCCTGTACGACGCCGGGGAGCACCTGCGCCGGATCGCCACGCTCGGCTCGCCCCTCCAACTGGTCCGTAAGGCGTTCACCCTCGCCCCGACCCGCACCCCGAACGACTGGGACGCTATCAGGCGCCGCCTCGACCAGGTCCCCGCCGCGCTGCGCGGCTACCGCGACAGCCTGGCGGCCGGTCTGGACCATGGGCCGACCGCCGGACCGGCCGCAGTGACTGCCGTCATTGGGCAGCTGGACACCTGGATCGCGGATGAGGCGGGCGGCTTCCGGCCACTCGCCTCCACCGGCCCGGAGCCACAGCGCCCGGCTCTCACCGCGGCCGCCGCCCGCGCCACCAGGGCCCTGCACGAGCTGAGTATGTGGCTCCGGAACACCTACGCGCCCCGCGCGTCCGAGTCCCCCGACGCTGTCGGCCGCGACCGTTACCTCCTGTGGTCCCGCCACCACAACGGCACCGATCTGGACCTGGAGGAGGCTTACGCGTACGGCTGGTCCGAGTACCACCGGCTGCTCGCCGAGATGCGGGACGCAGCCCGACAGGTGCTGCCGGACGCCGTTGACCCCAGGCAGGCGCTCGAGCACCTGGGAGACCACGGCGAGGCGATCGAGGGCGCCGAGCAGGCCCGCGAGTGGCTGCAGTCGCTCACTGAGCGCACCATCGAGGCCCTCGACGGCGTCCACTTCGACTTCGCTGCACCCGTCCGGCGGGTCGAGACCAGCCTCGCACCCGCAGGCACGACCGCCGCCTACTACACCGGCCCCTCGCAGGACTTCGCCCGCCCGGGCCGCACCTGGCTGCCCGTCCTCGGCCGCAGCCGCTTCCCCGTCCACGACCTCGTCTCGACCTGGTACCACGAAGGCGTACCCGGACATCACCTGCAGGTGGCACAGTGGACCCACGTCGCGGCCACCCGCCTTACCCGCTTCCAGGCGTCCGCCGGGGTGGTCAACGGCAACGTCGAGGGCTGGGCTCTGTACGCGGAACGCCTCATGGACGAACTCGGTTTCTTCCACGACCCGGCGCACCGCCTGGGCTACCTCCAGGCACAGATGCAGCGGACCATGCGACTCGTCGTCGACATCGGCATGCACCTGCGCCTGCGCATCCCCGCCGACGCCCCGTACGGCCCAGGACAGCGCTGGACACCCGAAGTCGCCGGGAGCTTCCTTCGCGACAACCACCCCCATCCGGGGGCTTTCGTCGACTCCGAAGTCGTCCGCTACCTGAGCCTCCCGGGCCAGGCGATCGGCTACAAACTCGGCGAACGCCAATGGCTCAGGGGCCGCGAGGCCGCCCGCGCCCGGCGGGGCGCGGGCTTCGACGCCAAGTCCTGGCACATGGCGGCCCTGTCCCAGGGCTCCCTCGGCCTGGACGACCTGGTGGAGGAACTGGCCCGCCTGTAGATCGCCCTGCTGCCCAGCGAGCAGACGTCGCCCCCGCGCCCGCGGGGATGGTCCCGTTCACTGGTCCTCTGACCATGAAGTTCGCCGGGTTGGCGGATCATTCGTGCTCGGAGGCAGCGGCGAGATGGCGGCGACAGAAGTCGGCAGCCGTGAGGTAGGGCCTGTGCGGCGCATCGCTGTAAAGCCGCATCTCACGAGCCGCTCGGTCCAGGTGCTGCCAGAAACTGAGGGGCAGGTCGAGGTCGTCAGCGAGATCGACCAGGCAGTCGAAGGCGAGTCCCAGCTCGTTGTGCTCCAGGAACTCCAGCGCCGCTGAGAGATCGATGCCCGGCAGGCGTGTGAGGTGGGCTCGGGCGGCGTCGAGGTGGTCAGGGGTCTGATTCCAGCTCGCCTGCAGTGCCTCAGGATCATCGGTCATGGCGCCAGTGTTGTCTGGCTTCGTAGGTGTGAACGGGCTCTGGCCCACTTGGTGTGGTCGCGTACGCAGCGTGACTGTCGCTCTTCTCGTGATGGTGGCTGAGATAGCCCGAAAAACGCCCGGTCGGTGTGCCGTGTGGTCGACAGTGCTGCGCCGTGAACGAAGTACGGTCGCGATTCGAAGAGTTGCTGTTCTCCTCGCTGGAGAACGTGTTGGTGGAATCGGTCGAGACGACCGAGATGATCGTCCGGGTGGAGGCCCTGAGCACTGCCCGGCATGCGACTTGCCCGGGCTGCGGATGTCTGTCAGGGCGAGTACATGGCTCCTATGTGCGGTTTCCTCATGACCTGCCGACGGCGGGCAAGTCCGTCGTGGTGGCATTGAGGGTGCGGCGGTTCGTCTGCGCTGAGGACTCCTGTCCGCGCAAGACCTTCGCCGAGCAGGTGCCAGGGCTCACTCGCCGGTTCGGCCGACGGACGGAACGGCTTCGATCGACGCTCATATCGGTCGGTCTCGCGCTCGCGGGACGGGCCGGGGCTCGCATGACGGACATCTTTGGGGCGCCGGTCAGCCGGAACACCCTGCTGAGGCTGATCGCCTCGCTCCCGGATCCGGCCGCCGCCACGCCCCGCGTGGTTGGGGTGGACGAATACGCCCAGCGCAAGGGCCGTATCTACGGAACCGTGCTCGTCGACGTCGAGACACGACGTCCGATCGACCTCCTGCCCGACCGGGAGGCCGACACGCTCGCAGCCTGGCTCGCCGAGAGACCCGGCATCGAGATCGTCTGCCGCGACCGAGCCCCCTTCTTCGCCGACGGCGCCACTCGCGGCGCCCCGCAGGCCCTCCAAGTCGCCGACCGATGGCACCTCTGGCACAACCTGGGCGAAGCCGCCGAGAAGTGCGTCCACCGGCACCGCGGCTGCCTGCGCCCCGCCCCGCCGAAACCGCCGGAGAGTTTCCAGGAGGAGCCAGAGTCGGCCGCGTCATCGCCCTGGCCGACAGGGCACCGCTTCGCCGAGCGCACCCGAGCCAAGCACGCCACCATCCACGCGCTCCTGGCCGCCGGACACAGTAAACGGTCCGTCGCCCGACAGTTGGACATGACGCTCAACACGATCCTGCGCTTCTCCCGCGCCGCCACCCCGGAGGAGATGTTCACCGGACAGTGGCAAAGTCGAGCGACCAAGCTCGACGCCTACAAGCCCTACCTCGACCAGCGCTGGCAAGAAGGCTGCACCAACGCCTGGAGACTATGGGAGGAGATCAAGGAACAGGGCTATCCCCGCGGCTACGCCGGCGTCCGCGCCTACGTCAGCAGAAACCTTCGCGGCAAGCCCCAACCGGTCGGCCCCCGCCCACCGTCAGCCCGCGCGGTCACGCGCTGGCTCCTCACCCACCCCGAGGCCCTGCCCGAAAGCGACAGACTCCAGCTCAAAGCCGTCCTGGCCGACTGCCCCGAACTGACGGCTCTCTCGGAGCACGTGCGTTCCTTCGGCCACATGGTCGCTCATCTGCAAGGTGACCAACTGCCCGCCTGGATCGAAGCCGTCACCTCTACTGCCGACCTGCCCAGCCTCCGGAACTTCGCCCAACACCTCGAACGCGATCTCGACGCCGTCATTGCCGGCCTCACACTGCCGTGGAACTCCGGCGTCGTGGAAGGTCATGTCAACCGGATCAAGATGCTCAAGCGCCAGATGTTCGGCCGCGCAGGATTCGCACTCCTACGCAAGCGAGTGCTGTTGGCGTGACCGATGGCGACCAGGTCAGCGCCCAGGGTGTCGCGATCTCTTGGGCTGTTGACCTTCCCCCTGAGGGAAAGCCGAAGATGTCGTTCGGGTAACCGGCACAAAGGTAGGGAGTGGGACCGTGCTGCACGACACCTGCTTAGATGCGCGGTCAGCGACGTGATCGGGATCGGCGACGGCGCGTTTCTGACCGCTGCCGGCGTACTCGCCGGGCTGGTCGGCACCGCAGGCGGCATCACCTCGTTGATCTCCTACCCTGCTCTGCTCATGGCGGGGCTTCCTGCCCTTTCGGCAAACGTCACCAACCTCGTTGCCGGAGTGGCATGTTGGCCGGGCGCGGCTCTTGTCTCTCAACCCGAATTGGCGGGCCACGGGCCATGGCTGCGTCGCTGGGTCCCGCTGTCCGCTCTCGGCGGTGCGGCGGGCGCGGTGCTGTTGCTCTCCACTCCGACCGGGGTGTTCGCTCACGTCGTGCCGTTCCTGGTGCTCATCGGCTCGCTGACTTTACTGGCGCAGCCCCGGCTTACCGCTTTGCACCAGCGATACCGGCACGACCGTCCATCTGGGGAGCGCAAGGTGATCCTTCCCCTCGGGCTGATCGCGCTGTCGGTATATGGTGGCTACTTCGGTGCTGGCTCTGGTGTCATGATCCTCGCGCTCCTCATGGTCACCGTGGAACTCCGCCTCGTCGCCGCCAACGCCTTGAAGAACATGCTCATCGGTGCCCCTGCCCTGATTTCGGCCGCATCGTTCGCCGCTTTCGGCCCCGTCGACTGGATGGCCGCGGCGCCCCTGGGCCTGGGCATGTTCGTCGGCTCAACGCTAGGACCACGCATCGCCCGCCGTCTGCCGGCTTCTAGGCTGCGCCTGATAGTCGCGGTGATCGGCATCGCTTTGGCGATCCAACTGTGGATCACTGCCACGGACTGATGTAGGCGCCCGAATCCCTTCGAAGACTTGATTCTGCCGGCATGACGGAGCGTCACCGCACCACACCAAGTGGACCAGAGCCTGTGAACGGACACCGCTTATCGACGAGTCTGGACACCACTTGTCGATCGCAGGTCCGTGGAATGTCGCTGAGAAGTGACACCACTCCCGCAGTGATCTGGTTCGTCCTCGGGCCGTGATGATCACCACCGGATCAGCCCACTCTGTTCTGGACGACGCGGTTCGGCGTCGCCGGGTCGGTTCGAGAAGTTGCTGTGTGAGGGTTCCCAGATCGAGCAGTCGTGGGCGAAGAGCACTCGTCGCGGGTCGCAGTCGGCAAGTGAGGTTGATTCCCGGGAGTGGACACCGGGTGGGAAGCGGGCCCAGTCAAATGCTGTGCCCATGAACCTCGCCAGGCCGAAGCGCCGCGCCGACGAAGTCGTCCGTGCCGGGAGCAGCAGGGCCTGGCTGCGGCCGGATCCGGGATGCGGTGGGTTTCGTAACGCGCCCGATTCATCGGTTGTCCGACCGATCCAGTATGCCGCTCAACGGCCATCGTGGCGGCATGACTGAAACCCCCCACCACGAACCTGCGGAGCGGACCGACGCCACCCGCAGATCCATCCTCGCCACCCTGGGTGGAGCAGCCCTCGGCGTGGCCGCTCTCGGAATCACGGCTTCGCGAGCCGCGGCCGCAGACCCAGGCGACACACCCCAGGCTGGCGCCGGACTGGCCGCTGCCTGTGTCCTGACGCCAGAGCAGACCGAAGGCCCCTACTATCTGGACCTCGAGACGGTCCGCAAGAACATCACCGAGGGCAAGGCGGGCGTCCCACTCACTCTCCGTGTGACGGTCGTTGACATCGCGACCTGCTTCCCTTGCCCAACACGGCGGTCGATATCTGGCAGTGCGACGCGCTCGGTGTCTACTCCGGCTACGTTGCGGGCGGCTCAACACCGGACACGACATTCCTGCGAGGCGTGCAGTTGACCGACTCCGCCGGCGTCGCGGAGTTCACTACCGTCTATCCCGGCTGGTACGTCGGCCGCGCAATCCACATCCACCTCAAAACCCATGCCGGCGGGACCGTGTCCAACGGGACCTACCACGGAGGCCACGTCTCCCACACGGGCCAGCTCTATTTCCCCGCGACGTACAACACCAAGATCGCCGCGTTGACCCCCTACCGGAACAACATGGCCACCCGCACCCTCAACGCAAGGGACGGCATATACCGCAATGGCGGATCCTCGACCCTGCTCAGCATCACCCTGGCCGGCAGCGACCTCGGCAAGGGAGTAGTCGGCACCGTCGTACTCGGTGTCAATCCCGCCGCAACACCCTGACGCACCCTCTCGGGCGGCCGAGCCGATGAGACTGGAAGGTTTTGCCCAGGAAGCCCGCGGCCAGGAATCGGGGATGACCTGGCACAGGACATGCGAGTTATGCGGAGCGGCGCTGACCGCCAGACCACACGGCGGTCGGCCAGCTCGGTATTGCTCCAATGCGTGCCGACAACGGGCGTTCAGGAGACGCTCGATACACAAAGGCTCCGGAGGGAAACGGCCAACTTCACCGGATGCCTCCCCTCCGGATTCGGGTCGCGGGCTGCCGCGAGCGCTCGACTCCTTCGTGGGGCGACGCCAGGAACTCTCCGTCCTGCGCACCCTGCTGAGGACATCGCGCTTGCTCACGCTGACCGGAGCCGGAGGCGTCGGCAAGACGCGGCTGGCGCTGGAGTTCGCCAAAGGGCTGCCTGGGCGCTACGCGCGGGTTGACCTGATCGAACTCGACTCGCTGCACGACGACGCTCCGCTCGTGCAGTCCGTGGCCACCGCGCTGGGCGTGGGCGAGCGAGCGGGGCGATCCGGCACCGAGGCCCTGGTCCGTGCGATCGGCAACACCTCCCGGCTTGTCATCCTGGACAACTGCGAACATCTGGCAGAGCCGTGCGCTCAGCTGGCCGCGACCCTGCTGAGTCACTGCCCCCGGTTGCGGATCCTGGCCACCAGCCGGGAGGCGCTGCGGGTTCCCGGAGAGACTGTGTTCCGGGTCGGCGAGCTGTCTCTGCCGCCGACCAGCACCGGTGACGACCCTGCCGGATCGACTGGTCGATGGTGAGCGTCGATTCGACCTCCTGCCGGGCCCATCAGCACGCCGCCGGGGCTCGTAGGAAGCCGCCACGGGTGCTGGGAAAAGGCGCACGCCCCGGCATCGCCCCGACGAGGGACTCGGGCGCTCCCGGGGCGGCCTGACCTGCAAGATCCACCTCGCCGGTGAGGCTGGACGCCGGCCCCTGGCCCTGCTGATCACTCCAGGCCAGTGGGGCGACGCTCCGCAGCTCATTCCGGTCATGGAACGCATCCGTGTTGACCGCCTCGGTGGCGGACACCCGCGCACGCGGCCCGACCGTCTCGGCGGCGACAAGGCGTACTCCTCCCGCCGCAACCGCCGCTACCTGCGACGACGCCAGATCAAGCACACCATCCCCGAACCGAAGAACCAGCGGGCCAACCGCCAACGAAGGGGCAGCAAGGGCGGCCGACCCGCAGGCTTCCCCAAGACGGTCTACAAGCGAAGGAACGAAGTCGAGCGGACGATCAGCGCGTTGAAGAACTCCCGGGCCGTGGCCACGAGGTTCGACAAGCGCGGCTACATCTTCCACGGCACCGTCACCGTCGCCTCGATCCGACTCTGGCTCAGCCCGTGATCTCCGCCGGATCTAGTCGCCGGTCGTGCCGTCGAGCATCTCGCGCAGGATGTCCAGGTGGCCGTTGTGGCGGGCCGTCTCCTCGGTGAGGTGGAGGAGGATCCAGCGCAGGTCGACGTGGAGGCCGTTGCGGACGGCTCGCTGGGCCTGCTTGTCCAGGCCGTTCCCGGCGACCAGTTCGCGGTAGTGGGTGCTCTGTTCGGCGTATTCGTCGAGCAACTGCGTGAGCGGGAAGTCGACGGCGATACGCATCTCGCGGTCGGGGTCCTCCTCGGTCCAGGGGCCCCGGTCTTCCTCGCCGAGGAAGACCACTTGGAACCAGTAGTACTCGACCCAGCGGAGGTGGTTGATCACTCCGCTCATGGTCATCAGCGGTGAGCCCGGCAGGAGCGCCTTGCGTGCGTTCTCCGCAGAGACGCCATCGCACTTGGCGCGGGCGGTGTCACGTGCGTAGTCGAGAAACGTGGTGAGCTGGGTGCGCTCGTCCCACGCGGGCGGCGTGTCGTCGATTCTGGTCATCGCGCGAAGCGTCCCCGATCACCGCGACCGATGTCGAGGCATTTATCGACGGACCCAACCTGCTCCATCCAGCTCCTTGTCCGGCGGGTCGCTACGGCGATTCAGCGCCGGTGGGCCGCCCGGCATGATCCGCCGGACAAGGCCCTAGTAGGACTCCGTTAGGTCTTCCAATTGGTGCTGATCACGGGCATGTTGAAGGTGTGGACGCACATGAAGTGAACCGTGTTCGGGCGATGTTGGCGTTGTATGTGGCGGATGTGTTCGCGTCGGTGTCGCGCAAGGACCAGCGGGCCAAGGGTGACTGTTATCTGCGGGGACTGATGCTGGACGGTCGCCGCAAGTCGATCCAGGCCATGGCCTCGCGATTACCGGACGGCAACGAGCAGAACCTGCAGCAGTTCGTGAACCAGTCGACGTGGGACCCGCGGCCGGTGCAGCGGCGGATCGTCGAGCGGATGCTGCCGCTCATCCGGCCGGCAGCGTGGGTGATCGACGATGTGTCGGTGCCCAAGGACGGCCGGATGTCGGCTGGGGTGGCTCCGCAGTACTGCGGAGCTCTGGGCAAGAGGGCGAACTGCCAGGTCGCTGTCAGCGTCCACGCCGCGACCGATACCGCGTCCTGCCCGCTGCAATGGCGCCTGTTCCTGCCCGAGGAGTGGGCGTCGGACACCGCTCGCAGGGCCCTCGCCCGCATCCCGGCGGACGTCACGCACCGCGAGAAGTGGCGCCTGGCCCTGGACATGCTCGACACGCTCGCCGAATGGGGCATGAAGCCGCCGGTCGTGGTGGCCGACGCCGCCTACGGCACCAACGCTCACCTGCGGTCCGCGCTGTCCGAGCGCGGACTTGCCTACGTCCTGGCCATCCGCTCGGACGTGAGCGCCCACTCCTTCGAGACCAAGCCCGTCGCTCCGGCCCGCAACGGGCCCGTCGGCTGCTGGCCCCAGCCCCGCTACCGACAGACCGCACCGTCGGTGGCAACCCTGGCCGCCGCCCTCGGACAGGAGACATTCACCCCGCTCACCTGGCGGCACGGATCGAGAGGAGAGTTACGCTCCCGCTTCGCCGCCGTGCGTGTGCGCCCGGCAGGCAAAGCGGTCGAACGTCCGATCAAGGCCGCGGCCTCGGCAGAACAGGGCTGGTGGGACGGGATCCTGCCCGACTGCTGGCTGCTGATCGAATGGCCCGCGGAAGCCGACGCACCGACTGACTACTGGCTGTCCAACCTGCCCGACGACACCCCCCTCACGCACCTGGTCCGTCTGGCCAAAGTCCGCTGGCGCATCGAGCACGACTACCGCGAGCTCAAGCACGGCCTCGGCCTCGACCACTTCGAAGGCCGGTCCTGGCCCGGCTGGCACCATCACGTCACCCTCGTGACCGCCGCCCACGCCTTCCTGACCGAACAACGCCTGGCCCCAAAAGCGCCCGGACCGGCCTCACCCTCTACCAGATCCTCGACGCCCTCCAGGACGTCCTGAGGTGCTGGACCGGCGTCTGCATCACCTGCCACCAACCCCTGCCCAGCGGGTCACACTCAAGGCCAAGATCCAGACAGACCTAACGGAGTCCTACTAGTAACTGTCGTAGCTGGGCTTACCGTTCGGCCGGTAGACGCCGACGATGGTGCCGCCCTTCGTCGTCGAGACGCTGACCGGCTCCAGCGCAGTGGGGATCGCTCCGTCGGCGAACAGCCGCTTGCCGGTGCCGATGATCACCGGATGGATGGTCAGCCGGAACTCGTCGACGAGGCCGTGCTGCATGAGGGTCTGGGCGAGGTCGCCGCTGCCGACGACGTTGATGTTGCCGCCGTCGGACGCCTTTAGCTTGCGTACGGCATCGACGATGTCGCCCTCCAGCAGCGTGGAGTTCCGCCACTCGACCGACGTCAGGGTCCGAGACGCCACGTACTTGTGCATGCTGTTCATCCGATTGGTGAACGGGTTGTCGGGATCGGCGGTCGGCCAGTACGACGCGAAGATCTCATACGTCTTGCGGCCGAGCAGTATCGCGTCGGAGTGCTCGTACCAACCGGCGATGGCCGTGCCGACCTCGTCGTCGGCCACCGGTTTCTGCCAGCCGCCGTGCTCGAAGCCGCTCTCAGCGTCCTCGTCCGGACCGCCCGGCGCCTGCATGACGCCGTCCAGTGTCAGGAATGTGCAAACGATGATCTTGCGCATGGTGCGCTCCCTTCGTCGACGGGTAGACCGCACAACCGCCGGAAACTCATCGGCGGAACTTCCGCGGTGCAGCACCCGCGCCGCCGGGATGATCCAAACGACAGGCCCAGGTCCCACGCGAGGGGCACGAACGGCCAGCGCCTTTACGTGCCGTACTCCTGGCGCAGGTCCAGGTAGCAGCGCAGCCGTCGGCTCATGCCTGGTCGTGATCGGTGGAGAGGGCGACGTGCCGCCAGGCGTCCATCTCCTTGCGGAAGACGTCCAGCTTGGCGTCGAAGGCTTGCAGGGTGTCGGCTCCGAGCGGGAGGCGCAGGGGCGGCTCCGGGGTGGCGGTCATCTCGACAATGGCGCGTGCGGCCTTGACGGGGTCGCCGGGCTGGGCGTGGTTCAGGCTCACGGCGGCCGCGCGCATCGCGCCGGCGGTGGGCGCGTAGTCGTCGATCGCGTCGGGGCCGGTGTGCAGGCTGGCGGGGTCGAGGAAGTCGGTGCGGAAGAAGCCGGGTTCCACGAGGGTGACGTGGATGCCGAGGGGAGCCAGTTCGGTGTGGAGGGTCTCGGTGAAGCCTTCGACGGCGAACTTGGTGGAGGCGTAGATGCCCCAGCCCGGCGCGGTGGCGAAGCCCACGATGGAGCTGATGTTGATCACGTGACCGGAGCGCTGGCGGCGCAGTACCGGAAGCACGGCTCGTTGGACGGCGAGCGGGCCGAACACGTTGGTCTCGAACACCGCGCGTACCGCGGCGTCGTCGGACTCCTCTACGGCGGCGAGCAGTCCGGTACCGGCGTTGTTGACCAGGATGTCGATCCGGCCGAACTTCTCGACCGCGGCGTCGACGGCTGCCTGGATGCTCTGGGGGTCGGTCACGTCCAGCGACGCGGTGAGCAGCGTGTCGCCGGCGTCGGGGAACTGCTCGCGGATGGTTGCGGCCTTCCGCGCGGTGGCGACCACCTGGTGGCCGGCGGCGAGGGCGGCACGGGTGATTTCGAGGCCGAAGCCCCGGGACGATCCGGTGATGAACCAGACGCTCATGGTGTTCTCCAGTGTTCAGGCGGCGGTGGGCGGGTCGAATTTTCAGCCAGTCTGCAGGTCGAAGGCCGCGCGGTTCTGGGCGATGAAGCCCTCGACGTCGAGGGGATCGCTGCCGCCGATCGTCTTCACCAGGTCGTTGGTGCCGGCGAAGACGCCGTTGCGGTAGTCGACGGCCACGGCGAGCAGATGCTGGATCAGGTGGTCCGGCGCGCCGCGTCCGCGCAGGATGGCGGCGAATTCGTCGAGTTCGATGGGAACGTAGGTGACTTCACGGGCCAGTGCCCGCGACATCTTCTCGGCGATCTCGTAGTGGTTGAGCTCCTGGGCTCCGTACAGCGGGTAGATCTGGCCGGCGTGCGGGGCGGGGTCTTCCAGGACGGCCGCGATCACCTTCGCCTGGTCGCTTTCGGCGATGGGGGCGTGGCGTCCATCGGCGAACGGCAGGCGCAGTTCGCCGGTGCCGTCGGCCCAGGTGTCGATCAGCCACTGGGCGAAGAAGGTCGGGCGGATGTGGGTGACGGGGACCGGAGAGCGGTCCAGTACACGTTCGGCGACCCAGTGCTGGCGGGCCGCGTTGCTGGCGGTGTTGCGGCGAGCGGAGACCTGGGACATGTTCACGATCGCTTGGACCCCGTTCTCCTCCGCCGCCTGGGCCACGTTCACGGTGGCGTCCATCAGCCCGGAGCGGATCGGATAGGTGAAGTACAGGGCGTCGATCCCCTCGGTCGCCCGGGCCAGGGAGTCCAGGTCGAGTACGTCGCCTTCCACGACGTCCGCTCCGAGGACGGCGAGTCGCTCGGCGCGCCCGTCGAGGCCGCGGACGAGTGCGCGGACGCGGTGCCCGCGCTGGAGCAGGAGTTCGGTGGTCTGGCCGCCGGTCTTGCCGGTGGCCCCGATCACGAGGAGGTTGCGTTCCATGATGGTGATCTCCGTTTCTTGAGAGGGAGCTGGCGGGAAGTCCCGCGTCAGTCCTTCGAGCGAGGGCCGCACGCCATGGGTGGGAGGCGGTGCGACACCCCTCCAGAGCGGGCGGCCGTGGCCGCGGCCCTGGGGTCAGGGGGTGCGGCGGGGCCGGAGGGCGAGCAGTGCGGCCGCCGCGGCGATTCCGGCACCCGCCTGGACGGACCAGGCACGGTCGAACCCGGTGGTCGTGGCCTGAGGGGTGAGGGCCACGAGGAGGGCCACGCCCACGGCGCTGCCGATCTGCCGGCTCATGTTGAGTACGGCGCTGCCGGTGGTGGCGCGTTCGGGTGCGAGGGTCCCGGCGGCGGCGAACAGCGGTGCCCAGGCGAGCCCACCGGCCAGGCCGACCAGGATCAGGCCCGGGAACATGGCACCCCAGTAGTCGGGGGTGGTGTGCACGGTCGCGAGCCAGTAGCCGGCGGCCAGTGCCATGGCCAGCGTGCCGGTCACGGCGGGGGCGGTGCGTCCGAAGCGGCTCTGGAGGAGGCCGGCGTTCATCGCGAAGGGGATCGAGGCCAGGGGGGCCGGGGCGATGGAGACGCCTGCGCGCAGCGGGCTGAAGTGCCAGACCTCCTGCATGAACAGAGCGGTGCCGAGCAGGACGATGGCGAAGCCGACGGAGAACAGGAACAGGGCCACCGTGGCGGCGGTGAACGCCCGGCCGAACAACTGCTTCTCGATCACCGGTGCCTTGGCGCGCAGGGTCCGCTCGACGGTCGCGGCACCGGCCAGGACGGCGCCGGCGAACAGCGCGACGGTGCGGATGTTTGTCCAGCCCCACCCTGTCCCCTGGACGGTGGCCAGCACCAGCAGGCTCACGGCCAGCAGCAGTGCGAGGGTGGAAGCCGGGTCCGGCACGGCGGCGCCCTTGGGCTGGCGAACCTCGGGCAGGAGCAGCGCGCCGGCGAGGAGGGTGGCGATGCCGACGGGGACATTGATCAGGAAGATCCAGCGCCAGTCGAGGGTGACGAGCAGACCGCCGACGGGCGGGCCGGCCGAGGCCGCGATCGCGCCCACGCCCGCCCACAGGCCGACGACCAGGGTGTGCTGGCGCTTGGGGAAGCTCGGGTAGATCAGGCCGAGCGAGGTCGGCACGATCATCGCCGCGCCGACGGCCTGGACAGCCCGGGCCGCGACCAGCACGCCGAGACTGGGTCCGGCGGCCGCGACGGCGGAGGTGAGGGTGAAAAGCGCGACTCCGGACAGCAGCATCTTCTTGCGGCCCCACTGGTCCGCGATCCGGCCCGCGGGAACGAGCACGGCGGCGAAGACGATCGCGTAGGCCGACAGCACCCACGACACGCTCGCGACGCTCGTGCCGGGGAAGGACTGCCCGATTCCGTCGAGGGCGACGTTGACGACGAAGAAGTCGAGCTGCGCCATGAAGGCGACGGCACCCAGCACCGTCATGATGCTCCAGCGGCGCGGGTGACCCGCCTCGGCTACGACCGGAGCCCGGCCGGTGCGCGGTGGCGTCACGACTGCCTGCGGTGAAGTCGGTGTGGACATCCTGTCCGCCTCCCGAAGAAATGGGCTTGGCAACCCTTTTTTGACCTGCCCCCAGGCAACACTCCATAGAATGGGTTGTCAAGCCCTTTTTTTGCGGTACGGTGGTGACCATGACCACCACCAGCGAAGCGCTGGGCCAGAAACTGACCGCCAAGGGCTTGGCCACACGCGAACGCATCGTCCGGGCGGCCGCCGAGCTGATCTACGAGCGCGGCGCGCAGAACACCAGCAACGAGCAGATCCGCGAGGCGGCCGGAGTCAGTGGCTCACAGCTGACGCGTCACTTCCCCACCAAGGAGTCCCTGGTGCGCGCTGTGCTTGCCTGGCAGGCCGACACCATCGTCGCCCGCCACCAGGTGCCCGAGCTGGGCGAGCTGGACAGCTTCGCCGCCCTGCGCCGGTGGGCCGATTCCTACATCGCCTCGCAGGACATGGTGCGCGGCGGGTGCACGTTCGGCTCGCTGGCCGCCGAGGTCGTCAAGGCCGAGCCCGCCCACCGGGGCGCGGTGGCCGACGGCTTCGAGCGGTGGCAGGAACTGTTCAGGCGCGGGCTGAGCAAGATGCGCGAGCGCGGCGAGTTGCGGCCGGAGGCCGACCCGGCGGCACTCGCCCACTTGCTCACCGCCGCGTTCCAGGGGGGAGCACTGCTGGACCAGGCGGCCGGCGACTTCACACCGCTGCGTGACGCGCTGTACGGGGCCCTGGCGTACGTCGAGTCATTCGCCGCAGAGCGCTGAGCGGACCGCGGGCCTCCGGGCGGGGAGCGCTCAGGAGGCGTCGGAGGCGGCCGGGCGGGGCACCTGCTGGGACCGGGTCCGCGCCTGTGCCGTCAGCGGGAGTCCTTCGAATGCCTGATCAGCGACGCGCTCCAGCGCGGCCACGTCGAATCCTGCCCTGGCCAGTACTTCCATGCCCCGGTTGACCGCCATCAGCAGGTGACTGATCTCCCGGGTGTCCGCCTTGGGATCGAGGTCGCCATGGCGCTGCGCGGCCTGCACGCACCCGGTCAGCGAACCCTCGATCCTCCCGAGGGCCTGCCTGACGCGAGCACCGGCCTGCGGGTCATGATCGGCCCCCTCGACGACGAAGCCGGTCACCATGCAACCGAGCCCGTCGGGGTCGTCGTACACCATGCGCGCCGACGTCACGAGGTAGGCGTGCAGCCGTTCCAGCGCGGTGTCGTCGGGGCCTTCGAGCACGGCGGCCCAGGCTGCCTCAGTCCGGTCGCAGTATGCCTCCAGCGTCCGCAGGTACAGCTTGCTCTTGTCACCGAAGGCGGCGTAGAGACTGCCGCGGCCCAGCCCGCCGACCTTGGCGATGTCGTCGACGCTGGTACCGGCGTATCCAGTACGGCGGAACTGTCGCTCGACGGCCTGTACGACCTTGTCCTTGTCGAATCCTGGTGGGCGCCCCATGACGGCCAGCGTACAGGTCGCATGGCCATTCTTGACATTCTGTTCCACAAGTTCCTACCGTTCCTGACGGAGCGGTCCAGAACCCTGGCGGCCGTTGCTCACAGCATCCCGCGAGTCCCGCAGAACGGATGAGACACATGTCCTCGCACGGCGGAATCAACTACCTCGCTACCGGTGACGACAACCCCGTTGCCGCACACAGCGGCCGGACGGCGACCGACGTGGTCACCGCTGACCTGGTGTTTCGACTCACGCGAGGGGTGGAGGGCAGGGGCCGTACCGTGAGTTACACCCCCATGACGGGCGAGATCATCGCGGAGCTGCCCGAGGCGACGCCCCACGATGTGGAGGTGGCGTTCGGCAGGGCCCGGGAGGCCCAGCGCGCATGGGCCTCGCTCCCGGTGCGCAGGCGTGCGGCGGTGCTGCTCAAATTTCACGACATCCTTCTGGACAAGCAGGCCGAGGCGATGGACCTGATCCAGGTGGAGACAGGAAAGGCTCGCCTGCACGCACATGAGGAGGTGCAGGGAGTCGCCGTGGTGGCCCGGCACTACGGGCGCAAGGCCCCCGCGTACCTCCGGCCGCGGCGACACCTCGGCGCGTTTCCGGTGCTCACGAAAGTCACCGAGCGGCACCACCCGCGAGGCGTGGTCGGGCAGATCGTCCCCTGGAACTACCCCCTTGAACTCTCCCTGGCGGACGCGCTGCCCGCTCTCGTCGCCGGCAACGCCGTCGTGACGAAACCGGACACACAGAGCGCCCTGACGCCGCTGTGGGCGCACAGGCAGCTCATCCAGGCCGGGCTGCCGGCCGACGTCTGGCAGATCGTCATCGGCGACGGCCGGGTCGTCGGGCCCGCCGTCGTGGACCGGGCCGACTACGTCGCGTTCACCGGCTCTGTCCGCACCGGCCGCGAAGTCGCGGCCCGCGCGGCGGCCCGTCTGATCGGCGCCTCACTCGAACTGGGCGGCAAGAACGCCCTGCTCGTACTGGCCGACGCGGATGTCGACAAGGCGGTCGAGGGCGCGGTGCGCACCTGCTTCTCCTCGGCCGGCCAGTTGTGTCTGTCGGCCGAGCGGATCTTCGTCCACTCGTCGGTCGCGCCCGCGTTCTTGGAGCGATTCGTCCAACGCACAAAAGCGCTCAGCCTCGGCACATCGCTGAACTACGGGGTCGGAATGGGTTCGCTGGCGGGCCGACGCCAGCTGGAGACGGTGTCCCGACATGTCGACCAGGCCGTCGCCGAGGAGGCCACCGTCCTCACCGGCGGCAAGCAGCGTCCTGACATCGGCCCCTTCTTCTACGAGCCCACCGTCCTGGACGGCGTGGAGCCCACGATGGCCGTCCATGCTGAGGAGACGTTCGGACCGGTCGTGTCGGTGTACCGCTTCACCGACGAGGACGAGGCGATCGAGCGAGTGAACTCCACGCCGTACGGCCTCAATTCCAGTGTCTGGACGAAGGACACACGGCGCGGCGAACGCATCGCGACCCGCCTGCAGACCGGCACCGTGAACATCAACGAGGGCTACACATCGGCTCATGGCAGCGTCCGGTCCCCGATGGGCGGCATGAAGGACTCCGGGCTCGGCCGCCGACACGGCCTCGAAGGCATCCTCGGCTACACGGAGCCGCAGACCGTCGCCACGCAGCGGATCCTTCCGCTGGCTCCGTCGATGGGCATGGACGATCAGCAGTACGCGGCTTTCATCAGCCTCAGCCTGCGGGTCATGAAGGCGCTGAGGCTCCGCTGATGGCCGCACCGAGCCGCGTGGAGCCGCTCGCCCGCCGCCATCGGCACGCCTGGCTGCTCGCCACCCTCACCGAACTGATCGGCGACTGCGCACGAGCCGCGGGTGAGGTGTACCGGCCGGTCGCCGAGGCCCCGCCCACACGGCCCGACGTTGCTGTGAACCTCGGGCCGCTTGCCGGCCTCTGCCGGTCCGCCGGTACCCGGGTGGAGGCGGCACGTGCTCGGGACGCCCCGCGATGCGCCTCGACCGAGAAGGAAGCGGTCCCGGCCCAGCCGGACGTCGGTGCCGACTTCCTCGCCGACTGGTGGACTCCCCGGCACAGGCCGTCAGACGGGCCCAGGAGCTGGCGAGCACAGGTGGGTTCAGCGTGGATCAGATCCTTGATGAGGCAGCCGATTCGGCCGTGCTCTGCGGACTGCTCGCGCTCCACGAAGTGCGGCGGCAGTCCGCCCCGGGCGCAGCGGCGGCGAAGTGCCCGGCCGCCACCGGGCACTTCGCCTTGGCCGTCTCCGTGATATCGCTCGACGTACCGGCTGCCATGCCCCGAGCGTCCGATTGCTACGCAGCCTCGGCGGGAACGTCGCGAACGAGTTCGGTCAGCTCGCCGGAATCGATGTCGTAGAAAAGGCCGTAGATCTCCACGTGCTTCGGGGTGCCCGGGCTGTCGCGGATCAGGCTCACGTCGTAGTTGAGCGACTTCTCGAAGTCGGCGATGGCGATGCCGTCCCAGTCGTACAACGACGAGATGTCGGAGCGCTGCTCTTCTTTCCACGCGGAGGTGATTCCCTCCGCCGTGAAGGAGGTGGCGCCGCAGAAGGAGTGGTGGACGACGACAACGCGCTCGACTCCGAAGAGGTGTTGGGAGACCGTGATCGAGCGAAGGGCGTCCGCCGCGCGACCGCCCCCGACGATCAGGGGAAACACCGTCGCCGTGGAACCGATCTTCCTGCCGGTCTCACTGAGGAGAAGTTCACCCGGGTAGACCTCGTCGCCGAAGTGATCGGCCACCGCCTGTGCGGCCCCGGCCGCCCGGGGGTCGAAGCAGTGCATGACGATCGTCCTGACGGGAATCGAACCGGTGACTATCTCCCGAGCCACGGCCTCGTCGAAACCCCGCTGCGCTCGGAACGTGAACTCCGCAAAATCCGACACTGCTTGACTCCGCTTCTCATTCTCATGGTTGGCTCCCCGGCCTCCCGGCCTCCCGGCCTCCCGGCCTCCCGGCCTCCCGGCCTCCCGGCCTCCCGGCCTCCCGGCCTCCCGGCCTCCCGGCCTCCCGGCCTCCCGGCCT